>CAJQSQ010000043.1 GCA_905616395.1 uncultured Candidatus Pelagibacter sp. | reverse complement strand
TTGATTTACTCTGAATGAAGCAATAAGTTACGATTTATGGAAAATTTAGTTAAAAAATTAGAAGAGCAGATTACTTTTCTACAGCAAGAAATGTCTCAAATGAGTAGTGAGCTTTATTCCCAGCAAAAAGAAATTATGAGCTTAAAAAAAGAAATTTCAAATCTTAATAAAAGAATTGAAGAATTAGATAGTGGAATTGAATCCGGTATTAATAAAGAAGATACAAAACCACCACATTATTAAATTTTATAATTAATTCATGACAGAAAAATATGATGTTATTATAGTCGGTGCGGGTGCAGCAGGCATGATGAGTGCTATAGAAGCTGGCAAACGTGGTCGAAAAGTACTTTTAATAGATCATGCAAAAAAAATAGGTGAAAAAATTCGTATATCTGGTGGCGGAAGATGTAATTTTACAAATATTAATACTCACCCTAGTAAATTTATTTCAAACAATCCTAAATTCGTAATATCTGCATTGAGTCAATACACACAAAATGATTTTATAGATTTAATAAATAAACATAATATAAAATTTCATGAAAAAAAATTAGGACAACTTTTTTGTGATGAGAGTGCACAGCAAATCATTGATATGCTACTTTTAGAATGTGAAATGGCAAAAGTAGTTTTGAAAAAAGATACATTAATCACTGATATTGATAAACATGATGATAAATATTTTGCGGTTATTGACTCTGATAAATATTTTTGTGATTCACTAATTATTTCCACAGGTGGTTTGTCTATTCCTAAAATTGGAGCAAGTAAATTTGGTTACGATATTGCTCAAAAATTTAATTTAAATATTGTTGAAACATTGCCTGCCTTAGTACCTTTAACATTTAGTGAAAAAATACTTGCTATATGTAAAGAGCTTACAGGGCTATCTGTTGAAGCTGTTGTCTCGTTTAAAAAGATACTATTTGAAGAAGGGATGTTGTTCACACATAGAGGTTTAAGTGGACCTTCTATTTTACAAATTTCTTCCTATTGGAAATTAGGAGAAGATATTAAAATTAATCTTTCACCAAAATTAGATGTTATTAAATTTTTGGGAGACAGAAAGAACTCCAATCCTAAACATGATATAAACGCTATAGTTTCAGAAATTCTTCCTAAAAGACTAGCTCATATTATTTGTAATGAAAATAATGTTAGTGGAAATATATGTGAATTATCAAACAAGATATTAAATAAGTTAAGTAATTCCATAAATGCTTGGGCTATAAATCCAACAGGCTCTGAAGGTTATAGAACAGCCGAGGTTACTCTCGGGGGCATAGATACAGATGAAATTTCCTCTAAAACAATGATGTCTAAGAAGCACCCAGGCCTATTTTTTATTGGTGAGGTGGTAGATGTTACTGGTCACTTGGGTGGGTATAACTTTCAATGGGCGTGGTCGTCTGGTTATGTGGCTGGACGTTACGCTTAAAGATTAGTTGTTCCTTGAGCAACTTCAGTTTTTACTGGTTCTTCAATAGGTTCTGTTGTTGGGTTCAATTCAATTCCAGCAGGTGTAATGGTTGAAGGCATTGCAACGAATTGAGAATCGGGATTTTCTACCGTAGCTCTAATCTTCATTCTATAAATACCAAATATTCCTATTAAAGCATGAAATAAAAATAAAAATAAAAAAAACCCATTCGAGCCAACTATATCCATAAAGATTGAACAAAGAAATGGACCACCCATTGCACCCAATCCAAATGTAAATTGTATACCAGCTCCAGCTGCTACAAATTTTTCTTTCGGTATATAATCATTAGTATGAGCACAAATTAAAGAAAACATTGGTAAGCTACAAATAGAAAAACAAATTAAAAAAATAAAAAACCATACTTTGCTTGTAGCGAGAGCACCTGGTAAATACATTTGCCCTGATGATACAATAGCAAGTATAGCAAAAATGCATGCACCAAAAGTTGAAATCACTATTACTTTTCTTCTGTCATATTTATCAGAAAGTTTTCCAATAGGATATTGTGAAATAGCACCAGAGATTGCTAGTAGAAAAGTTACAAGTGATATCTGGAATATAGTAAAATTCATCGATGCGGCATAAACTGCTAACAATGTAAATAGTGCTGATTGAATAGTTCCATAAAAAAATGCGCTTACCACACCAAAAGGTGAAGTCCTATAAAGTTCTTTTAAGGGCATACCCTTAATCTTTTTAAATGTAGGTGGTTTTTTTTTAGTTAATAAAATTGGTATAAGAGCAATAGATGTAATGATTGAAATTAATATGAAAGGTTCATAATTTATAGGATTGCTAAAATTTAATAAAAACATACCTGTACCCATTGAGCCATATAAAATAACCATATAAATAGACAAAACACTTCCTCTATTTTTATTGCTCGATCTATCATTCAACCAACTTTCAGCGACAGTATAAATACAAACCATACTTATTCCGGTTAAAACTCTTAGTATAAACCAGATATATGGATTTATAAAAACGGAGTGAACTAAGATGACCAAAGAAGCTAAGGATGCAAAAGCAGCAAAAACTCTTATATGACCAACTCGAGATATAAGACTGGTAATTGTTGTTGTACCAATAAAGTATCCAACAAAATACCCTGACATCATAAAACCAGTGGCTGCTAGACTAAATTCTTCTTTCACTGCTCTTACCCCTAGGAGTGAACTCTGATATCCATAGGCCATCATTAAAAAGCCCATACCTAAAAACAATGCCCAAGAATTCTTTAAAACTTTATTCATAAAATTGACCGTACTTATTTGTGATCTAGATGTAAATCAAGTCTTTAATATGCAATAATTATGAATTCTTTAACTTGATAAATGAGTGGATTGCAATGGCTGTAATAATAACAGCTCCACCTTGGATAGTTTCAAGACTAGGTTGTTCCTTAATAATCAACCATACCCAAATAGGACCAATTATAGTCTCTAATAAGAAGAATAGGTTCACTTCAGCTGCGGGTATGAACCTTGGGGCTATGGTAACTAGTACAAAAGGTATAGCAACACACATAACACACATTAAAGGAACAATAATTAGGTCATTATCCACTAGTGCAAAACTTTCAATAAATAGAAGCGCAAACATAGCTACAATTAACTTACCAACAACGGCAGCGGGAATTAAATTCTTATCTTTAGCCGATCTAATTGTAACTGCTCCAACAGCCAGCCCTAAGGCGGTTACTAAGCCTAAAATATCACCATAAAAATTACCAAGCTGAATAGAATCATAGAATATGTATATGGCAGCAGTAAATGTTACAAATATTGTGATCCACGTTTTTTTATCAGGTAATTCTTTTAAAAATATTGCACCAAGAAAAGCAGATAACATAGGAGCCATAGCAATCATAACCAACGTGTTAGCAACATTTGTATTTTGTATTGATACTACAAAGGTAATATTTGTGACTGAAAAAGTTCCTATATAAAGTAGCCCATGATATCCACTTGAGAAAAGCATCTTAAAAAAGTTTAATTTGTAAATTATTAACATACCCAAAAAGACAGTAATAAAAGGAATAAGCCCTCGATAAAAAACTAACCCCCAAGTATCTACATTAGAAAGCCTTATAAATAAGCTATCAGGTGTAATAAACATTACTGCAACAAAAGCTAACAAAGATCCTTTTTGCTGTTCAGTTAAATTATTCAAGCGCCCAAACCTTTCCAAAAGTTTTTAGCAAGATTTATATTTGTAAGATCATAAAATGTTTTTAGACCAGTAGGAGAAGTTACGTTTATATCTCCATTTAATTTTTGATCTATAAAATCAATACCTGAAAAATAGATATCATTTTTTTTAAGATCTTTAGCAATTAAATTAGAAATTTTTGTTTCTTTTTTTGTCAATTTAGTTGCAATTGGAATTGCCCCCTTACTCATGTTACTTAAAAAAGATCCCTTTTTAGG
>CAJQSQ010000042.1 GCA_905616395.1 uncultured Candidatus Pelagibacter sp. | reverse complement strand
ATCCAGTTCTACATCACTAAAATTTATTTCCTTCTTACCTGTGCCAACAATTTCTTTAAATGAAATTGTTTTATGCTGTAGATGGATCTCGGAAAGGGTATCCATGTTATGTCTATTTTTTCCAGCATCTAGTACATAAGACATCAACATCGTGTCTTCCATAGAATTCATAATTATCCCTTGTTTAAACAAGACAATAAAATCAAACTTAATATTTTGACCAATCTTTTTTACACTCTTGTCTTCTAAGAGTGGTTTTAATTTTTTAATTACAGCTTCTTTTTTTAAACATCCTTTAAACTTATGACCAATTGGAATATAACAAGCTTTACCAATTTTAGTGCTTAATGAAATTCCCACTAAATCAGCTTGATGTGCATCTAGTGAGCTAGTTTCAGTATCAATTGCCAGTTCTCCAGCTTCCTCTGCTTCGTTAATCCACTCATCTATTTCTTTTTCATTTGTAATTAAATGATAGTTTTTTTTACTTATATTTTGCTGTTTTTTTTCAGGTTTTGTCTCTCTTGCGATTTCTCCTAGCTCAGGTTCTCCATATGCAGAGATGACAGAGTTAAGAAGTCTATTAAACTCCATTTCTCGTAAAAATTTATATAGCTTATCTTTATCAATCTCCTTTAGATTAAATTCTTCTATCTTTCTTTCAACTGGAGCATCTTTCATTAGTGTCACTAATTTTTTACTAATTATCGCTTTATCTTTGTTTTCTATAAGTGTTTCTCTTCGTTTATTTTGTTTTATTTCTTGAGCGTTATCTAATAACTTTTCTAAAGTTCCATATTTATTAATCAGTTCTGCTGCAGTCTTAACACCTATACCTGGAACTCCTGGAACATTATCGCTACTGTCCCCGGCTAAGGATTGAACATCAATAACTTTTTCTGGACCCACTCCAAATTTGGTTACTATATCTTCAGATGTTATAAATTTATTTTTCATTGGATCGAATATACGAACGTCTTTTCTATACAATTGCATTAAGTCTTTATCTGAAGAGACTATTGTTACCTTCGCACCCTTTGCTAAAATTTGCTCTGCATAAGTAGCTATTAAATCATCTGCTTCATAATTTGGAAGATCTACAGATGGTAAATTAAAAGCAACTACAGACTTTCTTATATATTCAAACTGTGGTGCTAAATCATCTGGTGCTTCTGATCTATTAGCTTTGTAGTCTGAATAGATTTCATTTCTAAAAGTTTTTCTAGCTGCATCAAATATTACTGCAAAGTGCGTAGGTTTTTGAAGATTTTCATTTGATTTTGAATCTTCTAATAGTTTAAATAGCATGCTACAAAATCCACTAACTGCACCAACAGGTAAACCATCACTTTTTCTAGTTAGTGGTGGCAATGCATAATAAGCTCTAAAAATATAACCCGAACCATCTATTAAATAAAAATGGTCTGTTTTTTTTATTTTTTTATCCATTAAATAATATTATCTTAATAATTTTAAATACTATAAATGTATTAACACGCATGGAGCAAAAAAATATACTTTCTGTTAAAAACTTAAAAAAAATTTATTCAAGTAAACAGGCTGGAGATAACCTTGCATTAAATGATTTAAACTTGGACGTGAAAGAAGGAGAAATTTTTGGTCTTCTTGGTCCTAATGGTGCTGGAAAAACAACATTTATAAATATTTTAGCAGGTACAGTGGTAAAAACAGCAGGACAAGTAAATGTCTGGGGTTTTGACCTAGACAAGAACCCTAGACAGGTTAGAGCTTCAGTTGGAATAGTGCCTCAAGAAGTAAATCTTGATCCATTTTTTAGTCCAAGGAAATTATTAGAGTTACAGGCTGGCCTCTATGGAATTAAAGAAAAAGATAGAATTACAGATACAATTCTAAAATTAGTATCCCTAGAAAAACAAGCTAATAGCTATGCTAGAAGTTTATCTGGTGGAATGAAAAGAAGGTTGCTAATGGCTAAAGCTTTAGTTCATCAGCCACCAATAGTTATTTTGGACGAACCTACAGCTGGCGTTGATGTGGAGTTAAGGCAGAATTTATGGAAAAATGTAAAATTACTCAATGAACTTGGTGTAACTATCATTCTAACAACTCATTATCTTGAGGAAGCTGAGGAAATGTGTGGAAGAATAGCTATATTAAACAAAGGAAATATTGTTGCCCTAGACAGCACTAAGAATTTATTAGACAGAATTCAAA
>CAJQSQ010000041.1 GCA_905616395.1 uncultured Candidatus Pelagibacter sp. | reverse complement strand
GAAAGCCATCAACAGAAGAAGATTGAGCAATATCCAAAGCTTTACCTTTAGCTATTCCGCTTGCAACATCAAACAATACAACTTCATTAGCAACTTCTTTAGTTCCAATTAAGTGAGCTAAAGTGCCCCCAATTTGACCTGCACCTATTAAAGATATTTTTTTCATTTTTTTCCTTATTTCATTGTTGGCATGATAAATTCTGGATTAGATCTTATTCCAGAGGGCCATCTTGATGTTACTGTTTTAAGTTTTGTATAAAATTTAATTCCTTCAGCACCATGCATTGCACTGTCTCCAAATAATGATCTTTTCCATCCACCAAAACTATGAAAAGCCATTGGCACAGGTATCGGAACATTGATTCCAACCATACCAACTTGAATTTTACTAGCAAATGTTCTGGCTGAATCACCATCTCTCGTATAGATGCTTACTCCATTTCCATACTCATGGTCATTAATTAATTTTGTTGCCTCTTCGAAAGTTTTAACTCTTATTACTGATAAAACTGGTCCAAATATTTCTTCTTTATAAATTCTCATATCTTTTTGAACATGATCAAATAAACAGCCCCCAATAAAGAAACCATTTTCATAACCTTGAAGCTTTATATTTCTTCCATCAACAACTAATTTAGCACCTTCTTCAACGCCTAGATCAACATAACCTTTTACTTTTTCTAAATGTTCTTTGGTAACCAATGGACCCATCTCAGATGTTTTATCCATGCCAGGTCCAACTTTTAAAGCTTCAGCTTTTTTTGATAAACGTGCAACTAGTTCGTCACCTATATCTCCTACAGCTACTGCTACTGATTGGGCCATACATCTTTCTCCAGCTGACCCGTACGCAGCACCCATTAATCCATTTACTGCACCATCAAGATCACAGTCAGGCATTACAACTAAATGATTTTTTGCACCACCTAAAGCTTGAACTCTTTTTTCATTTTTTGCAGAATTTTCATAAATATATTTAGCAATTGGTGTTGAACCTACAAAACTTACAGCTTTGACATCTTTGTTTGTTAAGATTGCATCAACAGACTCTTTATCTCCATTAACAACATTAAAAACACCATCTGGTAATCCAGCTTCTGTTAGTAGTTCTGCAAGTCTTAGTGGACAAGAGGGATCTTTTTCTGATGGTTTTAAAATAAATGTATTTCCACAAGCTATAGCAATAGGAAACATCCACATCGGTACCATTGCTGGAAAGTTAAAAGGTGTAATACCAGCAACTACTCCAAGTGGCTGACGCATTGACCAGCTATCCACATTAGTTCCTACATTTTCTGAAAATTCTCCTTTAAGTAAATGTGGAATTCCACATGCAAACTCAACTACTTCTAATCCTCTTGTTAAAGAACCTTTGGCATCTTCATAAACTTTACCATGTTCTGAAACTATTAATTTTGTAAGCTCATCGGTATTTTTTTCTATTAACTCTTTAAATTTGAACATCACTCTTGCTCTTTGAAGGGGAGGTTTCTGTGACCAAGTTTCAAAAGCTTTTTTTGCTACTTCTACAGCTTGATCAAGGTCAGTTTTACTAGCTAACCTTACTTCGGATTCTTGTTCACCCGTTGCAGGATTGAAAATTTTACTTTTTCTGTCAGATGAGCCTGAAATTAGCTTTCCACCAACAAAATGTTCTAATAAATTCATGAATGGTGTTATTTAAAGGGGTAATTAGCTTGTTGCAAGCATTTTTTTCAATTCAGCTATGGCTTTTGCTGGATTTAATCCCTTAGGACAAGCATTAGTGCAATTCATAATAGTATGACATCTATACAACTTAAGTTCATCAGCTACTTTTTTTAATCTCTCTTTTCTTTCATCATCTCTACTATCTACTATCCACCTATAAGCTTGAAGTAAAACTGCAGGACCTAAAAATTTATCCTCATTCCACCAATAGCTTGGGCAAGAAGTGGAACAACATGCACACATGATACATTCATATGCCCCATCTAATTTTTTTCTATCTTTTTGAGATTGAATAATTTCTGTAGTTTCAACTTTTGTATTTGTTTTCAACCAAGGCTCAATTGATTCGTATTGTTTATACAATCCACTTAAGTCACCAATTAAATCTTTTTTAACTTTTAGATGAGGTAGTGGATAAATATTTATATCTCCTTCAATTTCTGAATGAGGTTTTGTACATGCTAAACCATTTTTACCATCCATATTCATTGCACAAGATCCACAAACACCATGTGCACATGATCTCCGATAAGCCAATGATGGGTCAATTTCGTTTTTAATCTTATTTAAAATATCTAATACTTTTGAAGGACAGTTATCCATATCAACTTCATAAGTATCCTCTCTTGGATTTTCTCCATTTGAGGGATCCCACCTATAAACATTTACTTTTCTGATATTTTTTGATCCAGTTTTATCTTGATAATAGATACCTTTTTGAACTTCTGAATTTTTAGGTAAATTTATTTGAACCACTAATAAACTCTTTCTTGTGGTGGAAAGTATTGAACTTCATTTGTTAAAGTTGTTTTAGTAACTGGTCTATAACCAATTTTTGAATCTTTTCCATTGCACCAAGCAATAGTATGTTGCATAAATTTTTCATCGTCTCTTTTTGGGAAATCTTCTCTTGCATGTGCGCCTCTGCTCTCTTGTCTATTATAAGCAGAATCCACTGTTGTAATTGCTTGTCTTATCAAGTTATCAAACTCCAATGTTTCCACTAAATCAGTGTTAAAAACAAGCGACCTATCTTTTACAGAAATTGATTCCATTCCATCGTATGCTTTTCTAATATCATCAACACCCTCTTTAAGTGTTTTTTCTGTTCTAAAAACAGCACACTTTGATTGCATGGTTTTTTGCATTGAAAGTCTAAGCTCTGCAGTACTATTTTCACCATTAGAGTTTCTTAATTTATCAAATCTTTCTAAGCATTTTTCTGTTTCAGTCTCTCCTATATCTTCATGTGGGGTTCCTGGTTTTACAAGTTCTGCAGCTCTTCTAGCTGCGGCTCTTCCAAATACAACTAGGTCAATTAAAGAATTAGACCCCAATCTATTCGCTCCATGAACAGAAACGCAGGCAGCCTCACCAATTGCCATTAATCCTGGAACTGTTTCAGAATCATTGCCTGTTAATACTTCAGCTTTATAGTTTGTTGGGATACCTCCCATATTGTAATGAACGGTGGGAACTACTGGTATTGGCTCTTTAGTTACATCAACATTTGCAAATAATCTTGCTGCTTCAGTTATTCCTGGGAGTCTACTTTCTATAATACTTTTGTCTAAATGACTTAAGTGTAAGTGGACATGATCCTGTTCTTTACCCACACCTCTTCCTTCATTAATCTCAATTGACATTGATCTACTTACTACATCTCTAGATGCTAAGTCTTTAGCTTTTGGTGCATAGCGTTCCATAAATCTTTCACCTTTTGAATTAACTAAATAGCCACCTTCTCCTCTAACACCCTCAGAAATTAAAGTTCCATGTCCATAAATTCCTGTTGGATGAAATTGTACAAATTCCATATCTTGTAATGGTAAACCTGCTCTTAAAACCATTGCATTTCCATCTCCAGTACAAGTGTGTGCTGAAGTTGCAGAATAATAAGCTTTTCCATAACCACCTGTTGCAATTATTGTGCTGTGAGCTCTAAATCTATGAATTGTTCCATCATTTAAATTCCAAGCAATAAGACCTTTGCATTCACCATCTTTCATTAATAAATCTAGAGCAAAGTATTCAATAAAAAATTCAGTGTTGTGTTTTAAGGCTTGCCCATAAAGAGTGTGAAGTATTGCATGTCCAGTTCTATCTGCGGCTGCGCATGTTCTTTGAACAATTCCATTGCCATAATTTTTTGTCATTCCACCAAAAGGTCTTTGGTAAATTTTACCATCATCAGTTCTACTAAATGGAACTCCATATTTTTCTAATTCTATCACAGCTGCTGGAGCTTCTTTACAAAGATACTCGATACTATCTTGGTCACCTAACCAGTCAGCACCTTTGACTGTATCATACATATGCCAACGCCAATCATCTTCACCCATATTCCCTAATGATGCAGAAATTCCTCCTTGAGCGGCAGAGGTATGACTTCTTGTTGGAAATACTTTTGAAATACAGGCTGTCTTTAAACCAGCTTCACTTAAACCAACAGCAGCTCTTAAGCCTGATCCACCTGCGCCAAGTACGATAACATCGTATTCATGATCTATAATTTTATATGAACTCATATATTTAAATTAAATATTATTATAATTGTAATTAAGGGAATTATTATAGCAAATATATTCAAAGTTTTGTTTGCGACATTTTTGATTTTTTCATCCTCTATATAGTCTTCAAACACCTCACTAATACTTAAGGCTGAAAAAAAATAGGCAAAAACTAACAATAGAGAAACTAAAATTTTAGATGGCTGATTTGAAAAAAAATTAACAATATCAACATAATCTTTATTGAAAACTGAAACTAAATTTAAAATAAACCATATCATTAGTGGTATTAACACCACAGAGCTTACTCTCATTAATAGCCATTTTTTAGTCACGTTATTCATGCTAAATAAATTGTTTTCCAATTAAATAAATTAAAATTGTTAAAAAAAATGAACCAATAATCACGATTAATCCTGTTATCTTTGTTACTTTTAATTCAAACCCATATCCTAGGTCCATAATTAAATGTCTTATTTCACTTAATATCTGGAAACTAAATGACCATGTTAAACCTAAAATTATGAATTTTCCTAAAATAGAGTTTAAAAATACCTTTGTAAACTCATAACTATTTTCACCTAGTAATAATGATGCAATCCAAAAACAAATTATTGTTATAGCAACTATATTTATTATTCCTGTAATTCTATGTGAAATAGATACTAAAGAAGATATGTGCCATCTATAGATCTGAATGTGTGGTGATAAAGGATTATTATTTTCCATTAAATTCACCTTTAATTAAAGTTTCCGCAATCTCAACAGCATTCAATGCCGCTCCTCTAAGTAAGTTATCAGAAACAATCCATAGGTTTAATGAATTTTTATTAGTTTTATCTTCTCTTATTCTTGAAATATAAGTTTCGTCTCTACCTTCTGCTTCGATTGG
This sequence comes from uncultured Candidatus Pelagibacter sp., assembly GCA_905616395.1. Taxonomy (GTDB): domain Bacteria; phylum Pseudomonadota; class Alphaproteobacteria; order Pelagibacterales; family Pelagibacteraceae; genus Pelagibacter. The sequence continues at coordinate 33,136 of CAJQSQ010000041.1, read as the reverse complement.
AGTACTATATCCTCCATCTTCTCTTTTATCATAAACCTCACAGCCTTCTGCTTTACTAAAGGCATCTCTAACTTTTTCTAAAGAAAATGGTTTTTCAAATTGAATATTTACTGACTCTGCATGAGAAATCAGGACAGGAATTCTTACACAAGTTGCAGTTAATTCTATTTTGTCACCAAGAATTTTTTTGGTTTCATTAGTCATTTTTAATTCTTCTTTAGTATAACCATCATCTGCAAAAACATCAATTTGAGGAATGGCATTAAAAGCTATTTGTTTAGTAAAATTTAAAGATGTGATTTCTTTATTTTCTAAAGATAATTTTGTTTGTTCTATTAGTTCATTCATAGGTTTTTTTCCACCCCCTGAAACTGACTGATATGTCGAGACAATTATTCGTTCAATATTAAATAAATCGTGTAATGGTTTAAGAGCAATTACTAACTGAGCTGTTGAGCAATTAGGGTTAGCAATTATATTTTTTTTCATATTCTTAATTGCTTCTGGATTTACCTGTGGAACAATTAATGGCACATCAGGATCCATTCTAAAAAAACTAGAATTATCTATAACTATTGAGTGCTTTGCTGCTTTTAAAGCATATTGCTCTGAAATTTTTCCACCTGCTGCAAAGAAAGTAATTTTAATTTTTGAAAAATCAAATGTTTCAAGATTAAAGACCTCATGCTCTTTGCCACTAAAATTTATTTTTTGACCAGCACTTCTTGGTGAAGCGACTAAAAATAGTTCCTTTATAGGAAGTTTTTTTCTCTCTAGAACTTCGAGAATTTTTCTTCCAACGTTACCTGTGGCTCCTACAATTGCTATATTCATGATGTTATTAGGCTTTTATACTAGATGAAGGGTAAATCACAAACTTTTCCACTAAAAGTGTTATCATTTATTTGAATTTTAAAGGTTTGAGATACTTCCCAGTGCGACTTCTGGATCATTGCTATTCCAATAACCATTTGAAAATGAGGTGAATAACAAGATGACCTTAATTCACCAATTATATTATTTTTCTCATCATATAAATTTTTTGATCCTGTGAGACTAATTTCTTTTATATCAATTTTAATACCCATTAACTTCTTTTGGGCTCCTTTTGATTTAACTTCTTTTAATTTATCTTTTCCTAAAAAATTTATATCACTATCCAAACTAACATATTGATCAAAACCACATTCAAATGGATTATCATTGTTATCGAAATCATTTCCATAAGATAGTAATGCACTCTCAATTCTCTCTATTAAGTTTGGACACCCAGGTCCTACATTAAATTCTTTTCCAACTTCAAAAAGATAGTCATATAATTTTTGTCCTGACTCTGTATTTTGAACATAAACTTCATATCCACCTTGCTTAGACCATCCTGACCTTGCTATTAAATGTTTAGTTTCATCAAAATCGAAATAATCAAATCCAAAGAATTTTAGTTCAGTAATTTTTTTTCCAAAAACTTTTTCCATTAATGCAAATGATTTTGGACCCTGTATTGCCATTATATTCACCACTGGTTCTATAATTTTAACATCAAATTTATGTCCAGATGCTAAACCTTTAGCAAAAAATATTACATCCGAATCTGCTATTGATAACCACCACCTATTTTCATCCAGCTTTAAAACAACTGGATCATTAACCAGGTTTCCATTTTCATCTATTATTGGACAATAATAACATCTCCCAATTTTAGATTTTGATAAATCTCTACATGTCATCAATTGTACTAATTCTGCAGAGTCTTTTCCTGAAATCTCTACTTGTCTTTCTGCAGCAACATCCCATACTTGAACATGCTCTTTTAAATGTTTGTAACTATTTTCTATTGATCCAAAAGCAGCAGGTAACAACATGTGATTATAAATTGTGTATGCTGTAACTCCTTGTTTCTCTATTCTTGAGGTATACGGAGTACTTCTTAGTCTTCTAGATTTTGCAATTGAAAAATTTGTCATTTTTTTAGAAATTCAGAGATCTTTTCTCTCATTTCAAAAGCTTTTTCAAACATAATCATATGTCCACAACCTTTTATTGTATGTATTTTTGAATTAGGAATAAGTTCAGCAAATTTCTTGCCTTTTTCTAGGTTAACCATCTTATCTAACTCACCAAAAATAAATAATGTAGGGCAATTAATTGACTTTAGAGCTTCAGATCCATTTTTATAATTATTACAAGCTACAAGATCAATAGCTAAAATTTCTCTAATATCTCTTGAAGAATTAATAATTTTTTGTACAGGATTGCCTCCAATAAATTTTTTAGAGTTCTCGTAACTCCATCTCATCATTAGTTTAACTGCTTGACCGTCTCCATCTTCAGCAAGATCAATTAAGTCTTGATTAACTGGCATTCTATATGATCCGCCAACAAATACTAAGTTTTTAACTTTTTTCGGGTATTTAAAAAAATATTCAAGTGCCTCCAAACATCCTTGCGAGTGTCCAATTATTGTTATCTTAGAAATATTAAGTTTATTAAAAACTTTTTCTAACCAATCAGAAATTTCTTCTATTGATCTTAAACTTTTACCTTCAGAATTCCCATGCCCTGGTAAATCAATTGCTAGAATATTATAGTTTTGATTTGATAAATATTGCTCTGTTAAAGACCAAACAATATGAGAAAGGCCACTTCCATGAAGTAAAACTATAGTATCTTTATCTTTATCTATACCTTGGCCTGCGTCTGAAGCAAAAACTTTTTTATCATCTATTTCAAGAATCAACTTAAGTCCTTTAATTTTTTTCTAAGCTCAAATTTTTGTATTTTCCCAGTTGATGTCTTTGGTAACTCACAAAATATAACTTTTTTTGGAAGTTTAAATCCTGCTAAAGTTTCTCTACAGAAATCTATGATATCTTTTTCTTCTGCAGACTTATCCTTAATTAACTCAACAAAAGCACAAGGTGTTTCTCCCCACTTTTCATCTGGCTTAGCAACAACTGCAGCCAAAGATACTGATGGATGATTTGCTATTGTATTTTCTATTTCAATTGAAGAAATATTTTCACCACCTGAAATTATTATATCTTTAGATCTATCTTGAATTTTAATATATCCATCTGAATGCACAACCGCTAGATCTCCTGAGTGAAACCATCCACCAGCCATTGACTTTTCTGTTTCTTCTTTATCTTTATAATAACCCTTCATTACAATGTTTCCCCTAATCATAATTTCACCCATGGTTTTTCCATCTTTAGGAACTTGCTTCATAGTTTCAGGATTCATAACAACTGCACCTTCAGTATTAGGATATCTAACACCTTGTCTTGCTTTAATTTCATTCTTTTTATCTTTTTCTAAAGTGTTCCAATCTTCGTTCCATGCACACTGCAACATATGACCATAAGTTTCTGTTAATCCATAAACATGCATCACTTCAAAGCCAAGGTTTTCCATTTTTTCAAAGATAATACTTGGTGGGGGGGCACCCGCGGTCAAAACGTTTACTTTTCTTTTTAAAACTTTTTGATCCTCTTTTGCAGTATTAACGATCATATTTAATACTATTGGTGCTCCACCAAAATGAGTTACTTCATATTTATCAATTAATTCAAACATTTTTTTCACATCAATGTTTCTTAAACAAATTACCCTTGAATGCAGCATCGCCAGTGTCCAAGGATAGCACCAGCCGTTACAATGAAACATTGGTACAACGCATAAAAAATTTAGTCTATTAGGCATGTTCCAAGCTGTTACACTGCCTGTTGCCATTAAATATGCACCTCTGTGATGATAAACTACTCCTTTTGGTTTTCCAGTTGTTCCAGATGTGTACCCTAATGAGATTGCCTCCCACTCATCTTTGGGCTTTTTCCATTCATAATTTTCATCACCTGTATTTAAGAAATTTTCATACTCAAGTTCTCCTATTTTTTTGAAAGAACTTGTGTCTATTTCTTGGTCGTCAATATCAATAATTGTAATTTTATTTTTAACATTTTTTAAAGCTTTCTCGATTACATCGTGAAATTGTCTATCTACAATTAAAACTTTTGCATCACTATGCTGTAAAATATAACTTATTGTATTTGGATCTAGTCTTGTATTAATTGCATTAATTACAGCTCCCACCATTGGTATTGAATAATGAGCTTCAAAAATTTCAGGGGTATTGAAGGCCATTATAGAAACTGTGTCTCCAGTTTTTACACCTAACTTGTCTAATGCGCTAGCAAACTTAACACATCTTTTATAAACCTCTTTCCAAGTATAAGATCTACTTTCATAAACTAATGCTTCATAGTTTGGATATATATCTTTAGTTCTTTCTAAAAATGTTAAAGGAGATAGAGGAACATAGTTAGCCTTATTTTTATCTAAATTTGTATCGTAATGACTCATGTTAATTGAATTTAAAATTCATTATGTAATCACTTCCTGATGTGGCAGTTTTAAAATGACTTTCAGCTCTTGGTAAAACTCTTTTGAAATAAAAATTTGCAGTTTGTATTTTATCATCATAAAAAATTTTATTTTGTTCATAATCTTTAAAACTTACCTCTAAAACTTTTATCCATGCATGAGCTATAGATACAAAGCCTAATGCTTTTAAATAGTCATTACATGCTGCACTTGCTTCATCTTTTGAGTTTTGTGTTTTTTCTTTAATCCAGGTAGTAAATTTAGATAAAATTTCTAAGTGTATTTTTAATTCCTCTATGAAGGGTTTTAATTTTTCATTTTCAATGTTGCAATCATTCTTGATCAATTCCAAATATTTATTAATTATATCACCATTTTTATTTACTAGTTTTCTAAAAACTAAATCTGCTGCTTGAACCGAATTTGTTCCTTCATATATTGGAGTAATTCTATTATCTCTATATAATTGCTCTATTCCTTGGTCTTTTGTATATCCATAACCACCATGAATCTGCATTGCATCACTAGTTATTTCCATACCCATATCTGTAAACATTGTTTTAACAACCGGAGTCATTAAGGAAACAAGGTCAGACGCTTCTTGTTTTACTTTTTTATCTGGGTGATAAAGACTAACTTCTGTTTGTTGTGATAGCCAAAAACATAATGCTCTCTCTCCTTCAATAATAGATTTCATATTAAGCAGAGACTTTCTAATGTCTGCATGTTCAATAATATAATCTGCTCCATTTTCAGATTTACTATAATTTGTTTTTCCTTGTTTTCGCTCATGTGCATAGCTTAGTGAGTTTTGATAAGCTATTTCAGAAATTCCTAGGCCTTGTATTCCAACAACTATCCTCTCTAGGTTCATCATAGTAAACATTGAGCTTAAACCCTTATTTTTTGGTCCAATCATATAACCAGTTGCACCATCAAAATTTAAGACACAAGTTGCCGATCCTTTAATACCCATTTTACTTTCTATTGAACCTGTAGAAACTCCATTTCTTGAGCCTATAGAGCTATCTTCATTAACTATAAATTTAGGAACTAAAAATAAACTAATACCTTTGGTTCCAGCAGGAGAATCTGTGGCTCTTGCTATCACTAAGTGAATAATGTTTTCTGTAAGATCTTGGTCACCTGAGGTAATAAAAATTTTTTGACCACTAATTTTATAAGTTCCGTCAGGTTGCTCTTCTGCTTTTGTTTTTAATAAACCTAAATCGGTTCCACACACTGGTTCTGTAAGACACATAGTGCCACTCCACTTACCTTCTACTATTTTTGGAAGATATTTATCTTTTATCACATCTGTTGCATGATGTTTTATACAATTATAAGCACCAATACTTAATTCGCTATAAAGCTTAAATGATAGACTTGCAGAAGAAAGCATTTCATCAAAGAAAGCACTTACTGTTTTTGGCATTCCTTGACCTCCATATTTTGGGTCACAAGAAAGTGAAGTCCATCCATCCTCAATATATTTTGTGTAAGCCTCCTTGTATCCAGGAGGTGTTCTAACTACTCCATTCTCTAAGACTGACGGGTTTTCATCACCTGATTTTGCTAATGGTAAAATTAGATTCTCATTAATTTTAGCTGCTTCAACCAATATATCTTTTACTAATTCTGAGCTAACCTCTTTGTATTTTTCGATTTCATTATAATTTTTATTGTTTCTCAACTTATCAAAAAGAAACATCATATCTTCAACTGGTGCTGTGTAATTTGGCATTACTGAACTCTAGAATAAATTTTTAATTATTGCAATTTTGAAATTATTGCATCACCCATTACTGATGTTGATACTTCTTTCATACCTTCAGAAATTATGTCTTTAGTTCTAAGACCATCATTTAAAACGTCTTGAACAGCTTTTTCTAAAGTATCAGCCTCATTATCTAGGTCTAATGAATATCTTAATGCCATTGCAAAACTTAAAATTGATGCAATCGGGTTTGCAACTCCTTGGCCAGCTATATCTGGTGCTGATCCATGAATAGGTTCATACATTGCTCTCATCTCTCCATCTTTATTTTTTGCACCTAGAGACGCTGAAGGTAATAGACCTAAAGATCCTGTTAACATTGAAGCTTGGTCAGAAAGCATGTCTCCAAACAAGTTATCGGTAACAATTACATCAAACTGCTTTGGATTTTTTAATAATTGCATTGCACAATTATCAGCAAGCATATGGCTTAATTCTACTTCCTTATATTCTTTGTCATGAAGCTCTTGGACCTCTTCTCTCCAAAGTTGTCCTGCCTCCATTACATTTGATTTTTCACATGATGTAACTTTATTTGATCTTTTTTTAGCTAAATCAAAGGCTACTTTTGCTACTCTAACTATCTCACTAGTCGTATATGTATGAGTATTAACACCTTTTCTTTCACCATTTTCTATTGGCTTGATTCCCCTTGGCTCTCCAAAGTAAATTCCACCAGTTAATTCTCTAACTATCATTATATCTAAACCTGAAACAATTTCTGGTTTTAGAGTTGAGGCATCCACTAATTGTTCAAAGCAAATTGCTGGTCTTAGGTTTGCAAATAACTTTAATTCTTTTCTTAATTTCAATAATGCTCTTTCAGGTTTTTTTGAAAAATCTAAATTATCCCATTTAGGACCACCAACGGCTCCTAACATTACAACTTCACATTCTAATGCTTTGTAAAAAACTTCATCTGTGATCGGAGCTCCATGCTTATCAAAAGAACAACCACCTGCTAAATCTTGATCAATTTCAAAGTCTAAAGATTTGTTTGAATTAAACCATTGAATAACTTTTTTAACTTCCTGAATAACTTCAGGTCCAATACCATCACCAGGTAAAAGTAAAATTTTTCTTTTCTTAACTTTAATCATTAAATATCCAAGGTTTATTTTCTTTTAATTTTTTTTCGTAAGTGTCTATTTGTGTTGATTTTTCTAATGACAAAGCAATATCATCAAGACCTTCTAATAAGCATTTTTTTTTAAAAGGATCAATATCAAATTTTGTCTCATTATTTCCATAGACAATCTTTTGCTCGTTTAAATCTACTGAAATTTCTTCTTTTCTATTCGAATACTCTGAAAGTTCTTTAATTTTTTCCTCTTCTAAAATAATTGGTAAGATACCGTTTTTAAAACAGTTACTATAAAAAATATCAGCATAGCTTGAGCTGATTACACATGTAATACCAAAATCTAATAAAGCCCAAGGAGCATGCTCTCTTGATGACCCACAACCAAAGTTGTTTCCAGCAATTAATATTTTTGAATTATTAAAAGGTTCATTATTTAATGAAAAATCTTTAATTTTATTTCCATCATCGTCATACCTCATTTCAAAAAATAGATTTTTTCCTAGTCCTGTTCTTTTAATAGTTTTTAAAAATTGTTTAGGGATAATCATATCCGTATCAATATTAACTATTGGCAAGTAAGCTGGAATACTTTTAAGTGTATTAAATTTCTGCATTTTAATTTTGGTACTTTCTAACATCATCAAGGTTACCAGCAATTGCTGCAGCTGCAGCCATACCTGGGCTTACTAAGTGTGTTCTTCCACCTCTACCTTGTCGGCCTTCGAAATTTCTATTTGATGTTGATGCACACCTTTCTTTTGGTTTTAATTTGTCTGCATTCATCGCTAAACACATTGAGCATCCAGGCTCTCTCCACTCAAAACCTGCACCAATAAATATTTTATCTAGACCTTCTTGTTCAGCTTGCTCTTTGACTAATCCAGATCCTGGAACAATCATTGCATGAACATGTGTTGCTTTCTTTTTATCTTTCAATATTTGTGCTGCCTCTCTAAGATCTTCTATTCTTCCATTTGTGCAACTGCCAATAAAAACTGTGTCTATTTTTATATCTTTTATGGAAACATCTGGTTCTAATCCCATATATTTCAATGATCTTTCTATTGAATTTTTTCTATCTACATCACTTTCATTCTCTGGGTTTGGAACTTTTCCATCAATTGAAACCACATCTTGAGGCGACGTTCCCCAGGTTACCATTGGAACAATGTCTTCAGCTGATAAATTTATCTCTTTATCAAATTTTGCATCAGAGTCAGTTTTTAAAGTTTTCCAATATTCTACTGCTTTATCCCAATTCTCATTTTTTGGAGACATCGGTCGACCTTTTAAATAGTCAAAAATTTTTTGATCAGGTTGTATAAGTCCAGCTCTAGCTCCACCCTCAATTGTCATATTACAAATTGTCATTCTATTTTCTACTGACAAATCTGAGATCAAACTTCCTGCATATTCAATTACATATCCCGTACCACCTGCAGTACCTATATTTCCAATTATTTGCAGAACAACATCTTTAGAAGTAACACCAACTGCAAGCTTACCATTTACATTAACTCTAAAATTTTTAGCTTTTTTTTGAACTAATGTTTGTGTTGCTAAAACGTGTTCAACTTCAGAAGTTCCAATTCCAAATGCTAATGATCCAAAAGCTCCATGTGTAGCAGTGTGACTATCACCACAAACTATTACCGTTCCTGGCTGAGTAAATCCCTGTTCTGGTCCAACTATATGTACTATTCCTTGTCTTTTATCATGAACACCAAATAACTGAACTCCAAATTCTTTGCAGTTTTTATCAAGTGTTTCAATTTGAATTCTAGAATCCTTATCATCAATACCTTTTGATCTGTCGGTAGTTGGAATATTATGATCAACCACAGCCAAAGTTAAATTTGGTTGTCTTACTTTTCTATTAGAGTTTCTAAGACCCTCAAATGCTTGTGGACTCGTAACCTCATGAATTAAATGTCTATCAACAAATAATAAGGCCGTCCCATCTTCTTGTTGATGAACTAGATGTTCTTCCCAAATTTTATCGTAAAGAGTTAAAGGCATTGAAAAAAAAGTTATTTTTTTTCTTCAGAACTTTCTATTTTTTGTTCTGCTTGAGCTTCAGGTTGTTTTTCAGTTTCTGTTGCTACTGGAGCTAAAGTTTTTTCAGTTACAGCTTCTGGTTTAACATCAACCTCTATACCAATTTTTTTTCTAATTCTTTCTGCAATTCTAGCTGATTTACCAGTTCTGTCTCTTAGATAGTATAATTTTGCTCTTCTAACTTTTCCATGTCTAATGACTGTAATTGAGTCAATTACTGTTCCATATAATGGAAAAGTTCTTTCAACACCCTCACCAAATGAAATTTTTCTAACAGTAAATGAAGAATTTAAATCTCTATTTTTTCTAGCAATACAAACACCTTCAAAATACTGAATTCTATCTTTTTTACCCTCAGTAATTCTCACACCAACTTTAACTATGTCTCCTGGATAAAAATCTGGAATCTTCTTCTCTGCTAAGATCTTTTTAACATTATGTTGGTTTATTTCTTCAATTGTTTTCATATTACTATTTATTAAATTAGTTTTTGTTATATTTTTTCCACAAATCTGGTCTACGGACGCGTGTTATAGCCTCTGATTGTGACAAACGCCAGTCTTTAATTTTGTTGTGATCTCCTGATAATAGTACCTCTGGAACACTTTTTTCCTCCCAAATTTGAGGTTTTGTGTACTGAGGGTACTCTAAAAGTCCATTCTCAAAACTCTCATCTTTTTTTGATTGTTCATTTCCTAATACTCCAGGTAAAAGTCTTAAAATGCTATCTAGCACAACAAGAGATGCTGTTTCCCCTCCTGATAAAATGAAATCACCAATACTAAGTTCTTCTATATTTCTTGTTAATAATATTCTTTCATCAACACCCTCAAAATGACCACATATTAAACTGATTGATTTTTCTTTTGATAACTCTAGTGCTAATTTTTGATCAAGTTTTTTTCCCTTGGGAGATAAATAAAAAATTCTTTCATTTTTTTTTTTATTTTGATCAATCGATTTTGCTAAAACATCAGCTTTTAACAACATACCAGATCCACCACCAAAAGGAGTATCATCAACTGTCTTATGTTTATCTTCTGCGGCATCTCTAATATTTACAACTTTTAGGTCCCAAATTTTATTTGATAATGCTTTTCCATAAAGCCCTTTACTTAAAGGGCCTGGATAAATATCTGGGTAAAGCGTGAAGATCTGAGCTTGCCACATGGATCTAACTATTTAGCTTCTTCCTTTGGAGCTTCTGCTGCTGGAGCTGCTTCTACTTTAGGAGCTTCTTCCTTTGGAGCTGCTGGAACTTCATCTCCTTCTTTTTTTCTTTCTTTTTTAGGTATAGCTTTATTAGGGTTGTTAGCGTTTGCAGGCATAGGAATAATATCATTTTCACCTAAAATTCTTGCAACTCTGGCTGTTGGTTGAGCACCTTGACCTAACCAATATTTAATTCTTTCTGCTTCCAATCCTACTCTTTCCTTTTTATCTTTTGGTAAAAGAGGATTAAAAAAGCCTACTTTTTCAATAAATCTTCCATCTCTTGCACGACGACTGTCAGCTATAACTACTTTGTATACTGGTCTTTTCTTTGTTCCACCTCTTGATAGTCTTATTTTTATCATTTTTTTTCCTTTATTTATTTAAGTTGATTTAATAGCTCTGGAGGTATTCCTTTATCAGACATACCCTTCAGGTTTCCTTTTGACATCTTCTTCATCATTTCAGACATCATTTTAAATTGCTTAAGCAATTTATTGATAGTGGCCGCATCTGTTCCAGAGCCATTAGCAATTCTTTTTTTCCTAGAACCATCAATGATTTTAGGATTTCCTCTTTCTTTTTTTGTCATAGATAAAATGATTGCTTCATTTTTAGTAATAACACTTTCATCAATTCCCGAAGCATCCATTTGTGATTTCATTTTAGAAACACCTGGCATAAATGACATAATTCCTTCTATGCCTCCCATTTTTTTCATTTGTCTAAGCTGTGTTAAATAATCTTCCATAGAGAATTGTCCTTTTTTTAAATTCTCTTCTGCTTTTTTTATATTCTCTTCACCAAGATCTTCTGCGGCTTTTTCAACAAGAGAAACAATGTCTCCCATACCTAATATTCTATTGGCTATTCTATCTGAGTGAAAAACCTCTAAATTTTCTATTTTTTCTCCTACCCCTAAAAATTTAATTGGAACTTGTGAGACATATTTCATACTAAGGGCCGCCCCACCTCTTGCATCACCATCAGCTCGTGTTAAAATAATTCCTGTTACATTTACAGTATTCTTGAATTCTTTTGCAACTTCTGCAGCAACTTGTCCTGTTAAAGAATCTGCAACTAAAAATACTTCTGTTGGGTTAATTATACTTTCTATCTGTTTGATTTCACTCATCATCTGAAGATCTATTTGTGTTCTGCCTGCCGTATCAAATAGTATAATTTCTGCACCATTTAGGTTTGCAGCACTAATTGCTCTTCTACAGATATCTGTTGGTAGCTGCCCTTCAATAATAGGTAGTGTTAAAATATCATTTTGTTCTCCTAATGATCTTAACTGTTCTTGTGCGGCTGGCCTATACACGTCAAGACTCACCATCATTATCTTTTTCTTTTTCTTTTTTTCTAAGTATTTAGCTAATTTTGCTGTTGTTGTAGTTTTACCAGAACCTTGAAGACCCACCAGCATCATTGGGACAGGTGGAACTGCATTTAAATTAATATCTGTGTTGCTTTCACCTAAAAGGCTTACTAGTTCATCATAAACAATTTTAACAACCATATCTCCTGGAGAGGTTGATCTAATTATCTCTTGACCCATAACCTTTGGCTTAACTTTTTCTATAAAATCTTTAGTTACGTCTAGAGACACATCGGCTTCTAATAGGGCCTGTCTAATACCTCTTAACCCTTCATCTACCTGATTCTCATCAAGTGAAGCTGCTTTTTTTAAAGAAGAAAAAATTTCTTCGAATTTATTTGTTAAGTTTTCAAACATATTTATTACGCACAGCAGTTTTGCACTAGTGGGCGAATATCGCTGACTAGTGTTGATCTCTTTGTTTCCAAAGACACCACAAATTTAACGTTTTTGTGGAAACGAAGACAACCTATAATAGAGGTTCAAAAAGTCAATAAATAAGTTAAATATCTATATATGGATATTAAAGCATTCAAAATGGATGGTTTGGGCAATGATTTTGTAATTATTGATCAACGAATTCATGATCTTAATTTAAGCAAAGATCAAATAATTAAAATATGTGATCGAAGTTTTATTGGATGTGATCAACTTATTCTAATTAAAAAAAATAGAGAAATAGATGCTGGTTTAGAATTTTATAATTCAGATGGTAGTACATCGGGGGCCTGTGGAAATGGAACGAGGTGTATTGCTGATTTTTTATCAAAAGAAAGTAACCAAAAAGAGATAACTGTCTTGACATCCTCTGGATTATTAAAATCTAAAATTTTAGGAAATAATTTAGTTGAGACCGAAATAGGAATTCCAAAAACAAATTGGGAAGAGATTCCTTTAAGTGGACAGCTAGATACTAAAGACCTTAAGGTTAAAATTATAGATAAAAATAATAACAAACATATTGGTGGAATTGCAGTAAATGTAGGAAATCCCCATATAGTTTTTTTTGTAAGTGATATTGAGAGTTTTGATTTAAAAAAAATTGGACCTGAAATTGAAAATCATGAATTATTTCCTGAAAAATGCAATGTAACATTAGCTAAAGTTGTAAATAAAAATTTAATAAAAGTTAAGGTGTGGGAAAGAGGTGCAGGACTTACTAAAGCTTGTGGTACTGCAGCTTGTGCAACAGCCGTAGCCGGGAATATCAGATCATTAGTAGATAAAACTGTAGATATTGAGTTTATGCTTGGAAGACTAACAATTTCTATTGATGAAAAAAATAGTATTCACATGAAAGGACCCGTTTCTAATATTAAAAATATTGAGATTAAACTGTAATGGGAATTTTTGATAAATTTAAAATTGGTTTTAAAAAGACTGCTTCTGCTTTTACATCTGGCTTAAAAGATATAATTGTCAAAAAAGAAATAGATGATAAAATGTTGGATCAAATTGAAGAATATTTAATTCAATCTGATGTAGGTCTAACTGCTGCTGCAGAAATTAAAAAAATTATTGCTCAAGAAAAAATTGATCCTAAAAATGATATTATGAATGAGGTAAATTTAATTCTAAGAGATTATATAACTACTTTAATGAAGCCTTTAGAAAATGAGAGCTTTTTTAATAAAAAAGAAAAACTAAATGCAGTTCTAGTGTCGGGTGTTAATGGGGTTGGAAAAACAACAACTATTGGAAAGATTGGAAAAATTTTAAAATCTAATGGTAGCAAAGTTATGTTTTCTGCTTGCGATACCTTTAGGGCGGCTGCAATAGAGCAGCTAGAAAGTTGGGCTAATAAAATTGATGTTCAAATTACTAAATCTTCACAAGGATCTGATCCTGCTTCTGTTGCTTACAAAGCAATAGAGGAAGCAATTAAGGGTGATTTTAATCATGTTTTGATTGATACAGCAGGAAGATTACAAAATAAGAAAAACTTAATGGAAGAGTATAAAAAAATTGCAAACGTAACTAAAAAAATAGACCCAAGTGCTCCACACGATGTAATTTTAGTTCTTGATGCTACATCGGGACAAAATGTTATCAACCAGGTAGAAGAGTTTAATAAAATTATTCCAATCACAGGTTTGATAATGACAAAATTAGATGGAACAGCAAAAGGAGGTATTTTGCTAGCACTTGCTAAAAAATATAAACTTCCAATAATTGCTTTAGGCCTTGGTGAAAAAGAAGATGACTTACAAGTTTTTAATGCAGAAAAATTTGCTGAAGCATTTACTCAGATTAATTAATTAAATTATTAGAAATTAAAGGTTTATAATAATTACATTTGTAATTTTCTTTAAGCTTTGAATGCCTACAGTCTTTAGCAATTGATGAAATTATAAAATCAAATTTACTATTTGATGAATATTTATTTAGTTTTTTATTGGCTATAGTAAATTTAAAGTTTTTATTAATATCCTTAACTGCACTAATCATAATCAGAGTATTATTATCTTTTAAAAGATAGTAAGCAAAATCCTCAGGGAAAACAGGGTAATTATAACTCTCTAGAAGGTGTTTGGCTTGAGAGGGGAACCACTCATAAGTAATTAGCGGTGAAGAAATTTTAGTTTTATGGTTATAAATATACAAATCTTGAGGAAACTCTGTAACATAATTATAGTCCTCACCTCTTGCTAAAACTGCTTTTTCTCTAGTTTTAAAATAAAGAGAGAATTTTTTATCATGAGAGTTCATTTTACCTATGTGAAAAAGTTCATCTATAGGTGATGCTTGACTTTCAGCTGAGCTTGAATTTGAGATAAGTATTAATACAAAAAAAGTTATAATAAATTTATTCACTATCTACTTATAGATATGAAACTTGTAAATTTTTTGGTCAGATTGTGGCTTAATTTAAACTTTCTTTTTAACTATATAAACGCCACTGAAAACTAAAATTGTTCCTATATAATGATAATACTCAAGCTGCTCATTAAAAAATAAATAACCGTAAATAGCACTATAAACAGTAAAGATGTACAGGGTAAAACCAGTAATGGAAGCACCAAGATTCTTTTGTGTCATTGTATATAAAGTAAAAGCTATAATTCCTGGTGAAATAGCTGCAAATAAAACCCACATAAAAAATTGAGAATTAAAAACCGTTCTAACAAAAAATGTTTCTTCTATTAAATAAAATGGAAGCAAGCTCACAACACCAAAAAAAGCAATCAAAGTAAATCTATCAAAAATTTTTAAATTAGTTTTCCAGTAAAATAAGTAAATAGAGTAGAGAGCCCACCCAATAGAAGAAGCTAGCATCCATAAATCACCAATTGTGAATTTAAGCTTAATTAACATAGATAAATCACCTTTGATAATAATAGCAAAAACACCTATTAAACAAGAAGCCAGACCAACAATTCTAAGAAAATTTATTTTTTCTTTAAAAAAGATGCAGGAGATTAAAATTATAAATATTGGAGATGATGAATAAATAATTCCCATATTAGTAACGGTTGTTGTTTGTCCTGCTAAAAATGGAAAAGCTCCACAAACACCACAGCCCATTGATCCAATAAAAAATATTCTTTTGTATTCTTGTTTTACAAATTTAAAATTTTTTTTTAATGAGATAAAAGTAAAAGGGAGTAACATTAAGAAGACGGCTGCCCACCTCCAAAAAGCTAAAGAAATTGGTGGTACATACTCAACTCCTCCTCTGGCAACTATCAAATTACTAGCCATAAAAATTGGTTGGATAAATAATAATAGAAAAGGTAAATAATTATTTTTAGAATTATTCACTGCAAGTAGAAAATTAGTTTTTGTCGAAAAAGGCTTCGTAGACCATCATAAAAATTGCTATAGCCATCAAAATAAATACTGGCAATACATCCCAAAAACCTATCATTGATGATCTAGTCAATGTAGTCGCTAAACCGATAAGAAAAATTGCAGCAAGAAAAGTACCTAGAAATTTTGTTATATTATTTAGCATATTTTTTACAATTTTTTTCTAACCAATTGGCTACACCTAAAAATCTTAAATCGTCTAGTTTGTCTCCAATTAACTGAACTCCTAATGGTAAATTATTAGCACCTGTAAGTAAAGGTAATGAAATAGAAGGTAAACCCATATAAGTCCAAGTAGTACAAAATTCTGGGCTACCTGTACTCTTTAAACCCTTAGGTGCAACTCCAGTTGTGGATGGACTTAACACACCATGATAGTCCTCAAACACTTCCTTAAAAGATTCGTAGCTTCTTTTCATAAAGTCCATTGCTTCAACATAATCTTTTGCTGAGTATTTTAAGCCTCTTTCAATAGCACTAACCATTTCTTTAGAAAGTTTTTTCTTAGATTTTTTGTAATAACCTTGGAAATTATTAGCCATATCTGTTTCATGAATTATTTTATGGTATCTTGGAATATCATCAAAATATGAGGGTGTATCAAATACTTCAATATTTTTTTTGAATGTTTTTATAAAAAACTCAAAAGACTTTTGAGATTCTTTATCTACATTTTTCCAATTTTTAGTTTTGTAAAAGATAAATTTTGGTTCGTATAGTGGTCCTTTTTTACAAACTTTTAACATTTCATCAGATGAATAATGGATAGTTGAACTATCGTATAAATCTTTTTTAATTAATGATTTTGTTAATAAAGCAACATCCTCAACTGTTTTTCCAAAAACTCCTATGTGGTCTAGTTTGTCTGACTGTTTTAAAACTCCACTTCGAGAGATTAGCCCATAAGATGGTTTGTACCCAACAACCCCACAATAGGAAGCAGGTCTAATAATTGATCCATTAGTTTGTGATCCAATTGATAGTGGTGCCATATGAGCCGCAACTGCAGCTGCAGAACCACTTGAAGATCCACCAGGTGTTCTTGAATTATCGTGTGGGTTAGTAGTCTTTCCTGGGTGAAAATATGCAAGTTCTGTAGTTACAGTTTTTCCCATAACTATTGCTCCTGCAATTTTAAGTAAATTAACAACTTCAGAATCTTGAGAACTTGGCATCTTTTTTCTTAATGGAGTTCCACATTCAGTAGGCATTTCAAAAGTACCTATTATATCCTTAACTGCAATTGGTAGTCCATGTAAAGAACCTAGGGGCTTTCCTGATTTTCTATGTTCATCCGCCTCTTCTGCTTTTTCTAAAAGTTTTTTTTTATCAAAATATTCCCAAGCATTGATATCTTTTTCAAATTTTTCAATTCTTTCAATGTATTGTGTACAAACTTCTACAGAGGAAATTTGGCCTGTTTTTAAATGCTCTACTAGCTTATTAGTTGTAAGAGAAAATATATTCATAATTTTAAATTACCTAGTTTGCAAATAATGTTTCCGGTAGCCACAAAGCAATACCTGGAAACATATACATAAGGAACATTGCAAATATTACTATGCCCAAGAATGGCATAATTCCTGCAAATATTTCCATCAACTCAACATTATTTTTTTGTACACCTTTTAAATAATAGGCAGACATGGCCATGGGTGGTGTCAAAAAGGATGTTTGTAAATTCAAAGCGATTAACATTGCAAAGAAATATGGATTAACATCAAATACCTCAAGCAACGGTAAAAATATTGGAACAAATATAATTAAGATTTCAGTCCATTCTAATGGCCATCCTAAAAGAAAGATTATTATTTGTGTAATAATTAAGAATTGCCAAGTTGTTATTTCTATTGATTTAAAAAAATGTTCAAAAATTTCATGACCACCTAAATAAGAAAAGACTGAAGAAAAGGTCCAAGAACCAATAAATAACCACATGATCATTGCTGTGGTTTTTGCTGTTAGAAAGACAGATTCTTTAAAACTTTGCCACTTAAGAGTTTTGTAAAACCAGGATAAGAGTATTGCTCCAAATGCTCCTGCTGCTGCAGCCTCAGCTGGCGTTGCTATTCCTGCTAAAATTGTTCCAAGTACCAACATTATTAACCCAAAAAGAGGGACAAAAGAAACTAGTACTTCTTTTAAAATCTCTGCTCTTGGTGGAATGTCCGCTGCATCTGGCTTAGGTGCAATTGATGGATTTATCCAAGCTCTAATTACAACATAAGCTATATATAAACTTGCAAGTAAAAGTCCTGGGAAAATTGCTGCAGCAAATAATCTTAAAGGTGATAATTGTGCAATCACTGAATAAACAATTAACATAATGCTTGGTGGTATTAAAATACCCAGACATCCCCCGGCACAAATTACTCCTGATGCAAATTTTTTATCATATCCTGCTTTAACCATTGCGGGCCAAGCAAGTAAGCCCATTAAGGTTACAACAGCACCAATAATTCCAGTTGCTGTAGAAAATAAAGTACAAGTTATTAATGCAGCTACTGCCATTGAAGCTGGCAATCTATGAGCTGCAAGTCTTATTGCAAAAAATAATTTTGATACAATTCCAGCTCTTTCAACTAAATACCCCATAAATAAAAAGAGCGGGACTGCAGTGAGGACATTATTATCCATAACTGTGTAGGTGTTTTTTACAAATAATGAAAATATTCTATTATCAAAAATATGATCCATTAAAACAGGATCATAATAAGCATAATATCCAAAGCCTATTCCCATCGCCATTAGAGTAAATGCAATTGGAAAACCCAATAGTACTGCAAATAAAAATATCCCCATCATTAAGATGGCCACTTCTGGATTTGTTAAACTAAATAACATCTTTTTGATCCTCGTCCTGAGCTGTTCTCATTAAAATTTGCTCTGTTTCTTCTGCAACAACCATTCTCGCAGGCCAATGTCCAGTTTGAATACAAATGATTGACCTAAAGACCTCAGCAACCCCTTGTATAGTTAAGAATACTCCTGCTGCTGGTATCAAAGATTTAGCCATATAAATATTAATCTGTGCTGGACTACTCCAGCTAGTTTCTTTTATCTTCCAGGCAAGTGCCGCATATTCATATCCGTAAAATGCTAAAGCTATTACACCAGGAAAAAAGAAAATAAAATAGAGTATTAAATCAATCCAACCTTGTGTTCTTGGTTTGAATAGTCTGTAAATCACATCTCCTCTGACATGAGATTCCGTTGCCAAACAATAAGCTCCTGACATCATTAATATTGCACCATACATCTGCATGCTAAAGTCAAAATTCCAAAGTGTTGGTTTATTAAATATATAAGCCATTGTTACTTCGTAACAGGTTCCGCCCATCAAAATAACAATACACCAAGAAAAAGCCTTACCTATTGAGGTGCTTAATGTGTCAGCAAATTTTATGTAAGCTCTCATCATGATTTAAACAGAATACCCTAATTTTTCAAAAACTGTACTATAAAAAAAGGGGAGCCTAGACTCCCCTCTTTTAAATTATTTAAAAGCTAATTAGATTTTAACTTTTCCAATTGGACCAAACTCATTTTCATAAGCTAGTTTGTAATTAGGCTGATTCATCAGCAAGTACTTCATTACTTTCTTAGCGTATGCTTTTTGAGAGTCGATAACCTTCTTGAAGAATGCATCTTTAGCAGAGAATTCTCCAACAATTTTATCCCAACCTTTTAACTGTTCAGCTAAAATAGCATCAGACGTTTGGTAAACATTAACCTTATGTTCATTCATCAACATAGCTAAACTGTCAGAATATCTAACAAGTGCTTTGAAGTAGTTATCTGTATTCGCAGCATAAGCAGCGTTTTTTAAGATAGCTTGATGAGCAGGTGAAAGGCTTTTTAGTCTCTTCGTATTCATAGGAATTTCAAACATCTCTTGTGATTGGTGAAAACTTCCTAAGTGATAGTGTTTAGAGACATCTTGCATTCCAAACTGTGAGTCTGATGTTGGGTTGTTAAACTCTGCAGCATCAATCAAACCAGTTTTCATTGCTGGTTGAATTTCACCACCTGGTAATTGTCTTACGACCATTCCCATAGCAGTTAAAACGTTAGTCGCTAGACCAACTGTTCTATACTTCATACCTTTAACATCAGATACTTTAGTTACATTCTTTTTAAACCAACCGAAAGGTTGTGCTGGCATAGGCATATGAAAGAATCCAGTGTAGTTATATCCAACACTAGCTACTGCTTCTTCATATAATTTTCTTCCACCACCACGTTCCATCCATCCCATAACTTCTTGAGATGACATTCCGTATGAAGGACCAGTTCCAAAAAGTGAAGCTGCAGCGTTTTTACCATACCAATATGCAGTCACCCAGTGACCCATATCAACTATTCCATCACTTACCGCTGCTCCGATTTCCGAAGTTTTAACAATTGAGTTAACAGGCTGAAGATCAATTTTAAGTGATCCACCAGACATGTCGCTAACCATGTTACAATAGTCTTGTGCCATCTCAAAAAAGATGTTTGCTCCTGAAGGCCAAGCAGCTTGCATTTTTAATACAGTAGCGTGAGCTCCTGCAGTTGCAATATTTGGCATTGCAACAGTAGCTGCGGCTACAGCACCGGCTTTAGCAGCAGTCTTAAAGAACTTACGTCTTGAAGACGTTGAATTCTTTAATGATTTTTTATCTTTAATCATTATGTCTCTCCCTTATTATATTAGTTAATTAACTGGTGTTATATTACTCACAGTTAGATATGGCTGTCTACGGAATATTTAACTCCAAGCTGTCAAATAAGCATTGTTTATATGTAAAATTTAGCTAAGGACAAAGATGTACACAACCAATAAGTGTATTAAGATATTTTATTTTTTTATCACTAGGCTTGCCCATAAACTAAACCAGTCAGATTTAAATTTTAGTTTTTGCAAATAATTTGTTTTATTTAACTTAACAGCACTTAATAAATAAGTTCTATTTTCAATAGTTCTTATTTTTCCTACTCCATTTGAGTTTGTTTTGAT
The DNA here is from genome assembly GCA_905616395.1 of uncultured Candidatus Pelagibacter sp. Classification (GTDB taxonomy): domain Bacteria; phylum Pseudomonadota; class Alphaproteobacteria; order Pelagibacterales; family Pelagibacteraceae; genus Pelagibacter. The sequence continues at coordinate 12,432 of CAJQSQ010000041.1, read as the reverse complement.
TTTTTTTTTATAAGTATTATTTTCATCTTTACTAAAAATAGTAATTTGCCAATTTCCTAAGGGTTTTTTTTTTTCAAAAAGTTGAAATTCAAAAAAACTATTATTAAGTTCGTAAGGTGCGCTCAAAGCAATAATCTCAAAATCTAATTTCGTTTTTTGAATAAAAAAACCTTCATTTCCATCGGTAATTAGAACTTTTGCAAACCTTCTATAATTTTCTGTAGGAATTTTATTTCTATCAAGCTTATTTATAGTGTTTTGAAGGCCCTGTTCTTTTATAAAATCTTCAAATTTTTCAACAGACTCATATTTTAAGAATTCATTATTTGTTTCATAGTTTAAAATATGGAAACCTTGCTCTGAAATTAACATTTGAATTGCTGGAAAATCTCCATCTCTCTGTGATAATTTCGTTACTTCATTTCTATTTTCTAAATATAGACTTTTTTTATTTGGGCTATAAAATCCAAAAGGAGAACCCATAAAATCTTGACCAATATTAATATTAGTTTTAAATAATTCCTTGTTATTAAAATTAAAATTAATTGGTTCAAGCCATAGCTCATGTGCATGTACTTTAATTTTTAAAGAAGTAACTAAAAATATGATTACAAAAAAACATAAAAACTGCTTTAATAAATTAATGTTTTTTAAGATATTTATATTCATACTATTCTTTATTAAATCATCTTATGCTCACGAACTGCGTCCAGCAATTGCAAATCTTAATATTTATGAGAAAGATAATATCATAAACGCAAAGCTATCAATCCAATTAAATTTAGAAGCTATTATTGCGGGTATAGAAACAAAACATTCTAATACAGAAGAGTCTGAAAAATCTGAGGAATATCAGGATTTAAGAAGGATGAGACCAGTAATTTTACTAAATCAATTTAACTCTAAGATCAAAAATTTTGGTAATAAAATTAATTTCACATCCAATATTTCAAATTTAAACTTAACCTTGATAAGCGTAGTCATACCAGAAGTGGGTAATACTGACATAATTAGAGACACTATTGTTACATTTGATATTCAAAATATTAAAGAAGAACGATTTAAATTTTATTGGGATAAAAATTTAGGATCAATTATTTTACGTATTAATTCAATTCATAATAAACCTCTCTATACTGAATTGATTGAGGGCGGTAAAAAATCTAAATGGTTTAGTATAAAGAATAAAACAGAGGTGGGACTTTTTCAAAATGTTAAAGAATATACCTTGCTAGGATTTAAGCACATTATACCAAAAGGTTTAGATCACATTTTATTTGTACTAGCGCTATTTCTTTTATCTTCAAAACTAAGGCCTTTAGTTTTACAAATTTCAATTTTTACTTTAGCTCACACAATTACTTTGTTCTTGGGTGCACTAAAAATAATAACAATTCCAGCAATTATTATTGAACCAATCATTGCTCTATCTATTTGCTTTATAGCAGTTGAAAATTTGTTTACTGAAAATATAAGAAGAACAAGACCTTATATAATTTTTATTTTTGGTCTACTTCATGGTTTGGGTTTTGCAGGAGTTTTAAATGAAATTGGAATTTCTACAAACCTATTTATTTCAAGTTTAATTTCTTTTAATGTTGGAGTTGAACTTGGTCAAATCAGTGTAATTATTTTGTCATATATTTTAATTGCACTATTGTTCCAAAAAAAATCATGGTACCGAAATAGAGTTACTAAACCGATTTCAATCATTATTGCGTCCATTGGCTTTTATTGGTTTATCCAAAGATTATTTTTTTAATATTTTGCACAAAAAATTACCGGAAGTAATTCTAGTTTTAAATCCATTTTTTTTAAAATAAACAACACTTAATTAATATTAATAAAGACCCTTAATTTAGGGTTGGTATTGCACTAACCCTAATTGATTAAATCTTTTTTGAATTTCATTAAAGAAGCCAGTAAGTCAATTTTCCAATTTATAAATTCAATAATAACTTCTTCTGAAGGTCTAACATTCCTAATTTTTAAATCTTTTGTTGTTTTTGCTCTTGCTTCCAATTTAATGAAAAAGTTTTTTTTTACTCCATCATCAACTATTTGAGCAACTGTTTTATAAGAATATTCTGGTAGCTTGCTAGAAATTTTTTCTTTATATATCTCTTCTCCTAACTCATTTGATTCAAATATTATTAAGAAAACTTTATATTTTTTTATTGAAGAAAAAATCCATTTAATACCAGATTTATCCTCTTGGTATTTTAAGACAGCACTTGAATGTCTGGCCATTTCTAAATTAAGAGCACACATTCTATCCGGTGATATATCAAATGGAAGTTTTGCTAGGTTTAATTTGCTAATTATATTTTTTTGTCTTTTTAGATCTTCAGCACTTAAATTAAGTTTTTTAATAACATTTGGAATCATGTTTAATCCAGTGGAAATAATTTTTCTTTGAGTTTGGTTAGTCTAAAATTCATAATTTAACTATACCTTAGCTGATGACTTAATAGATACGGGAAATAAGCATGCAAATAATGGGTTTTTTAAGTCTATCTATATTAATTTTTCATCTTCATACACGCAACATTTCTCTGGAGGGATATAAAGGTTTACCTTTTCTGATGAAACTTCAGTTTCTCTATTTATTTTAGACTTAATTGTAAGGTTACCCATCTTAGCAGTTAATAGTTTATAATTTCCAAGGTCTTCTACTTTTTCCACATCAACACTAATAACATTCTCTTTTTGATTTTCAGCTATCTTTATAAATTCAGATCTTATACCTAATTTAACTTTATTATTTTTTAATTTTGACAAATCTGTACTTGTTTTAATCAAAGTATCATTAATTTTAACACTATTATTTGATGAAGTTTCTGATTCAAATAAATTCATCGCAGGAGATCCTATAAAATATCCAACAAAAGTAGTTTTTGGTCTTTCAAATAATTCTTTAGGAGTTCCTGTTTGAACCACCTCACCTTCACTCATAACTATTATATTATCTGCAAAAGTCATAGCTTCATTTTGATCGTGAGTTACATAAACAAGAGTTGTTTTATATTTCTCGTTTATTTCCTTGAGATTTCTTCTTAATTTAAATTTTAGATCAGGGTCTATAACTGTTAATGGCTCATCCATTAATACTGCAGCAACATCTTCTCTTACAAGCCCTCTACCAAGTGAAATCAATTGTTTTTGATCAGCAGTAAGTTTTCTAGCCGGTAATTTTAAAAAAGATTTTAAATTTAACGTTTCAGCCACAGAGTTAACCCTTTCTTCCACTATTTCTTGAGAAAAATTTCTACATCTCAAAGGGAAAGCTAAATTATCATACACTGTCATAGTGCTGTAGATAACTGGAAATTGAAATACTTGTGCAATGTTCCTACTCTCAGTTTTAAGATCAGTAACATCTTTTTCATCAAATAGTATTTTTCCTGATGAGGGTCTTACTAAACCTGACACAATATTTAACATCGTTGTTTTTCCACACCCAGATGGTCCTAAAATTGCATATCTTTTTCCATCTTCCCAAACCATCGAGAATGGATTTAATGCATAAGTCGGATTAGGATCATTTGGATTATATGAGTGAGATATTTTATTTAAATTAATTTTAGACATTACCACCTCTAAATGGTGATGAAGCTAAATTTCCAACTTCATCGAATGCATAAGCTCTATTGGATTTAAAGTTAATTTTAACTTTATCACGAATTTTAAAATCCATCACTTCCTCTATACTAGTTATAATTTTTAAATTTCCCCTTGTAAGGTGTAGTAAAGTTTCTGAACCGCTAATTTCTGCAAGCTCCACTTCAAATTCAAAGCCATTATCATTCAATTCAATATCAGACGCTCTTATACCAAAATTAAAATTCTTATTTGTTAATTTAGATAAATGATTTGGAATATCTATTTCAATATCTTCAAATTTTATTTTATTAGAACCTAGGTCAGCTTTCAAAATATTCATAGGTGGGTCATTTGAAATAGCAGCAACCTTTAAATCTTTGGGGTTTTCAAATATTTCTTTTGCTGCTCCTACTTGCAGCACTCTACCTTCATCAAGAACAATAACTTCACCATTAAGTTCCATTGCTTCCCTGGGATCTGTTGTCGAAAAAATTACGATACTTTCCTTTGATAAACCATTAACAAATATATTTTTAAATTCTTCTCTTAACTGCTCTCTTAACTTGTAGTCCAAATTAACTAATGGCTCATCAAGCAGTAAAATCTTTGCATTTTTTACAAGTGACCTTGCAACTGATACTCTTTGTTGCTGACCACCTGATAATTCTTGGATTTTTCTTTTTTCATATCCCTCTAATCCTACTAATTTAAGAGATTTAAAAACTTCATCATTAATTTTTTTGATATCTAAACCTCTTTGTTTTAATGGGAACGCAATATTTTCAAAAACATTTAAATGTGGGTAGTTAATAAATTGTTGATAAACCATAGCTATGTTTCTTTTCCATACGGGTATCTCTAAAAAATTCTTATCTTCAAATCTCATTGATCCACTATCTGGCATAAGTAGCCCTGCTATTGTTTTTAATAAGGTAGTTTTTCCAGAAAGTGTTCTTCCCAAAATTGTATACAATTTACCTTTTTCAAAATTAAAAGAGATTTTTCTTAGCTGAAGTTCTTCAGTCAATTTGTACGATAAGTTTTCACCAACTAAATTCATTATTTAATTGCTCCTGATAGATTTCCTTTTGATAAATATCTCTCAACAATAAATGCAACAACAATTAACGGAGCAACAGAAACTAGCGCTGAAGCTGATAAGCTCCACCATGGTGTTATTGAAGAGTTTAAAGCTACAATTTTTACAGGTAGTAACTGCACTTCTGTAAAAGTTAAAATAAAAGCAAAAAAGAAATCAATCCAACCAAATATAATACAAAACATTCCAGCAACAATTAACCCTGGTATTGAATTTGGTAATACAACTTTATAAAATGCCTGGTAAGGATTACATCCATCTATCAATGCCGTTTCATCTATTTCTCTTGGAACTTTGTTAAAAAAATCAACCATAATCCAAACTGCTATTGGCATTAACAAAACAATATAAACAACTATTAGTCCAAATAGACTGTCTAGTAAATTAACTGCACCAAGAAATAAAAAGAAAGGTATGGATAAAACAATTGGTGGCATAATTCTTTGAGAAATAAAGAAGAATGTGATGTCATTATTTTTTATAGGACCAGCTTTGAATGTATATCTAGAGAGAGCATAAGCAGATAAGGTTCCAAGTATAATGCTAACTAAACTTGCAGTGCATGTTACAAACAAACTATTAAAATAAGGTTCTACAATGTCTACTCCTCCTTGTGCTGGAGATTTAATTAAAACTCTCCAACCCTCTAAGTTTGGTTCAAAATCAACCCACGGGATGTAAGTAACACCTCCATTTACTGAATTAAAATCTTTAAAAGAAGTTGTAAGTGCCCAAAGAAAAGGTGCCACAACAAAAACAGTCCAAACTGTAATAAAAAAATATTTTAAGAATGTGTATAATTTTCCCATATTTAATCTTTGAGTAATAGTTTGGTTAATACTTTTGCAATAACTGTTAAACTTATGATCATTATTATTAAATATGTGAACGACATTGAGGCTGCATAACCCATTTGAAACTCCCTTAATCCTTTAATAAAAATATAAAAACTTGATGTCTCAGTTGAGGTTCCTGGACCACCCGAGGTTAAAACATAAACAGTATCCATTATTTTAGAAGCTTCAATCAGTCTAATAATAATTGCTCCAATAGATATGGGTGCCATCAATGGAAATGTTACATAAATAAATTTTCTAATTGGACTTGCTCCATCAATTGCAGCTGCCAAAAAAGGTTCTTTAGGAAGTGATAAAAGACCTGCTAATAATAGTAAAAACATAAAAGGTGTCCACTGCCATACTTCAACAATAATAACGGTAATTTTAGCTAAAGTCGGATCAGTAAGCCATTTTGGTGCAACATCAAATATCTGCAAAAGATCATTAACAGGCCCTAGTGACTCATGAAAAAAAGTTCTCCAAATAACTGTCATAATAACTGGAGTAGTCATCATGGGTATTAAAAATAATACTCTAAAGAATCTTTGAAACTTAATTTCCTTCCAAACCATATGTGCTAAAGCAAAACCAATTACATACTGTAAAGTTACAGTTGTAACTGACAGGAAGCTTAACCTAATAAATGATTCCCAGAATCGTGGGTCATCAGTGAATAGCCTAATATAGTTTTCAAGGCCTATAAAATTTAAACCATTATAACTATTCCACCCCGACAAACTTAAACGAACTACGAATATTATTGGGAAAATTAAGATACCTATAAGAACAAATAAACCTGGAAATAAAAAAACGTATTTATGTTTAAAGTTCATGTAATTGAATTTTGAATGTAATGTATGTGGCCACTAATTAAAAGTGGCCACATAAAGTTATTTTTATAACTTGTTGTCTTCCATTTTGACACCAACAGCATAATCTTCTTGTACTGCTGATTTTCCTACTCTTTTGACAATTGCTTCCCACTCTTTAGCGACTTCATCTAACGCTTCTTGAGGTGATAGCTGTCCAGCTAAAGCCTTAGAAGTTCCAGTTGCAACCGCACTAGTGAACTCAAATACACCACGTACTCTTAAAGGGAAAACTCTATTCTTACTTTTTTCCATATCTTTAAGTGTCTTAGTATAACTTTTAGCAATATCTGCGTCCCAACCCATTGTATCTATATAAAGATTTGGATCAAAATCAGAGTTTTTAAATGGATTAACACCAAAATTACCAATAGCTAAGTCAGCTTGGTGGTTTGCTCCGTTAGAAAAGAAACATAGATAGTCAAACGCCATCTCTTGTACTTTACTTTTCTTAGCAACACCTACTGCCCAACCCCATACTATGTATGGTGCTTGATTATATTTGTTATCCCATTTGCCAGATACTCTATTCCAAACTTTATCTGCACCTGGAAGAGGAGCTGTACCTACTTTATTTTTAATAGGACTGTCGTCTTGCATCGCTGCAATAAAAGCATCATCCCATGAAAAACTAAACAAAGTTTGGCCACCACCAAATGATCCAATTTCATCACCTAGTCCAAAGTTAATTCCTCCTGGAGGAACATACTTGGTAGCTTCTACCCAGTCAGTTAAAGCTTCAACAAACCCTGGATTATTAATATTTGGTTTCATAGTTTCTAAATCAAAAAAGAAACCACCTGGAGTTCTTGGATTTTTAGCATACGCCACCGATCTACTGAAAAAAGCTGCGAACATTAAGTCGTCTTTTTTCATAACTTCAGCTGAACCGTATTCTTTTTCTCCATCTCCATCCCAATCCCAACCGTTAAAGTATTTGGCCATTTCGCCATATTCTTTCCAAGTTGTAGGAACTTTTAACTCTTTACCAGTATCTGCTTTGTATTTTTTTTGCATCTCAGGATTATCAATTACATCTTTTCTGTATTTTAGATAATGCCTGTCTCCATCAACTGGATATTGATACATAGTTCCATCCCAAGAAGAAACACCCACATGAGATTTTGTTACATCTTTCATCTCTTTTGTGTTCATGTATTTTTTTGGAACTGGTGCTAAGTATTGTCTCCAGTCATTTATAAAGTTAGAAAATCCAAATACGATATCGTATGGAGATTGACCAGCTTTAAAAGGAACCATAGCTTTTGCATACAAATCACCTGCTGGTGTATGTGTTACATCTACTGTTGCTCCTGTTAATTTAGCAAACTGTTCAGCGTGAAGAGCTGTAGGCTGTCCAATTACTGGAACTGCATGCGTATTTATTTTTAGAGTTTTTCCTTTGTAGTTCTTTTTTGAAATTTCTTCATAAGAACAGTCACCAGAAATATCTCCTGTTGCTTTGATATGTGGAAATTGATCGCTCCACTTATCTGCAAAAGCTGGACTAAATATCAGTACACCTGATATCATAGCACTTAAGCAAGTTTTTATTATTTTCATTTATCCCTCTCGTTATTTATTATTATGGAACTAAAACGGCTCTTCCCTTAACTTTACCTTCGTTAAGATCATGAAGCGCTTTATTAGCATCGCCTAATTTATATTCTTGCATAGAAAGTGTAACTAACCCTTTGTTAGCTAACTCCATCAACTCATATAACTCAGACCACGTTCCTACTAAATTTCCAACTATTGTTTTTTCCGAAATAATTACATCAACAGCTAAAACTCTGATTTCTTCACCATAACCAACAATGTAATAATATCCACTACCTGCTGTCATTTTAATACCCATTGCTGTTGATCCTTTTTCACCAACAAAATCGATTACAGCTTCGCCACCTTTACCTTTGGTAAGCTCTAAAACTCTTTCAGTTTCATTACCGTCAATTAAAACTCCCTCATCACCACCAAGCGACATTGCATGTTTTAATGCTTCAGCAGATTTTTCAACAATAATAATATTTGCTGCACACATCGCTTTTAAACATTGAATTGCAATATGGCCAAGTCCACCAGCACCAATAATTACACAAGTCTGACCTGGTAATAAATGTCTAGTAGCTTTTTTAACAACTCTGTAAGCAGTTAATCCAGCATCAGAAAATGGCGCAACATCTTTTGGTGCTAATATAGTAGGTAGTTTAATTAAATTACGCACACTTGTTTTAAGTAATTCTGCATACCCACCTTCTTTAATATTCAAACCTGGAAATGCTCCATCTTCAGCATGTTGATCTAAACCTCTACGACAGCTTAAACAAGTTCCATCAGTTCCTGAAATAATTGGGTGCAAAATAACTGGGTCACCTTTTTTAAATCCAACAACATCTTTTCCTACTTCTTCAACCCATCCAGCATTTTCATGACCCATAACCATAGGTAACAAATCTCCTTTTGGATCTTGAATGTGTTCCCAAACACCTTCAATAATATGTAGGTCAGTTCTACAAACTCCTGCGGCACCAATTTTAACAATAACATCTGATGATTTTTCTAATTTTGGATCTGGCATTTCTTGCTCGGTAACCCAAACTTTTTCATCCATTTTTGGATTATACTTATGTAAAACTTGTGCCTTCATAATTTCTCTCTCCCACTTGTTAATTTTTGTATTAACAAACTCTATCCAATATGACTGATAACAGAGAGTCAATCAGACAAAAAAGTGTCCAGAAAGTTAACAAAATACAACTTCTGGTTGGTTGTTGATTTTTAATAAAGTCTTAAAATAAGAAATGTCAAATTTAATATCTTTTGAAAAAGAATTCTCAGACCTTACTAAGAGAAGAGGTTTTTTACCTTCTTTGATTGATAAAGATATTTCTGATAGTTGGAAAAGATGTATTTCAAGTGGACTAGATCCGCTTAAAAATCCAAAGAGAACAATTCTTACTTCTAAAGAGCTTGATGAACTTAAAGAAAAAAATGAATACATTCGAAAATTAATAAATCCTGAACTTGAGCTTTTATACTCACAAATAGCAGGGACAAATTTTATGGTAGCATACTCTGATAGTGATGGATCAGTTATGGATACTATTTATGATAAAACTTGTCTCAAAACTGATGTTGGAAAAATTGTAATACCAGGTTCAATTTGGAGAGAAGAAATTGGGGGTACAAATGGATTAGGACAAGTGGTTACTCTTAATAAAGATTCAATAGTCTCAGGTAAAGAGCATTTTTTTGAGTCACATGGAAAATTATCTTGTTTTGCAAGTCCAATACTAAATCATGAAGGAAAAACTATTGGTATAATAGATGCCTCTACTGATGTTCATTCAAGAGAACAGCATACCCTGGCTCTTGTTAAACTTACTACAAAAAGTATCGAAACAAAATTATTTTTAAATCAATTTAAAGATGAACTAATTTTATCATTCCATCCACGTCAAGAATATTTAAGCACTAATAGTGTTGGTCTACTTGCGATTAATGGTGATGGATTTATTGTTGGCTCTAATTCAAATGCAAGAATTATGCTACATGGACTCTTAACAATAAAGAATGAAAAGTTTAATAATATTTTTATTACTTCATTTTCTTCAATTGCAAATGAAATTTTGCAAAATAAAATAACAAAAATTTCTGATCATTTGGGTTCATCTGTTTTTATAATAAAGAGTCAAAATTTTAAGAAAAGAATATCTAAAGAAATAAAAATAAAAAATTATGCATGCAATAACTGTAGGGGCTCAAAGTTTAAAGAAGATAGATGTATTTTAATTAAATCTACTTTTTTAGAAACTGGGAATATTAGTGCAGTTTCTAGGAAACTTGGTGTTTCACGAACTACAATCTACAAACATTTAAAATAAAATTAATTTTTAGAATTTTTTATCAAAAAAAATAAGTAAGAAAAAGAAGATGTTAATAAAAAGAATATCATAGCAATTCTAAAGCCTAAAATTTCTGAAAAGCCCAAGTTCATTGTAAGATCAATAATAACCCCAATAATCCACTGAAGTGCAAATGCTCCAATAAAAAGAAGTAGATTAAAGGAAGTTAATGCCTTTCCAGCATTTGAAAGTGAAAAAGCCATTCCAACAGCAGGCTGACTTAAAGATAAGAATACTGAACTTACAGCAAAAAGTGCCCAATGAGATGCTCCAGCTTTTGGTCCTAGGTAAATTATAAAGGCTAATACTATTAAGTTTAATGGTGCGCCAAACTTTAATAACTTTATTGCATCAGAAACATTTTTAGAAAATTTTGGGACAAAGTATCCCCAAGTTAAAAAGGAAAAAAGTAGGGAAAGATAAATAATAAATAAACCATTTGCGCTTTCTTCTGGTGTATACCCAGATACTTTAACCATCCACGGTCCTGCCCATAAAGTTTGGATTGCAAATAATCCACCATAATTAAAGAAGCCCATCGGTACTAAACTTTTAAAAAATTTATTCTGCCAAACTTCTTTTAAAGAACCTTTGTCATCAGATGTATTTTGAACGTTTGCTTTATTCCAGTTAGGAATAAAAATAATAATCAATATAATACAAAAAAGAGTTAGAATTGCTAAGGTTCCAAATATTGATCTCCATCCTATTATTGGTAAAAAAAATTGAACAGGTAAACTAGAAGATAACATTCCTATTGCACCTGTCATTAACATCCATGAGTTTGCTCTTTGTTGAGTCTCGTCTTGAAACCAAACTCTGTAAGCAGTTAAAGGGCCCATTAAACATGCTCCGACACCCGCACCAATTAAAGCTCTAGAAATCAAAAGAGAAATAAAATTCTGTGACAAAGAAAATGAAATCATTCCAATAATTGCAATTAATAAAAAGTAGGAAACTATTTTTTTTGGTCCACTTTTATCTAACAAATATCCTAAAGGAATTTGAACCAATGCAAATCCTAAAAAATAACCACCTCCTAAAAGTCCTAAATTACCAGCTGACAAATTAAATTCTGATACAAGTTCTGGTGAAATAGTTGCAGTGATTGCTCTTAATAAATTTGAAATATAGTACCCAAAAGCAAAAACTAAAAAAATAGTAATTGCTTTTTTTTTAGGCAAAATTACTTTTTCCATAATTTAAATTTGGATCTTATAATAAAGTTAATTTACTTTATTCTTACAATTTCCAGTTTTAAAAAACTCATCAATATTATCAACTGCTAAATCACCCATAGCTGTTCTTGTCTGTTTTGTTGAGCTTCCAAGGTGAGGTAAAATAAAAGCACTCTTGTTTTTTAAATAACCAGAATTTAGGTTTGGTTCACCTTTATAAACATCCAATCCAACTGCATAAATCTTTCTTCTATCTAGTGCATCCAACATAGCCTCGTCATCAATCATATCTCCTCTTGCACTATTTGTAATTATTGCACCAGTTGGAAAATATTCTAAAGTTTCTTTATTAATTATATTCACAGTCTCTTTTGTAGCTGGACAATTAATTGCCAAAACATCAGAAACTGAGAATAAGCTTTTAATATTTTCGTGATAAATTGCACCTTCTTCAAGTTCTGGAGTTAATTTAGATCTATTGTGATAGTGAATTTCCATTCCAAAAGGCCTTGAAAGTTTTGCAACTACTCTTCCAATCCTTCCCATTCCCAAAATTCCCAGTCTTGCTCCTGTTAATTGTTTACCAATTAAAAAGTCTGCAGACCATTTCCAATCACTATTTTTTGCATGCTCAATTCCCTCTGGAGCTCTTCTTGCAGCACCAAGTATTAAAAGCATCGCAATCTCTGCTGTAGCATCTGTTAAAACATCAGGAGTGTTTGTAACTGCTATTCCTCTTTTTTTTGCAGCTTCTAAGTCTATATTTGCAAAGCCGACAGCGAAATTAGATATTATCTTGATAGTATTTGGAAGTTTATTGATCGTATCTTCATCCATTTTTTCTGTTAGAGATGTCAAAATTGCGTCACAACCTTTGCTTAATTCAATTAATTTTGACTGTGAATATAGCTCATCATTAGCATTAATATTTGCATCAAA
>CAJQSQ010000040.1 GCA_905616395.1 uncultured Candidatus Pelagibacter sp. | reverse complement strand
TCGGTTTTGCTTAAAGCTGTTCCAATCATAAAATTAGAAAGTTGAAAAGAATACAAAAGAAGAAAAGTAAAAAAAATCTGTGAGACAACTGCTAAAAAAATATAAAATAAAAAATTATCTTGTTGAATCGTAAAACGCACAATTTCAAAGTTTTGAAAATAAGAAAAATATAATATGAAAGCAAACGGTAAACAAAAAGCAAATCTCACATAAGTAGATGCTACCAAGGATATATCTTTGTTGAGATTTTTTTGTAGACCCGATCTTAAATTTTGAAAAAAAGCAGCAAATATTGTGACTAATATCCAGTTCATCTATTTTGTTTATTTGATTATTATTACTTAAGACTTTAAAATTATTAAAATATATAATCTTTATTTGTGAGCTCTGATATAAAAAATTTTTTGAGATTAATAAATAATCCAACTTGTATTTTTTTTAAAAGTAAGATTAACTTAGGAAAATAATTTAAAGGGGAAATAATGAAAACAATTAAACAGTTAGTATTAGCTTCTATTTTAGTTTTATTTGCATCTGCAGTTTTTGCAGAGACTAAAATGAGAATCACCCTTCAACTTCCTTTAAAAGCCCACTTAGGTCAAAACCTTTTGGTGTTTAAAAAAGAATTGGAGAAACGATCAGATATCATAGTTGAAATCTATGATTCTGCGCAACTTTATAAAGATAAAGAAGTTCCACAAGCAGTAGGTTCAGGAGCAATCGAAGCGGGTGTGGCATCTCTTACAAGATTTGCTGGTACAAACCCTGAAGTAGATATTTTTTATTTGCCCTTCTTATTTGATTCAGAAAAAAAAATTAGAAAAGCAACTAAATCTGGATCTGAAATTAGACAAATATTAGACCCTGCAATTTCAAAATCAGGAGCTGTACCTTTATACTATCAAGCTTACGGTTCTGCTGTGATGTTATCTAACGGAACTCCAATGAACACTCCAGCTGCTTTTAAAAATAAAAAAATCAGAGTATTTGGAAAAACTTTAGGAGCATTTGTTAGCTCTCTTGGTGCTAAGCCTGCTTTAATTTCAGGTTCTGAACAATATTTAGCTTACCAACGAGGAACTGTTGATGCTGGAATGACAGGTGTGTCTGGAGTTAAATCTAGAAAACTTTATCAAGTGATGGATACTTTAACGGTAACTAATCATGGTGATATTGAATTTGTACTTGTGGTTAATGAAAAATGGTTAAGCTCACTAACTATGAAACAAAGAAAAGCAATAACCGAGGCATCAAAAATTGCAGAAAAAGCAGTTAGAGATGATATGTCTGGAATAGAAGCCAGGGCTTATAAGGAAGCAAAAGATAATGGAATGAACATAGTAGAATTGTCTGGTGCTGAACTTAAGGCATTAAAAAAAGCTTCTTCTTCAGTGATCACTGATTACATTGAAAGAACTGGTGGAAAAGGTGGAGTTGGAGATAGGTTAATTAACGCAGCTAACAAACTTTAATATAAAATTAATCAAGCCCTACGTTATTAGTAATAGTGTAGGGCTTTTTTTTAAAATGAATTTAGAAAAAATTATAAAATATTCAGGATATTTATCCTCGGGTTTGTTTATGCTAATAGGTTTTATAGTTTCATTCGAAGTCATATCTCGTTATATTTTTAATTCTCCAACAATATGGGTAAATGAAATATCTAGGTTCTTGCAAATTTGGGCTACATATTTAGCTCTTACGTACTCTTTTCATAAAAATGATTTTATTAGAATTACAGTCATTTATGATCGACTTGGACAGTCTGGAAAAAAAATACTAGATTTCATATCAATGCTTTTTATTTTGTTCTTTAGTTCATTTGTTGTTTATTATGGATGGCTTATTGCCTACGATTCTTTAAAAGTAGGTAGAACAAGTTCAACAATTTTAGATGTTCCATCTTTTTTAACCGAACTCGCAATCCCACTCTGTTTTTTTTTATTAGTCATCAGAGTTTCAATAGAAATTGTTAGAAAGTTAGGTTTACTTATAAAATAATGACTACTGTTTTAATTATTTTTTCACTTTTTTTAATGCTATTTTTAAGCGTTCCTATTGCATTCGGGCTGGGATCTGTAGGTTTAATATTGATGCTACTGGGAGATATCTCACCACTAATGGTTCCTCAAACATTTTATAGTGTGGGTGATAATTTTATACTTCTTGCGGTTCCTATGTTTTTAATGATGTCAAACATTCTATTAAAAGCTGGAGTTGGAGATGATCTATTTGGCTTTGCACAAGCTTGGGTAGGAAATTTTCCTGGAGGTCTAGCAATTGCTACCATTCTTTCTTGCAGTATTTTTGCAGCTATTTCAGGTTCTTCCGTAGCTACTGCCGCAACCATTTCAACGGTTGCTTATCCTGCAATGATTAAAAGAGGATATCATAAAAATTTTTGCCTAGGTATTTTAGCTGCCGGAGGAACATTGGGAATTTTAATCCCTCCATCAATACCTATGATTGTTTATGCTTTTGTAGTTGAAGAATCTGTATTGAGTATGTTTTTAGCAGGAATTGGTCCGGGAATATTGCTGGCA
>CAJQSQ010000039.1 GCA_905616395.1 uncultured Candidatus Pelagibacter sp. | reverse complement strand
AGTGCTAAAATTGAACAACAAAAAAATATTGACTCACATAAAATAGAATCAGAAAGAGTAGTTAGACTTCTTGATATAGAAAAAGTTAAGAGATTGTCTATTGAGGAGCATCAAAAAAATCTTGAGATAATTAATAAATCTAAACAAGTTTTAAAATCTAAAGCTGAAGAAGAGAATTCAAGAGGTAAAGCAATTGAAGCAGAAGAGAGAGCTAACTCAGCAAGATATGTTGAAAAAGCACAAGGTATTAAAAAAGTTGATGTTATTACAGCCGCCTCTAAAGCTGAGCAAGAAAGACATTCTACTATGGCAGCTAAACTAAGATATGAAATAGATGCTGCTGGTAAAGAGTCATTAAATGCTGCTGAAAATATTAGAAGTGACGCCAGTCGAAGAAGTGCGTTACGTTTAAAACTTGCTGATAAAATTGAGTCTATTATCAGAGAAAGTGTTAAACCAATGGCAAACATTAACGATATTAAAATTATTGATGTTAATGGTTTACCTGGCTTTAGTGGAACTTCAGAAAACTCTGGTGGTGGCGGTACTGGAGAGAGTGTTAGTACAAAAGGTGGAGCAAGAAGTGGAAATTTAGCAGATAACGTTGTTAGTTCTGCATTACGATATAGGGCCCACCAACCTTTTTTAGATGGCTTACTTAAAGAAATAGGAATGGCTCCTGGAGAGGTTAGCAATATAAGAAATATTCTTGGAGATTATGAAAATCCTAAAAAAGATTTCCACATGAATTTTGATAAAGATCCAACTAAGGGAACCAAAGACCCTAAATAAATGAATAGATAATATGAGTAGTGATTTAGATAATTGGGCAAAAAAATATGAAGATCTTACTAATAGTGATGCAACTATCGCAGCTATGGCCAAATATTATTCATGCTCTTTTATGTTTGATATGGAAAAAGCAAAAGTGATTATAGAAATGCATGATGGTAAAGTAAAACATATCAATACTAAGCCTGGTCCTTTAGATCCATATGATTTTGCTCTTAGAGCTTCAGCAAATACCTGGAAAGAATTTAGTCAACCAATGCCAAAGCCCATGTATCACGGAATATGGTCAGCAAGCTTTAGAAAAGATCTAAAAATTGAAGGAAATCATTTAATATTAATGCAAAATTTAAGAAATTTTACGGTTCAATTTGAATTACTTAGAAAATCAGGAGTGCCAGTTTAAGATGAAACTTTTTGAATTGAGAGGAAATATTAAATGGTAAAGCATCATGATGTTGTTGGACGATATGTTACAATCGAAGTTGATGATTGTGAGTATAAAGTCTTCTATCTTCAAAATGGAAAAGGAATACCATTAATTTGCCAACATACAGCTGGTTGTCATAATCATCAATGGAGAGGTTTACTTGAGGATGAGGAAATTATTAAAAATTATAATGTAATAGCTTATGATTTACCAAGACACGGAAAATCTGACCCACCTCATAATAAAGAATTTTGGAAAGAAGATTACAAGTTAACTGCAGATCATTTTTGTAACTTTATAGTTAAACTTTGTGAAGCACTTGATTTAAAAGACCCAATATTTATGGGATCATCTTTTGGAGGAAATGTAGCTCTTCAATTAGCTTTACGTCATCCAAATAAGTTTAGAGCAGTAATTCCAGTGGAGGCAGCAGACCATTCTCCAGGCTATTATCTAGACTGGTGGAGACATCCTCACGCTAATGCTGCGCAAGTTTGTGCAAGTGGAACTTGGGATTTGATGGCACCTCAATCTCCAGAAAAAGACCGATGGTTAACGTGGCATTATTATACTCAAGGGGCTGAAGCTTTTAAGGGAGATTTACACTTTTATTCGGTAGATCATGATTTAAGAAATGAGCTAAAAAATATTGATGGCCACAAGTGCCCAGTTATTATGATGACAGGAACTTATGATTATTTAACACCTCCTGAAGCGTCAGAAAATACAGCAAGACAAATAAAAGGGGGAGTTTATATTGAAATGCCAGATATTGGGCACTTTCCCATGAGTGAAAACCATGAATTATTCAGAATTTATTTAATAGAAGCTTTAAAAATTATTAATGAAAGAACAAATAAATGATTAAAGAAAAAACTGGAACACAACTAAACCAAGCTCACTCAAGTGTAGATGATTTTAATACTAAAAAATATGTTCTACCTTTATTAAGAGATGAAAAAACTAGAAATAGGCTAATAGAAGAACACAGAGCTTGTCCGGTTGGTAGAGCTCCTCAAAATGGTCAGGAAAAAGTAGAGCATAGTAAGGATTTAATAAGAGTTTTAGATAAATTAAGAAGACAACCAATGGCTGGTAAATTACTTACTGTATGCAAAAGACCTCATGAAGATTACAGAATTGGAATTGCTAGTGGAGTTAGAGGACAACCAGTTGAGATTCTAGAAGAATCTTTTTCATCAGAAGAAGCTTGTGAGCATGCAATTTTCTTGAAAAGAATTGTAGCACTTTTAGATAAGTACGCAGAATAATTAATATTTAGAGAAGGGTTTAATATGTTAAGAATTACAGGATATAGTGACAAGTACCAAGCCTTTCCAGGTGAAAAAATTAAATTTTATGTTAATTCAGAAAAAAAAGAAAATTATGATGTTCAGATAGTAAGATTAATTCATGGAGACACAAATCCAGAAGGACCCGGATATAAAGAAGAAGAAATAGGAGCAGTTTGTAACAAATCGTATCAAGGTAGAAATCAAAAAGTTCATGGTGGCTCTTATGTGATCATTCCTCAAGATGATCGTCTAAATGTTAAAAGTTTTACCTTACAAGCTTATATATTTCCAACAACACCAGATAAAGGAAAGCAAGGAATTTTAACAAAATGGAATGAAAAAACTAATAGTGGCTACGGACTTTTCATTGATGATAATTCTTGTTTATCCGTAATGATAGGAGATGGTGAGGGGCAAGTTATGAATTTGTCTAGTGAAAAAAAAATAATGAGAAAAGTATGGTACCTCGTAGCTGTAAGTTATGATGCTGAGACTGGTAAGATAAAACTTTATCAAGAACCATGTGTTACCCCTACAAATGCTGGACTAGGAATGTCGTTATTACATCCAGCTGATGAAACAACTGCATTTGTTGAGGCTACAAATAATTTAAAACCAAAAGCTAATGATGCTCCTTTTTTAATGGCCGCATCTACTGTTATTGATCACTCGGGAAGACACATACATGGGGCTCATTATAAAGAAGCTTTGTCACCTATTGAACTACCTGAACAAGGATTTATCTATAATGGAAAAATTGACCGACCAAGATTAAGTAAAAAAGCTTTATCAAAATCAGAAATTGAATCTTTAGCTAGGGGCTACAGTGGGTGTTCAGCAGAACTTAGATCTGAAGTTATTGGAGCTTGGGATTTCCATGCAAATATAACAAAAAATATTGCATCTACATATATTATAGACACTACTTCAAATCACTTAAATGGATTTATTGTAAATTTACCAGTAAGAGGAATGACAGGATATAATTGGACGGCTGATGAAATGGTTTTTCATCATAAACCAGATGAATATGGAGCTATACATTTTCATGATGACGATATTGATGATGCTAGATGGGAAGTTGATTTTACTTTTGAGGTTCCGGATATTATTAAAAGTGGAATTTATGCTGCTAGACTAAGAATTGATGGAGAGGATTCACCAGAAACTGAAGATTTTATTCCTTTTGTAATAAAACCACCAAAAGGTAAAACAACTTCAAAAGTTTTATTTGTACTTCCTTCAAATAGCTATATTGCATATTCAAATGATAATTTAGCAACAAACTCTGTAGTTGCTGAATTATTAGCTGGTAAAGTTCCTGTTATGTCTGCTGCAGATTTATATCTAAACGAACATAGGGAGTATGGTTTATCAACTTACTCTTTACATTCTGACGGAAGTGGAGTTTGTTATTCATCTAGACTTAGACCAATACTTAACATGAGGCCTAAATATAGACATTGGTTATCACCTTCTTTATGGCAATTAAATGCAGACCTTCATTTGACTGATTGGCTTGAGGAAAAGAATATAGATTTTGATGTTATGACTGATGAGGATTTACATGTTGAGGGAGTTGATTTATTAAATCGTTATCAAGTTGTATTGACTGGATCACATCCTGAATACAGTTCAGAAAAAATGTTAGCAGCTTACGAATCATATCAGTTAAATGGTGGTAGATGGATCTATTTAGGTGCAGATGGTTTTTATTGGATTAGTGAGTATCATCCAGATAATTTAAATATTATCGAAGTGAGAAAAGGAGAGGCTGGCACAAGAGCATGGACTGCAAACCCGGGTGAATACAATAATGCATTTGATGGTAAATTTGGTGGAATGTGGCGTGCGAGAGGAAGAATACCAAGTAAAGTTTGTGGATTAACTTTTACTGCTTATGGATTTGATGTTTCCTCATATTACAAAAGAGAACCAGATAGTAAAAAACCAGAATGTTCTTGGATTTTTGACGGTGTAGGAGAAAATGAAGTTATTGGAGATTTTGGTTTAGTGGGTGGGGGAGCTGCTGGAGTTGAATTAGACAGATATGATCTAGAATTTGGTACACCCCATAATGCTTTCTTACTAGCAAGATCTGAAAACCACACCAACTTAATGTTACAAGTAAATGAAGAAATTCATTTTTCTGTAAGAGGTTATCATGGTGGTGGTACAGAAAATCCAATGGTTAGAGCTGATATGATCTATTACAAAACACCTAAAGATGGAGCATTGTTTGCTCCAGGATCACTTTCATGGTGCGGAAGCTTATCGCACAATGATTATAATAATAACGTTTCGAAAATTTTAGAAAATGCTATTCGAGGATTTTTAAAAGAAGGACCACTGCCATAATGAAAGAGCAATTAATTAACAGGCCAAAAGGAACAGACGGTAAAGCTATTCTTGGCTCAGATAACACTACAGCTTTAAATAAATTAGAGAAAGTAGCATTGAATGATTTAGATAAAGATAAAATTGGTGATCTAGCAGAATGTCTTTTTGTTCTTAATAATAAAAAATATGGACCAATTCCAGGTGCTTATATGGTGATGTGCACGAAACCAGGAAAAGAGTGGTGTGTGGCTCAATTAAATGCAGATAGAGCTAAACCATTTATTTTATATGAGGATAAAGTTTTTAATTCAATTGTAGAAGCACAAAATGCTGCTGAAAAAATTAAAAAAGAAAGAGGTGAAACAGCACCACGACGTTGCACCTAAGTAACTTAGAAGAATTAAAAATATGGCTAAATCCAAAGTCCTTATAGAAAATGATAAAACTA
>CAJQSQ010000038.1 GCA_905616395.1 uncultured Candidatus Pelagibacter sp. | reverse complement strand
TTTTAATTGTTACAGTATCAAAAAAATTATCTGAATAGAGTTCATAACCAGATTGTTTTAATTTATCTGCAAAATTTTTAGTTAGTTGAGAAACACTTTCAGCAATTTTTTTAATGCCCTGAGGCCCATGATAGACAGCATATGCTGCAGAGACTATTGCCAATAATGCTTGCGCTGTACATATATTACTTGTGGCTTTATCTCTTCTTATATGTTGCTCTCTTGTTTGAAGAGCCAGTCTATAAGCTTTTTTACCATGTCTATCTACTGATACACCAACTATTCTTCCAGGCATTGATCTTTTATATTCATCTTTTGTTGCAAAAAATGCTGCGTGTGGACCTCCATAGCCCATTGGGATTCCAAAACGCTGGGAACTACCAACCGCAATATCAGCACCTAACTCAGCAGGTGTTTTTAACTTAGCAAGAGCTAATAAATCACATACTAAAACTGCTTTTCCATTATGCTTGTGTATTTTACTTATAGCTTCACTAGGATCCTTAATATCTCCTAACGTACCTGGATATTGAATAATCCCACATATAATATCTTCTTTAATATCTTTATCTTCATCTCCAACTATTATCTCTAAACCTAATGGTTCTGCTCTTGTTCTGATAACATCAATAGTTTGTGGGTGACAATTTTTTGAAACAAAAACTTTTTTAGTCTCAGATTTAGATATTCTATAACTTAAGCCCATAGCCTCTGCTGCTGCTGTTCCCTCATCTAAAAGCGAAGCATTAGCAATATCCATTCCTGTAAAATCTATAATCATTTGTTGAAAATTGAGCAACATTTCAAGTCTACCTTGTGCTACTTCGGGTTGGTATGGAGTGTAAGAAGTGTACCACCCTGGATTTTCTAATATATTCCTAAGTATTACGTACGGGGTATAAGTTCCATAATAACCCATTCCTATAAAGCTTGAATAAACTTCATTTTTTTTTGCAATATTTTTTAATTTTCTAAGTGCTTTATATTCAGAGTTTGGGTCTCCAATATCTAAATCATCTTTAAGAAGAATTTTTTCTGGTACAGTGTCTTTTATTAAATCATCAAGACTCTGATAGCCCAACTCTTTAAGCATAACATTTTGTTCATCAACGGATGGACCTATATGTCTTTGTATAAAATCTTTTTGAGCATTTTTTAACATTTAACTGCCACTTTCTTTTAAAAATTTTTCATATTCTTCTTTATTCATTAATGAAT
This sequence comes from uncultured Candidatus Pelagibacter sp., assembly GCA_905616395.1. Taxonomy (GTDB): domain Bacteria; phylum Pseudomonadota; class Alphaproteobacteria; order Pelagibacterales; family Pelagibacteraceae; genus Pelagibacter. Next base: position 4,342 of record CAJQSQ010000038.1, on the reverse strand, counting down.
CCATTTCAGACTTATCTGTAATTTTTAATTTAAAAAACCATGCTTCATTTTCTGGATCATTATTAACCTTTGCAGGATCATCAACAATTGCTTGGTTATTTTCGATAATTTTTCCAGATACAGGAGTATAAATATCGCTTGCAGCTTTTGTAGATTCTACAACTCCTGCATTACCATCTTTAGCAACAGAGGACCCTATTTCTGGTAACTCTACAAAAACAATATCTCCTAACATTTCGGTTGCGTGTTGTGTAATTCCTATAACAGCAGTATCTCCATCTAATTTTATCCACTCATGTTCTTTTGAATATTTTACTTCGCTCATTTACTAACTCCTTTCACATAACTTTTTTTATAAAATGGCAAATTACTTATAATTGCCGGATATTTTTTTCCTCTCACTTCTAAAAAAACCTTAGTATCAATTTTAGAAAATGAATTTTCCACATAACCCATTGCAACTGGGGCCTGAACACTCGGTCCAAAAGTTCCACTTGTAATTTCCCCAATATTTTTATCATCCTCACTAAATATTAAAGTTTTTTCTCGAGCTATAATTCTTCCTTCTGGCTTAATACCTACGCGGATCTTGCTTACCCCATTTTCAATTTGAGATTTAATTTTTTCACATCCAATAAATCCACCCTCAAGAATTCTATTTTTTGATATTGCCCATTTTAAATTGGCTTCTACTGGGCTTTTATTGATATCCATGTCATGACCATACAAACAAAGCCCCGCCTCTAATCTCAAGGTATCTCTGGCACCTAGTCCAATTAAACTGGCCCCTTCATCTATGAGTTTTTGCACAAACACTTCTGCTGCATCATTTTTTATCGATATCTCAAATCCATCTTCACCTGTATAGCCCGATCTTGTGATATAAATATTTTCTTCATGATAATTAAATGTATCACCATTCATAAATTTTAAATCTGACACTCCATTGATTATCTTTTCCAATATTTGGACTGCTTTTGGCCCCTGTATTGCTATAAGAGATAGCTCTTCACTTAAAATCATTTCATACTTATCTTCTAACAATTTAGATAAAAGTTTAAAATCTGTGTTCTTACAAACGGCATTTAATACAATATTAAAACCACCTTCAACTTTTGTAATAATTAAATCATCATAAATTCCCGCTTCTTCGTTCATTAAAAAACTATATTTTGACTGATTTAACTTAGCGTTACTCAATTCAGCTGGAAAAATTCTTTCAAGATTTTTTGCTAATGTGTCGTCTCCTTTAATGAATAGTTGACCCATATGTGACACGTCAAAAATACCTGCATTTTCTCTTGTACTTTTATGTTCCTCAATAATTCCTTTAGAATATTGAATTGGCATTTGATAACCAGCAAATGGAACAAATTTAGCTCCATGCTTTTGATGTAAATTGTAAAGTGCTGTTTTTATATTTTCCATATTAACTTACTGTACCCATCTGTATGTTTGCCTGAGAGTTTTATTCCGTCGGCGAGAACTTAATCTCTTTCCAGAGTTAATATGTTACGGTCCTTTTGCCTGAGAGATTCCTGGGTGGTTGCTCCTTCGGCGCTACGATAGTTTGTAGTCTCTCCCGTATGGAAGAATAATCTACCAGATGTATATCAGAGTCAATTAATAATTTTTTCTTTTTTATTAGATAAAAGTAACGATGAAAACTGAAGTAAAACAGCAAATAGAATAATTGCACCACCAATTAAAGTAAATAATGATGCCCGTTCACCTGCAAATAAAAAAGCCCAAACGGGCCCTAAAACAGATTCGGATAGCATAATTACTCCAACCATTGCTGAAGGCGTACTACGCGCACCAATGGTAATGAATATAAAACCAAAACCAACTTGAAAAAAGCCTGCTAAGAAACCTAAAAATATATCATTAGGTGAAACCATTAAATTATGTGAATAGTAAATACATACGCTTAACCCTATTAAACATGAACTTACTCCAGCAACAAATTGAGCAGGAATCATATCTACTGTAGGAAATTTTCTTACAATCATGATTAAGACCGCAAATGTGATAGGCATTGTAAATGCAGCTAAATTTCCTGAAAGATTTCCAGGTCTCAGGTCATTACCAACCATTAAAGTAACCCCTGTTATTGCTAATATTATTGAAACTAAGGTGATTGTTGAAATTTTTTCTTTTAAAAATAAGTAACCAAAAATTGCAAGAAATAAAATCTGTAATGATATTATAAAATTAGTATTAGCGACTGAAGTGTTTGACATTGCATATACATAACCACAAAATCCAAATGATAATACAATACCACCAAAAAAACCTGGCAATCCTGACTTATAGAAAGAGCTTAAAGTTTTCTTTTTGTAGGTAATTATTAAAAAGGTTAAAACAGTAAGTGTAAAAAATAAAGATCTCCAAAAAAGAATTTGCCATTCAGTAGAGCCTTCAAATTTTTTTACTATAAGCCCCCCAAAACTTAAACTTAAAGCTCCCATAAAAATCAGCAATGGACCAGGAATTTTATTAATTACATTCATTTAAATATTTATTTGTATCTTCTGTGTATGCTTTAAATATATTCTGAGCTTCTTCAAGACTTACTTCCTTAAAGTTTATTTTTGTTCCAGGTGTTAATTGCCCAACTAAATCAAGATCAGCAGCAATAACTACACTAATCTTTGGATATCCTCCAACTGTTCCATGATCAGATAACATTATTATTGGATTACCATCGGCAGGTACTTGAATAACTCCCTTAACTAGACCTTCTGATTTGATATTGGTGTTTACTATATTTTCTAATTTAGGACCTTCTAATCTTATGCCCATCCTGTCAACAAGGTTTGTAATTAAAAAATCCTCCTTAAAAAATTTATTTATTGCATCCTTTGAAAAATAATCAAAATTTGTACCTTTAATAATTCGAATAATATTATCAGGAGAGTAATTATAATTTATTTTTTTGTTTATTGGGTTTTTGATATCATTTTTTTTAATAAAAATTTTATCGTTTATAGAATATTTTTTTCCATCATTTGGTCCAATATTTGCTTTAGTATTTGTGGAATAACTACCCCAGGTCTTTTCTAAATGAAAGCCACCATTAACTGCTAGGTATCCATAAGCAGAATTTTTAGTTGATAGTATGTCAATTTGATCTTCTTCATCTAAAATATAACTCTTATAACACTCACCATCTTCTGCCTCTAAGTCTTTTCGAATAATCTTAAAAAGTATATCTCCAGATATTGCAAAATTAATTTTTCCATTTTTTAATTTTAAAAGAGGGCCTTGATATGCAAACTCAATTACAGCTTCATTTAATTGATTTTCAACCAATCTATTTGATATCATGTAATTTCTTTGATCTATTGCACCACTTACAGCAATACCAACATGATATAAGTGGTTTCTACCTTTATCTTGAATGGTAGTGTTAACTCCTGCCCTTAAAATTTCAAAATATGCTTTATTCATTCCAATTTAAATATTCTTCTTTTGTTATTTGGTAAAAGCTTACTTTATCACCTGGGTTAACTAGGGATGGTTGATCTAAATTTTTATGATCAAAAATTTTCTTTGGGGTGTTACCAATAATATTCCAACCACCAGGACTTTCAAAGGTATAAATATTTGCAAATTGTTCAGTAATTCCAACAGAACCTTTTGGCATTTTAACCCTTGGTGTTTCCAACCGCTCACACCTAATATTTTCATTCAAATCTCCTAAAAAAGGCATTCCAGCAATAAAACCTGTCATATAACAAAAATATTCTTTGTTAAAATATAATTCTAATATTTGATCTTTATTAATATTTAACTTTTTAATCAATCTAGTAATATCTAACGCGTACTCATCATCACAACAAACTGGAATTTTAATTTTTTGATTATCATTTTTAATATCTCTACGTATAATTAAACCTTCTATTAAATTTTTAATTTTTTTATAATCTGTTATAGTTAAGTCAAAACTAATAATTAATTTGTTATAAGAGGGAGTTAAGTTGGTTATTCCCTCTACTTCTTTCTCTTTTATTAATTTTGATAGATGATTAAAATAATCTATTACATTGGCATTAATCGACTCATTAACTTCAATACCAAAATTACAATAAACAGCAGTATCACCAAGATTTGATATATTTTTAATCATGAAACGTTATACTCTAGACTAAAATGTATGGAAATTAATATCAATTGTGATTTAGGAGAAAAATCTAAGTTTCATTCTACTGAGAATGATCCCAAGTTACTTAATATTGTAAATTCTGCCAACATTGCCTGTGGTTACCATGCGGGGGATGAACAAACAATGGAAATGGTTGTTCAAATTTCCAAAAAGAATGGAGTTAGCATGGGTGCA
>CAJQSQ010000037.1 GCA_905616395.1 uncultured Candidatus Pelagibacter sp. | reverse complement strand
ATTACGAGTGCCACCACCATAACTAACAGTTTTTTCTAAACCAAATGGAACAACTACTACTTTTTCTTTAAAATTAACATCATTGTCAATTCCTAGAAAACCGTTTTTATTAGAAAGATATTTCAATTTTATTTAAATATTTTTGAGAAGTTTTTTCTCGTTCTGTTTTTCCAGTCACCTTTATGATAAGCATCACTTACAATCAAAGGAAGGACACTGGTTGCTTCTGCAAAAACCATTTGTTCTTTTGCAATATCCACCTTGCCCCAAGAGCTTGCTTCTTTTAATGTAGAACTACTACAAGCACCATCCCTAGAATCTGCTACTGTAATTTGCACTGCATATTTATGCATCTCAACTTCTTTTCCTAAAAGCTCAGCACAGATAACAGTATCTTGAACAAAATTTTTTGGAACTCCTCCACCAATCATAAATAAGCCAGATCCTTTTGATTGAATCTTTATTTCAGTTAATTCACGAAGTTCTCTAATAGAATCTATCGTAATATGGTTTTTAGGATTATTTTCTTGGTGAGTGACCAATCCAAAACCAGCACTTGAGTCTGTAAATGCGGGACAAAATATAGGAACATTATTGTCATATGCTGTTTCAATTAAAGAATCTTTTTTTTTAGAATTTTTCTTTAAATATTTACCCATTTCATAAATAAATTCTCTTGATGTATAACTTCTTGGATCAAGTGTATCTGCTATTTCGCATATTTTCTGATCACATTCCTGCAATTCTTCTTCATCAATATAAGTATCGTAAATCCTATCTATATAATTTTTTCTTAATTCAGTATCATCTTGAAACTGTGAACCTTGGTAATGTTTAAAACCTAAAGCTTCAAAAAAATCCATATCAACTATTGAAGCTCCTGTTGCAATAATTGCATCAACCATATTATATTTAACTAAATCTTTATAAATATTCATACACCCTGCAGCAGAAGTTGATCCAGCAAGTGTTAAAAAAATTGTGCAATCCTTATCTTGAATCATTTCATTAAAGATATTTGCTGCATTTGCTGTTTCTCTTGAGACAAAAGACATTTTTTCCATTGAGGAAATTATTTTTCGTGCATCAAAAGAAGTAATATCGATGTGTTCAACTGGGTTTTGTAAGAAGCTTTTTTTGCTATTATGAGTTAAATTTTTGTTATCTGACATTAAGCAACTAATATACCTTTATTGCTCTCTTTACCATATAACGTCATTATAGGCTCATCCTCTACTTCATAGATTTCATTAGAGTAAAAACCATTAAATTGAGTTCTAAAAGTTAAGCCGTATGCACCAAGCTGACCTAGTTCAATATAATCATTTTCTTTAATATTGTTTGGAAGCAAAAAGGGTCCCTTCATGTAATCCATACTATCGCACGTAGGTCCATAAAAATCAAAAGCAGTTAATTTTTTTGATATTGATTTTCCACTTTTAATTAAACGAGAAGGGTAAACTATGTTTGGTGTACCAGCATCAAAAAGAGTTCCATAGGTTCCATCATTAATATAAAGCTTTTGTTTTTTTCTAAGATTTACTCTTACAATTGTTGAACCACTTTCTGCAACTAGTGCTCTTCCAGGCTCACATAATATTTCAGGTAGTTTTTCTAAGTTTAAATTAGTTAAGCCTTTTTTTATTTCTTCAAAATAATTATCTAAAGATTGAGGTACAAGATCTGGATATATAGCAGGAAAACCACCACCAATATTAATATAATCAGGAATAATTTTTGTTTTTCTTATTATATTTCCAATATCTGCAATTCCTTTTGAATAAGAAATGGGGTGCATACATTGAGATCCCACATGAAAACTTAGTCCTATTTTTTTTGCATATTGCTTTGTTAATCTCAATAAAGCAGTCGCCTCAGGTATGGACGCCCCAAATTTTGTTGATAAATCTATTTCAGCATGCTCATTTGAAACGGCTACTCTTACAAACAATTCAAGGTCTTTTGCCTCGTTAGTTGCTTCAATAATTTTTATTAATTCATCTTTAGTATCAAGGGAAAAAGCTTTAACGTTATAATTAAAATAAGCTTCTTTAATACTTTCTCTACTTTTGACTGTATGCATATATGAACATTTTGCATTAGGATTAATTGCTCTTATATCTCTAATTTCTTGAATAGAGGCCACGTCAAAGTTCTCAATTCCACTTTCAACTATTGTTTTTAATACCTCGGGATGTGGATTAGTTTTTACAGCATATAGCAC
>CAJQSQ010000036.1 GCA_905616395.1 uncultured Candidatus Pelagibacter sp. | reverse complement strand
TTCCTTGATCCATTTCATTGAACTTAACACACCAGCTAGCGGACCAAAGTCATCAAAACAATCTGGAATTATAGTAATATTTTCTGATTTTTTTATTTCTAGATTATGACTTGAGACAATAAGTGTCTCTTCAAATTTATTGTTAATTTTAGATAAAACATGTTCTAACAGTGTTTTATCTCCAAGTTTAATCTGGTTTTTATCTTCACCAAATCTCTTTGATTTTCCACCTGCTAGCACTACTGCTAAAATATTGTTATCTTCCATAAATAAAAATATAAAACATTAAACTTTTAATTAAAGAATTATAATGGACTTAAAAATTTTAGAAATTGCATCTAATACCGAAAATCACAAAGTGATTAAAAATCATACTCATCAATCAAAGAATAAGAACCCTTTGTGTGGTGATGAAATGGAAATTAGCTTGATAGTTAAAGACGATATAATTGAGGATATTGGGTACCAATGCAAATCATGCATTTACTGCCAAGCTTCAGTAAGTTTGCTTTCAAGGTGGGTTATACAATTACCGATAGAAAAAATTTCAGATTTTGTCAAAAAAGCTGAGTTTTTCTTTGATGAAAATTCTGATCATTCGAAAAAAATTAATATAAAAGATTTGAAAGATTTTAAAAAAATAATGAATCCAGAAAACATTGCTAGAAAAGAATGTTTGTTGCTTCCTTTTAAAACTCTTTCAAAGGCTCTAAACCTTTAAACTAACAATAACATTAAAGATAAAAAATATGATAAATACAATAAAAGAGAATTTTAATAGAGCTTTATACGCTTTAATATTTTCAATAATTACTATTGGTACTCTCTCATTTTTAGAATTTGAAACTCCTTATGGATTGTTTCTAGCTGGATCTTTTGGATCTTCTATGGTTCTACTTTTTGGATACCCTGAAAGCCCTTTTGCACAACCTAAAAATGTTTTCTTTGGACACTTAGTGACATCTATAGTGGGTGTATTAATTTTGAAATTTCTTCCAGTAGATCAGTTTTTACAAATTGCTATCGCAGTAGGCCTAGGTATTTTTGTAATGATAATACTTGGCGTAACTCATCCACCCGCAGGGGGAAATCCTATTGTTATAATAGTTGGTGCTTATTCTTATGAATTTTTATTAAACCCAATTATTTTTGGTTCAATAATAATCATTGTTTATGCCATTATTTTAAATCGTTTCATTTTAAAGAAAAACTATCCAAGTAGTTGGAAAAAATAATTTTTAAGCTATCTATTATTTCGCCAGCTTAATTTTGCTGGCGGAATTAATCTCTAATATATGTTTATACAATTAATAATAGAATAAAAATTAATTCTACTCAATATTTCTCCATTTATCTTCAATTATTTTTTTGATCATAATAAATATAAAAGTAAATTAATATTAGAATGTGCAATTAAACTAACAGGGTAAAAAAATGAGAGAAAATAAAAATGAAAATACTTTGTGTTTTGTACGACGATCCAAAAAATGGCATGCCGAAAAGCTATGCTTTGAACAAACTTCCAAAAATAGATAAATATCCAGACGGAATGACTCTTCCTTCTCCAAAGGGTAGAGATTTTAATGAAGGAGAATTGCTTGGCTGTGTTTCAGGTGAATTGGGATTAAGAAAATTCCTAGAAAGTAATGGTCATCAATTAGTTGTTACTTCTGATAAAGATGGTGATGGATGCACAGCAGATAAAGAATTAGTAGATGCTGATATTGTTATTTCTCAACCTTTCTTTCCTTATTACTTAACAAGGGAAAAGATGGAGACTGCTCCTAACTTAAAAATGGCAATCACTGCTGGAATTGGTTCTGACCATGTTGACTTACAAGCTGCTATGGACCGTAAAGTTGATGTTGTTGAAGTAACTTATTGTAATTCACGATCTGTTGCTGAACATATTGTTATGATGATTGTTTCTATGGTTAGAGATTATCATACACAATATGCAATAGTTAATAATGGTGGTTGGGATATAGCTGATGCTGTTCAAAGATCTTACGATGTTGAAGGAATGCACATAGGAACTGTTGCGGCTGGCAGAATTGGGTTAGATGCACTAAGAAAAATGAAACCATTTGATGTTCATCTTCATTATTTTGATCGTCATAGATTGCCTGATACTATTGAAAAAGAGTTAAATTTAACTTTTCATGAGTCTGTGGAATCTATGGTTAAAGTTTGCGATGTGGTGACAATAAACTGTCCACTACACCCAGAAACTGAACATTTATTTGATGAGACAATGATTAGCAAAATGAAAAAGGGTGCTTACATAGTCAATACTGCCAGAGGTAAAATTTGTGATAAAGATGCTATTGCTGCAGCTCTTAAATCTGGTCAGTTAAGTGGTTACGCTGGAGATGTTTGGTTTCCACAGCCCGCTCCTAATGATCATCCTTGGAGAACCATGCCTCATCATGGTATGACACCTCATACATCTGGGACATCTTTATCTGCTCAAACAAGATATGCAGATGGGGTAAGAGAAATTTTAGAATGTTTTTTTGATAAAAAAGAAATCAGAAACCAATATCTAATTGTTCAAAATGGAGAACTTGCTGGAATGGGTGCTCACTCTTACAGTAAAGGAACAGCTACTGATGGTTCAGAAGAAGCTGCAAAATACAAAAAAAAATAA
>CAJQSQ010000035.1 GCA_905616395.1 uncultured Candidatus Pelagibacter sp. | reverse complement strand
AGTTTTAAATTTTTAATACCGATAGCAATAGTTTTACTTCCTGCTTTTTTAGCAATATTTTATGGACTGATAACTTATTTCTTTTCAATTTTTTATTCTAAAAACATTATTAGTACATTTTTTATTTTTTCAATTTTGTATGGCTCTGTTGAATTTATTAGAGGGCTCATTCTTACTGGTTTTCCATGGAATTTAATTGCTTTTAGTTTTTCAGAAAGTATTTATTTTATTCAAATTCTCTCAGTAATTGGGACGTATTCTTTCAATTTAATCTGCATATCTTTGTTTACTGTACCAGCTATATTTATTTTAAGAAAAGCTAGAAAAGAAATTATTGTCTGTTCTTTCTTCATAGTAATTTCTATAGGTTTTTTAATTTTTGGGAATTTAAAGTATAATCAATTTAACACTTTGGCTGATATTAAAAATAATTTTATAATAAGAACTGTATCATCCAAAATTAGTTTAGATCGATTTTACTCAAAGCAGGATGAGTTAAAGATTATCAAGGAACTAATTTTCTTGAGTAGCCCAGAAAAAAAAAAACCAACAGTTTTTTTATGGCCTGAAGGAATTATTCCAGACAGTTATTTAAGTGATATGTCTATATATAAGGAATTGTTTTCAAATAGTTTTGGGAATGATGATTTAATTATTATAGGTCTAAATAGCGTAAAGACTAAAAATGGTGAAAACTCATATTTTAATTCAATGGCAGTTTTTAACAATAAATTAGATTTAGTTGAGAGTTACAATAAGGTTAATTTAGTGCCATTTGGTGAATTTACACCGTTTGAAAAAATTCTTGGTTTAATAGGACTTAAAACAGTAACCAACGACTACCAATCTTTTTCAAAAGGTAACAACTTAAAAGCACTCTCAATAAAAAATGACAAAATAGAACTAAAATTACTTCCATTAATTTGCTATGAAATTATTTATTCTAATAGACTATTTAAAGACAAAAACTTTGATTATATAATCAACATTTCAGAAGACGGGTGGTTTGGTAATTCTATTGGCCCAAAACAGCATTTTGCACACAGTATCTTTAGATCAATTGAAAGTGGAAAGTATATAATTAGATCAGCAAATAATGGAATATCTGCCATTATTAATCCAATCGGTATTATAGAAAAAAAAGTTGAATTTGGCTCTACTGGCTATGTTGATTTTGAAGAGAGTAAAGTCCTTAAATCTACGCTCTATATGAATTATGGGGATAAGATATTTTTTATACTTATTTTATTATATATTTTTTTAATTTTTTCATTTAAGAAAAATACAGATGAGTAATTTAAAAAATTTTTTATTTACAAGCGAGTCTGTCTCAGAGGGACATCCAGACAAGGTGTCAGATCGTATTTCTGACATGGTTGTGGATAGCTATCTTTCGGGTGATCCTTTTTCAAGAGTAGCATGTGAAACTTTAACCACTACAAACAAAGTTGTTTTAGCTGGAGAAGTAAGAGGACCGAGCATCAAAGAAGAAGATCTTATTCAAAAAGTAAGAGAATGCATCAAGGATATAGGGTACGATCAAGACGGTTTTACTTGGAGAGAAGCTACAAAAATAGAAAGCCACCTTCACGCACAATCTGCAGATATAGCAATGGGTGTGGACTCATCAAGTAATAAAGATGAAGGAGCTGGTGACCAAGGAATAATGTTTGGTTATGCCTGTAACGAAACCGAAGAATTAATGCCTGCACCAATTCATTATTCTCATAAAATTTTGAGATTAATGGCGGAAGACAGAAAATCTGGAAAATTAAAAAATATTGAGCCAGATTCAAAAAGTCAAGTTACGTTTGAGTATGTTGACGGAAAACCAACCAAAGTAAAATCAGTTGTTATATCTTCACAGCACTCAGCAGATGTAGATCAGGCTAAAGTTAGGGAGTTATTAAAACCTTATTTATTAAAATCAATTCCAGAAAAATTTTTGAAAGATTTTAATGAAGATGAATTATATATAAATCCGACTGGAAATTTTGTAATTGGTGGTCCGGATGGGGATTGTGGTTTAACGGGTAGAAAAATTATTGTAGATACTTATGGTGGAGCAGCACCTCATGGTGGAGGAGCTTTCTCTGGTAAAGATCCAACCAAAGTTGATAGATCAGCAGCTTATGCAGCAAGATATATTGCTAAAAATATTGTTGCATCTAACATTGCTGAAAAATGTTTAATTCAACTAGCATACGCCATTGGAGTTTCTAAACCTTTATCAATTTATGTAGATTTATTTGATAATGATTTAGAAAAAAATAAATTTGTAACAGAAAAGATTTCAGAGAATTTTGATTTAAGCCCAAGAGGTATAAGAGAAATGCTAGGCTTAAATAAACCTATTTATGAAAAAACAGCAGCTTACGGTCACTTTGGAAGGGTGCCTGAAGCTAATGGTTCATTTTCATGGGAAAAAACAGATAAAAAAGACGTTTTTTCTAAATAGTTGCTATTGAATTAAAAAAAAATCTTTATATATTGCCCTTACATTATTGAAATTACAGAATGGGCTTTAGCCCATTTTTTTTTGGAGCTAATAAACTTATGTTAAATAGAAGATCAGATAAATTAGAATTATTAAGAATTGCTGAAGCAGTGGCTTTAGAAAAGTCTATAGATAAAGAATTAATTATTGATTCCATGGAAACTGGAATTGCAAAGGCTGCCAAATCTAAATTTGGACAAGACAATGAAATTAAAGTTTTAATAGACAGGGAAAGTGGTGATATCGGAATTTTCAGAAAATTAATTGTTGTAGAAAAACCAGAAAATACAAATACAGAAATTAATCTTCAAGATGCAATTATTTTAAATGAAGCAAACAAAGATAAGAAAATTGGTGATGAAATTTTACAACCGCTTCCCTCTTTTGATTTTGGAAGAATAGCTGCACAAACAGCAAAACAAGTTATTAGTTTTAACGTAAGAGAAGCAGAGCGTGAAAGACAATATAATGATTTCATAGACAAAAAAGATTCAATTTTAAGTGGAATTGTTAAACGTCTAGAATTTGGAAATGTAATAGTTGATTTAGGTAGAACTGAAGCAATTATTCAAAAAAATGAAATGATCCCTAGAGAAAATATTAAAGCTGGAGATAGAGTTAAAGCTTACTGTTATGATGTAAAAAGAGAAGCTAGGGGACAACAAATATTTTTATCAAGAGCACACCCAAAATTTATGGAAAAATTATTTGTTCAAGAAGTTCCTGAAATCTATGATGGTTTAATTGAAATTAAATCATCAGCAAGAGATCCAGGAAGTAGAGCAAAAATTTGTGTCAAAGCAGTTGACACTTCATTAGATCCAGTAGGAGCTTGTGTTGGAATGAGAGGATCAAGAGTTCAGGCGGTAGTTAATGAATTACAAGGCGAAAAAATTGATATTGTTAATTGGTCTGAAGATCCAGCAATAGTAGTTTCAAATGCATTATCACCAGCTGAAGTTCAAAGAGTAAATGTTGATAGTGTTGCCAAAAAATTAGATGTAATTTTGACTGAAGAAAATTTAAGTAAAGCGATTGGTCGTAGAGGTCAAAATGTTAGGTTGGCTACTAAATTATTAAATTACGAAATTAATATAATGACTGATGCAGAAGACTCAGAAAGAAGACAATCTGAGTTTAAAGAAAAAACTGAAAATTTTGTTAAAAATTTAGAATTGGACGAAACATTGGGACAATTACTTGTTGCTGAAGGTTTTTCTTCGATCTCAGATATTAAAGATAGCTCACCAGAAAATTTAATGAAAATTGAGGGTATAGAGGAAGATACGGCTAAAGCTTTGATTGAGAGAGCAAAAGAGTTTTATCAAAAAGATCAAGAAGACATCACTCAAAGAGTTAAAGATTTGGGACTTCAAGATGATCTTATAAATCACAAAGGACTAACGCCAGGAATGTTAGTTACTTTAGGAGAACAAAAGATTTTAAAACTAGAAGATTTTGCAGATCTTGCCTCTGATGAATTAACAGGTGGTTATGATGTTGTGAAAGGTGAAAGAATTAAGATTCAAGGATACCTTGAAGATTTTGCTTTATCAAAAACAGAAGCGGATGAATTAATTATGTCTGCAAGAAACATAATTTACAAAGATTGAGTAATGAAATATGGAAAACAAAAAAACAAAATTAACACTTTCTGGCATAGCCAAGAAATCGATAGAGAATATAGAGTTAGCAAAAACTCAAAGTAAAAATTCTGTTGTAA
>CAJQSQ010000034.1 GCA_905616395.1 uncultured Candidatus Pelagibacter sp. | reverse complement strand
TTTAAAACTGAAAAATTACATTTTTCCATAATCATATTCAAAGTCCTGGTAGAAAAAAAATTTTATATGCCCATGTCTCCATAATGGATTATAATGAAAATCATGCTTTCCAAGTATATTTATAACTAAGTTTTTAATATAACCATTGTATGGGGTAGTGATTAACAGTGTTCCTTCATCATCAAGCAGTTTGTGTATTTTATTTAAAAAATCATCAGGCAGGTATTGATGTTCAATCACTTCATTTGAAGTAATAAATTTAAATTTTTTCTTTTTTTCAATCATTTCATCTAAACTAATATTTTCAAAATTTAATTTTTCACTTTTTAAATCTTGAGCAAACTCAATTCCCGTTCCTGAAAGATCAATACCCGTGGTATGTCTAAAAAATTTTGAAATCTCAGATGTAAGGACTCCATTACCGCATCCAATATCTAAAAGATCTGTATTGGATGTATTCATATCTTTTAAAATATCACTAATACTTTTTATTAGGTAATTATGATGAACAGTATTGTTATTTGTCCAATCGTAGTCAAAAGTGTCTTTTGTAATTTTAGTTTCAGTCATTGTTCGCTAATTAAGATTGTCATATTTATATGATCAATAGAATTATTCAATAAACAAATTATTTTTTAATTTGTATATTCATTAGTTTTTTTATAGACAATTAACTAAAATTTAAAATGAAAAAAAAAATTGCCCTTATTTATGGTGTAACTGGTCAAGATGGAGCTTATCTTGCAAAGCTTTTAATAAATAAAAATTATATTGTTCATGGTGTAAAAAGAAGATCATCATCTTTAAATACCTCAAGAATTGACGATATTTATCGAGACCCACACGAAGAAAGAAATTTTTATTTACACTATGGGGATTTATCAGATTCTTTATCTATTTTAAAAACTATTAAAAAAATTCAACCAGATGAAATTTATAATCTTGGCGCACAATCTCATGTTGGTGTATCTTTTGAAGTTCCAGAATATACAGCGAATGTTGATGCAATTGGAACTTTGCGTATTTTAGATTCAATTAAAACTCTTGGATTAGAAAAAAAAACAAAATATTATCAGGCTGGAACATCAGAAATGTTTGGTGCAACCAAACCCCCTCAAAATGAAAAATCAATATTTTATCCACGTAGTCCTTATGCTGTAGCTAAACTTTATGCTCATTGGATTACGATTAACTATAGGGAAGCGTATGATATTTTTGCATGTAATGGTATTTTATTTAATCACGAAAGCCCCATAAGAGGAGAAACTTTTGTAACAAAAAAAATTGTCAGTGGTTTATGTGCAATAGTTAAAAAAAAAAACAGTAAATTATATTTAGGTAATATCTACGCTAAAAGAGACTGGGGACATGCTAAGGATTATGTAGTTGCAATGTGGAAAATGCTGAATAAAAAAAAACCAAAAGATTATGTTATTGCAACAGGCAAACAATATAGTGTTAAAACTTTTGTAAATTTAGTTGCAAAAGAATTGAATATAAGAATTATTTGGAAAGGTTCTGGGCTTAATGAAAAAGGCTACTGGGGCAATAAATCAATCATTGAGATTGATAAAAGATATTTTAGACCAACAGAAGTAAATTCTTTAAAGGGAAATGCACAATTAGCTAGAAAAGAATTGAAATGGAAGCCTAAATATAACATTACAGCACTTATAAAAGAAATGATCAAAGCGGACTTTAATTCTTAAATGCTTAATAAAGAATCTAAGATATATTTAGCTGGGCATCGTGGCATGGTTGGGTCAAGTATTTTGAAAAAAACTAAAAGACTCTGGCTATAAAAATATAATAGTTCAAACTCGTCATCAGCTTGATTTAAGGGACCAAAAAAAAGTTATGAATTTTTTTAAAAAAAATAGCTTTCAATTTGTAATTATTGCTGCAGCTAAAGTGGGTGGAATTTATGCCAATGATACTTACAAAGCTGATTTTATCTATCAAAACCTGGTAATACAAAACAATATTATTCACTCTTCCTTTGTAAATGGCATAAAAAACATAATCTTTTTAGGATCTAGTTGCGTTTATCCAAAAAATTCTAAACAACCAATAAAAGAAAGCTACCTTTTAACAGGTGAATTAGAAAAAACCAATGAGCCTTATGCTGTGGCTAAAATAGCTGGCATTAAGTTGTGTGAAAGTTTTAATAACCAATATGGTACTAATTATAAATGTCTAATGCCATGTAATATTTATGGCCCTAACGACAATTATGACCTAAAAAATTCTCATTTTTTCCCAGCTTTAATTGCCAAAACTCACGATGCAATAAAAAAAAATAAGAAAGAATTAGTTGTTTGGGGTAGTGGACAACCTAAAAGAGAGCTCATGTATTCGGATGATTTAGCAGATGCTTGCTTATTTTTTTTAAAAAAGAAAACAAAAGAAACCTTGATTAATATTGGAAGCTCTAAAGAAAAAACTATTTCTGAATATGCAAAGTTTATAATTAAAAAATTTAATACAAAATTAAAAATAAAATTCAATAAATCAAAAAAAGATGGAATGAAAAGAAAATTATTAGATTGCTCGATTGCAAAAAAATATGGATGGAAACCCAAATATTCATTAGACTATGGTTTTGAAAAAACGTATAAAGATTTCTTAAAGAAAATATAATTATGAGTAAATTTTTAATATCAGGTGCTGGTGGATTTATTGGTGGTCATTTAGCAAAATCATTAATGGATGAAGGGCATCAGGTGGTATGTGCAGATGTCAAACCATTACATTTATGGTTTCAACTTTTTGAGGATAATAAAAATTATTCTATGGATTTAAAAGAATATGAAAATTGTTTAACAGCTTCTAAGGGTGTTGATTATATATATAATATGGCATGCAATATGGGTGGTATGGGTTTTATAGAAAATAATAAAGCAGAATGTATGCTTTCAGTTTTAATTAACACTAATTTGCTTAGAGCTTCTATAGTCAATAATGTAGAAAAATATTTTTTTTCATCTAGTGCTTGTGTTTATAATGGCTCCAAGCAAAATGAAACTTTTATTAGTGGATTAAAAGAATCTGATGCCTACCCAGCAGAACCTGAAGATGGTTATGGTTGGGAAAAACTTTTTAGTGAAAGAATGTGTAGGCACTTTACTGAAGATTTTAAACTACAAACAAGAGTTGCCAGATATCATAATGTTTATGGACCTTTGGGGACCTATGATGGTGGAAGAGAAAAAGCACCAGCTGCTCTATGTAGAAAAATCATTGAGGCAAAGCTAAACTCACAAAATAAAATTCAAGTTTGGGGTGATGGAGAACAAACAAGAAGTTTTATGTTTATAGATGATTGTTTAGCAGGAACGAAAACTCTCTTTTCTAAAGAGCATACTGAACCTTTTAATATTGGTAGTGAGGAGCAGGTTTCAATTAATCAAATGATTGAAATTATTCAAGAAATAGCAAATATTAAAATTGAAAAAGAATATCAGCTAGATAAGCCACTTGGTGTGAGAGGACGGTCTAGTAATAATGACCTAGTTAGAGAAAAGTTAAACTGGGATATTCAAATAAAACTTAAAGACGGTTTAGAAAAAACCTATAAATGGATATATGATGAAATTACCAGTGGTAAAAACAACGATAAATTTAGCAAATCTTCGTATTAATATATTGCATTAATAAAATTATTATCGTATATAACGCCTGCCGGTGATTATTGCGAAGGGGTTATACCCGATCCCATTCCGAACTCGGAAGTCAAGCCCTTCAGCGCCAATGGTACTTTGTCTTAAGACACGGAAGAGTAGGACATTGCCGGCTATAAAAAAATATTATGAAAATTAAAAGTTCTTTAAAATCACTAAAAAAAAGAGACCTTAATTCTAAACTCGTTAGAAGAAGAGGAAGGGTTTACATAATTAATAAAACAAACCCAAAGTTTAAAGCAAGACAGAAGTAGTTTTATGGAGAATCATGACCATAAAAATACCTGGAACAATTTTACAAAACTTGTGTTGTGGGGAACTGTCGCTGTTATAAGTGTTTTAGTTTTAATGGCAATATTCTTGCTGTAAAGTTCTCATATGAGAATCGCTTCAACTTTAGAAAATCAAAATATTGAGAAAAGAATTGCAATAACCCCTGAGATTGCAAAAAAGTACATAGCCTTAGGTTTTGAAATTTCTTTAATCGAAAACTATGGCCAACATTTAGGATTTAAAGATAGCGATTTCAAAGAATCAGGAGTCAAGATTTTAAATGATGAATCTGAAATTTTAAAAAATGCAGATATTATTATTCAGTTAGGCTTATTATCT
>CAJQSQ010000033.1 GCA_905616395.1 uncultured Candidatus Pelagibacter sp. | reverse complement strand
ACACATACTTAGAGTAAATGTTGTAATAGATAATATTACTACCCAAGATGTTAGTGTGTCTCTTCTTTCTAGCACTACAATACAATGCAATAGTGCAGTTAATGTTAGCCACGGCATTAAAGAAACATTTTCGACTGGATCCCAAAACCAGAAACCTCCCCACCCTAATTCATAATATGCCCAAATTGATCCAAGCATAATTCCTATGGTTAAAAAAATCCAAGAAATTAAAACCCATTTTTTAATATGCTGTCCCCATTGTTTTGAAACATAGTTTTGCGTAACTGCCGCAAGAGATGATGAAAATATTATAGATGTCCCCACATAGCCTAAATATAGAATTGGAGGATGTATCGCTAATGCTGGATCTTGTAAAATTGGATTAAGACCAAGACCCTCGCTGGGAATTGGAAATAAATAATTAAAAGGGTTAGATGTCATTAATACAAATAAGAAAAACCCAATAATTATTATTTGCTGAAATAGTAAAGTTAAAATTCTATATTTTTTAGGCTGTTCTCTCGATTTAATTAAGAATAGAAAAATAAATAAAGTTAATACTAATAACCATAGTAATAAACTTCCTTCATGGTTTCCCCAAGTTCCTGAGATTTTATAGAATAATGGTTTAGTTGTGTGAGAGTTATTAAAGACTGTCTCATTACTAAAGTCTGAGTTGATAAAAGATATAATCAAACTCAAAAAACTCACAATTACAAAAACTAGCTGTAGAAATGATAGAGATAATACTTTTTGGTTAATCTGCTTATTAGTATTATTAAAGTCTTTAATTGAAACTCCACAAAGTAATACGGAAAGTAACAACCCTAAAATTAAAGAATAATAACCTATCTGATTAGCTAGCAATTTATTTATCTCCTATAGCTTCTTTAACTTCTGGGGGCATATAATTTTCATCGTGTTTTGCTAAAATTTTAGTAGCTGTAAAATAATTCTTATCTTTTAAAAAACCTTCAGCAACCACGCCTTTTCCTTCGGCAAATAAATTGGGAACTGCTCCTGAATAAACAACATTAATTTCATTTTTAAAGTCAGTAATAATAAAATTAACTTCATCAGAATTTATAAAGACTGATTGTTCTTTAACCATCCCACCCACTCTTATTTTTTTTTTATTTAATTCTATTAAAGACTTTATTTCAGACGGAGACTGAAAATATATAACGTTTTCTTTTAATGATTGTAGAACTAAAAAAACTGTTAAAATTACCGAGGCTAAGATTAAACCCAAGAATGCAAATCGTAATTTAACTTTTTTACCATACATGGTTTATTAGTTAAATATTTGATGTATTAGATAATATTTCTCTATTAATATTCTGTGATCTTGCAGCTTTAGCTTTCTCAACATTTAGAGAACCAAATTTAGAAACAAATCTTTTTTGCTCTTTTGAAAGCTGTAATTTAGTTACAAAGTACAAGGCTGTAAAACTGATCAATGTGAACGAAAAAGCTGACCATACGTAAGCTCCATATCCATTCATTGAAATTATTTCATTTATCATAATCTATCTAATCCTTTATTTTTAACTTTTATCAGTTCAGTATTATATTTCATCAAAAAAATGAGTAATGAAAAAAGGGCAAATGCCGCAGTCATAATACCCAATGGGACCAGCATTGATGAGTGAATTGCTGTGTTGGTTGATAAAATATTAATTGAAGATGGTTGATGTAAAGTGTTCCACCAATCTACAGAAAATTTAATGATAGGAATATTTACCACTCCTAAAATTGCAATCAAAGAAGTTACTTTTATTACTTTTTCTTTATCCTCATAAATTCTCCAAGCCAATAAATACATTCCGTAAAACAAAGCTAAAATTAACATAGAAGTTATTCTTGCATCCCAAGCCCACCAAGTACCCCAAGTTGGTTTTCCCCAAATTGAACCTGTAACTAATGCAATGATATTAAATATAAATCCTGAAGGTGCTAAACTTTTAGCAATTAGAGCAAAATTTTTATTTTTAAAAACAAAACTTCCAACAGACAATAAAGCTAAACTTGAAAATATTCC
>CAJQSQ010000032.1 GCA_905616395.1 uncultured Candidatus Pelagibacter sp. | reverse complement strand
TTCAATAGGTTTTGGTAAAGAGATGTTTGGTTGGAATGACAAATCTGGTACTAGATGGAAAGTTTGCCTGATACCACTTGGGGGGTATGTTAAATTTTTTGGTGATAGAAACGTTTATAGCCAAGCTGACAATGATAAAATTATAAAAGAATATAGTAAAGAAGATCAGGATAAACTATTTGTACTAAAGCCTTTATATCAACGATCTTTAATTGTATTTGGTGGCCCTTTAGCTAATTTTTTATTAGCAATTCTAATATTTTTTTCAGTTTATACGTTTGTTGGAAAAGACTTTACTCCAGCTGTAATCAATGAAGTTCAAAAAGATAGCCCTGCAATGGTAGCTGGTCTTAAAGATAATGACGTTATAGTCTCAATTGACGGCAATAAAGTTAAGAGCATCATGGAAGTATCAAAATTTATAATGATGTCCACTGATGAAATCATCAATTTTACAGTAAACAGATATGATCAAGATATAATCTTTAAGGTGAAACCTAATATTGTTGAAGGGGAAGACAACCTTGGAAACAAAATTAGTAAAAGAATGGTTGGTATTAAGCTTGGAGCTTATAATAACGAAGTAAACCACGTTAAACTTGGCCCTGCTAAAGCACTGTTTTATGCGGTTAATGAAGTTTATTATGTAAGCTCTTCTTCTCTTAAATATATAGGTAGTATGCTTATTGGAAAAGGTGATACTTCGCAGCTAGGTGGACCTATTAGGATAGCAAAAATTAGTGGCCAAGTTGCGGAATTTGGCATTTTACCCTTTATAAGCCTTATGGCTTATATTTCTATCAGCTTAGGGTTAATAAACTTGTTCCCAATTCCAATGTTAGATGGTGGACACTTAATGTTTTATGGTATTGAAAAGATATTAGGACGTCCTTTATCCCAAAAAACTCAAGAAGGTTTTTTTCGAATCGGAATGTTTTTACTGCTATCATTGATGTTTTTTACAACGTTTAATGACCTAAAAGACGTTGGTTTATTTAATTTTTTAAACAAATATATTTCTTAAAAAACCCTTTAAAATCAATACTTATTTAATAAATCACCATATATTGGGTTTTTTATTTTAAGAGGCACTAATAAAAAGCTTGATTTATGGGCTTTAATGTAAATTATGTGGAAATAACCAATAAAACCGGAGCTAAATAAATGAACAAAAAACAATTAATAGCACAACTTTCAGGTTCTCTAAACCTAAGTAAAGCTGATGCTGAGCGTACTTTTGATACAATTACAAACACTATTCTAGATGCTTTAAAAGGTGACGATACGGTGAAAATTGCTGGATTTGGAACTTATAAAGTAGCAAAAAGAAAAGCTAGAGTTGGAAGAAATCCAAGAACAGGAGAGCAAATTCAAATCGGTGCTTCTCAAAAAGTTAAGTTCTTACCAGCTAAAGCACTTAAAGAAATATTTAATAAGTAATTAAATACCAAATTCATTAACAGCCTTTTACAGAAATGTAACAAGGCTGTTAGTGTATGCAATAACCGCATACCTAAATTACCTAATCAACAATAGTTTTTAAGATCATCATAAATATAAGTGAAGACTTATATGGGGGTCTAATGACTAAATTAAAAAAAATAATATCAACGTTTTCGTTGGGTCTATTTTTTCTTCTAGGTCTAACAAGTATTGGAAGTGCGGAGACAACTGTTTCTGCAGAAGTTCAATATATCTTTAATACATTTTCATTTTTAGTATGTGGATTTCTAGTTATGTGGATGGCAGCAGGTTTTTGTATGCTTGAATCAGGATTAGTAACCACTAAAAGTGTATCAACGATCGTTGCAAAAAACATTGGAAAATTTTCAATTGTTGCAATAATTTTTTACTTAGGTGGCTATAATTTAGCTTACGGCATACCAGAAGGTGGCTTCATTGGTTCGTTTACACCTTGGACATTAACTGATTCTCTTGAGCAAGGTTATTCTGGAAGTGCTGATTGGTTTTTCCAAATGCTATTTGTTGCAGCAACATGTTCTATTGTTTCAGGTGCTGTAGCTGAGAGAATAAAAATTTGGCCTTTCTTTATCTTCTCTGCAATCTTAGGTGGATTAATTTATCCAATTACTATGGGATGGCAGTGGGGTGGTGGATGGCTATCATCCATTGGGTTTTCTGACTTTGCAGGTTCTACTTTAGTTCACGCATGTGGTGGTGCAGCTGCACTAGCAGGTGTAATATTAGTAGGTGCTAGAAAAGGAAGATTTACTCCAAAAGGTGATGTAAAAAATATGGAACCTTTTGCAGCTTCTTCAATTCCATTAACTGCTCTGGGAACATTTATTTTATGGATGGGTTGGTACGGATTTAATGGTGGTTCACAATTAGCTTTAGGAACATTTGAAGATGCAAATGCAATGTCTAAGATATTTATGAATACTCACTTAGCAGGTGCTGCTGGTTGTGTTACAGCAGCTCTTGTTACAAGATTTATAGGTGGAAAAACCGATGTTGTAATGATGTTGAACGGTGCTCTTGCTGGTTTAGTTTCTATTACAGCAGAACCTTTAGCCCCAAGTCCAATGCTTGCAATTGGTATAGGTGCTGTTGGATCTGTGATTATGTATTTTGGAACTAGCTTATTAAACTCATTGAGATTAGATGATGTTGTTGGAGCTATTCCAGTGCATTTATTTGCAGGAGTTTGGGGAACTTTAGCTGTTACGTTAAGTAATGCTGGTTCAACTTTTACAAATCAATTAATTGGAGTGCTGTCAGTTACAATCTTTACATTTATCTTTTCATTCATTGTATTTTTTTTATTAAAACAATTTATTGGGCTAAGAATAAGTGAAGAGGCTGAAAAACTGGGAACTGATGTCGCTGAGATAGGTGTTAGAGCATACGCTATCAGAGACTAGTAATATAAGTAATTAAAAGAAATAGGCCACTTAATTGGGCCCTTTTTATTGCTAAATGCTTTTTAAGGTATCAAGTACTTCTTTAGCGTGATCTTTA
Organism: uncultured Candidatus Pelagibacter sp.; assembly: GCA_905616395.1. Taxonomy (GTDB): domain Bacteria; phylum Pseudomonadota; class Alphaproteobacteria; order Pelagibacterales; family Pelagibacteraceae; genus Pelagibacter. Next base: position 50 of record CAJQSQ010000032.1, on the reverse strand, counting down.
ACTTTAACATTGTCCCAAATTTTTATAATTTTACCATTTGGATCAATCAA
>CAJQSQ010000031.1 GCA_905616395.1 uncultured Candidatus Pelagibacter sp. | reverse complement strand
GATTAGATTCAAGTATAATGCCCGCAACAGGTACGCCTGAACCAGGTGGACTGTTATGGGATGAAACTTTAAATATTATACGGATAGCTGCAAAAAACTCTAATATTGTTGGTGCAGATATAAATGAACTTTCGCCTATAAAAGGTTTTAATTCTTATAACTTTTTAGTAGCTAAACTTGCTTATAAAATTTTATCTTATAAATTTTTATACTAAGCTTTTGAAACTTTAAGAGTTCCCAATAATAATCTGAATGGAATCAACATTGCTAAAGCAACAAATATTTTAACTGCTAAGTCACCTAGAGATAAAGTAACCCATGGTATTCCAGTTGCATAAAATGAGATAGAAAAGAATAAAAATGTATCAACAGTAGATCCAATTAACGATGAAGTTAGTGGAGCAACAAACCATTTCTTTTTTCTTAAATAGTCAAAAATTTGGACATCTAACAACTGTGCAACCATAAATGCTGTGCCTGAACCTATGGCAATTCTGACTGAAATTAAGTCTGCAAAATTTGTTGAAAAGAAGAGAGTAAATACAATCCCTATAATAAAACCAACATAAACAATTTTTCTAGCTACAAACTTACCATAAGACCTATTAGCTAAATCTGTAATCAAAAATGCAACTGGATAACTAAAAGCTCCATAAGTTAATATTTCTTCCAAACCATAATAGTTGATTGGAAATTGTACTAAATAATTTGAAGTTAAAACAATAACTCCCATTATAAATGAGAGTAGTATAAAAAACTTTTTCATTAAGCTGATTTACTAGGGGAAACTTTAGGTGCTTTTTTTACGAATGGTGACTTAATTAATATACTTTTTTTTAATTTTTTTAATCTTGGTGATATATTTTTATTTCTTGCAGTCTTTAAAAATTCATCAAAAGTACCTTTTTTATCAACACATCTAACACCTGCATTGCTAACTGTTAAAGTTAAACTTCTTTTTAAAAGTTCACTTTTAAATTTAGTTTTTTTTAAATTTGGTAAAAATCTTCTATTAGTCTTATTGTTAGCATGACTAACATTGTGACCTTTCATAGGTATTTTGCCGGTTAATTCGCATTTTTTAGACATAATATTTAGTGCCTATATAAGATGAGTTTGTGACCTCGTCAAGTTTATTAGCTTCAATTAGGCTGTTTCTTACCTATTATTTCTCTAAAATTCTTGATCCCATCAGTAATTAATATTTCTTTTAACTCTTTTTTTATTTTTCCAACAATATTGGGGCCCTGAAAAACCATACCAGTATATAATTGAACATAGCTTGCACCAGCTAAAAATTTTCTATGTGCACTTTCTCCTGAGTCCACACCACCTACTCCAATAATTTCAATTTTATTTTTTAATAATCTGTAAAACTTACTTATTAATTTATTAGCCTCTTCTTCAAGAGGTTTTCCAGATAAACCGCCCCTTTGATGTTTCAGTATATTGTTTAATTTACCTCTATTTCCTGCAGTTGTATTTGAAACAATTATTGCACTTACTTTGTGTTCTAACAATATTTTACTTAATACTTCAATTTGTTCATCTGAAATATCAGGAGAAATTTTTACAACAATTGGTATTTTGGATTTAAGCTTAATTTTTTCTTCTTTAACTAAATTCATTAATTCATCAAATTTAGTTTCATCATGAAAACTTCTTAAGTTTTCTGTATTAGGTGAGGAAATATTAATTGTAATATAGTCAGCGATATCATGAAAAGTTCTAAGACCAATTAAATAATCATTTAGCCTATCATCACTATCTTTATTTGGACCTATATTAATTCCCAATAAACCCTTATTCAAATTTGATCGAATTCTATTGCTTACACTTTCTGATCCTAAATTATTAAATCCCAATCTATTTATAAGTGCTTCGTCTTCCACCAATCTAAATACTCTTGGTTTTGGATTTCCATACTGTTTAAGTGGTGTAACGGTCCCCACCTCAACAAACCCAAATCCAAGTTTAAATAAAGAATTATAAACTTCAGCATTTTTATCAAATCCAGCAGCCATTCCAATTGGGTTATCTATTTCTTTGCCAAATAGTTTAGTCTTGAACATTGGATCATCTTTATTTTCATCCCTTAAATTTGGTGTGAAATTTAATCTTAAAGACTTAATTGCTAAATTATGAGCAGTTTCAGGATCAATTTTAAAAATTAGTGATCTGAATTTTGAAAACATTATTTTATTTTTTCTGTTATTAATTTTTTAGTTTCATTAACTCCAAAGAAACTTATAAAAAAGCCCATTCTTGGACCATTTTCATCTCCAAATACGACTTCATAAATCAATTTAAACCAATCACGTAGATTTTCTGAATATCCATTTTCTTTTCCAGTTGAGTAAATTAATGTTTGAATATCCTCAGGTAACATTGCATCATTACAATCA
>CAJQSQ010000030.1 GCA_905616395.1 uncultured Candidatus Pelagibacter sp. | reverse complement strand
TTAATTGGATTTCAACATCAAAATGAGGATTTAAATAGAGATACTTTTTTAGGTAATCTTTCTCCAATAACGGGTGCGTTAGTGACTGCAGACTCTGCTGCATATATTTATACAGGTGTTCAAGCGCAATATAAGCTAGGTAAGATTAATTTTATTCCAAGCTTTGCACCAGGATTGTATAGCAAAGGAGACGGTAAAGATCTGGGTCATATTTTAGAATTTAAAAGTGAACTACAAATTTCTGTAGACTTCATTAGTAATAGTCAACTTGGTTTTTCTTATAATCACCTTTCAAATGCTAGCTTAGGAACCAAGAATCCTGGGGCAAATAGCTACATGTTTAATTTTTTTAAAACATTCTAAAAGAAAATATATGAATTTAAACGATTGTCACAACTTTAGTGATTTCAGAAAATTAGCAAAAAAAAAATTACCATCGCCAATATTTCATTATATTGATGGTGCTGCTGATGATGAAACTACTTATGAAAGAAATACAAGCTCATTTAATGATGTCGATTTAGTTCCAAACGTTTTAAGAGGTGTTGAAAATGTTGATTTATCTACAACTATATTTGGAAAAAAATTAGACTTACCTTTTTATCTTGCCCCAACAGCCTTGCAAAGATTATTTCATTACGATGGAGAAAGGGCAGTTGGAAAAGCAGCTCAAAAATTTAATACTATGTTTGGTGTTTCAGCTCTTGCAACTGTGAGTGTTGAAGAAATAGCATCACTAGTCGATACACCAAAAATGTTTCAGTTTTATTTTCATAAAGATAGAGGTTTAAATGATTCTTGTTTAGAAAGAGCAAAAGCTGCAAAATTTGATGTTATGGCTTTAACAGTAGATACAATAACTGGAGGAAACCGTGAAAGAGATTTAAGAACTGGATTTACATCACCTCCAAAGCTTACACCTTCAAGTCTTTTTAGTTTTGCAACAAAACCAATGTGGGGAATAAACTATTTAACAAAAGGTAAATTTGAATTACCTCATCTGCAAGATTATGTGAAAGAGGGTACGGATACTAATACTTCAATAGGACAATACTTTTCTACCATGCTGGATCAATCCATGAATTGGAAAGATGCTGAAAAACTTTGTTCCCAATGGGGAGGTCATTTTGCTCTAAAAGGTATAATGAGTGTTGAGGATGCAAAACGTGCAGTAGATATTGGATGTACAGGAATAATGGTTTCAAATCATGGCGGAAGACAACTAGATGGATCTAGAGCACCCTTTGATCAGCTTGCTGAAATCGTTGATGCTGTTGGGGATAAATTAGATGTAATTTGTGAAGGTGGATTCCAGAGAGGGACTCATATGCTTAAAGCGTTATCACTAGGTGCAAAAGCATGTTCAGGAGGAAGACTATATCTTTATGCTCTAGCTGCTGGGGGACAAGCTGGCGTTGAGAGAGCTATTGAAAAGTATAAGGCTGAATTAGTAAGAGATATGAAACTAATGGGTTGCACTAAAATTAGCGACTTAAACAGGGATAATTTAAGATTTAGAAAATAGTGAATTTAAACGATTGTCACAACTTTAGTGATTTTAGAAAATTAGCTAAAAAAAAATTACCCTCACCAATATTCCATTACATCGACGGTGGCGCAGATGATGAATCAACACTAAGAAGAAATACCGAATCCTTTAATGACTGTGATTTAGTTCCAAATATACTTGCGAGTGTTGGTAAACCAGATTTATCAACAACTGTTTTTGGAAAAAAAATTGATATGCCAATTTTTCTTTCACCAACGGCTATGCAAAGGCTTTATCATCATGATGGAGACAAAGCATCAGCGAGAGCTGCAGAAAAATTTGGAACTTTTTATAGTATGTCAACAATGGCAAATAATAGTATTGAGGAAATTGCTGATATTTCAAGTGGTCCAAAACTATTTCAACTTTATGTTCATAAAGATAATTCTATTACTGATGATTTGATAGATAGATGTAGAGTATCCAAATTTGATGGAATGTGTTTGACAGTTGATACATTAGTTGCAGGTAATAGAGAAAAAGATCATAGAACAGGCTTTACAACTCCACCGAAACTTACATTACAAAGTTTAATGAGTTTTGCTCTTCATCCACAATGGGTATTTAACTATTTTACTCATGGAAAATTTGAAATGTCTAATGTTAAAAATAAAACAGACAAAGGAACTAATATTTCAAAATCAGTGATTGAATATATTAACGAGCAATATGACCCAGCTATGAGCTGGAAAGATGCAGAATATTGTGTGAAAAAATGGAATGGCCCTTTTGCATTAAAAGGAGTGATGGCGGTTGAAGATGCAAAAAAAGCTATAGATATTGGGTGCACAGCAATAATGGTTTCAAATCATGGAGGAAGGCAGTTGGATGGGTCAAGATCACCTTTTGATCAGGTTTCAGCTATTAGAGATGCTGTTGGGGATAAATTAGAGATAATTTTAGATGGTGGAGTAAGAAGAGGAACTCATGTTTTAAAAGCTTTAGCAGCAGGTGCAACTGCTTGTAGTTTTGGGAGGATGTTTTTGTTTTCTTTGGCAGCAGGGGGTCAACAAGGAGTTGAACATCTTTTACAAAACATGCATGATGAAATTAACAGAAATATGGTTTTAATGGGCTGTAAAAACCTAAAAGAATTAAATAGCTCAAAATTAATCTATAGAAAATAAATTTAACCCTTATAATTTTTATTATTAATAAATATATATAATTAAAATAAATTTTTTATTAAAAAATAAACCATAGGATTAGTTTATGAAATTAGCAAAAAACTTAGAAAGATTAGGAACAGAATCTGCATTCACTGTATTAGCTGAAGCAAAAAAATTAGAAGCTCAAGGACACCCCATGATCCACATGGGATTGGGTCAACCAGATTTTAAGACACCGAAACATGTGGTTGAAGCAGCAAAAAAAGCTTTGGATGATGGTCACCATGGATATGTAATGTCCAATGGAATTCTGGAGTGTAGACAATCAGTTTCTAGAAAAATTAAAAAACTTTATAATCAAGATATTGATCCTGAAAGAGTTTTGATAATGCCTGGTGGCAAGCCAACAATGAGTTATGCAATTCAATGTTTTGGTGAGCCGGGTGCAGAGATAATCCACCCAACTCCTGCTTTTCCAATTTATGAGTCTATGATTAATTATACTGGTTCAACAGCAGTACCGTATGATTTAACAGAAGATAAAGATTTGAAATTTAACCCAGAGAAAATTTTATCTTTGATTACAGATAAAACTAGATTGTTAATATTAATTAACCCAAATAACCCGACAGGAAGTTTTGTGGAAAAAGCTGATGTTGATGTGTTGGCAGAGGGTTTAAAAAAACATCCACACGTAACGATTTTAAGTGATGAGATTTATAGTAGACAAATTTTTGATAATAAAGAAATGCCCACATTCTTTAACTATCCAGAGTTAAGAGAAAGATTAATAGTATTAGAGGGATGGAGTAAGGCATACTCAATGACGGGGTGGAGACTTGGTTGGAGTTACTGGCCTGAAGAATTAGTTCCACATGTAAATAGACTTTTAATTAATAGTGTCTCTTGTGTAAACGCAGCAGCTCAATTTGCAGGCATTGCAGCTTTAGATGGTCCGGATGATTCCATTAATGAAATGATGAAAGAATTTGATATAAGAAGAAAGTTGATTCATGAAGGTTTAAATAATTTACCAGGTGTAGAATGCAGTTTACCCGGAGGAGCCTTCTATGCATTTCCTAAAGTGATAGGAACAGGAATGAATGGCGCAGAGTTTTGTAAAAAAGCAATGCATGAAGCTGGAGTTGCAATAGTACCTGGCACAGCTTTTGGTAAAACTTGTAATGATTATGTAAGGTTCAGTTTTGCATGTTCACAAGATAATATTTCTAATGCATTAGAAAATCTTAAGAAGATGTTAGGCTAAAAATTTAATTAAGGTCAAAAATTTTACCTGGATTCATTATATTGTTAGGATCAAGGCTTCTTTTGATTGACTTCATTAATGGCAAATTATCAGGGTGTTCTTTCAATAAGTAAGCTTTTTTTTGCAAGCCAATTCCGTGTTCACCAGTAATTGTTCCTTCAAGCTCTAAAGTTTTATCTATGAGCTTATCACTAAAATCTCTAATTTTTTGATAAGAACCTTCAACTGCCGGGTCATACATTATAATTGCATGAAAGTTTCCATCCCCAACATGGCCAACCATTGGAGCTTTAAGGCCAAATTTTTTAATTTCAGTTTCAGCAAAGTTAATACATTCAACTAAATTAGAAACTGGAACACATACATCTGTTGAATATATTTTCACATTTTTGCCTTGAGCTTTTACGGACCAGTAAACATCATGCCTTGCTTGCCATAGTTTATTTCTATCTTCAAGTGACTCAGCCCATTTAAAATCGCTACCATTATTATTTTTTGATAATTCTTCAACAATTTTAATTGCTTCTTTGTTTGATTCTTCACTACCATGGAATTCAAAGAAAAGTGTTGGCTTTGCTTCCATATTATCTAATTTAGAGTATTCAATACAAATTTCCATTTGATCTTTATTTAACATTTCTATTCTTGCGATTGGAACACCATACTGAATAACTTCTTGAGATGTTAAAACTGCAGTTTCAAGATCAGGAAAATGACATACGGCACTCATTATACTTTCAGGTATTGGTGATAATCTTAAATGTACTTCAGTAATAACTCCTAAAGTTCCTTCAGAACCTATAAATAAATTTGTTAAGTTATAACCTGCAGATGATTTTTTTGTACGAGTTCCAGTTTTAACAATTTCACCACTTGGTAGCACTACAGTCAAACCTGACACAACTGTTCTCATTGTTCCATACTTAACAGCCATTGTGCCTGAAGCCGAAGTTGAAGCCATTCCTCCTAAAGCAGCATCTGCACCAGGGTCAATTGGAAAAAAAACACCATCATCTCTTAAATGTTCATTTAGCTGTTTTCTAGTAACATTAGCTTGAACCCTACAATCAAAATCTCCAGCATTAACACTTAAAACTTTATTCATTTTTTCTAAAGATAAAGTTACACCATTTTCATTTCCAACAGCATTGCCCTCTAAAGATGTTCCGGTTCCAAAAGGAACAACAGGAATTTTATGCTTATTGCACAATGATAATATTTTTGAGACTTCTTCGTTTGTTTCTGGAAAAACTACAGCTTGAGATAAAACTGCTTCATAAGCATCTTCTCCTCTAGCATAATT
>CAJQSQ010000029.1 GCA_905616395.1 uncultured Candidatus Pelagibacter sp. | reverse complement strand
GATCTATTAACAATTTAATTATTGCATCTACTAATATTGGAAAAGGTAATCTGGATATTAAGGTACCAGAAATTAAAACCGATAAAGACATGGAGGTCTTAAATCAAAATTTTAATTTAATGATAGATAAGTTAAAATCACAACAAGAAAAACTTATAATCAAAGAAAGACATGAAGCCTGGGAAAACTTAGCTAGAAAATTAGCTCATGAAATAAAAAATCCACTGACACCAATTCAGTTAACTATTGATAAATTAAAGAATAAATATTCAGAAAAAATAGCAGATCATGAGAAAGATGATTTTTCTAAAAGTTTATTGATTATTGGAAAACAAATTAAACAAATTGAAAATTTAGTTAACGAATTTTCTGATTTTGCCAGAATGCCAAAACCAATCCTTAATGACAACAATTTAGTTTCCTTAATACAAGAAAACATTAAATTAATAAATGAATTAGATAATAAAATTATAATTGATTTTAAGCCAGAAAAACCGACCATATTTTTAAACTCTGATAGTGAACAATTAAGTAGAGTTTTCTTTAATTTAATCAAAAATTCTATTGAAAGTATACAGGATAAAAAAATTGATAATGTTCATTTAATAGGAAGTATTGACATTTCTTTAAATGAGAATGAAGAAAAAATTAGCTTTATAATTATTGATAACGGATTAGGATTTGGAGTACTTGAAAAAAATATAAAAGACATTCTAAACCCTTATTTTACAACAAAGAAAAAAGGTACAGGCTTAGGTTTATCTATTGTTAACAAGATAATAAATGATCATAATGGAAAAATTAGTTTTGCTTCTATCGATAATGGAGCAAAAATAGAAATTATGTTTATAAAATAATGAGTACTGAAATATTAATTATTGATGATAACGTAGATATTAGAAACATAATTAATGATTTAATTATTGAAGCTGGTTACAAAACAAGACTAGCTGCAAATTACAACCAAGCTTTAAATGAGATAGATAAAAAACTTCCAGATGTTGCAATCATAGATGTCAAACTAGACAAGGGAGACAATGATGGTCTGGAGCTTTTATCTCACATTAAAACCAAGGATAAAAATATTCCAGTTATAATAATTACAGGACACGCAAATATAGAAATGGCGATTAAAGCTTTAAAAGCTGGCGCTTTTGAATTCATTGAAAAACCTTTTAATCAAGAGAGATTATTAAATTTTGTTAATAGGGCTGTTGAAAATATAAACCTTAAAAAAAAGAACAAGGAATTTGAAAGTAAACTTTTTTATTCTTATGAGTTAGTTGGTCTTAGTGACAATATTAGAAATATAAAAGACCAAATTAACAAAATCTCAGTTTCTGAAAGTAGAATTTTTATCAATGGACCTACTGGCTCGGGTAAAGAGTTGATTGCAAGAAAAATACACAAAGAATCCAAAAGGCAAAAGGGCCCTTTTGTTATTCTGAACGGTGCATTGTTGGATATAAAAAAATATGAATTAGAATTATTTGGTGAGGAAAAAGATAATGGCTCTATAACTTATGGTGCTTTAGAGAAATCATCAAAAGGTATACTTTTAATAGATGAAATCTCTGAAATCCCACTTGACACTCAATCTAAAATTTTAAGAGTTTTAATAGATCAAAAATTTAAGAGGATTAATGGTAGTCATGATATTAATGTGGATGTAAGAATTATATGTTCATCCAGCAAAGATATAAAAAAAGAAATAGAAAATGGTAATTTTAGAGAGGATTTATATCATCGGTTAAATGTATTTGAAATTAATATTGACCCACTTAAAGATAGAGTTTCAGATATCGCTTTGTTGGTTGAATATTTCTCTGAAAAAATCTCAACAAATTATAATTTAGAAAAATTAAGTATTGATACTAATAATAATTATTTGCTTAATTATGATTGGCCAGGTAATGTTAGAGAATTGAGAAATTTAGTAGAAAGAATTGCAATACTTTCACCTGATAGTACTGATAAAATTTCAAATATTATTAAGGAATCATTAAAAACGCCTGATATTAATTATGCACCGTCACAAAACTCTTTATCTATACCACTAAAAGAAGCTAGAGAAAATTTTGAAAAAGAGTATTTAACTACACAATTGAAAAAATTTAATGGCAATATATCTAAAACTGCTGACTTTGTAGGAATGGAAAGATCTGCCTTACATAGAAAGCTTAAAGTGCTGGGAATCAAGGAATTAAATTAAATGAATATTATAATTTGTGGTGCTGGTAGAGTAGGTTTTACTATCGCAAAAATTTTAAGTGAACAAGGGCACTCTATAACTGTAATTGATCAATCAAGTGAAGATATACAGAAGATAGATGACACACTAGATGTTAAGTCTATTGTAGGTAAGGGCACTTATCCATCAATTTTAGAAAAAGCAAACGCAACTGATGCTGACATGATTATTGCTGTAACACGTAATGATGAAATTAACATGTTGATATGTCAAATAGCATTCTCAATATTCAATGTTCCAAAAAAAATAGCAAGGATCAGATCACAAGATTATTTAAATCCTAAATTTACAAAAGTTTATAATAAAGAAAATTTACCAATAGATGTTATTATTTCACCAGAAATTGAAATAGCAAAGTCTCTTCAAAGAAAATTAGAAGCTCCTGGTTCGCTTGATAACGTTCCTTTTGCAAGTAATAAAATTAGATTACTTGAGATTTTAATAGACGTCAGTTGTCCAATAAAAGATATTAAAATTAATGAGCTTACGAAGAAGTTTCCAAAATTAAACTCAAATATAATGGGTGTAATTAGAGATGAAAAATTTGTTTTACTAAAAAAAACCGATGTAATGCTTAAAGATGATAAAGCTTATGTTGTAATTAATGCCTCGCAAATGAACGAAACTTTAGCAGCATTTGGTCATACTGAAAAAATTTCTAACAAGATACTTATTATTGGAGGAGGAAATATAGGCTTTAACTTAGCAAAAAATTTAGAAGAAAGTTTTGACTCTGCTAGGGTTAAGATAATAGAAAAAGACAAAGAAAGAGCAGAACTTATTGCAAACCAATTAAATAACACAATTGTTATAAATGGTGATGCCCTTGATGAAGAAGTTTTGCTAGAGGCAAATTTAGAAGAAGTTCAAACTGTTTTAGCACTTACAAATGATGATGAAGATAATTTAATGGTAAGTGTATTAGTTGAAAAATTCGCTAAAGATAATGACGAAATAAGTGATAAAAGAACCATGGCTTTGATTAATAAGCCTAATTATTCTCTTTTACAATCTTCTTTAAAAATTGATGATTTTATTGACCCTAGAATGAATACTGTATCAAGTATCTTAAAACATATTCATAAAGGAACAATTGAAAATGCTTATAGTATTTTAAATGGTGAATATGAAATTATTGAAGCTGAAATTATTGAAACCTCAGAGTTGGTAAATAAAGAATTAAAAAATTCAAACTTACCAGATGAAATAAGAATTGGTGCAATCTTAAGAGGTGATGAAGTTATTATCCCTAGATCAAATTTTGTATTTAAAAAACAAGATATTATTGTTCTATTGGCTAAAAAAGATTTCTTACATGTTGTAGAAAACATGTTCCGAATAAGCTCTATTTAATCTAATGAAATACTTTAAACTCATTTACTTGAGTGTTTTTTTTGGAATAGTTTCAATTTTAGCTTTTTTTAATATTGCTTACTCTTACTATCTAAATCTTTATCTAAATCTAAATACTTACATATACACATTCATAGTCTCTATTTTTTTAACTATACTGTTTTATTATGCAAAGGGTAATGATGAAAAGAAAATAACAATATATGAAAAAATATTAACAATTCTTCTTGGTTATTTTTTATTACCATTGGTAATTTCAATACCATTTTATTTTAGTATTTATAACTTAACTTTTATTAATGCTTTCTTCGAGTCAATTTCTGGCTTCACTTCAACTGGCTTCACTATTTTTGATAATATCAATCATATAGATCAAAGTTTAATATTATGGAGATCTGCATCACAGTGGGTCGGAGGTCTTTATTTCTTATTTTCTATAATATTATTGATTGATATCTTTGATCATAGTTTTAAAAAATCTTTAACTAATTTTTTATCTTTTAATAAATCTGAAACTTTTAAACAAGCATTAAAAATATTTTTATTTTATTCATTAATTACACTTTCAATTTTTATAATATTGAATTTTTTTGGTGTCAGGTTGTTTAATTCTCTAAATCT
>CAJQSQ010000028.1 GCA_905616395.1 uncultured Candidatus Pelagibacter sp. | reverse complement strand
GGTAATTTAAACAGAGAAGCTTTTGGAAATTATTTTTCTGCTTGTAAATATGGAAAGCGTACACTCGAAGAACAATTAGAGGGTTTAGGATACAAATCAGAAAAAAAAGAAAAAAGGTGTGGAGACACAGATTATGAAACACCATGCACCTGTGAAAAAGAACCTAATTCAGTAAAGAAAAAATATTGTGAGTTAAGAAAAAAAAATGCAAACAAGATGACCAGAGGTGATGCAGCAAGTATGTGTGCTAGAAGGTCTGAAGAATATTCAAAAGAAATAGGAGCTGAATATTACAAAGATTGTATGAAAGAAGAAGGCTTCTAGTTGATTAAGATTCTGGCAAAAATATTATTAACAATATCAATCCTGTGGACACTAGCTTTTGTTTTTAAGATGGCCAATAGCCATGCAATGAGTGAGGTATATGAAAAAGAAATTTATAGTGGGTGTTATCCAGATTCTATAAAATCTCTTGGTGCAGATAGAGGAAAACAGTACTGTACGTGTACAGTTAAGATGTTAAGCAAAGAATATACTGATGATGAGATGGATAATCTTTTGCAAAAAGATGAAGAGAGCTATTTAGAAGCCTTTAACTTTGCAACCATTCACTGCAATAATAATGCAAACGCTTTTTAATATGAAAAAACTTTTAGGGATCGTGGTTCTGGGTTTGTTGTGGAGTGGGAATGCTTATTCTAATGAAGCTCCTTATTATGAAAATAGTTTGAATACAAATATTCTTGAATATGGATGGGAGATTGTATCAAAAACTGATGGTGGTTTAGTAGCGACTGAAATTTATACATTAAAAAAAAATAATTGGACGTTAATATGCAACGTTGATACAGCTCAAATAACAACAATTTGTGCTCTACCTTAAATGAAAGCATTTCAAAAAATATTTAGAGGTAAAATCTCACATGAAAGAATAGACAAATATGTGAATCTAGTTCTCAAAACTTTAGATCCAGATGATTACTACGATCTTGAATTTCAGCAAGATGGTGGATGGCAGTATATAAGAATTGAAGTTTGGGATAGGGTATTGCATTAATGAGCGCATATACAAGCTTAATTGAATCCTTAAAGTCCAAACAACTACGCGTAGCAATTCCTTCTTTTTTAATTATGGCCTACGCATTGTTTATTTATATTTCAATGTTCGTTATATTGTTTAATGGTGGATCTCCCATAGATAAGTTAGTTGATTTTTGGATGTCTTATACCCCGCAATGGATAATTAGTGGAACAAGTTGGCCAGCAGTTATTTCAAAGTTATTATGGTCTTGTATTTTTGGATTATTTCCCACCATCATTGCCTTGTTATTAGGCGCCATGATAATTTTAAGAGGTGTTGCCTACCTATTTGGCTTTATAGGACATATTTTTTTATTTTTAAAAAAATTGATTTTAGATCAGCAATTATAATTGATAATAACTAGAAGATCTTGAACCAAGCTACCCCCACAATGCAACCGGCAACGGGAATTACAGACAATCAACTCTCATTCCTTCACCTAGACACCTGATTAGAGGTTTGGTAGGGTTTTCCCTATGGTGAAGAGAGAAGAAAAAAAATAGAAGACAGTTATGAAAACTTTTAGGGATCATTTTAATGAAGATCACTATCTTCCCACTAGAGAAATAGCTTTGCATAAATTCGAAAATTTATTTCGTAAATATGAGCATATTAAAACCTATCAAGGATTTGTGAAAGCTTTGGAGTTTTCGGTTGTTGAGGATATCATACAACAATATCTTGAAGATAAAGAATGGGTAGAAAAAATTAAAATTAATTATCAAAATGATATTAAGCTTGTAGAAAATAAAGTTAACCATATTCTTGATAAACATAAGTCCTTGTCCGAACTATTTAAAACTCACTCAAAATATGAGATCTCTGAAAAAAAGGAGGGTTTTCCTTTTTATTATAAAACTAAATATGTAGAATTAATATGGACCTCTGATGAAGAAAAAAATCAATTCTTAACTGATTTTGCAAATCTACTTCTACTTATAAAAGAAATTAATGATGAGAAATATAAACACAAATATTTTGCATCTGAAATAATATTATCTCCTTACGGTAAGTTTACACACAACGAAAGAATAGATTCATATTTATGGAAAGATAATTTCGGAAAATTTGTGGCGCTTTGTACTCAAATATATTTAGAAATATTTCCTGATGATTTTAGATCTGAAAATAAAAAAATTGAATTCTGGAAAGGTATAGATTCTTTTAGTTTTTTTCAGTTGCGCATACCACATTTAGATATAGATAGTGACATTGCATTTGCTAAGGAAACAATCGTTGAGTTTGAAAACAAAATTTTACCTTTTTTAGAGAGTAAAGTTAGAAAAATTGAAAGAATAAAACACGCCGCTACTAACAATTCTTATGTATACGTATTATCAAATAAATCTCATCCAAGTATTTATAAAATTGGCTCAACAAATGGAACGCCGAAAGATAGAGCTGCTGAACTATCTTCAACCGGAGTATTGCATCCTTTTAAAGTATCTTTTCAAATAGAGATAAAAAATGCAGAGTATTATGAAAAATCGATACATAAGCTGCTAAAAGATTATAGAGTTAAACAGAGTAGAGAATTTTTTAAGTTTGATTTATCTAAAATTAAAGATTGTTTAGAACAGGTTTCTGAAATTTCAGAAAAAGGAGAGAAAAAATTAACCTTATCTGATTTAAAAGAAAGAATAAAAATATGAATAAACTTTTAGGGATCGTGGTTCTGGGTTATAGGATTATGTGGGACAACACACAGCAAACACACAGACAGACCTCTAAAGTACTACTAAATCCAGTTTTTGCTTACCTAATCTCTCATTACCATTCTCGGTTACAAGGTACGTCTCACCCAAATTCATGGCTAATTCATTGTCTGAATCCATCAATATCATGTGCATGAAGAAGACATTACCAGGTTGGATGATGTACGGATTACCAGTGTATAGCATTGGCCAGTCCATCCAATTAGGTGAAAAAGTTGAGCCTAAAGAATAACCACATGCATTCATTCTTGCTTTATTATACCCAAGATCATCAAAGGTCTTAGCATGAATATCAAAGACATCTCCTGCTGTTTTTCCAGGTATCAAAGTTTTTGCACAATTATTTAAAGCTTCAACACATGCTTCATGCATTTTAATATGTTTTGGGTCAGCCTTTCCAATAGGAATAGTTCTAAACATTGCAGAATGGTAATGCTTAAAAGTACCAGCCCATTCAATACTTAATTGGTCTGTATCTGATAAATTTCTTTTTTCAGCTTGATATCTGCATAGAAGGGCATTATGTCCTGAACCAATAATATATTCGTTAGCTGGATAATCACCACCATTTTCAAGAACTACTCTTTGCATTTCTGCTAAAATTTTTGCTTCAGAGGCTCCAGCTTTTGTATATTTCCAAGCCTCATCCAGAGCTTTATCCGCAAGTTCTGCAGCTTTTTTTACATAAACAATTTCTTCAGTAGATTTAATAACTCTATGTTTGGTGATTAATTCTGATTGATCTTCTACTTCACAATAACCTTCTAGTGATTTATTGAGTCTTAAAGCGTTACGACCTGTCATACCGTAAGCTTCATATTCAATACCAACTTTCTTACCTTTTAAATTAAGTTCATTTAAAATAACTTTAAGATCTTCAGTTGGGTTTGACTGATCTTTATCAACCCAAATTCTTATATCCTTAATATTTGAAGTGTTTTGCGCCTGTCTTAAATCTGGAGCCCTTGTTAAAAGAATAGTATTTCCTTTTTGGTCTAATATTAAAGTTTGAAAAAAAACATACCCAAAAGTATCGTATCCTGTAAGCCAGTACATAGACTCTTGCCTGAACATTAAAAGAGCATCTAAATTTTGCTCTTTCATTGATTCTAGAACATCTCGTTTTCTTTTAAAAAATTCTTCAGCTGTAAAATGCAATCCCATTAATGGATGATAGCTTTTGCTGAACCTAGCTTATCAATTTTACCTGCATACAATCCCTTACCAAGTATGGGAACAACGCCAACTGTTGAACCAGTAAATACGTAGAAATCTTTATTAAGATTTACTTTATCTTTTTTCAGTTTGTTTAGTACAAAACGAAGTGAATTTAGAGGGCTAATATAAACAGCTCCCGTATTACCTGAGACAGTCTGATTTATTTTCTTATTTGAAATAATTGCTTTAAGGTTACCGATATTAATTTTTTTATACTTTTTCTTTTGTCCAATTAAAAATTTTACATTTGCACCAAAATCACTACATAAATCACCAAAAGATGTAACACCTTTCTTCTTTTGCCTATAACCCACAACCTCAATGCATGGCGCCATATGAGAAATATATTTAGAAATATTTTTCATAGTTATTGCACCTTTTGATAGAAAGAAATTTTTTTTAATCAAATAACAAACTTCTAACTCTATACCTAAAGTAGATTTGTTAATTTTAACCTTTTTTCCACTTTTAAGAAAATTTTTTTTGTAAATAGATGCGTAAAAAGGTTCTTTTTCTTTTAATTTTTTCATTACAGGAATTCCTGTTCCGCCAGCCTTAAATCCAATAATAGGTTCTTTAATTTTACTTTCACATAATTTTCTAAATTCATCAGCGTCAGTAAGTTTTTTTGTAAATTTTAATGGAAGGGGTGCGATTATTTTATTATTAATAAATGCATTTACTAATTTATCTGCTGTTTTTTCTAATAAAGTTTTTTTCATTATTTGATCTCTAATATAGTTGCAGGGTCAAGTCTAGCACCAAACCAATTAAGTCTAATGTCTAAGTGGGGGCCAGTTGATCTACCTGTTGTTCCGACTGTAGCAACAATATCTCCTTTTTTAACATGATCACCTACGTTTACATAAATTTCATTCATATGCATATATAAAGTTGAAATTCCATGACCATGATCAAATATCAAGGTGGCACCTGTATAAAACAAATCTTTTTCAGCTAAAGTAACAATTCCATTATTCATAGCTTTAACTGGAGCACCTTTTTTTTGAGCAAAATCTAAACCATAGTGAGGCCATTTAGGTATACCATTTAAAATTCTTTGACTTCCATAAACACCTGTAATTATTGCATCGTCAACTGGGATAATAAATTTTTCTTTAAAAAACTGTAAGTCACTTTCAATTTCTCTTGCATCAGCTATTAATTTGTTTTCTTTTTTTATTCTTGCATAAAATTCTTCAGGCGGTGTAACCTTTTTTTTAGGTAAGCCTTCAATTTTTTGAATGTTGTATTTTCTCTTTTTAATTTTTTTTACAATCTTGTTACCATTTTCAGTGATTGTAATGTCAAATTTTCTATCTTTTTTAATTCCAAAAGCAAAATAACCATCCTTTGAGACTTTAACTTTTTTTTTATCTACTAAGATTGAAGCACTAGGCTCAGTTTTTCCAATAATGTAATGTCCTTGAATAAATTTTCCCTGAAATTCTGCCGCAAAAGATTGAGTTGTAAAAAAAATTGCTATTAATATTAGCAATCTAGGCATTATTGAGCGGTCCAACCACCATCTATTACTATAGATGTTCCTGTAATCATTGATGATGCAGAAGAAGCTAAAAAACAAACACTTGTTGCAACATCACTTTCTGTTGCAGCTCTACCTATTGGAATATTTCCTAAAGCAAGTTTTTTAAATTTTTTATTCTTAAAAAATCTTTTAACCATTGGCGTTTCTACAAAAGTAGGGGCCACTGTATTTACTCTGATATTATTTTTTGCAAGCTCAACACCCATACCTTTAGTTAAACCTTCAATACCAAATTTTGTCATATTATAAACATTTCTACCTGCCATTCCAACATGACCAAGTTGAGAAGACATATTAATAATTGATCCACCTCTTTTTTTATTTTTTAACATTTTTTTAACAACTAACTGAGCAACGTTGAATGCTGCTTTGAGGTTTAAATCTACTAAGTAGTTCATACTTTCTTGCTTAATTTTTTCAAAAGGTTCTGGGATATTTGTACCGGCATTATTAACTAAAATATCTATAATTTTAATCTTATCTAAATTTTCTTTTAAATCTTTATAATTCATTACATCACAATTAACTTTGATAACTTTCCCTTTTATCTTTTTTATTTCTTTTTCAAGTTTATCAAGATCTGATTGAGTTCTACTTAATGCAATAATTGTTGCTCCAGCTTCTGCCAACGCTATAGAGCAGGCTCTGCCCAGGCCTTTACCAGCACCTGTTACTAGGGCATATTTATTTTTGAGATTAATTTTTTGTAAATACATTAGATAAGTAATATTAAATCAGTATAGATTAATTCTAAAGCTACTACCAGTATTGCAATTAAGCCAACCCATGCTATCCATTTATATTCTGTAATCCATCTTGATATTACAGTAGCGGCTGTTGCCATAAGGATTATCGATAAAGCTAATCCAAAAATTAGCAAAATATAATGATCTCCTGCAGCACCAGCAACACCCAAAACATTATCCAAACTCATTGTAAAATCGGCAAGTAAAACTGTCCAGATAGCTTTTATGAAACTTGAATTATCTACTTTAATATCTTCATCACCCGATTGTCCTTTGATTACATCAGTGAAAAGTTTGTAGACTATATAAAGAAGAAGCAATCCACCTATTAGTCTTAGTCCTGTTATTTGCAATAAGTATGCAGTCAACATGGTAAGAATAATTCTTAAAATTACTGCACCACCTATTCCCCAGAAAATTACCTTTTTTCTTTGCTCCACTGGAAATTTAGACGCAACCATTCCAATTACAATGGCGTTATCTCCAGCTAAAATTAAATCTATAAAAATAATTTGACCTAGGATTACAAGTTGTTCGGCTCCAAATAATTCAGCAAACATTAACTGTTTAATATCATATCCGCACCTTTTTCAGCAATCATTATTGTTGGTGCATTAGTATTTCCAGAAGTGATATTAGGCATAACAGAAGCATCAATTACTCTTAAGTTTTCAATTCCATGAACCTTTAATTCATCTGACACTACTGAATTCTCATCATTACCCATTTTACAAGTTCCTACTGGATGAAATATTGTTTGTGCGTAATTACTTGCAGCTTTCACTAGCTCTTCGTCATCTTGAATATTGGCACCAGGTCTAAATTCTTCAGGTTCATATTGTTTGAATTCATTGCTTTCTAAAACAATTTTTCTAATTAATCTTAAACCTTTAGCAGCTACTATCCGATCCTCATCACTTGAAAGATAATTCATCTTAATCTTTGGATTTTCTCTACTGTCTTTACTTATAATATTAATTTCACCTTTACTCGTCGGTCTGATGTTTGCAACAGTAGGGGTGAATGCAGCAAAATCATGTAAATTTGAACCACCCAATTTATCTGTACTAATTGGTTGAACGTGAAATTGTAAATTGGGGGTTTCTTTAGATGAGTCACTTTTTGCAAATCCACAAAGTTGACTAGCACCCATTGTCATTGGACCACTTCTTAAAAAAACATATTCCATTCCAATCATTAATTTACCAATTAGACTGTTAATCTTTTTATTCAAAGTTTTAATATTTTTAACTTTATAAACAGGTCTAAACATTAAATGGTCTTGTAAGTTTTTACCTACACCAATAGAGTTTTTTACAACATCAATTCCAAGTTTAGATAATTTTTCACCATTACCAATACCAGAAGTTTGAAGAATTTGTGCAGAACCAATTGAACCAGCACTTAAAATTATTTCCTTGTTTGCTTTAGTTGTAAAAGATTCATTATTTTTCCAGTAAGAAACACTGACAGCTTTTTTATTTTCAAAGTTTACCTTTTCAACATGACACTTTGTTTCAATCTTTAAATTTTTTCTATTCTTAATTGGATTTAAATACCCTACAGCTGTGCTACATCTTAAACCATTTTGCTCTGTTACTTGAAAGTAACCACATCCAAAATTATCACCCTTGTTAAAATCATTCACTTTAGGAATGCCAATTTCTTGAGCTGCATTCATGAAAGCATCTAATATAGGTAATTTTATTCTTTGGTCTGAAACAGATAATGGTCCACCAACACCATGAAATTGACTTTGGCCGCGCTCTTGATTTTCAGCTTTTAAAAAGTAAGGTAAAACATCATTCCAGCTCCAACCTTTATTTCCAAGTTGTCTCCAAATATCATAATCTTGCTCTTGCCCTCTTATATAAAGTAGTCCGTTTATAGAGGAGCTTCCTCCAAGAGTTTTTCCTCTAGGGTAGGGTATAGATCTGTTTTCCATCGTTTCATCAGGCTCTGTTTTATAGCACCAGTCTGTTTTTGGATTGTGCATGGTTTTGTAATAACCAACTGGAATATGAATCCATGGGTAAGAATCGTTTCCACCAGCTTCAATTAAAAGTACTTTGTTATTTGGATTTTCTGAAAGTCTATTAGCTAAAACACAGCCAGCTGATCCAGCTCCAATAATTATATAATCAAAATTATCCATACGAATAGTGAGTTTATAATCTGTAAAATTAAAAATACTAGTGTTCACGGTAATTTTAGGTTGTTAATAATGATATTAGCTCTTGTTTTAGATTTATTTTTTTGAGAGAGTTCTTTTTTATAAAAAAACACAATGAGAGGGAAAATAAATATGAAAAAAATCATATCGTTGTTTGTTGGATCGCTTCTACTTACTGTAATGACAGTAACGGGTGCATCTGCACAAACTCTTAAGTGTCAAACAGTAATTAGTGCAAAAGCTGATGAAGTGGTAATGTTAAAAGATTTCACTGATACAGTAACTGAACTAACTAGTGGATCACTTAAATTCGAAATTATGCCAGCTGGATCTGTAGTAGGTGTAAAAGAAACTTTAGATGCAGTTGATAAAGGATTAATCGATTGTGGTTTTGCTTGGACTCACTATTGGTCAGGCGATCACCCAGCAGCTATGTTATTTGGTTCACCAGTAGCAGGTGCAGGTGTTGGTATTGATAACATCGCATTTTTATCTTGGTTCCAATACGGTGGTGGTAAAGAACTTTATGACCAACTATGGACTGAGATGGGAAGAGACATCAAAGGATTTATGTTGCAACCAGTAGGCCCTGAAGCTCTAGGTTGGTTCAAAGAACCAATTAATAGCATGGCTGACTTTAGAAAGTACAAGTTCAGAACTCCTCCGGGAATTCCTGGCCAAACTTATAAAGATATTGGTGTAGCTTCTGTTGCAATGGGTGGTGGAGATATTTTACCAGCTCTTGAAGCAGGAACAATTGATGCTGCTGAATGGTGTTGTCCTAAGCCGGATATGACATTTGGTTTCCAGAAAGTTCTAAAACATTACTACCTACAAGGTCTTCACCAAGTAGTAGTAAATGCTGATTTCTACATTACAGGATCTAAATATAAAAAGATGTCTGCTTTAGAGAAAAAAGCTTTAGAAGTTGCTGCAAATGCATCTTTATCAAAATCAATGAGTTACAGAATATACGAAAATGGAAAAGCTCTACATACGTTGACTACGAAGCATGGTGTTATTTTACATGATACTCCTGCTGACTATTTCCCAGCGTATATGGCTGCAGCAAAAGCAGCTTTAGAAAAAAATGCGGCTAAAAACCCATTCTTTGCTGAAGTTTGGCAGTCTCAAAAAGACTTTGCCGATATCGCTGTACCTTTTTGGTCTGGATCTCAAATGTCAAATGCTAAGCTAGGAATGGCTCACGCAGCAACATTAAAGTAGTATTTAGATAAAAAATAATCATAACTGAAGCGGACTTAATTGTTCGCTTTAGTTTTTTTTTTTACAGAATTTATTTATGCCAAGAAACCACGATTCCCAAAAACCAAAAAAAGAAATCAAGCCTATGAAGCTTGATATTTCAGATGAAATGATTGCTGAAAGAAGAGGTGGTTCAGGTCCAATGCCTAAAGATATGCCTAAATGGATGGCATTAACTATTACAAAAATTGATTTTGCCAACAAGTGTATCGGCAACGTGGTTTGTTGGATTATTATACCCTTGATATTTGCAATGGTTTATGAGGTTTTAGCTAGAAAACTTTTTAATGCTCCAACGATGTGGGTGTACGATATGAGTAGGTTTTTTTATGGTGCACTATTTATGCTTGGTGCGGGTTACGCTTTATCAAAGGGAGTTCATATAAGGGCAGATTTTTTATATAGAAATTTTAAAACCACCACACAAGGCAAAGTAGATTTTTGG
Source organism: uncultured Candidatus Pelagibacter sp. (assembly GCA_905616395.1). Lineage (GTDB taxonomy): Bacteria > Pseudomonadota > Alphaproteobacteria > Pelagibacterales > Pelagibacteraceae > Pelagibacter. Next base: position 39,831 of record CAJQSQ010000028.1, on the reverse strand, counting down.
TTGTATCTATTATTTTATTTCCCAGGATTAATTGTCTTTTTATATATGACTACTGGCTTTGTTCAGGAATCAATTATGAGAGGTGAAAGAGGTATGGATACAGCTTGGATGCCATACATGTGGCCAATAAAATCATCTTTATGGTTAGGAATAGTATTTTTACTTGTCCAAGGAGTATCAGAAATATTTAAAAGTTATTGGGCAGCCACTAAAGGTGTGTGGCCAGGAGGAGGAGAGTAATGTTAGCTGAATTTATGGATCCAGCCATTCTAGGTTTCATCCTTATAGGAGTAATGTTATTTTCTATATTTGTAGGTTTTCCAATATCATTTACGTTAATATTTCTAGGTTTTTCCTTTGGGTATTTAGGATTTGGTAAATTGGTTTTTTATTTAATGACCTTACAGTTTTCAATGGTCATGACCGAACAAACTCTTGCAGCCGTTCCACTCTTTGTCTTTATGGGAATAATGATGGAGCAAGCTGGCTTGATGGAAAGATTATTTTCAGCATTTCAATTAATGCTAGCAAAAGTAAGAGGCTCTTTATATTACGCGGTACTATTTGTTTCAGTTATTTTTGCAGCAGCAACAGGTATTGTTGGAGCATCAGTAACAATTTTAGGAATTATGGCAGCTAAATCTATGAACAAATCAGGTTATAATGTTCGATTAGCAGCAGGAACAATTACAGCTGGAGGAACCTTAGGTATTTTAATTCCACCTAGCATTATGCTTGTTGTTATGGGGCCAATAATGGAAATACCAGTTACAGATTTATTTGCTGCAGCAATTATCCCAGGAATATTATTGGCAACGCTTTATGCTGGTTACACAACTATTAGATGTTGGATTGATCCAAGTTTGGGACCAGTTCTGCCAGTTGAGTTAAGAGCCACCAGTATGTTAGCTGTTTGGAAGGAATTCTTTATTGGCCTAGTTCCTCCAGCAGCATTAGTTTTTGCTTCACTAGGAAGTATTTTATTCGGCTTTGCTACACCAACAGAAGCAGCTGGTTGTGGTGCAATGGGTTCTTTGCTTTTAGCTATTGCTTATAGAAAGTTAACATTTGGAAGATTACAAGAAGCTTTAGTTAAAACTTTAGAAATTTCTGCTTTAATAATGGTTCTTGTTGCAGCATCAAACTTTTTTGGAGCAGTGTTTTCTAGATTAGGAACACCAATGTTGCTAACTGATTTCTTGCTAGGTTTAGAGATGAATAGATACTTAATTCTTGGAATGATTATGGTTATGATTTTCCTTTTAGGATGGCCTTTAGAGTGGGTACCAATTGTTATGATTATAGTGCCAATAATATTGCCATTAGTTGAAGCACTTGGATTTAATTTAACATGGTTTGCAATCCTTGTAGCAGTAAACCTCCAGACCGCTTGGCTCTCACCACCTGTTGCCCTATCAGCTTATTTTTTAAAAGGTGTAGTTCCAGAATGGGATCTTAAAGATATTTATCACGGAATGATGCAGTTTATGGTTATCCAAGTTATTGGTTTAATTTTAATTATAGTATTTCCACAAATTGCTTTATGGCTTCCAGCCTATCTATATGGACAGTAGATTTTATTAGTTTATTATCTAAGGAGTGAATCAAAAAAAATCCAAAAATACCCTACTTAACTGGGAACTAGTTTCAACTAACCCCAATGATAAAAATTGGGATTGGAAAGATTTATTCTGTTTTTGGGGATGTAATATTCAAAGTGTAATTGGATTTTCTTTAATAGCATCACTTTACTTGGTTTATGAGTTAAATGTCTTTGTTGTTTTAATTGGTACATTATTAGCTTCTATCCTTGTGTACTTTTTAGCTAACCTTATTGGAAAACCATCTCAAAAATATGGTCTACCTTTTTCAGTAATTTTAAGAACTTCCTTAGGAGTAAAAGGTGCAAAATACCTTGGTCTGTTTAGAGGACTGGTTGGTATTTTTATGTTTGGTATTCAGACATATTTTTTATCGAGGTTATTTAGTTTTTTAATAAGAATTTCTATTTTCTCTTATGATAATTCTATTTTAGATAACGATATATTCTTAATTTTTCTTTTAGGATTAAATATTATTGATTGGGTATCTTTTGTCTTTACTATTATTTTGCAAGCCTTTTTGTTTAGCAAAAGTCATCAATTTAATAGAACTATTATAAGGTTTTCAGCAGTAACCGTTTATTCAGGAATGTTAATATTTTTTCTGACAGTATTCCTTTATGATGTTAAAATTACTTCAGCAGCATTTGCAGATATTTTTTCAATCAATAACCTTTTTGATAAGGGTAACATAGCTCCACTAATTACAGTTGTGGGTACTATTTTTGCATACTTTTCAATTGTAATTTTAAATTATGGTGATTTTAGCAGATATGTAAAAAATGAAAATGAATTAAAAAAAGGAAATTTAAGTTTAGTTTTAAACTTAATAATTTTTTCTTTTTTTGCTGTCTTTATTGTTATTGGTGCTGATATTTTTCTAAATAAGAATTTAGAAAATATGGAAAGAATTTTAACAAACCCAACTGACATTATTGGAAAGATTGATAATACAGAATTAACTGTAATAGTTTTATTTTTCATAATTTTTTCATCTGCATCCACAAATCTAATTGCTAATTATGTGCCAACGCAGAATACATTGTTAAATCTTATGCCGATGAAGCTTAACTTAAAAACTTCAGCTGTTATTATTGCTCTTTTGGGTTTTGTTATTGGTATTTTTTGGTTACCTCTATTAAGCCAAATAGGAATTTTAGCATTTGTAGATACTTTTGGGGCATTTTTTGGACCTTTATTTGGTATTATGGTTGTTGATTATTATCTAATTAAAAAAACCAATTTAGATAACAAGGATGTTTTTTCTTTAGAAAAAAGTAGTTTATATTTTTATTCTAATGGCTGGCACATCAAAGCCATCTATTCATTAATCTTAGGTTTTATTTTTGCAGCTTCATCCATTTGGAATGAAAGCTTAATGTTTCTTCATTCTTATTCTTGGATGATTGGAGCTTTTATCTCCTCATTGACTTACTATCTGTTAGTAAATAAATAATTTTATGCATCAATTTGATTTAAAGAACAGAACAGCAATTATTACAGGTGGTGCTCAAGGTTTTGGTCTGGATATCGCTAAACGTTTTTTAAAATCTGGCGCTAAAGCTATTATTTGGGATATTGATGAAGAAGAGTTGAAAAAAGCTATCAATGACGTGAATAACCCAAATCTTTCGTACAATATTGTTGATGTATCTAATTTTAAAAATGTAAAAGAAACTGTTGATGAAATAGCAAAATCTTCAAATATTGATATTTTAATCAATAACGCTGGAATTACTGGTTCAACATCATCACTATGGGATTATGATGTTGATGAGTGGAATAAAATTGTTCAAATTAACCTAATGGGCACATTTAACTGCTGTAAGTGTGCCGTACCTTACATGATCAAAAATGACTATGGAAGAATAGTTAATGTTGCATCTGTTGCGGGAAAAGATGGTAATGCTAATGCTAGTGCTTATAGCTCAGCTAAAGCAGGTGTTATTGGATTGACTAAGTCATTGGGAAAAGAACTAGCTGATAAGAATATTGCAGTTAATGCTATTACACCAGCAGGTGCGAAAACGAGAATTTTAGATCAGATGTCCAAAGAGCATGTTGCTAGAATGTTATCAAAAGTACCTAGAGGAAGATTTCTTGAAATAGAAGAGTTTACTTCATTAGTTTGTTGGCTTTCATCTGAGGAAAACTCATTTTCTACTGCAGCAGTTTTTGATATTAGTGGTGGTAGGTCTACTTATTAAGCTTGGTTTTTATTACTTTTAAATCTGCTCTATTTTCCTTAGAGATAACTGGTGCTAACAAAATTATTGACCAATAAATTAAAAGTATAAATATAGAAATTGATTTCATTTATTATTAATAAAACTCAATATTGATCTTAGAATGTTTAAACTTTGTTCAAATATTGTTTTTTAGAAAATATTAGATATATAATCCAAATCATGATTAAAATTTTTTTATTAATATCATTTGTGTCATTTATGTTTTCAAATGCTGTAATTGCTGAAAAAGTTACTGTTTTTGGTTTTACAGAGAAAGAATTTGAAACATTGAAAGTTGGAAAAAAATACAAAGGTGAAACAACATGGACTCTTGGCTCTAATCAAAATGGTAACTTTATTAAAGCTGAGGCTGAAGGTAAGGGTTCTGGACTAGGTAAAGAAGTTCTAATCAATTTATTAAAAACTCCTTTTATTAATATCACCTGGAAAGTTGAAAAAGATTTATCTGGTATAGTGGAAAATAGTAAAAAGGGACATGATTATGCTGCTAGAGTGTTTGTTATAAAAAAAACTGGGTCTACTGCTCTATCGAATAGGGCGGTAAACTACGTATTTTCTAGTAATAATGAAGTAGGAAAAAATTGGCCTAGCCCCTATACCAAAAAGTCAATTGATTATGTTTTATCAACAACTCAAGAAAACCTTGATACGTGGGTGACTGTTAAAGCCAATGTTAAAGAGGATTTTATGAAACTTCATGGAATAGAAGTTTTAGATATATCTGGTGTTGCGATAATGACAGATACAGATAACTCAAAATTAAAAGCAATATCATATTATCAAAATATTTATTTTTCTGCAGAATAAAGGGTTTTTTTTAATAGTTTTTTTGCTATCATATAACTATGCATGAAAATTTTTTTCATAAACTTAAAGTTTATTATGAAGACACTGATGCTGGTGGAGTTGTTTATTATGCAAATTATTTAAATTTTCTTGAAAGAGCTCGAACAGAATCTTTAGTTAGCTTAGGTTTTAGTAATAAAAAAATTAAAGATGAATTTGGAGCATTAATTATAGTTAAGTCTTGTAATATTGATTTCAAGAAATCAGCTTATTTAGAAGATGAATTAAGTATTAGATCTTTTGTTAAATCAATTACAAAAACATCATTTTTTATGAACCAATTTATTTCAAGAGAAGAGGATATAATAGTTGAAGCGAAATTACATTTAGTTTTTGTTAATAATAAAGGTAAACCCATGAGAATACCTGAATCTCTATTTCAGGACTTTAAGCCTTATTTTTGCGACAGCATTAAAGTCTAGAGTATTTTTTTGGCCATTATAAGTAAGCTCATCATTTTTTCTGTGCTAATAACTTTTGTATTAACATTTCGAGGACTTGGATGGTAACTAGGTATTAGAATTTTACCATCAGGTAGATAGTACTTAACACCATGTTTAAAAATTAATTTTTTATTAATTATAAAATTTTTTTTATAAAATTTTATACAGTTATCAAATGCAACTTTACCCAATGTAATTATAACTTTTAAATTTTTTAAACTTTGAATTTCATTATCAAAATAATTTGAACAATTATTTAGCTCTATGGCTAAAGGTTTGTCATCTGGTGGAACACATTTTAAGATATTGGTGATATATGTACTATTAAGTTTTAAGCCATCTTTTTTATGTATTGAAGAAGGTAAATTTGAGATACCTGCTGCGTACAAACAATTAAACAGAAAGTTACCAGACTTATCACCAGTAAATGCTCTACCAGTTCTTGTTCCACCATGGGCTGCTGGAGCAAGACCAATAATCATTAGTTTTGCCTTAATATCACCAAACCCCGCTACAGGTTTGCCCCAATAAATTTCTGACATGTGTTGTTTTCTTTTAATAGTTGAAATTTTTTTACTAAATTTTATTAATCTAGGACATTTTTTACATTTAATTATTGAATTATTCAGTTTTTTAAATTTAATGCTCATGAATGAAGTTAATTAAAATTATTATATTCTTATTTATATCCTTTAATACAACGTTAGTAGCTAATTCAAATGATGATTTGCAGGATTTACTGAGTGAGGGAGGAAAATTAATATTTATAAGACATGCATATGCTCCTGGTAGTGGTGATCCAGATAATTTTGATTTATCTAATTGTGCTTCACAAAGGAACTTGAATCAGGATGGTATTAATCAAGCAAAGAATATTAATAATTTTTTTTTAAAAAATCCTATTGATATCAACTCAGTTTTATCTAGTGAATGGTGCAGATGTAAACAAACTGCTAAATATGCTTTTAAAAATTACAAAACTAAAAGCTTTTTAAATTCATTTTTTAGTCAAAAATTCGCACATAACAAAGCTAAACAGATCAAAGAATTAAAAGAATTTATAAAAGAGTGGGATGGTAAAGGTAACTTAATTTTTGTTACACATTATATTGTAATTTTTGAAATTTTAAATTTATCTGTTTCATCGGGTGAAATTGTCATGGTAGATAAAAATTTCAATATTCTAGCTAGACAAAAAACTTTCAAAAATTAAGGGTATATTTTTTTATAATAAAATATAGGATACTTGAATGTCATCAAAAAAAGCAATGAAGCTAGCCCAAAAGCAAGCTTTTGCAAAGCATCGAAGCAATATCACAAATACTAAATTTGGAGCAAAAAAATTAAATTTTGTTATTAAGACCAACAAGATCAGTATTGCAAATAAAAAGTCTTAACTTTTTTTTTCAAATAGCTCTACATTATTGCAAGTTGATACTTTTGAAATAGCTTCTTCACCATTAATTACAGTTTTAATGCTTATTATGGGGTTATTTTTTTCAAAAACTAGTTGAGTGTAAAATTGTGGGTAACCAATTCTATCTGTAAGGATTAGATTTTTATCCTCATAAATAAATCTTTCTAAAGTGTTGTCTTTCTTTATACTTAAGTCTGTTCTTTTATGTTTTTTATATGTTTTGTTGTCGTAAACATAGTTTCTAATCATCAAAGATTTTTCTAAATCTAAGATGTATTCATTTTTAAGAAAACTGTCATTTAAATTTTTGCATTCTGTCAAAAGCATTTTTTCTGAAAAAACTACTGTTTGAAAATTAAGTAGAAATGTTAAAATTATCAAAAATTTAATACTAAAACTATTTTTTCTCATTTTTATCAATATAAAATAATGTGATTAAAAAAATAATTGTCCATACGAATACTGAAATAGTTTTTACAAATGATGTTTCTGCACCCCAAGCATCCAAGAAAAAAGCACCAATTATGATTCCTAGTATATAAAATATAGTAACTAATGTTGTTTTGTTCATTTTTTTAAAATTAGTAGCAAATTCAATTAATTATTAATATATTTCACAATTAATGTCATTGGACAAATGATATCAATAATATATAAAACCCCAAGATTTGTGGGCGAATGGCGGAATTGGTAGACGCGCTGGTCTTAGGAACCAGTATTGAAAGATGTGAAGGTTCGAGTCCTTTTTCGCCTACCAGGAAGTTAAAAAAATTATGAAAGTAACAGTAGAAAATATTAAAGGTTTAAATAAAGACATTAAAGTTTTCATAGATAAAAAGACTATGAATGCCCACATGGATGAAAAGTATGAGGAAATTAAAAAAACTGTTAACTTAAAAGGTTTTAGACCTGGAAAAGTTCCTAAAGAAATTCTCAAAAGACAATTTGGACAGGCAATTTTTAGTGAAGTCCTTGATAAAGTTCTTAAAGACACATCAGTTAAAGCTTTAGAAGATAATAAAATTAAACCAGCTGGACAACCTAAACTTGATCTAAAAACATATGGTGAAGATAAAGATTTAGAATACGTGATGTCTGTAACAGAGCTTCCAAAGGTAGAACTTAAGTCTGTTGAAAATATTAAATATGACGAATATTCAGTTAAAATTGAAGCGAGTGAAACTGATAAAAGAATTAAAGATATTGCAAAAAGTCAAAATAATTTTGTTGATGTTGCTGATGAAACTAAAGCTGCAGATGGAAATTCAGTTGTATTTGATTACAAAGCTACAATTGATGGAAAAGATTTTACTGGTGGTGAAGGAAAAAATACACAACTTATACTTGGGAAAGACTTATTTATTAAAGGATTTGATAAGCAGTTAGTTGGAGTTAAAAAAAATGATGAAAAGTCATTAGATGTTGTTCTACCTGAAAATTATCCACAAAAAGAATTTGCAAAGAAAAATGCAAAATTTGTCTGTAAGATTATATCTGTAAAAAAATCTGAAGATGTAAAAATTAATGATGATTTTGCAAAAAACTTAGGTGCAAAAGATCTTGTAGATTTAAAATTGTTAGTTTCAAAACAGATTAATGAAGAATATAAAAATTCTTTAGATAAATTAGCTAAAAAACAAATTTTAAAAGAAATTGAGAATTTTAAAGTGGATGAAATACCAGAAAACCTAATTGAAGAAGAAGTTAAAATTTTATCACAAGGTATGACAGAAGAAGATACTAAAAAAAGTAGAAAGAACTTTGAAGAAATTGCTAAAAAAAGAATTAAAGTTGGATTAATCTTAAATGAATTTGGTGAACAAAATAAGATTAAAGTTACTGAACAGGAAGTTCAAGCTGAAGTTCAAAAACAACTTAGAATGATGCCTGGTCAAGAAAAGATGGTAATGGAATTTTACCAAAAAAATCCATCAGCATTAGCCAGTTTAAGAGGAACCGTGTATGAGGAAAAAATTATTGATCTAATCAAAACTAAAGCAAAAGCATCTAAAAAAGAAATTAGCAAAGAAGAAGCAGAAAAAATTTTAAAGGAACAGCAAGAACAAGATCATAATCATGAACATGATCATCCTGAGGAAAAAAAAGCTTCAAAGCCTGCTAAAATAGAAAAAAAGCTGGAACCTTCAGCATCTAAAAAACCTTCAGCAAAAAAAGTTAGTAAAAAGTAATCACAAGTTGTATAAGTAAAAGAATCAACTTATGACAACAAACTTATCAGATCAAATGAATACTCTAGTACCAATGGTTGTTGAGCAATCAAATAAAGGTGAGAGAGCTTATGATATTTATTCAAGACTTCTTAAAGAGAGAATTATTTTTTTAGTAGGACCAATAAATGATAACGTCGCATCTTTAGTTACAGCTCAACTATTATTTTTAGAGTCTGAAGATCCAAAAAAAGAAATTAACCTATATATTAACAGTCCAGGAGGTCTTGTGACTGCAGGTCTTGGAATTTATGATACTATGCAATACATTAAGCCAGATGTTTCAACTTTATGTATCGGTCAAGCGGCATCAATGGGTTCATTCTTATTAGCTGCTGGAAAAAAAGGTAAAAGATTTTCTTTACCAAATTCTAGAATTATGGTTCACCAACCTTCTGCAGGTTATCAGGGGCAGGCTACAGATATTGAAATTCATGCTAACGAAGTTATGGACTTAAAGAAAAGACTTAATGAGATTTATTCAAAACATACTGGAAAATCTGTTGATGATGTGAAAAAAGCACTAGAACGTGATAACTTTATGACTCCAGATACTGCAAAAGAGTTTGGTTTGATTGATCAAGTAGTTGAAAATAGATCTTAACACACAACATATTGACACCCCACTAAACTGATACTTGATTAGTATGAGTCATCTATATTAGAGTAATTTAATTGATTCGTTTATAAAAAATATGACAACAAATAATAAAAATATTCTTTACTGTTCTTTTTGCGGTAAGAGCCAACATGAAGTTAGAAAACTTATTGCAGGTCCAACTGTATTTATATGCGATGAGTGTGTTGAACTTTGTATGGATATCATCAAAGAAGAAAGCAAAGATACATTTGTTAAACATCAAGATGGATTACCACCACCAAAAGAAATTTGTGCTGTATTAGATGATTATGTTATTGGCCAGCCTCACGCAAAAAAAGTTTTATCGGTTGCTGTTCACAATCATTATAAGAGACTTAATTATGAGAGTAAAACAAGTAAGACAGTTGAACTTTCAAAATCAAATATTCTTTTAGTTGGTCCAACTGGTTGTGGAAAAACTTTATTAGCTCAAACATTAGCAAGAATTCTTGACGTTCCATTTACAATGGCAGATGCAACCACTTTAACTGAAGCAGGTTATGTTGGTGAAGATGTTGAGAATATAATTTTAAAATTATTACAAGCTGCTGATTACAATGTTGAAAAAGCACAACGTGGAATTGTATACATAGATGAAGTTGATAAGATTAGCAGAAAATCTGAAAACCCATCTATTACCAGGGATGTCTCAGGTGAAGGTGTGCAACAAGCACTATTAAAAATTATGGAAGGGACAGTGGCAAGTGTTCCACCTCAAGGAGGAAGAAAGCACCCACAACAAGAATTTTTACAAGTAGATACTACTAATATTTTGTTTATCTGCGGAGGAGCATTTGCTGGCTTAGATAAAATAATATCTCAAAGAGACAAAGGCACGTCAATTGGATTTGGTGCAAATGTTAAAAAAACAGATGATAAAAAAACAGGCGAGTGGATGAAAACTTTAGAACCTGAAGATTTGTTAAAGTATGGCTTAATCCCAGAATTTATTGGCAGACTTCCAATGATAGCAACTTTAGAGGATCTTGATGAAAAAACTTTAGTTAAAATATTACAAGAACCAAAAAACTCACTAATTAAACAATACCAAGAATTATTTAAACTAGATGGAGCCAAGTTAAGCTTTAAAGAAAATGCGATTAAAGAGATAGCACAAAAAGCAATTAACAAGAAAACTGGGGCTAGAGGACTTAGATCAATCTTAGAAAATATTTTATTAAAAACAATGTACGATCTTCCAAGTCAAGACAATGTGGATGAAGTTATTGTAGACGCTAGTGCGGCCAAAGGTCTATCTCAACCAATCATAGTTCATTCAAAAAATAGCAGCAAAACTAAGACTGACAAAACTTCAGCTGCTTAATTTCACGTTAATAAGTAATAAATAGCTATTGCATTATCATATTTAATATCCATATTTAGAGGATGGATGTTAAAATTGAACGACCTTTATTACCGTTAAGAGACATTGTTGTATTTCCAAATATGGTTATTCCGTTATTTGTGGGCAGAGATAAATCTATTGCTGCCTTAAATGAAGTTATGAAAAAGGACAAAAAAATTGTTCTAGTTACACAAAAAAATTCAGAAATAGACGACCCAAAAAAAACTGATGTTTTTACGTATGGTTGTGAAGGTAATATTTTACAATTATTAAAATTACCAGATGGTACAGTAAAAGTTTTAGTTGAAGGAAGCAAAAGAGTTAAAATCTTAGACTTTAAAGACAATGAGAAATTTATTATTTGTGAATATGCTCATCAGCATGATGTGGTAACTAAAGATGAAGACTTAATACCATTAGCAATGACTGCTGTAAGAAGACTAGAAAAACTAACTTCAATTAATAAAAAAATATCAAGCGAAACAATTAATAATATTAAAAAATTAACTAACGCATCACACATTGCTGATAATATTGCGTCTCATCTAACGGCTACTATTTCAGAGAAACAACAAATTTTTGAAACTATAGATGTTAAGAAAAGACTTAATTCTATAATTAAAATAATGGAGAATGAAACTAGCATTATTGGAGTTGAGAAAAGAATTAGAGGCAGAGTAAAAACTCAAATGGAAAAAACTCAAAGAGAATATTATTTAAACGAGCAACTTAAAGCTATTCAAAAGGAATTAGGTGAAATTGAAGATGGAAAAGATGAGACATCAAGTCTAAATAAATTAATTATTAAAGCAAAAATGCCAAAAGATGTTGAGAAGAAATGTATGGCTGAGCTTAAAAAATTAAAAAATATGAGCCCAATGTCTGCAGAGGCTACCGTTATCAGGAATTATTTAGATTGGATGACTGATCTTCCTTGGTTTAAAAAAAGTGAAGTTGCTATCGATCTTAAGAAAGCACTAGCAGTACTTGATGGAGATCATTTTGGTTTAGAAAAAGTTAAAGAAAGAATTATTGAATTTTTAGCAGTACAAAAAAGAATGGAAAAAATTAAAGGCCCAATTTTATGTTTAGTTGGCCCTCCAGGTGTTGGTAAAACATCGTTAGGAAAATCTATTGCAAAAGCTACTAACAGGGAGTTTGTTAGAGTTTCTGTAGGTGGCATGCGAGACGAAGCTGAAATAAGAGGACACAGAAGAACTTATATTGGTTCTTTACCTGGTAAAATTATTCAAATGATGAAAAAAGCAGGTACAAAAAATCCACTTATTCTTCTCGATGAAATTGATAAAATTGGCAATGATTACAGAGGTGATCCATCTTCAGCATTGTTAGAAGCACTAGACCCAGAGCAAAATTCAACATTTAATGATCATTACCTAGAAGTAGATTATGATCTATCTGATGTTATGTTTGTAACAACTGCAAATACATTAAATATCCTGCCACCTTTATTGGATAGAATGGAAGTAATTAGATTAGCTGGTTACACCGAGGATGAAAAAATTAATATTGCTAATAAATATCTTTTACCCAAACAAATTAAAGACAACGGAGTCAAAGAAAAAGAGATGACACTCTCTGAGGATATTATTAAAGAAATTATTCAAAGTTACACAAAAGAGTCTGGTGTTAGAAATTTAGAAAGAGAAATTTCTAAAGTTGCGAGAAAAGTTGTAAAAAAAGTTGTAACTGGTGAAGAAAAAGAAGTGAAGATTGATTTAAAAAATTTACATGAATATCTAGGAATACAAAAATTTAAATTTGGTGAACTTGAAAGTGAAGACAAGATTGGTGTTGTCACAGGTTTAGCATGGACTGAATATGGTGGGGAAATTCTTAAAATTGAAACTGTTATTATGCCTGGAAAGGGTAGAATGCAAATTACTGGAAAACTTGGAGACGTGATGCAAGAATCTATCAAGGCTGCAAAATCATTTATTAGATCTAAAAGTTTAGATTATGGAATTATTCCGCCTTTATTTGAAAAAAAAGATTTTCATATTCATGTTCCTGAAGGAGCAACACCTAAAGATGGACCATCAGCAGGTATTGGAATGGTTACTTCAATAGTTTCTGCAATTACAAATAACCCAGTCAGAAGAGATGTTGCTATGACAGGTGAAGTGACATTAACAGGTCAAGTATTGCCAATTGGTGGATTAAAAGAAAAATTATTAGCAGCACATAGAGCTGGAATAAAACAAGTTATAATTCCGAAAGAAAATGAAAAAGATCTTGTTGATATGCCTAAGAAAATTATTGATGATATAAAAATTACTCCAGTTGAGCATGCTGATGAAGTCTTAAAAGTAGCTTTAACTAAAGAGTTAAAAAGAGTTGAGTGGGTTGAGATTGAGAAAATTTCTAAATCTGAAGATAAATCACAAGCTAGTATTCAATAATTACCAATTTACATCCTTTTCTTGTTTAATATCTGTTTTGACTTTCATAAATAATTGTTATAACTAAACAATAATTTTGGTTTAGGGTGGTTAGCTCAGCTGGTAGAGCATCTCGTTTACACCGAGGGGGTCAAAGGTTCGAGTCCTTTACTACCCACCAAAACTAGTAAAAGTGGGGGTGTAGCTCAGTTGGTTAGAGCGATCGCCTGTCACGCGATAGGTCGAGGGTTCGAGTCCCTTCACTCCCGCCACTTTTAGTCTTTTTAATGTGAATATCACATTAATTGTGACGTAAGAGCGCTTCAACATGATATAAAAACTGCTATATAGACTTCATGCTTTCAGAATTTTTAAAAGATTATCTGCCTATTATATTATTTTTAATAATAGCTCTTGGACTGAGTTGTGCCTTTGTAGTAATTAATTTAATTCTTTCACCAAAACATCCTGATCCAGAAAAATTATCAGCATATGAATGTGGATTTGAACCTTTCGAAGATTCAAGGATAGAATTTGATGTTAGATTTTATTTAGTGGCAATTCTTTTTATAATTTTTGATCTTGAGATAGCCTTCCTTTTTCCTTGGGCAATCTCTTTAGGAAATATAGGTCTACTAGGTTTTTCCTCAATGATGATTTTTTTATTTATACTTACAATTGGTTTTATTTATGAGTGGAGAAAAGGTGCTCTAGATTGGGAATAAAATTTTAAACTATGAATTTAGAAAATAAAAATAAAGAAATTCCAGAGCAGTTTAAACAGCTTTCTGAAGATTTTAGTAAAAATGGTTTTATAACAACTTCTCTCGATAATTTAATAAACTGGTCAAGAGCTGGTTCATTACATTGGATGACATTTGGTTTAGCTTGTTGCGCTGTTGAAATGATGCAAACAGCGATGCCTAGGTATGACCTAGAAAGATTTGGTGCTGCACCCAGAGGCTCACCAAGGCAATCAGATGTGATGATAGTAGCTGGAACTTTAACAAATAAAATGGCTCCAGCATTAAGAAAGGTTTACGATCAAATGCCAGAACCAAGATATGTGATTTCTATGGGAAGTTGTGCAAATGGTGGTGGTTATTATCACTATTCATATTCAGTAGTTCGTGGATGTGATAAAATAGTTCCAGTAGATATATATGTACCTGGTTGTCCGCCATCTGCTGAAGCATTGCTTTATGGCATTATGCAGTTACAAAAAAAAATTAGAAACAAAGGATCTTTTGAAAGATAATTTATATGCAAAATTTAATAGATCTCGAAAAAAAAATTAACTCAGAACTTAACACTAAGATTAAAAAGACTGAGATTAGACATGAACAGCTATATATCACTATTGATAATGAAGATTTAATAGATGTTACTTTACATATAAAGAATAACGAAAACACAAAATTTAGACAGTTAATTGATATTACTGTTGTTGATTATCCAGAAAACACTCAACGTTTTAAAGTTGTATATTTATTTTTAAGTCATGAATTTAATCAGCGAATTATATTAAATTATTTAATTGGTGAAAATGAAGTTATACCATCTTTAACTCCTATTTATCCCGCAGCAAACTGGATGGAGCGTGAAGTTTTTGATATGTATGGAGTTAAATTTAAAGATCATCCTGATTTAAGAAGAATACTTACTGATTATGATTTTGAAGGGCATCCATTGAGAAAAGATTTCCCTTTAACTGGTCATACAGAGGTTAGGTATAGTGAGGATCAAAAAAAGGTAATCAAAGAACCGGTTAAATTAGAACAAAATTATAGAAATTTTGATTATGAAAGTCCCTGGGAGGGAACGAAGTACATAAAAAAACAGACAGATCAAGAAAATGACAAAAAAAACTAAAACTCTAAATCTTAATTTTGGACCTCAGCACCCAGCTGCTCATGGTGTTTTAAGATTAATTTTAGAATTAGATGGTGAAGTTGTTGAAAAAGCAGATCCACACATTGGATTATTACATCGTGGTACTGAAAAATTAATAGAAAACAAAACTTACATGCAAGCTGTACCTTATTTTGACAGACTTGATTATGTTGCTCCTATGAACCAAGAGCATGCCTTTGCTTTAGCTATAGAAAAAATTTTAAAGATTGATGTACCAATTAGAGCACAATTTATAAGAGTTATGTTTTGTGAGATTGGAAGAATTCTAAGTCACATATTAAATGTAACAACTCAAGCATTAGATGTTGGTGCATTAACACCTTCACTGTGGGGTTTTGAAGAGCGTGAAACTTTAATGACTTTTTATGAGAGAGCCTCAGGCTCAAGATTACATGCTAATTATTTTAGAGCAGGTGGAGTTCATCAAGATTTACCAATGGGGTTAGAAGAAGATATAGGTAAATTTTGTGTGTCGTTTCCTAAAATAATCGATGATCTTGAAACATTATTGACTGACAATAGAATATTTAAACAACGAAATGTTGATATTGGAATTGTAACTAAGGAAGATGCTTTAGACTATTCTTTTAGTGGCGTCATGATCAGAGGTTCTGGTGTTCCTTGGGATTTAAGAAAATCACAACCATATGAGTGTTATGAGCAGTTAGAATTTAAAATACCTGTTGGAAAAAATGGAGATTGTTATGACAGATATTTATGTAGAATAGATGAAATGAGAGAGAGCGTTTCCATAATCAAACAATGTCTTGCTAAAATGACAAGAGGACCAGTTAAAACGTCTGATGGAAAGATTAGTCCACCACCAAAAAAAGATATCAAACAATCTATGGAAGCTTTAATTCATCATTTCAAACTATTTACAGAAGGTTATCGTGTTGATAAAGATGAAATTTATACAGCTGTTGAAGCTCCCAAAGGTGAGTTTGGTGTTTACTTAATATCTGATGGTTCTAGCAAACCATATAAGTGTAAAATAAGAGCCCCAGGATTTTCTCATTTGGCTGCAATGGATTACTTGATTAAAGGTCATATGCTTGCGGATGTGCCTGCTGTCTTAGGATCATTAGACATTGTTTTTGGAGAGGTAGATAGATAATGAGTTTAAGAAGACCTTCAAAAAATCAGCCTGAGGATTTTGATTTTAATCCAGCCTCATTAGCAGCTGCCAAATTAATTATTGCAAAATATCCAAAGGATAAACAGCAAAGTGCTGTAATGGCCTTGCTTTATATAGCCCAAAAACAAAATAGTAACTGGATTCCATTAGTTGCCATGAAGTATATTGGTAAGTTTTTAGATATGCCTTACATAAAAGTTTATGAAGTAGCAACATTTTATACAATGTATAATTTAGCCCCAGTGGGTAAAAATTTTATACAAGTTTGCACAACTACACCATGCATGATTAGAGGTGCCTACAAACTTGTTGAAGCATGCAAAGAAAAGATTTCTGAAAATGAAAATGAATTATCAAAAGATCAAAGCTGTTCTTGGATGGAAGTTGAGTGTTTAGGAGCTTGTGTTAATGCGCCCATGTTACAAATTAATGATGATTATTATGAAGATTTAGATAAAGAAAAGACGTTAAAAATTTTAGATAAGATCTTAACTGGTGAAACACCTAAACCAGGATCTTATAGAGGTCGTTTAAACAACGAACCTGAAAATAATAGAAAAACACTTATGGATTTAAAAAATGCTTAAAGACGAAGATAGAATATTTCAGAATTTATATAATGATAAAGGTTCAGATGTTGAGTCATCAAGAAAAAGAGGTGACTGGACAAATACTAAAGATTTAATTGATAAAGGTAGAGATTGGATAATAACTGAGGTTAAAGCCTCAGAACTTAGAGGAAGAGGAGGTGCTGGATTTCCAACTGGTTTAAAATGGTCTTTTGCACCAAAAGAACTAGGTTTAAGACCTCATTATCTAGTTATAAATGGTGATGAGTCAGAACCAGGTACCTGTAAGGATAGAGATATTTTAAGATTTGAACCTCATAAATTAATAGAAGGATGCTTGATTGCTGCATACGCTGTTCAAGCACACGTTTGCTATATCTACATAAGAGGAGAATATTTTATAGATGGAGAAAAACTTCAAGCAGCAATTGATGAGGCTTATGAAAAAAATTTAATAGGAAAAAATGCATCTGGAACTGGTTGGGATTTAGATATTTATATTCACTATGGAGCAGGAGCGTATATTTGTGGAGAAGAAACAGCTTTACTTGAGAGTATAGAGGGTAAAAAGGGTCAACCTAGATTAAAACCACCTTTCCCCGCTTTAATTGGTTTATACGGTTGCCCAACTATAATTAACAACGTTGAAACTATAGCAGTTGTTCCTACAATATTAAGAAGAGGTGGAAAATGGTTTGCATCTTTAGGAAAAGCAAAAAATACAGGTACTAAAATTTTCTGTATTTCTGGAAACGTTAACAACCCATGTAATGTTGAAGAGGAAATGAGTATATCCCTTAAAGAACTAATTGAAGTTCATGCTGGAGGTGTAATTGGAGGGTGGGAAAATTTACAAGCTGTAATACCTGGTGGTTCATCAATGCCTTTAATACCACAAAAAACTTGTGAAACTTTAACAATGGATTTTGATTCATTGATGGCAGAAAAAAGTGGATTAGGAACCGCAGGTATAGTTGTTATTAATAAAGATCAAGACATAATTAAATGCATGGCAAGAATTGCTAGATTTTATAAACATGAAAGTTGCGGTCAATGTACACCTTGTAGAGAAGGTACGGGATGGATGTGGAGAATGCTTGAAAGAATGGCTAAAGGTGAAGCATCAAGAGATGAAGTTGATATGTTGGGAGATGTAACAAATCAAATTGCGGGACACACTATTTGTGCTTTTGGTGAGGGTTCTTCATGGCCTGTTCAGGGATTATTAAGACATTTTAAAAAAGAGATTGAGGATAGAAATAATTTTAACCCAACTATAAAAAAAGAAAAAAATATTCCCTATTTAGTAGATCAGCACTTATTGGATAAAAAAAATGCTTAAATTAAAAGTAAATGAAATTGATATAGAAGTTGAAGAGGGGCTAACTGTACTTCAAGCTTGCGAAAAAGCTGGAGTTGAAATCCCAAGATTTTGTTATCATGAAAAATTATCAATAGCAGGAAATTGCAGAATGTGTTTAGTGGAATTAGAAAAATCTCCCAAACCTGTAGCCTCATGTGCCATGCCAGCGGCAGAAGGAATGAATATTAAAACAAATACTGAGTTTGTTGAAAAAGCAAGAAAAGGAGTCATGGAATTTTTGTTGGCTAACCACCCGTTGGATTGTCCTGTTTGTGATCAAGGGGGAGAGTGTGATTTACAAGATCAATCCATGTTCTATGGTGTTGATAAGTCTAGATACAAAGAAAATAAAAGAGCAGTCTCTGAAAAAAATATGGGACCTTTAATCAAAACACAAATGACTAGGTGCATACACTGTACTAGATGTGTTAGATTTGCTACAGAGGTTGCTGGTGTAACAGAGATTGGAGCCATAGGTAGAGGTGAAGATATGGAAATTACAACATATCTTGAGCAATCTATGCAATCAGAATTATCAGCTAATGTTGTAGATTTATGTCCTGTTGGTGCCTTAACATCTAAACCCTATGTATTTGAGGCTAGACCCTGGGAATTAAAGAAGACAGAATCTATTGATGTGATGGACGCTATTGGTTCAAATATAAGAGTTGATACCTATGGTTGGGAAGTAAAAAGAATTTTACCAAGAATTAACGAGGATATTAACGAAGAGTGGATTTCAGATAAAACAAGATATGCTTGTGATGGTTTGTTAAATCAACGCTTAGACACACCTTATATAAAATATAATGGTAAATTTGAGAAAGCATCATGGAATGAAGTTTTTAATATTATTAAGTCCAAGTTTAAAAATGCTGACAAAAATAAAATATGTGGAATGTCTGGTGATCTGATTAATATGGAATCACTCTATATATTTAAAGAGTTTTTCAATAAAACACTTGGTTCATATAATGTAGAATCAAGAAGTGATCACACATATTTAAATTCTAAAAAAAGAGAAAATTATTTATTCAATTCAACAATTAATGGAATAGAAGAAGCAGATTTCATATTACTCATAGGAAGTAACCCCAGGTATGAAGCAACAATTTTAAATGCACGTATTAGAAAAGCATACTTACAAAATAAAACAAAAATAATTTCTTTAAATGATGTTGGTGATCTAACTTACCCATATGAGTCCTTAGACGGTGATATTGAAAATATTAAAAAAATTACAGAGGATAATCATGAAGTATCAAGTCTAATTAAAGAGGCTAAAAAACCGTTAATCATCTTTGGTCAGTCATCTCTTAAAACTAAATCTGCGAAATATATTTTTGAATCTGTTAAATCTTTTTTAAAAAAAAATAATAAAATGTCAGATGAATGGAATTCTTTAAATACAATTTCAGAAAATGCATCTACGGTTGGTAGTTTTGATTTAGGATTATATAAAACAGTAGATGGTTCAAATGAAGTGCTAAAAGATTTAGAAAATCACATGTTTGAAATTGTTTACTTATTGGGAGTAGATAATCTTAAATTTGAAAAAAAGAATGAATTTGTAATTTATCAAGGAAGTCATGGAGATAAAGGAGCTGAGATTGCAGATATTATACTTCCAGGGGCCGCATATACAGAGCAAAATGGCTACTTTACAAACTTAGAAGGTAAAATACAAAAAGCTTATAAAGCCTCCTTTCCACCAGAAGAAGCTAAAGAAGACTGGCTGATAATTAATGAATTAGCAGAAGCAATGAATCATAGAAAATTATTCAATGATAAAGATGAGTTGGATAGTAGTTTACTTAACCAAATTAATTTATTTATTGAAAAAGATAAATCTATTAAATCTTCTACAGTTGAAAATGTAGAATTTAAGCAAGAGATTTTAAAAATTGAGAATGAAGATTATTATTACTCAAATGCAATAGCACGAGCCTCAAAAACAATGCTTGAATGCAAAACAGCTAAAGTTAATTTAAAATTAACAGGTACAGAAGGTTAATAAAATGGAATATTTAAGTATAATTTTTTCAGAGACATATAAAATCTTATTTTTATTGGTACCAGTTCTTGTTTCTGTCGCGATGATTGTTTGGCTAGATCGTCGTATTTGGGCATTTGTTCAAAAAAGACAGGGACCAAATGTTGTGGGACCTTTTGGTTTACTTCAATCTTTGGCTGATGCATTAAAATACATGTTTAAAGAAGTTATTATTCCTTCAAGCTCTAATAAAGTAATCTTTATATTAGCTCCAATTGTTACCATGACTTTGGCTTTAATCTCTTGGGCAGTTATTCCATTTAGCGCAACTCAAGTATTGGCTGACATTAACGTTGGTATTCTCTATTTATTTGCAGTTTCATCATTGGGTGTTTATGGAATTATTATGGGTGGGTGGGCCTCAAATTCAAAATATCCTTTTTTAGGTGCAATTAGATCAGCAGCTCAAATGGTATCTTACGAAGTTTCAATAGGCGTTATTATAATTAATGTTTTGCTTTGTGTGGGTTCGTTAAACTTAAATGATATAGTGATGGCACAAGAAAGCTTATGGTTTGTAATTCCATTGTTTCCAATGTTTGTAATTTTTTTTATCTCTGCTTTAGCGGAAACAAATCGACCACCATTTGACTTACCTGAAGCCGAAGCCGAACTTGTTGCAGGATATCAAACTGAATATTCTGGAATGATGTATGCAATGTTTTGGTTAGGCGAGTATGCAAACATTCTTCTTATGTGTGCAATGGGATCAGTTCTATTTTTAGGTGGATGGCTTTCGCCTATAGATTTATTTCCTTTTAATGTAATTCCTGGAGCTATATGGTTAATCTTAAAGATACTACTTCTTTTTATACTCTTTGCTTTAGTAAAGGCAATTGTTCCAAGATATAGATATGATCAGTTAATGAGACTAGGTTGGAAAATTTTTTTACCTTTATCGCTAACATGGGTAGTTCTTACAGCGAGTTTTTTGTTTTACTTTAACCTTTTACCGATAAATTAATTATGAAAATTTCAAGAATATTTAAAACAATTTTTATGTTAGATTTTTTAGGTGGTCTTACGATCGCCTTACGAGAATTTTTTAAACCAAAAAAAACAATTAACTATCCATTTGAAAAGGGTAAAATCAGTCCCCGTTTTAGAGGAGAGCACGCTTTAAGAAGATATCCTGATGGTGAAGAAAGATGTATTGCTTGTAAATTGTGCGAAGCAGTATGCCCTGCCCAGGCAATTACAATTGAATCCTCTGAAAGAGCAGATGGAAGTCGAAAAACTACTCGATATGATATTGATATGATGAAATGTATTTATTGTGGACTTTGTGAAGAATCTTGTCCGGTTGATGCAATTGTGCAAGGTCCTAACTTTGAATTTTCAACAGAAACAAGAGAAGAACTTTATTATAATAAGGAAAAACTATTGGACAATGGGGATAGATGGGAAAATGTTCTAGCTGCAAATATTAAAGCTGATAACTCTCATAGATAATTATGCTAGCACACGCAATTTTTTTTTATATTTTTTCATTAATAGCAATTGTTTCTGCAATAATGGTTACGGTTTCAAAAAATACTGTTCACTCTGTTTTCTTTTTAATTTTAGATTTTATTAGTATTTCTTGCTTGTTTATAATGATAGGTGCGGAATTCCTTGGAATGATAATGTTAATTATTTACGTTGGTGCTGTAGCTGTTTTATTCTTGTTTGTTGTCATGATGTTAAATGTAGCTCAACAGAAAAACCAATGGTTTAGTGCCAGGGAGAGCTCGAAACATATTCCAGTTGGATTAATTATCAGTACTATTATATTTTTTGAATTAATTATTGTTATTGGTGGATGGAAATATAAGCCAGATCTTGTTTCATCTATGTCATTAAATATAGATAGTAGCATTAGCAATACTCATGCTATTGGTTATGTTTTATATACCGACTACATTCATATCTTTCAATTAAGTGGAATGATCTTATTGGTTGCAATGATAGGGGCTATTGTTCTTACTTTTAGGCAGAGATCTGGTGTCAAAAGACAAAGTTATTTCAGTCAAATATCTAGAGAAAGATCTGATGGTGTTGAATTGATAGATGTTCCAAGTAATAAAGGAGTTAAATCTGATGATTGATGTGGGCCTGGGTCACTACCTTACTTTAGGAGCTATAATATTTACCATTGGTATAGTGGGTATATTTTTAAACAGAAAAAATATCATAGTAATATTAATGAGTATTGAGCTTATTCTGTTATCAGTGAATATTAACTTGGTGGCTTTCTCTATATTTTTGAATGACTTAACTGGGCAAATTTTTACACTCTTTATATTAACCGTAGCTGCTGCGGAAGCTGCCATAGGTCTAGCTATAATAGTTGTTTATTATCGAAACTCATCAACAATTAGAGTTGAAGAAATAAATAGTTTAAAGGGATAATATGGAATTTGCATTATTATTTCTTCCATTATTAGCATCTATTATATCTGGTTTTTTTGGTAAATTTATAGGTGATAGAAATTCAGAGATAATAACTAGTATATTTGTTTCGATTTCAGCACTGTTATCTTTAATTTTATTTTATCAAGTTATTGTTAACGGTTATGAAAATAATGTAGTTATTGCTACTTGGATTAATTCAGGAACACTTGATGTGAATTGGTCTATTAAAGTGGATGCGTTATCTTCGGTAATGCTCGTTGTTGTAACTTTAGTTTCTTCACTAGTTCATATTTATTCAATTGGTTATATGTCCCACGACCCACATAAACCAAGATTTATGGCCTATCTTTCTCTCTTTACATTTGCAATGCTAACGTTGGTCACATCCGATAATTTTCTTCAATTATTTTTTGGATGGGAGGGCGTAGGTCTTTGTTCTTATTTTTTAATTGGCTTTTGGTATAAAAAAGATTCAGCAAATGCAGCGGCTATAAAAGCTTTTGTAGTAAATAGAGTAGGTGATTTTGGACTTGCCTTAGGAATATTTTTAATTTTTTACCTATTTGGTACTGTCAATTACTCTGAAGTATTTCTGCAGATTCCACAAATTGTTGATAAAGAATTATTATTTTTAGGAATACACATCAAGGCCATTGATCTAATTTGCATCCTTTTATTTATTGGAGCTATGGGTAAATCAGCACAAATTCTTTTACACACATGGCTACCTGACGCTATGGAAGGTCCTACACCTGTATCTGCATTAATACATGCTGCTACAATGGTTACAGCAGGAGTTTTTTTGATCGTTAGATGCTCTCCAATTTTTGAATATTCTCCTTTAACTTTAAATATTATTACAGTGGTTGGAATGACAACTGCTTTTTTTGCTGCAACAGTAGCTTTAGTTCAAACAGATATTAAAAAAATAATTGCTTATTCAACATGTAGTCAATTAGGTTATATGTTTTTTGCTGCCGGTGTTGGTGCTTATAATGTAGCAATGTTTCATTTGTTTACTCATGCATTTTTTAAGGCATTACTTTTCTTAGGATCAGGATCGGTAATTCATTCATTTAAGGATGAACAAGATATTAATCAAATGGGAGCTGTGTATAAAAAACTACCCTATACTTGGATCTTAATGATTATTGGGACATTAGCTCTTACAGGTTTCCCTTTTCTTTCTGGTTTTTATTCAAAAGATGCAATTATAGAATTTGCTTACCTTAGAGGTAATACAGTAGGTTATTATGCTGCTGGAGTTGGTATTTTAACAGCCTTACTTACCTCAATATATTCGTGGAGATTAATTTTTAAAACATTTCATGGAACGTATAACAATAAAAAATTAAAAATTGAAGAAATGCACGAGTCTCCTTTGGTTATGCTTATACCCTTGATTGTATTAGCAGTTGGTGCAATTTTTGCAGGGTTTTTATTTAAAGATTTATTTATTGGTCATGGGGGAGAAAATCATTTTTGGGGAGAATCTATTAAATTTCTAATTCCATTAAGCACAGATCACCCACCTTTATGGATTATTTTAATTACCCCCATACTTGTCCTTTTATCTATTCCAATTGCTTATTATTTATTTGTAAAAAATAAAGAGTTACCCAATCAAATTGTTCAATCTAATAGACCTTTATATAATTTTTTAGTCAATAAATGGTACTTTGATGAATTATACGACATCATATTTATTCAATCTTCAAAAAAAATAGGATTATTCTTTTGGAAAACAATTGATATAAAAATTATTGATAGGTTTGGACCGGACGGTCTTTCCTTACTAATCAAAAACTTATCATTAAGAGCTAGTAAATTTCAAAGTGGGTTTATTTATCAATATGCCTTTATGATATTGATTGGTCTTTCTGCATTATTAACATTTCTAATTTTACACTAATGAATTTTCCAATTTTATCATCTTTAATTCTTTTACCAACTATTGGTGCTTTATTTTTATTATTTTCAAAAGATAAAAATTCAAATACAGGAAAATATGTTGCTTTGTTCACTTCTTTTGTTAATTTTTTAATCTCAATTTATCTATGGTATTTATTCGACCCGTCCACATCAACATTTCAATTTGTTGAAAATAGAGAATGGTTAAAAGGTTTTGTTAATTACAAAGTAGGTATAGATGGAATTTCAATTTTATTCATAATTCTAACAACACTTATTACTCCGTTGTGTATAATATCTGTTAATAACACAATTAAAGTAAGGTTAAGAGATTTTCTTATTGCCATATTGGTAATGGAGAGCTTAATGATTGGAGTTTTTTGTTCACTTGATCTAGTCGTATTTTATTTATTTTTTGAAGCGGGATTAATTCCTATGTTTTTAATTATTGGAATTTGGGGAGGTGAAAGAAGAGTTTATTCTGCCTTTAAATTTTTCTTATATACGTTACTTGGTTCTGTTTTAATGTTAGTTGCAATAATTTCAATTTACTGGATCGCTGGTACAACCGATATAGTACAACTATATGAATTACGTATAGACACAAAATATCAAAACTTATTGTGGCTTGCTTTTTTTAGTTCTTTTGCAGTCAAAACACCTATGTGGCCAGTTCACACTTGGTTACCTGATGCGCATGTTGAAGCTCCAACAGCCGGATCTGTTCTACTAGCTGCTATTCTTTTAAAAATGGCAGGTTATGGTTTTATTAGATTTTCCTTAGGTTTGTTTCCTGTGGCCTCTGAATTATTTACTCCATTGGTTTATTCATTGAGTTTAATTGCAATTATTTATGCATCTCTAGTTGCCCTAATGCAGGAAGATATGAAAAAATTAATAGCATACTCTTCTGTGGCACATATGGGTTTTGTAACATTGGGAATTTTTACGATCACGCAACAGGGTATCGAAGGCAGTATAATTCAAATGATTAGTCATGGACTTGTTTCGGCAGCATTATTTTTATGTGTTGGTGTGGTTTATGATCGTATGCATTCAAGATTAATTAAAACTTACGGTGGTCTGGTTTCTGTAATGCCCAAATATTCAATTCTATTTATGTTGTTTACTCTAGCTGCATTAGGACTACCAGGAACAAGTGGCTTTATAGGAGAGTTTTTAATTTTAATGGGTGCATTTAAAGATAATTTTTTAGTAGCAGTTATTGCTAGCTTTGGAGTCATTTTTGGTGCTGCATACATGTTATGGTTATATAGAAGAGTTGTTTTTGGAAATTTAGTAAACAAAGACCTTTTAAAAATACCTGATTTAGATAATTCAGAAAAATTTATTTTATGGAGTTTAGCTATACCAGTATTATTCTTTGGTTTTTACCCAGAACCTCTTATTAATACAATTGAGGTATCGGTAAATGACTTAATTGAAATGTATAATTTTAACTTAAATATGTATGGTCCTGAGGTACAAAAATAATGAATAATTTAAATTTTATTTCTCCTGAAATTTTTATTTCTTTATCAATAATGTTTTTATTAATCTTGGGTGTTTTTAGGAAAAATGGCTCAAGCTTAATTCACAATCTTTCAATAGGGTTTTTACTAATTACTGTAATTTTAATATTAAATAATCCTTTTGACACTGCTGTAACTTTATTTGGAAATAGCTATGTAATTGATAACCTCTCATCTTTAATGAAAATTCTTACACTTTTAGGAGGAGCTTTTGTGTTGTCAATTTCAACAAAATATTTAAAAATATCTAAGATTTTCTTAATAGAGTATCCAATTTTAATCCTTTGTTCAATTTTAGGAATGATGGTTATGATTAGTTCTAATGACCTAATGGTTTTCTATATTGGACTTGAATTACAATCATTAGCTTTGTATGTTTTGGCATCGTTTAATAGAGATCAATTAAAGTCATCTGAGTCAGGTCTTAAATATTTTGTATTAAGTGCACTTTCTTCTGGTTTACTACTTTATGGCTGCTCTCTTATCTATGGGTTTTCTGGATCAACTAATTTTAATATTATTGGAAATTCAATGGATTCTACTCATTATGGCTTAACATTTGGAATAGTTTTCATCCTAGTTGGATTGGCTTTTAAGATATCTGCTGTACCATTTCATATGTGGGCACCAGATGTTTATGAAGGATCTCCTACATCTGTAACATTATTTTTTGCAATAGTTCCCAAAGTTGCTGCCTTAACTGTCTTTATTAGATTCATGTATGTTCCATTTTTTAACATGATTGACCAATGGCAACCTATCATAATTTTTTTATCTATTGCCTCAATGATATTTGGAGCTGTTGCAGCGATTGGGCAGGGTAACTTAAAAAGATTAGTTGCGTATAGCTCTATTGGTCATATTGGTTACGCTTTAGCAGGACTTTCTGTTGGGACAAATGAAGGTATTCAATCGTCTATAGTTTATATCTCTATTTACATGGTAATGAATCTTGGTTTATTCAGTTGTTTATTTATGATGAAAAGAAATGATCAGTATTTTGAAACTATTGATGATTTATCTGGACTGTCAAAAAACCATCCAGTTTTATCCTTGTCTTTACTCGTTATACTTTTTTCATTAGCTGGCATTCCACCATTGGCTGGTTTTTTTGCTAAATTTTATGTATTTAAGTCTGTAATTGAGCAATCAATGTATTTCCTAGCAATTGTCGGTTTATTATCAACTGTGATTGCTGCCTTTTATTATCTAAGAATAATTAAAGTTATTTATTTTGATGAAGAAAAAGAAAAATATGACACTGATCATAGTGTTTGGTTGAAAATATCATTAACTTTTTCAACATTGTTAATTCTTTTGTACTTTATTTTTCCCAGTAAACTGGTGGAAATTGTATCTAGAATTAATTTAATTTAATGAAGTTAAAAAAGTTTAATTTTAAGATCATAAACAGTACAAACGATAGAGCATTTCAGATAATTAAAAATACTAATAATAAATCAGGAATTGTAATCGCCGAGAAACAGATAAGAGGAAGAGGTCAATATGGAAAAAAATGGAGTTCATTCAAGGGAAATTTATTTGTTAGTATTTTTTTCCAAGTTAACATGAATCAATTATCATTGAATAATCTGACAAAAATAAACTGCCTTTTGGTAAAAAAATTATTATCAAATTTTTATAAAGATAAAATTGTGGTTAAAAAGCCAAATGATTTATTAATAAAAAATATGAAAATTTCAGGTATATTACAGGAAACATTATCCAAATCAGGCAAAAAATTTATTATAGTTGGCATAGGTATAAACTTGATTAAGAGTCCTTCTATTAAAGGTTATTTGACTACAAATCTTTTTGATTTAACTGGGGTAAAAATTACTCCTAATAATGCAGTTTTAAAACTAAAAAAAATTTATGAAACTTTTATTCCAATGTTTGCTAAATTTAATATAAAAAACATAGATAGAAATTTAAAATGATTATTGTTGGTGATATAGGAAATACAGATACCAAAATTTGTTTGATAAACTCTAAAAATATTATTATTAAAAGAGTTACCCTAATAACAAAAAAAATAAATTACCTTTTACTAAAAAAATCTTTAGCCAGCTTAAGTTTAAAAGACAAAGTAATTGATAAATGTTTGTTTTGCAGTGTTGTTCCAAAATCATTCAATGAAATTAAGAGTTTTTTTAACAAAACTTATAAGATTAAATGCAACGAACTTAAAAAACTTAAGTTAAATAAATTGATTAAGATTAAAGTTAACTATAAACAAATTGGCTCAGATAGATTGGCAAACGCTATTAGTGTTATTAATAACAAGGATAATTTTATAATTTTAGATTTTGGAACCGCTACAACATTTGATGTCTTGATTAAAAACACCTATCGTGGTGGTGTTATTGCACCTGGAGTTAAGCTTTCACTTGATACGTTGACTGATAAGGCAACGCAAATTCCAAGGATTATTTTAAAAAAAACAAATAAAATCATTGGTTTAAATACTACTAGTGCAGTGAGAGCTGGTTTTTTTTGGGGTTATGAGGGTTTAATTGACAATATTGTTAATTTAATTAAGAAAGAGACCAAGATGTCCTTTAAAATAATTATTACTGGAGGATTTTCTAATTTATTCAAAAATTCAACAAAAACGAAAGTAACATTAAATAAAGATATTACAATTAACGGCCTAATCAGAGCCACCACTTTAATTAAATAAATATGAAAGATGAACTATTATTTTGCCCTTTAGGGGGCTCAGGAGAAATTGGCATGAATATGAACCTGTTTGCCTACGGAAAACCAGGTGAACATAAATGGATCATGGTTGATATAGGGGTTACATTTGCTGATGACACTTTGCCGGGAATTGATTTAATTTACCCAGACCCTGGATTTATTGTCGATAAAAAAGAGGACCTTTTAGGAATTATTTTAACTCATGCACATGAAGATCATATTGGAGCTATTGCACATCTTTGGCCTCAATTAAAATGCAAAATTTTTGCAACTCCATTTACTGCAGTTTTAATAAAAGAAAAACTTAAAGAAAAAAATATTGATGCAACTAATTATCTAAAAATAGTTCAATTAAATGGAACAGTAGATTTAGATCCTTTTAAAATAGAGTACATCACATTAACCCACTCAATTCTTGAACCTAATGGTCTTAGAATTGAAACTCCAGCTGGTGTAATATTACATACTGGAGATTGGAAGATTGACCCAGAACCTTTGATTGGTGAAAAAATTAATTCTGACAGACTTAAAGAAATTGGTAAAGAAGGTGTCCTTGCTATGGTTTGTGATTCAACAAATGTATTTAGTATGGGAAAAGCTGGTTCAGAGCTAGATGTAAGAAAAAGCTTATTAAATATTATGGGTAGCCTTAAAAAAAGAATTGTTATGGCTTCTTTTGCATCAAATGTTGCACGTATGGAAACAGCTTTTTATTGTGCAGAAAAAACTGGTAGACAAATATCTCTAGTTGGAAGATCTATGCATAGAATATTTAAAGCAGCAAGACAGTGTGGGTATTTGAAAAATGTTATTGAACCTGTAGATGCACGTGAAGCAAAAAAAATTGCTAGGGAAAAAATAGTTTATCTTTGTACTGGTAGTCAGGGTGAGCCTATGGCAGCACTTATGAGAATTTCAAGTTATACTCATCCAGATGTATTTATCGAAAAAGATGATGCTGTTATTTTTTCATCTAAAATTATTCCAGGTAATGAAAAAAAATTATACAAACTACAAAATCAATTAGTTAGGGATGGTATTGAGGTTATTTCAGAGGAAAGTGAATTTGTTCATGTTTCTGGCCACCCAAATAGAGACGATCTAAGAGAAATGTATGATTGGGTTAAACCGCAATGTGCAGTCCCCGTTCATGGAGAACATAGACATATGATTGAACATATGAAATTTGCATATGAAATGAAAGTTCCACACCCTGTTCAAGTAGAAAATGGGGATATTGTAAAATTAGCTCCAGGTAAACCACATGTTTTTGATAAAGCTCCAAGTGGTAGACTTTATTTAGATGGAAATATGAGTGTCGAAGAAGACGCTCAATCAATTAAAGATAGAAAAAATATAGCCGCTAATGGATATATGGAGGTTACAATTTTAATCACTGCAAAGGGTAATATTCATAAAAGACCCGTATTAACTTTTAGAGGATTACCCGTATATGATACTGACGAATTTATTTATGAATTAGAAGAAGCAATAGAAAAAACTACCAGAAGCTTTTCTATAAAAAGTAAAAAACAAGAATACAATTTAATTGATGCATTAAAAATTACATGTAGAAAATGCGCTAAAGAATTGACTGGTAAAAGACCATTTATAAATATCAATCTTGTAAGAATCTAGATGAGTGCAACAGGGCTTGCTATAATTTACATTATAATCTGGTGGATAGTTTTTTTTACAATTCTTCCAATTGACGTAAATAGACTAAAATCGGTTAAAATTGAAGGTGAAGACGCTGGTTCTCCAGAAAATCCTAAAATGTTAAAAAAATTTATTTATTGTACTGGTATTACAACTGTTATTTTCATGATAATTTATTTATTGATAAAATATGAATATTTAAATTTAAGATATATAATTAGTTAAAATGTACATTTCAAAATCTTTCATACCAATATTAAAGAATAACCCATCAGAAGCAAAAATTAAATCACACCAATTAATGCTCAGAGTAGGAATGATCAAGCAATCTTCTGCAGGTATTTATTCTTGGCTACCCTTAGGTTTTAAGGTGATGAAAAAAATTGAACAAATAGTAAGAGAAGAACAAAATAAAATTGGTGCCCAAGAAATACTTATGCCAACAATTCAACCCAGCGATATTTGGAAAGAAAGTGGTCGTTATGATGATTATGGAGATGAAATGCTTCGAATTAAAGACAGACAAGGTAGAGAAATGCTTTATGGACCAACTAATGAAGAGTTAGTCACTGACATATTTAGAACAAGTATTAAATCTTATAAATCATTACCTCAATTATTGTATCACATACAATGGAAATTTAGAGACGAAGTTAGACCAAGATTCGGAATAATGAGAGGTAGAGAATTTTACATGAAGGATGCATATTCATTTGATGTAAACGACGAAGATGCAGCTTTCTCATATAATAAATTCTTTTTTTCATATTTAAAAACTTTTAAGAGATTGGAACTATCAGCAATTCCAATGGCTGCTGATACAGGACCTATTGGTGGAAACCTTTCTCATGAATTTATTATTTTAGCAGATACAGGTGAAAGTAAAATTTTTACAGATAAAAGAGTTTTTGATTTAGACAGTGAAGATTCAATAATGGATAGACAATCTTTAAAAGACTTAAGAAAAAAATATGAACAATATTACTCTGTAGCTGATGAAAAATTTGATAAAGCTGAGTTTGAAGAAAAAGTATCTGAGGAAAATAGACTGATTACAAAAGGTATTGAAGTAGGTCACATTTTTTATTTTGGAGATAAATATTCAAAAGCTCTAAATGCTGCTGTAGATCTTCCAGGTGGTAAAAAAGACTTTGTTAAAATGGGATCGTATGGAATTGGTGTATCAAGGCTTGTTGGTGCCATTATTGAGGCAAAATATGATGATAACAATGAAATTATGAAATGGCCATTTTCTGTAGCACCATATGAACTCGCTATAATTCCAATGATTAATAAAAATGATAAATCTGCACTGGATAAGGCTACTAGTCTTTTTAAACACTTTGAAAGCAATAATATAGATACAATTATTGATGATATGGATGAAAATCTCTCATCTAAAATCAAAAAATTTAATTTAATTGGTGTCCCGTACCAAATCATTATAGGAAAAAAATCAGAAGGAGACCTATTAGAGTTTAAAGAAATTGGAAAAGATCCTAGGAATTTAACGTTAGATCAAATAACTAAAATTTTAACTGAACTAAAAGAGAAAAATTGATCTCTACATTAGAAAAAGAAATTACGTTTAGATATCTAAAAACGAGAAAAAAAGATGGCTTTTTAAATATAATCTCTATCTTTTCATTTATTGGAATAAGTTTAGGTGTAGCAGTGCTGATTATTGTTATGTCAGTTATGAACGGTTTTAGAACCGAGCTAATTAGTAAAATTGTTGGATTTAACGCACATGTAACAGTTAAACCTTACGAAAACTCAATTAGTTTAGATAAACTCAATGACAACAACTTAAAACTAATTTCAAAAGATTTAATTTTTAGTAATTCTGGTGAGGCTATTGTTATTAGTAAAGATTATACCAAGGGGTTAGTTTTAAGGGGTTATAGCAGTAAAAATTTCCCAAAACTTGATGTTGTTAAAAAAGGTAAGTTAATTGGTGAATCAAATCAGTTATTAGAAAACTCAATATCAATAGGTAAAGAATTAAGTTTTAATTTAGGACTTAACATAGGTGATAGAGTGTCAATCATGTCCCCTGTAGGCATTGAAACAATTATTGGGAGTTTACCTAAGCAAGAAACTTTTATTATAAGTTCAATTTTTGATAGTGGTTTGGCAGATTTTGATGCCAACATAGCTTTTATAAATCTTAATACGCTGGAAAGCTTTTTTGATTTAGATAAAGGAAAAAGAAATTTAGAAATTTATTTGAATAATCCATCTAATATTTTTGAAATCAAAAATCAGATTCAGAAAATATTTAATAATGAATTTGTATATACTTGGGCTGATATGAATAGCTCCTTATTTTCAGCTTTAAAAGTCGAAAGAAATGTAATGTTTATAATTTTATCTTTAATTATTATAGTTGCAGCTTTTAATATTATTTCAGGACTTACAATTTTGGTTAAAAATAAAACAAGAGATATAGCCATACTAAAGTCTATCGGTGTCTTAAATAAATCTATTATAAAAATATTTTTTTTAGTAGGTATCATCATTGGAACTACAGCAACATTCTTTGGGATTTTTTTAGGTGTAATGTTTTCTTTATATATTGAGAACCTTAGAGAATTTCTAAGTAATACTTTTGATATTAGTCTTTTTCCTGAAGAGATTTATTTTTTAAGTACAATGCCTTCTGAAATCAACCCAAAATCAATTTTTATTATTTCACTATGTTCAATTTTTATAACTATTATTGTTTCAATCTTTCCAGCTATAAAAGCATCAAAATTAGACCCCGTTAAAGGCCTAAAATATGAATAATTTAATATCTATAAAAAAGATTTCTAAATCTTTTTCTAATAATAAAAAAGTAACTGTTTTAAAAAAAATTGATTATTCATTTACCAAAGGTAAAATTTACTCTCTTATGGGTCCATCAGGATCGGGAAAATCTACACTACTAAATATACTTTCAATGATCGATAAGCCTACAACTGGCTCATTAGTAATTGGAAATAATATAATAAATTTTAATGATAACACTAGTAATGACAAAATTAGGTCTAAAAAAATTGGGATTATCTATCAACAAAATAATTTACTTCCTGACTTCACAGCATTAGAAAATGTTTATCTTGCAGGTCTTGCTCTTAGTAATGATAAAAAGAATTCAATCCAAAAAGCAAAGAAAATGATTAAAGAAATGGGTCTTTCATCTCGAGAGCATCATTACCCATCGGAATTATCTGGTGGCGAAATGCAAAGAATTGCAATGGCTAGAGCACTTATTAATGAGCCTGAAATTATATTAGCAGACGAACCTACTGGTAGTCTAGATCAAACTACCGCTAAAGAGGTTTTTAATGTTTTGTATAATTTGAAAAATAAAAATAGATTAATAATCTATGCAACTCATAATAGATTTTTTGCAAATATGGCTGATTGCAAATTAGAAATGATTGATGGTAATATAAGAACTATCAATGCCAGAATTAAATAATCAAAACTTTAATCATTTAAAAATTCACACACAGTATTCAATCTGTGAAGGAGCAATTAAGATTGATAATTTAAAGGATTTTTGTAAAGAAAATAAAATACCTTGTTTAGGCCTTTCTGATACATCCAATCTGTGTGGTGCACTAGAGTTTGCTGAGAATATTTCTAAAGTTGGAACACAACCTATTATTGGTACACAAATTTTTTTTAGATTTGAAGATACGACGGGACTATTGCCCTTGATAGCTCTTAACGAATATGGATATAAGAGAATCATAGAGCTCTCTTCAAGATCTTATCTTGAAAATGATCCTTTATCTGACCCTCATTTAGATATTAAGGAACTTTTAATTGATACGAAAGGGGTGTCCTTACTTTCGGGTACTATTCAAGGTCTATTCGGTAAATTATTCGAAAAAGGTCGTTTAGAAGAAATATCAAAATTATATAAGAGTTTATCATCAAAATTTAATGATAACTTTTATTTAGAAATCCAAAGGCATGGTGATCAAAATGAAATTGCTTTTGAAAAATTTAATTTAGAACAATCTTTAAAAATTAAAATACCAATTATTGCTACTAATGAAGTTTATTATTTAACACCAGATATGCACGAAGCTCATGATGCGTTAACTTGCATTGGTTCTAAAACTTATGTTAATGAAAAGAATAGAATTAAATATAGTAACCAGCATTACTTTAAATCAAATGAAGAAATGTCAAAATTATTTTCTGATCTTCCGGAAGCTTTAGAAAATAACTTCAATTTGCCATTTAAATGTAATTTTAGACCACAGTTTTCGAAACCTGTACTTCCAAATATTAGTTCTGAAAAAGGAGGTAGTGCTGATGAAATACTTAAAAAAGACTCATTAGATGGATTGAAAGAAAAATTTCTTAAAGTTTTTAAAATTGAAGATAATAACTTAGAAACTGATGATAAATTTTTAAAATATAAAGACAGACTAGATCATGAGTTAAAGATCATAATTGAAATGAAATATCCTAGTTACTTCTTGATTGTATCAGACTACATTAAATGGGCTAAGAGTAATGACATTCCAGTAGGACCGGGTAGAGGATCTGGTGCAGGCTCACTCGTTGCTTGGTGTCTGTCTATTACTGATGTTGATCCAATTAAATTTAATTTGATATTTGAAAGATTTTTAAATCCTGACCGTGTGTCAATGCCTGACTTTGATATAGATTTTTGTGAGGAAAAAAGAGATCTTGTTTTTAAATATTTAACTACAAAATATAAAGACAGTGTTGCCCATATAATTACATTTGGAAAGTTAAAAGCAAGAATGGTTATTAGAGATGTTGGTAGAGTATTAGGTTTACCATATGGTTTTGTTGATAGTATTTCAAAAATGATACCTTTTGATCCTTCTAGACCTCAAAGCTTAATTGAATGCATTAATAGTGAGCCACGATTGCAAAAATTAGTTAATGAAGATCCTCGAGTAAAAAAACTAACTGACCTTTCTTTAAAATTAGAAGGTTTGAATAGAAATGTAGCAACTCATGCTGCTGGTGTCGTAATAGCTGATAGAAAATTAACAGAAGTTGTGCCTTTATATAAAGACGCCGCTGCAGATTTATTATTACCTTCTACTCAATTTGATATGTATTCTGCAGAAAATGCAGGCTTAATCAAGTTTGATTTTTTAGGTTTAAAAACTTTAACCGTAATTAATAGAACTCAAAAACTAATTAATAAAAAAGTTAAAGATTTTAAGATTGAAGATATTGACTTTGAAGATAAGAAAGTTTTTGAATTATTATCATCTGGACATACAGTTGGATTATTTCAAGTGGAAAGTGCTGGAATGCGTGAAGCATTATTGCAAATGAAGCCTAATCATATTGAGGATATTATTGCTTTAGTTGCCCTTTATCGTCCGGGGCCTATGAGTAACATACCAGTTTACAATGACTGTAAACATGGAAGACAAACACCTGATTATTTGCATCCACTACTTGAGGATATTTTAAAACCTACATATGGCGTTATTATTTATCAAGAACAGGTTATGCAAATAGCTCAAAAACTCTCAGGTTTTACCGCAGGTGAAGCTGATATTTTAAGAAGAGCCATGGGTAAAAAAAAAAGAGCTGAACTTGAAAAACAGAAACAAGGATTCATTGCTGGAGCTCTTAAAAATGGAATTAGCAAGGATATTGCAGCAAGTATATTTTTAAAAATTGAACCATTTGCTGAGTATGGTTTTAACAAAAGTCACGCAGCTGCTTATGCAATCATTTCTTATCAAACAGCATTTTTAAAAACATATTATCCTAAGGAGTTTTTTGCTGCTTCAATGACAATGGATTTATCAAATCAAAATAAACTTGGGGAATTTTATGAAGAACTTAAAAGAATTGATATCAAGGTTGTAAGACCAGATATAAATAGATGTTTTGAAGATTTTCAATTTGATGAAGAAAACTTCTATTATGCTTTGGGTGGGATTAAAAGTGTGGGACTTGAGGCAATCTCTAATGTTGTGAAGGAAAGAAAAGAAAACGGCAATTTTAAATCAATCAATGATTTTTTAAATAGAGTTAGCCCTAAAGATATTAATAAATTGCAGCTGGAAGGATTAGTTAAAGCTGGTGCTTTCGATAATATAGATAACAATAGACAAGCATTATTTAATTCAATTCCAAATTTTATTTTAAAGACAAAAAATATTTATGAAAATAAAGCAGCAAATCAAATTGATCTTTTTGGTTCTGATGAAGAACAAGATAATGAAATAGTTCTTAACATGGAAGATTGGAAGTTTGAAGATCGATTATCAAGAGAATTCGAAGCTATAGGTTTTTTTATATCTGATCACCCCTTAAATCAATTTAAAGAAATTTTTGATGACTACAAAATAGTTGATTATGCAAAATTTAATCTAGACGATACTATAAAAGATGCAAATATTGCTGCTACACTCTTAAAGATCACTGAAAGAAAAACTGCCAGAGGAAACTCATATGGCGTTATCAAGTTTACAGACTTAACTAGTGTTTTTGAACTTTTTATTTTTTCTGATATTTTGGAATTAAATAGAGAGGTTTTAGTTGAGGGAAGTTCTTTAATCATAACCTTGGTCAAAACCATTTCTAAAGATGAGAACAAATCTAAAAGAATAAATGTTCAAAAAATAGCATCTCTTAAAGATCTCTTTAATAAACCAGTTAATGAAATTGTATTTAACATTAAGTCAACTAAAGACATCGATAAAATATCTGATTTAGTGGATGAGGAGGGTACAACCGAGGTAACAATAAATATTAACGATGAAAAGAATGATATTAGCTTTAAACTAAAAAATAAGCGTCTTATTGATAGGAAAGCTATCAATATCCTCAGAAACAATGATATT
This sequence comes from uncultured Candidatus Pelagibacter sp., assembly GCA_905616395.1. Classification (GTDB taxonomy): domain Bacteria; phylum Pseudomonadota; class Alphaproteobacteria; order Pelagibacterales; family Pelagibacteraceae; genus Pelagibacter. Next base: position 2,573 of record CAJQSQ010000028.1, on the reverse strand, counting down.
TCGACCGTTATTCATTAAAAAAGACTTGTTTATTTTTCAAATAATTTGTAAATAACTCTTAATTTAAATTAACACGCACACAGTTTGTGGTTTTATACCTCCGGTCCTTAAATGGAAATTACTGTGGTGGCTTAACCGGGAATAAATATGAAAATACCAAGTCTAACTATCCAACAACTATTAGAAGCAGGCGTTCATTTAGGTCATAAAACCCTAAGATGGAATCCAAAGATGAAAAAATACATTTTTGGAAAAAGAGATTCAATTCACATTATTGATTTAACTCAAACACTGGAGTTAACAAATGTAGCTTTAGAAAAAGTTTATAATACGGTAGCCAATAATGGCAAAATTCTTTTTGTATCTACAAAAAAACAAGCATCTGAAGCTATAGCTGAAGTTGCAAAAGAAACCGGACAATTTTTTGTAAATTACAGATGGTTAGGTGGAATGTTAACTAATTGGGGAACAATCTCAGGGTCAATTAAAAAGATGAAAAAGTATGAGGCTGATCTTGTTGCAGAAAATAGGGGTTTTACAAAAAAAGAACTATTAAAGATGAGTGTCAAAAAAGATAAATTAGAAAGAGCCCTAGGTGGAATTGCAGAAATGAAAAAGGTTCCAGATCTAGTTTTTATTATTGACACAAATTATGAATCTTTAGCCATTGCTGAAGCATCCAAGTTAGGCATTCCGATTTGTGCTATACTTGACAGTAATTCTAATCCTGATGGTATTGACTATCCAATTCCAGGTAACGATGATGCTAGAAGAGCGATTGATCTATATTGTAATTTAGTAAAAGAAACTATTGAAAATGCAAAAAAAGCAGCTCCATCTAAATCTGAAGAAAAACCTGATGTCGGTGAGACAAAAGTAAAAGAAGCTTCTTCAAAAACTATTCAAGAAATTGATAGAGAGAAGTTAGATGCTAAATTTTCAAAAAAAGATAAAGAAAAGTTAAATTAATATGAGTGATTTAGAAAAAGTAAAACAATTACGTGAAGCAACTGGTGCTGGATTTAAAGATTGTAACTTAGCAGTTAAAGAATCTGGTGGCGATTTAGATAAAGCAGTAGAAATCTTAAGAGTTAAGGGAATTTCTAAAGCTTCAAAAAAAATGTCAAGAGATGCTAAAGAAGGTGTTATTGCAACCTCTGGAGATGAAAGCAAAATATCTGTTATTGAAATTAACTGTGAGACAGATTTTGTTGCTAAGAATGATGACTTTGTATCTTTTGCAAAAGAATTAAGTGAATTGAATAATCAAAATTCATCTGATTTAGAAAAGCTTAATAAATCAAAAATGGGAAATGGTGAAACGGTTGAAGATAGTCTAGTAGCATTAATTGCAAAAATGGGAGAAAAAATAACAGTTGGTAAAGCTAAGACATTTAACCAATCTGGTTCTAAAAATTTTAATTATTTGCATACTATAGTTAAAGATAATTTATCTAAATTATCAGTTATAGCTTCACTTGAGACTTCAGATGACAGTGATAATGTTAAAGTTTTTGGTAAACAACTTTCAATGCATATTGCAGCATCAAACCCCTTGGCGTTAAGTTCTGATTTGATTGATAAAGATCTACTTCAAAAAGAACAAGATCTTGTCACAGAAGAGTTAAAAAGCTCTGGTAAACCTGAGGAAATTGCACAAAAAATTAGCTTAGGTAAAATGAATAAATTTAAAGAGGAAAATGCTTTGTTAACACAAGCCTGGGTTATGGAGCCTAAAAAGAAAGTGCAAGATATTGTAAAAGAACTTAATATACCTGATTTGAAGATTAATGATTTTTTTAGAATTAAAATAGGTGAATAAATGTTTAATGACAAAACATACAGTCAGAAGATGGATAAAACCATTGAAGTGTTTCAAAAAGAATTAACTTCACTAAGAACTGGTAGAGCAAATGCCTCAATGTTAGACCTTGTTAAAGTTGATGTTTATGGACAAGCAATGCCATTAAACCAAGTTTCAAGCATAACAACTCCTGATGCTAGAACAATTAATATCCAAGTTTGGGACCTTAATAATGTTCCACTTGTAGATACTGCAATAAAGAAATCAGAATTAGGTTTAAATCCTCAAATTGATGGTCAATTAATTAGATTACCTGTCCCAGATTTAAATGAAGAGAGAAGAATGGAGATTAAAAAATTAATTAAATCTATGGGTGAAAAGTGTAAAATCTCAATCAGAAATATACGAAGAGAAGCTAACGATGATTTAAAAAGTTTAGTTAAAGACAAAGAAATTAGTGAAGATGATGAAAAAACAAATGAGAAAATAATACAAACATTTACTGACGATCATATTAAAATTATAGATACTAAAGTCGAAGCCAAAGAAAAAGAAATAATGACAATATGAACCCAGTTAATCATGTTGCCATCATAATGGATGGAAACGGTAGATGGGGCATTAAACATAAAAAATCAAGAAATGCAGGTCATAGAGCTGGTTTAGATACAGTTGATCTAATTATCAATCAGTGCATTAATCATAAAATTGAGTATTTAACTCTTTATACCTTTTCTTCGGAAAACTGGAAAAGACCTAAAAATGAAAT
>CAJQSQ010000027.1 GCA_905616395.1 uncultured Candidatus Pelagibacter sp. | reverse complement strand
TTTTTTTGAAATCAGATCTATGCCTTCTTTTTTAATTTCATCTTTATGAACACCGTTTGATATAATTAAAGAGTTGTAATTTAAAAGATTGGCTCCCTTAATATCTGTATTTAAGTTATCACCGATGGATAAAACTCTTTTTCCCTCGTTGTTAATTGCTTGATTATAAACTTCAGGAAATGGTTTTCCAAAATAAATAACCTCTCCTCCCATTTTTTCAAAAACAAGAGCAACAGACCCTGCACACAATTCTCTTTTTTCACCTCTATCAACAATCAAATCTGGGTTAGTACACATCATTTTCTTATTGATATGATCTTTAAATAGCTCTTTATAATAATCTAAATCCACACCTTGTTCTTCAAATAAACCAGTACAGAGTAAATATGAGCTTTCTTTAATGTCATTAGTTTTATTTTTTTTAAAATCTAAAAATAAATCAAAATCTTTTGGTGGCCCTACGTGATAAAATTTTTCTTCTAGAGAATTTTTTCTTAAATGATTCAGTGCTGCCTCTCCTGAAGAATAAACTTTTTCTCTAATTTCTTTATTCATCCCCATTTTTTCTAAAATATTATTTACTGTTTTATTGGGTCTTGGTGCATTAGTTAAAAGAACGTAGTCTTTGTTTGCTTTGGTAATTTCTTTTAAAGCTTCAATTGCATTTTTATAAAGAATTATTCCATTATGAACAACGCCCCATAAATCGATATAAAAAATATCATAATTTTCTACAATTGATCTTAATCCATCGTTATCTAAATTCTTTGCCATTATGGGAGGTATAACTTATAAAAAACACAATTTCTCTGGTTTTTTGCCCCACATATTTTTTTCAACATCTCTTGAAATAGTTATCCTAATAGCTATATGAGTCGCATAATAAAAGGAGAATTTATGAAATTTAAACCGTTACACGATAGAGTTTTAATACAAGTTTTAGACAGTAGTGAAAAAACTGCTGGAGGAATAATTATCCCTGACACAGCACAAGAAAAACCACAAGAAGGTAAGGTTATTGCTGTTGGTGGAGGGGCAAAAACTGAAGATGGAAAATTAATTCCAATGGATGTGAAAGTTGGAGACAAAGTTCTTTTTGGCAAATGGTCAGGAACTGAAATCAAAGTCGATGGTAAAGAATACAACATAATGAAAGAATCTGACATTATGGGTATTTCAGGAAAATAATTTAATTAAAGGAGAAAGTAAAATGGCAAAAGTTATAAAATTTGACTCTGAAGCAAGAGCAGCAATGATAAGAGGTGTTGATATCCTTGCGAATACGGTAAAAGTTACACTTGGACCAAAAGGTAGAAATGTTGTTATTGATAAGTCTTATGGTGCACCAAGAATTACAAAAGATGGTGTTTCTGTTGCTAAAGAAATAGATTTAGAAGATAAATTTGAAAACATGGGTGCTCAAATGGTTAAGGAAGTTGCTAGCAAAACAAACGAAGAAGCTGGTGATGGAACAACTACAGCAACTATATTAGCACAAGCGATTGTTAAAGAAGGTGTTAAATATGTGACTGCAGGCATGAACCCTATGGACGTTAAAAGAGGAATCGATGCAGCAGTAGAACATGTTAAAGAAAGTCTAATTTCTTCAGCTAAAAAAGTAAAAGATAGTGATGAGATTGCTCAAGTTGGTACTATTTCATCTAATGGTGATAAAGAAATTGGTAACATGATTGCAAAAGCTATGCAAAAAGTTGGCAACGAAGGTGTTATTACTGTCGAAGAAGCAAAAGGAATAGAAACTGAGTTAGATGTTGTTGAAGGTATGCAGTTTGATAGAGGATATTTATCACCATACTTTATCACTAATGCTGATAAAATGACTACTGAGTTAGAAAATCCTTTTATTCTATTGCATGAAAAGAAATTAACTAATCTACAGCCAATGGTTCCACTTTTAGAAGCTGTTGTTCAAGCTGGAAGACCATTAATGATTATTTCAGAAGATGTTGAGGGTGAAGCTCTTGCAACTCTTGTTGTAAACAAACTTAGAGGTGGTTTAAAAGTTGTTGCTGTTAAAGCCCCTGGTTTTGGTGATAGAAGAAAATCAATGCTTGATGATATTGCAATCTTAACTGGTGGTCAGGTTATCTCTGAAGACATCGGAGTTAAGCTTGAAAATGTTAAACTTACTGACCTTGGCTCTTGTAAGAGAGTAAAGGTTGACAAAGATAACAGTACTATCATTAGTGGTAGTGGTAAAAAATCTGAGATTGAAGCTAGATGTGCTCAAATTAAACAACAAGTTGGTGAAACGACTTCTGATTATGATAGGGAAAAACTTCAAGAAAGACTAGCAAAACTTGCTGGTGGAGTTGCTATAATCAAAGTTGGTGGTGCAACTGAAGTAGAAGTTAAAGAAAGAAAAGATAGAGTGGAAGATGCTCTTAACGCAACTAGAGCTGCTGTTGAAGAAGGAATAGTAGTTGGTGGTGGTTGTGCTCTTTTATATGCTTCACAAAGCCTAAGCTCACTTAAAGTTAAGGGAGATGATCAAAAAGCTGGTGTTGCGTTAGTAGCTAAAGCTTTACAAGCTCCTATTAGACAAATAACTTTAAATGCTGGAGTTGATGGTTCAGTTGTAGTTGGAAAGCTACTTGAGCAAAGCAAAAAGAATCAAGGTTTTGATGCTCAGAATGAAGAGTATGTTGATATGTTTGCAAAAGGTATCATTGATCCTGTTAAAGTTGTGAGAACAGCTTTACAAGATGCTGCTTCAATTGCTGGATTGCTTGTAACTACTGAAGCCATGATTGCTGATAAGCCAGATGATAAAGATGCTGGTGCAGGTGGAATGCCTGGTGGAATGCCTGGTGGAATGGGTGGCATGGGTGGCATGGGTGGCATGGGAATGTAATCCCGACTATCTAGACTTAAAAATTATAAAAACCCCCGTTGTTAAACACTTCGGGGGTTTTTTTTATGTCTGCACTATAGATAAACGTTGGATGAACAAATAGATGAACTTTAGATGAACAATTAGATTAATTTAAAATCTCTATTCCAGTGAAAATTTTATCATTCACTCTATAAATTTTCATTTTTATTTTAACGTCTCGAGCATCACTTAGTTTTGCATATGCTATGCATTCTAAATTATTATCATCACGGAATGATTGTGTTAGATCATCTATATAAAGAATTTCAACCTCTCCACCAAATGCATTACTTAATTTCTGACCAGTATTTTGTTTTTGAAGATCACTACAGTCCATTCCTAGAATTCTATTCTTTCTTATTTCTTTTGCTCTTTTCTTTTCTGCAATTCTTTCCTCTTCTGCAATTCTTTTTTCCTCAGGTTCTACAAATGTTATATAAATAAATTTTTCTGCAATTTGATTTGCTGAAATTGAGTCTTCTGCACTTTCTTTTTTTGTTGATATTTCTAATAGTTTTATTTTTTCGATTATTAATTCTGCTAAATCTGTCTTATA
>CAJQSQ010000026.1 GCA_905616395.1 uncultured Candidatus Pelagibacter sp. | reverse complement strand
TAGTATTCAATATTGAAGAATCTGAAAAATTTTATGTAGAAAAGATTAATATATATGGAAATAATGTTACTCAAGAAGGTGTTTTAAGAAATGTATTTTATGTCGATGAGGGTGACGCCTTTAACGAATTACTCCATAAAAAAACATTAAACAGCTTAAAAGGATTAAATTTTTTTAGTAAAGTTGATGATCAAATTACAGAGGGAACATTACAAAATCTAAAAATTATAAATATAACTGTTGAAGAAAAACCTACTGGAGAAATTATGGCTGGTGCCGGTGTTGGTACTAACGGTGGGACTGTAGCTTTTGGAGTTAAAGAAAATAACTTTCTTGGTCGTGGAATTAATTTTGGTACAGATTTGGCTATTAGCCAAGAAACTGTTAAAGGCATCATATCTATAAGCAACCCAAACTATAAAGGATCTAACAGATCTTTAAATTTATCAGTAGAAAGTAGTACTACCGATCGTTTAAAAAACTTTGGTTATGAGTCTAATAAGACTGGTTTTACTATTGGAAGTGGATTTGAATATTATGATGATTTATATCTAAACATTAGCACATCTAGCTATATTGAAGAATTAAAAACAGATAGCAGTGCATCCGCTACATTAAAAAAACAGAAAGGGTCATATTTTGATACTTTTTTTAATTACACATTGGATTACGATTTGAGAAATCAAAAATATCAACCAACAGATGGTGTTAGAAGTAGATTTACTCAAAATGTTCCAGTAATTAGCGAAAATTACTCTCTAACAAATACTTACGATTTAAAATTTTATAATCAATGGTTAAATGAAAACATTGCATCATATGGTTTTTATGCATCAGCAACAAATTCTCTTACAGGTAAAGACGTTAAATTATCTGATAGGCTCTTTCTACCTTCAAGTAAACTACGAGGATTTGAGAACGGAAAAGTTGGCCCAAAAGATGGTGCTGACTTTATTGGTGGAAATTATTTACTAGCATTTAATGCAACTACTACACTACCACAAATTTTACCCAGTCTTCAAAATACAAATTTTTCTCTTTTTTTGGATGCAGCAAATATTTGGGGTGTTGACTATAGTAGTTCTATTGATGATGGTAGTGAGGTTAGATCCTCTATTGGGTTAGCTATTGATTATCTTAGTCCTATTGGACCACTAAATTTTTCTTTATCTGAAACTATTAGTAAAGGCAAAAATGATATAACTGAATCATTTCGTTTTAATTTGGGAACCACTTTTTAATGAAAAAAATACTTATAATATTATTCATTTATGCTTTACATGCTGATTTTGCAATTGCAAATATATCAATAGCATTCATCGATATGGATAAAATCATTTCAACTTCAAAACCTGGCTCTTTTATTCTGAGTCAACTCAATGATGTTAACTTAAAAAATTCAACAAAGCTTGAAAATGATGCAAAGAAATTAAAAAAAAAAGAAACTAAATTGATAGCACAAAAAAATATATTGTCAGAGGTTGACTTTAAAGCAAACGCTAACAAGCTCAAATTAGAATATAATGATTTTAATGTTAACAGAGATAAAATTCGTAAAGATTTTAATAATTTAAGAATTGAAAATATAAATAAATTGATGAAATTAATTAATCCAATACTTGTTAATTACTCAAATGAAAAATCGATATCAATGATATTAAAAAAAAAAGATCTTGTTATTGGAAAAACAGATCTTAATATAACAGATGAAATTATTAAAATTATAAATAGAGATATTAAACAATTTAAGATTAAATAATGACAAATATATCTCTTAACAAGCAACAAATTATAGGATTATTACCCCATAGAGAGCCAATGCTTCTTATTGATGAATTACACGATATCGAAAAACTTTCTTCTGCAACTGCTATTGTAAATGTTATGAAAGATAGTTTTTTTGTTCAAGGCCATTTTCCTAACAATCCTGTCATGCCTGGTGTTTTAATAGTAGAAGCCTTTGGTCAAGCTGCAGCAGCATTAACAGCCCATGGTTTAGATAAAGAAACATATGATAATAAATTAGTTTTTTTAATGGGTATAGAAAAAGCGAGATTTAGAAACCCCGTTATACCTGATTGTAAATTAGAATTAAAAATACAAGCTATTAGAACGCACGGTCGAGTTTGGAAATACAAAGGAGATGCCTTTGTAGATGGAAAAAAAATGGCTGATGCTCAATGGTCTGCGACTATTGTTGATAAGAAATAAATAGCAACAAATCTTGATAACACAGTTTAATTTGCTTTGGTAAAAAGCTTTTGATGATTAATCCTTTTTTTAGAAATAATGGTCCTTTTAAAATTTCTGATATTTCACAGCTGATAAATATTGTGGATCTTAAAGTTGATAATGATCAAAAAATAACTGATATAAATGATTTACTTACATCGAAAAAAAATGACATTACTTTTTTTCATTCTAAAAAGTATAAGCATCTTGCAAAAAATACTAAAGCCTCTTTTTGCATAACAACTAAAAGTTTAAAAGATGAATTACCAAAAAACTGTATACCATTAGTAGTTGAGAATGTTTTGCTTTCAACTTCTAAAGTTACATCGAAATTTTACCCAAGTTCAATTACAGATAACTTTGATAATACAGCAAGAGATATTAATGAAACAAAATTTAAAGATAAAGTTAAATCTGGAAAGAATGTTTTAATTGGTGACAATGTCACCTTTGGATCTAATTGTTTAATTGGACATAATACTATTATTGAACAAAATGTTTCAATTGGAGACAATTGCTCAATTGGATCAAATGTTATTATAAGAAATACATTAATTAATAACAATGTTAGTGTTTTAGACAATTGTGTTATTGGCAAGCACGGATTTGGTTTCTTTCCTATTAATGAAAAAAATTTAAGATATCCACATATTGGAATTGTCATAATTGGTGATAATTCTGAAATTGGGTGTGGCTGTACTATTGATAGAGGTTCTATGTCAAATACTGTAATTGGTAAAAATACATTTTTAGACAATCAAATTCATATTGCACATAATGTTAAGATAGGTGAAAATTCAATCATAGCTGGACAAGTAGGAATTGCTGGTAGTTCTATCCTTGGTAACAATGTTCGAATTGGTGGACAAGCTGGTATTTCTGGTCATTTAACAATTGGAAATAATGTAGAAATAGCTGGTGGCAGTGGTGTGATAAAAGATATCTCAGATAATTCAAAAGTAATGGGTTATCCAGCAAAAAATATTAGAGATTTTTTAAAGGATAATAAATGATACATAAAACAGTAATTATAGATCCAAAAGCAAAAATTAGTACTAATGTTAGTATCGGTCCCTACACTGTAATAGGTCCTAATGTTGAAGTTGGAGAAAATTCTATAATACAATCACATGTAAGTATTGTGGGACATACCAAAATTGGAAAAAACAATAAGATTTACTCATTTGCATCAATTGGAAATGATCCCCAAGATTTAAAATTTAATGGTGAACAAACGAAGCTTGTTATAGGTGACAATAATAAAATTAGAGAATATGTAACTATTAATCCTGGTACTGAAGGTGGTGGTGGATTAACTAAAGTAGGAAACAACTGTTTATTTATGGTTTCTTCACACATAGCTCATGATTGTTTGGTCGAAGATAATGTTATTTTAGCAAATAATGTTCCCTTAGGTGGGCATGCACATATAGAAAGTAATGTTATAATTGGAGGTAACTCAGCTGTACAACAATTCACTAGGGTCGGAAAATCAGCAATGATAGGGGGAATGTGTGGTGTTGTAAGAGATGTCATACCGTATGGGATAGCCCATGGTAACCGGAGCGTTCTACAAGGATTAAATTTAATAGGTTTAAGAAGAAAGAACATTCCGAACAAACAAATCATGACTTTAAGTGATGCTTATAAAGAAATTTTTAAGGATGAAAATTTGACTCAAAATTTGATTAATTTAAGCCAAGATTATAAAAAGAATGAGCTTGTATTAGAAGTAGTGAATTTTTTAGAGAAAGATAAAAAAAGACCTATTTGCACGCCATATTCAAAATAAAATGATTGGATTATTTTTAGGAGATACTGATTTTTCAGAAATTGTCCTTAAAAAAATAAAAAAATTACACAAAAAATATTTTATTATTGATTTTACAAAAAATAATAAATTTAAAAATGACAATAACTCTCATCGAATAAGCATTGGTAAGTTTGGGAAAATAATAAGCTTGATTAAAGAAAAAAAATCAAAAAAAGTCTTATTTGCAGGTAAAATTGTAAAACCAAAATTTTCAACATTAAGATTAGATCTTAAGGGTGTATATTACATGCCTGGTATAATTAGAGCAGCAAAATCAGGTGATGCAGCGATTATAAAAGCTATAATAAAAATTTTAGATAATGAAAAAATAAAAGTTATTAGTTCTATCTTTTTTAACCCAGAACTATCTGCAAAAAGTGGAAATTATACTAAATTAAAACCTAATATGAGTGATAATAGTTCTATTAAAAAAGGGATTACTTTTTTCAATAAACTAAATGAATTAGATCACGTTCAAGCAGTTATTGTAAAAGATAATACTATTTTAGCAACTGAGGACAGCCAGGGAACTAAGAAAATGTTATCAAAATTAACGAAAAAAACGGAAGGAATCTTGATTAAGCTACCTAAAAGAAAACAAGATCTAAGAATAGATTTACCAACTATTGGCCTTCAAACTCTAAAAGATTGTAAAAAATATGGTTTAAAAGGAATAGTTTTAAAATCTAAAAAAAATATTTTCCTAGATAAATATAAATGTATAAGTTTTGCTAATAAAAATAAGATCTTTATTAAAATCATAT
>CAJQSQ010000025.1 GCA_905616395.1 uncultured Candidatus Pelagibacter sp. | reverse complement strand
AACACCTCTTCCTGAGATACTTGTTGTGATTATAACTGAATTCATTTTTCCAGCATTTGCAATGATTTCAGCCTCATTTTCATGATTTTTTGCATTTAAAACTACATGTTTGATTTTTTCATCATTTAATAGTTTTGAATAAATTTCTGATTTATTGATGCTAGAAGTAAAAATTAATATTGGCTGACTTTGCTTATGGCATTCAAGAACTTTTCCAATGATAGCTTTATTTTTTTCTTCTTCGGTTCTAAAAATTTGATCATTCCAATCTTTTCTAATCATTTCTTTATTTGTAGGAATGATGACTACAATTAAGTTGTATATTTCATAAAACTCCTGAGATTCAGTTGCTGCAGTTCCAGTACATCCAGAAATTTTATTATAGAGTTTAAAATAATTTTGATAAGTTATTGATGCTAGAGTTTGATTTTCAGCTTGAACATCTATTCTTTCTTTAGCTTCAAGGGCTTGATGTAAGCCATCTCCAAATCTTCTTCCTTCTAATATTCTGCCTGTAAGTTCATCAATAATCTTTAATGTTGCATCTTTTACAATATAATCTCTTCCTTTTTCAAATAGATGATGAGCTCTTAAAGATTGATTTACATGATGAACTAAACTTAAGTTTTCAGGATCATAAAAGTTATTATTTTTTAGAATTCCCGCATCAGAGAATATTTTTTCTACTTTATTTATTCCTTCATTAGTAAGTAATATATTTTTATCTTTTTCATCGATCTCATAATGTTCTGGTAGTAGTCTTTTTATAAGTTTGTCAATCGCAAGATATTGTTCTGTTTTGTCTTCAGCGGCTCCTGAAATTACAAGTGGAGTTCTGGCTTCATCAATTAAACAAGAATCTATTTCATCAACAATAGTATAAATGTGCCCTCTTTGAACCATTTGTTCCTTTGAAAATTTCATATTATCTCTAAGATAATCAAACCCTAGTTCACTATTAGTTGCATATGTAATATCAAAATTATAATTTCTTTTTCTTTCAAGATCATCCTGATCATTGTTTATAAAACCAAAACTTAATCCTAAAAATTTATATATCTCCCCCATTTCCTGAGAATCTCTTTTTGCAAGATAGTCATTTACGGTAACTATATGCACACCTTTTTCAGACAAGGCATTCAAGTAGGCTGCAAGACTTATTGTTAAAGTTTTACCTTCACCAGTTCTCATTTCAGCAATTTTTCCCTCGTGAAGAACAACACCTCCAAGTATTTGAACATCATGATGCCTTTCATTTCTTGTTCTCTTAGAAGCCTCTCTTACAAGTGCAAAAGCCTCAGGCAATAGGGCATCTAGATTTTCACCCTTATTGAGTCTTTCTTTCAATTCTATAGTTTTTTTAGGAAAGCCTTCATCATGAAGGTTTTTAACAGTAGCCTCCAAAGAGTTAACTTTTACAACTATTTTGTTAATTCTATCGAGCTCTTTTTGATTGCTAGATTTAATGAACTTTGTGATAAAATTTAAGGGATTAAGCATCTGATTTTCTGGTATATAATTAATTATAACTTTTAATATAAGTATTAAATAAATATTTTAAATACATGCCAATAAACGTTAAAAACTTTATAAACTCACTAAATTTAAAGTCAAAAAATAGTAACTTTCAAGATTTAGAACATTTAGATGGAGTTTCAATATCCACTATTTGTGCAAATTTATACAATAATCCTAGAGATGACTTGGTTATGTTTTATTTTAGAGATGGAGCAAACTATGCCTCCGTTTATACACAATCAAAAATAGTTTCAGAGAATATTAAATGGAATTTAAATATAAAAAGTAAAAAAATAAGCTCTCTAATTGTTAACACTAGAAATGCCAACGCATTTACGGGACTAGATGGGTACAAGGGTTTAAAAGAGATAGCAGAAGAAGCAGCATTACAATTAACAAAAAAACAAACTGAAGATGAGGACTCTCCAAAAAAGATATCATCAAATGAAGTTCTTTTTGGATGCACGGGGACAATAGGAGAAAAATATCCAACTGAAAAAATTAAAAAAAATATTCCAGAGCTAATCAAAAAAATTAAATATACGCAAAATAAATTTATCTGGATGAAAGCTGCATTAGGTATAATGACAACAGATTTGCAGCCAAAAATTGCCATGGAGGAATGCCAAATAGGAAATAAAAATGTTAAGATTTATGGAATTGCTAAAGGGTCAGGAATGATTTTTCCAAACATGGCAACAACATTAGGTTATGTTTTCACAGATGCAGATCTTTCAAATGATATTTTAAGCAAACTATTAAAAAAAAATATCAATACAACCTTTAATGCAATTACTTGCGATGGCGATACTAGTACAAATGATATGGTTTCTATTTTTTCAACAGGAAAAGTAAAAAATCCAATCATTAATAATATTAATGATAAAAAGATATTTAGTTTTGATAAAGCTTTGCATTCAGTACTATTAAATTTATCAAAAAGAGTAGTTAAGGATGGTGAGGGAGCTACTAAATTTATTACAATCAATATAGCTAAGTCAAAAAATGAGAAAGAAGCAAGAGTAATAGCTTTTTCTATTGCAAATTCAAATCTTGTTAAAACAGCCATTGCAGGAGAAGATCCAAATTGGGGTAGAATAGTAATGGCTATAGGTAAATCTGGAGTGAAAATAGATTTAAAAAAATTATCAATAAGCTTTGGTGGTATAAAAATTATAGAAAAAGGAAAAATTTTTAAAAATTACAAAGAAAATGAAGTTGCTAATTACATGAAGGAGCAATCAATAGATATTTCAATAAATTTAAATATGGGCTCAAAAAGTTTTACCGCCTACACAATGGATTTAACAAAAAAATATATTGAGATTAATGCTGATTATAGAAGCTAATTTGATATTGAATTAACTTTATTAATTATTAACTATAACTCATGATCAAATACAAGCTCATATGTAAAGATTGTGAAACTACTTTTGATAGTTGGTTTTCATCATCTAAAGAATACGAAAAACTTAAAAAGAAAAAATTCTTAAATTGTCATTTTTGCAATTCCTTAAATGTTGGGAAAGGCTTGATGTCTCCTAGTGTGAGCACGTCAAAAAATAATTTGAGAGACACCGATTCATCTAGTGAAAAATATAGAGAAATAAAAAAAACAATTTCTAAATATCAAGAATTTATAAAAAAAAATTTTGAATATGTTGGAGAAAATTTTGCCTATGAGGCAAGGTCTCTACATTATAAGAGTAAAAAAAGAGACAAAGGTATTTATGGCACCGCAACAAAAGAAGATCTTACCGAGTTAAATGAAGAGGGTATAAAAACAGAAATACTACCTTGGATAAAAAATACTACGAATTAATTTTTTATAAATTTTGTAATATAATTAACAGAAGTATCATCTGTTACCCTCCAGCTATTATCTAGTATATTGAAATTCATTCCATCTAGTTTTTTAAGAGATAGATTATTTTTTTTACTTATGCGTATTAGCTCACTAGGTTTAACAAATTTTTCCCAATCATGTGTTCCAATTGGCAACCATTTTAAAATATATTCAGCACCCACTATTGCGAATACATAAGATTTTAATGTTTTGTTAAGGGTTGCAATAAACATTATTCCGTTTTTCTTTAATAATTTTGAACTTTCTTTAATGAAAAAATCTATATCATTAACATGCTCAACTATTTCCATGTTTAAAATTATATCAAATCTTGTTTTATTTTTTAACATCTCTGGAGATGCAACTTTATAATCAATCTTAAGGTTATTTTTTTTTGCATGAAATTTTGCAACTTCAATATTTTTCTTTGATGCATCAATACCAACAACATTTGCTCCTAGTCTGCACATTGGCTCAGATAATAATCCTCCACCACAGCCAATATCTAGTAATTTAATATTTTTTAAGGGCTTATCAGAAGATCTAATCTTAAAATCTTTGATAATATTTTCTTTTATATATCTAATTCTTATTGGATTAAAATTATGTAATGGTTTGAATTTACCATTGGGATCCCACCATTCTTCAGCAATTTTGGAAAATTTCTCAATTTCTTTTTTATTTATTGAATTCATAATAGATGACTTGTGGACATAACAATTAAGATGTATTTTATCAATTATAAATTACAAAATTATCAATGAAAACTGTTGTATTAAAGTTCGGTGGAACTTCTGTTGGAAGCATAGATAGAATAAAGAACGTAGCAAAAATTATTTCTTCTTATAAAAAGAAAAAAATGGGAGTTATTGTAGTTTCATCTGCAATGAGTGGCACAACTAACGAATTAATAAAAAAAACAAAAGAATTAAGTAATAGCTTTGATGCAGCGGAATATGATGTTTTATTAGCAACAGGTGAACAAGCAGCGTGTGCGCTAATTGCTGGTAGATTAAAACACCTTGGTTTTAAAGCTAGATCATGGATGTCATGGCAGCTACCAATTATTACAGAAGGACCTTATAGCTCTTCAAGAATTAGCAAAATCAATAAAGGAAAAATACTTAGTTTCATGAAATCAGGCGGAATACCTATCATAACTGGTTTTCAAGGCATTAATTTTGAAAATAGGATCACAACACTGGGAAGAGGTGGAACAGATGCATCAGCGATAATGATGGCAAAATTTTTTAATACTGATGTGTGCGATATCTACACTGATGTAGATGGCGTTTATACTACAGATCCAAGAAATCATTCGAAAGCTAAAAAAATTCATAAAATTTCCTACGATGAAATGTTAGAGATGGCATCGCTAGGTGCTAAGGTTATGCAGCCAACATCTGTACAAGATGCTAAATTAAATAATATAAGTTTTTCAGTTAAATCTTCATTTGTAAAAAAAAAAGGTACCTTAATAACAAATAATAAAAAAGCTTTTAGTGATCAAATTATAACAGGAATTACATCCACAAAAAATGATGCTAAAGTTACAATGATTGGTGTTAAGGATAAGCCAGGAGTAGCAGCTTCCATTTTTAAACCATTGTCACTTAACCAAATAAATGTAGATATGGTTGTTCAAAATATTTCATTAAATAGTAAGGAAACAGACTTAACTTTCACTATTAGATCTGAAGATTTAAAAAAAACTGAGAAAATTATAAAACAAAATAAAAAAATCTCTTTTAGAAAATTCACACACGATAGTAACGTCTCTAAAGTATCAATTATAGGAGTTGGAATGATTACAACACCTGGAATTACCTATAGAATGTTTCAAGCGCTAGCATCAAAAAAAATTAATATTATGGTTATTTCAACTTCTGAAATAAAAATTTCAGTTTTGATATCTAACAAATACGTAAAAAAAGCTATAGCTACTCTTCACAAAGAATTTAAATTAGATTAAATTATGAGCTTAAGACCATTTAGAGATATTCATAGAAAGAAAACAAAAGTTATAAATGTTGGTGATGTAAAAATA
>CAJQSQ010000024.1 GCA_905616395.1 uncultured Candidatus Pelagibacter sp. | reverse complement strand
TCTAATGCCGGTTTTTCACTAAATAACTCTCCTAACAATTTATCTTTTATCTTTTTAATACTCGTTATTATTGGTGGATCTTTTTTTTCTACAAGCTCTGGTATTAGATTTTTAAAAATTTATTCTTTATTTAAATACTCAATTAATGAAATTCTTTCCTATAGTAAGCCTAAAAATATTTACATTAACAAACATTTATTTTCAAAGGATTCATTTAAATTAGATGAAATCTATAAATATTTTTTATCCGTAATAGTTTTTATAATTTCTTTATTAGTTTTAGCTTTTTTATTAACTCTAAGTGGAATTGATTTTGAAAGCTCTTTTAAACTCTCAATTTTAACCATAATGAATACCGTGAACTCTTCAATGTTTGGTTTGGGTGATTTTAGCTTTTATGATCTACATTTTATGACCAAATATTACCTAATTTTCTTCATGATTGTTGGTAGGCTTGAGCTTCTAACTTTATTAATTATTTGTAAAAAATTTCTTTTTAAAAATTAAATTCGTACTATAAATACAATTGTATTATTTTGCACTCTTAGCTCAGCTGGATAGAGCATCTGTTTTCTAAACCGAGGGTCGGTGGTTCGAGTCCACCAGAGTGCACCATTACCACATATAATATTGTAATTTCACTATCACACCACATATAGTTAGAATAGTTCTAATATAATCAATTTTACTTTGATCGTAATCATAAAATGATAAACACTTTGCTTAATTCAATTTATTTTGAATTATTTGTTAACAAATAAATAAATAAAACAGAGGAATAAAATATGTTTAAATACGTAAAACAATTAACTTCTCTAGTTGCTATGGTTGCGGTTCTGTTTGCTTTTACAACAGAAACAATGGCTGCTAAGAAGTCAAAAACTCTTAAGAATACTATGAAAAAAGGTTTCGTAAGATGTGGTGTATCTCAAGGTCTACCAGGATTTTCAAATGCTGACGCTGCTGGAAATTGGACAGGTGTTGACGTTGATGTATGTAGAGCAGTTGCTGCTGCAGTATTAGGTGATGCGAACAAAGTTAAGTTCACTCCATTGAGTGCTAAAGAAAGATTTACAGCTCTAACTTCTGGTGAGATTGATATCCTATCAAGAAACACAACTTGGACACTTTCAA
The DNA here is from genome assembly GCA_905616395.1 of uncultured Candidatus Pelagibacter sp. Lineage (GTDB taxonomy): Bacteria > Pseudomonadota > Alphaproteobacteria > Pelagibacterales > Pelagibacteraceae > Pelagibacter. The sequence continues at coordinate 11,562 of CAJQSQ010000024.1, read as the reverse complement.
GAGATGCGGATTTAGGTGTAACTTTCGTTGGTGTAAACTTCTATGATGGTCAAGGTTTCATGGTAAGAAAAGACTCGGGAATTACTTCTACAAGCCAATTCAAAAATGGAATTTCAGCATGTACTAACATTGGTACTACAACTGAATTAAACATGAGAGACTTCTTTAATTCAAAAGGGATTTCTTATGAGCCAGTTGCTTTTGAAAAAGCTGATGAAGTTGTTGCAGCTTATGACTCAGGCAGATGTGATACTTACACAACTGATAAATCTGGTCTAGCAGCACAAAGAACAAAAATGACTAACCCTGATGACCACTTAGTGTTACCAGAGACTATTTCTAAAGAACCTCTAGGACCAGTAGTACGTCAAGGTGATGCGGTTTGGGAAGACATCGTAAGATGGTCTCTAAACGTAATGATTGAAGCTGAAGAATATGGTATTTCTTCTTTAAATGCTGATGCTATGAAAGTTTCAGAAAACCCAGCTGTTAAAAGATTAGTTGGTACTGAAGGTGAATTAGGATCGTACTTAGGTCTAGATCAAGACTGGAGCTTAAGAATCATCAAGCAAGTTGGAAACTATGGTGAAAGTTATAAAAGAAATATAGCTGACACTGGTATTTTACCTGACAGAGGACCAAATAATATTTGGACTAAAGGCGGACTATTATACACTCCACCAGCTAGATAATTATTATCTAAAATAATTTAAAAAGGGCTAGATTTATTTAGCCCTTTTTTTATAATACTTCACAAATGAAATTAAAAAAAATTCTTCCACAACTATTAACACTACTATTTATTATTTTAGTGTTTGGATTCTTTACCATGAATGCTCAAGAGAATATGGGTGCAAGAGGGCTGGAATTTGGTTTTGGTTTTTTAAAAACTCAAGCCTCTTTTGACATACAGTTTTCTTTAATAGATTATGATGGCTCTCATACATACGCCAGAGCTTACTTGGTTGGGTTACTAAATACACTTTTAGTAGCTTTTATAGGAATTATCTTAGCTACATTATTAGGTGCTGTTGTAGGTGTTGCACGTTTATCTCCAAATTATTTGATAAGAAAAACAGCTTCTTTTTACATAGAATTTTTTAGAAATATTCCTTTATTGTTGCAAATTTTTTTTTGGTACTTTGCTGCGTTAAGAGCTCTACCAATGCTTGAGGATGCACCCATGTTATTAAATTCATCTTTTATGACAATCAAAGGACTTTATGCACCAGCTCCAATTTGGACAAATTTTGATGTTTTTTTTACAACAATAATTACTGCAATGATTATAATTTTTTTCTTTGCTAGATATGCAAAAAAGAAACAAGAGCAAGAAGGTAAACGATTGCCTGTATTTTTCATATCTCTGGCAATTTTTATATTTTTGCCATTACTAACTTTTTTAATTGGTGGTGTAGATTTATCTTGGAGTTATCCTGTAATTAGACAGATGTCTCAATCATCATATACTTTTGATGGTGGTTTAAAAATACCACCTGAATTAATTGCTCTTACTCTTGCTCTTACACTTTATACAGCAACATTTATTGCTGAAAATGTTAGAGCTGGTATCCAAGGAATTGGTAAAGGTCAAAAAGAGGCAGCAGCCTCAATCGGTCTTACTCCAAATCAAGTTTTAAAATTAGTAATCATGCCTCAAGCATTAAGAATTATTATTCCACCAACAACTAATCAATATTTAAATTTAACTAAAAACTCATCTTTAGCTGCAGCTATAGCGTATCCTGATTTAGTTTTAGTTTTTGCTGGTACTGCAATGATGCAAACAGGTAGAGCTATAGAAATTGTAGGAATTACTATGGCAACTTATTTGACTATTAGCTTGTGTATTTCATTATTAATGAACTGGTACAATAAAAGAATAGCGATACAGGAAAAATAATGAGCATAAACGAATTTAATATATCAAAACTCAATCATCACAAAAATAGAAATATTTCTTTAATTTTAGGTGTCTTATTTTTTTCAGTTGGAATCATTGATTTTTATTTAAATAACTATTTTAATACGAATATTACTTATTTTTTGCCTAGAATTATTAATTTTTTCACACCATTAATTTTTGGAGTTATTGGCCTTCATTTAATTAGAATAGAATTTTCAGGTATAAAAATTTTAGATAGTCTCAATAAAAACATCAACACAACTAATTTCAATGCTGCATTAAGTGTATCTATAATTTTACTTATAATTTTTGGACTACCTCCATTATTAAATTGGCTTATTTTAGACGCCAATTTTGCTGGTAATACTAAAGAAGCTTGTACTGGTGGGGGGGCTTGTTGGGTTTATATCAAAGTTTGGTTTAATAGATTTATGTATGGAATGTACCCCAATGCAGAACAATGGAGAGTTAATTTAACATTTATTGCTGTCCTTGTGTTTATGGCAGCTGGTTTTTTTGCTCCAACAAGACTTAGGAATTATCTATCTTTATATTATGTTCTTATTTTACCTATTATTTCCTTTATCTTAATCTACTTTATAGTATCTGGGGGTTCATTTGGATTAGTGTGGGTAGAAACGGGTGCTTGGGGAGGCTTATCTTTAACATTTATGGTATCTTTCTTTTCTCTAATTTTTTGTTTCCCTTTGGGCATGATGTTGGCTCTTGGAAGAAGGTCTGATTTACCTATTGTTAAATATTCATCACTTTCTTTTATAGAATTTTGGAGGGGTGTACCTTTAATTACAGTATTATTTATGTCTGCAGTAATGTTTCCTATGTTTTTACCTGACGGAACTTATGTTGATAAATTAATTAGAGTAGTTGTTGCTATCACTTTATTTGAGGCTGCTTATACAGCAGAAGTTATAAGAGGAGGTCTACAAGCGCTACCAAGAGGCCAGTATGATGCTGCTAAATCACTTGGCATGGGTTATTGGAGAATGCATGTTTTTGTTATTCTTCCTCAAGCTTTAAAATTAGTGATACCAGGAATTGCTAATACATTCTTAGCTCTTATAAAGGACACGCCATTAATATTTGTAGTAGGACTTTTAGAGTTGGTTGGAATGTTAAACTTAGCAAAAACTAATCCAAAATGGCTAGGTTTTTCCATGGAAGGATATGTTTTTGCCGGAATAATATTCTGGATTATTTGTTACAGTATGAGTAAATATAGTCAAAATTTAGAATTAAAATATAAAACAGATAGATAAATTATGTCAGATTCAATTATTCAAATACAAAAAGTAAACAAATGGTTTGGTGATTTTCAGGTTTTAAAAGATATCGACCTTGAAGTTAAACCAAAAGAAAAAATTGTTGTTTGTGGTCCGTCTGGCTCTGGAAAGTCTACACTAATTAGATGTATCAACAGGTTAGAAGAGCATCAAAAAGGAACCATTATAGTTGATGGGACCGAAATATCAGAAGATACAAAAAATATAGAACAAGTTAGAGCTGAAGTTGGAATGGTTTTTCAACAGTTTAATTTATTTCCTCATTTGTCTATTCTAGATAATTGTACATTGGCCCCAATCTGGGTAAAAAAAATGTCAAAAAAAGATGCTGAAAAATTAGCACTAGAACACCTTGAAAGAGTACAGATTTTAGATCAAGCTCAAAAATTCCCAGGACAACTTTCTGGTGGACAACAACAAAGAGTTGCTATTGCCAGAGCACTTTGTATGGAACCTAAAATTATGTTATTTGATGAGCCTACATCAGCATTAGATCCTGAAATGATCAAAGAAGTCCTTGATGTTATGGTTAATTTAGCAAAACAGGGAATGACTATGATTGTAGTGACGCATGAAATGGGCTTTGCTAAAGAGGTTGCTGATCAAATGATCTTTATGGATGAAGGAATGATTGTAGAAAAGGCAATGACTAAAGACTTTTTTGCTAACCCTAAAAGTGATCGTACTAAACTTTTCTTAAGCCAAATTTTATAAGCTCTTATTAGCTATATTGTTCAACATTTATATTTTCTTAAATCATCTTATAATATCTTGACACCATTTGTATTTTTGGACCTTATTTTCTAATATAAAAAAATTTTTGTGTTGCGATAACATCTAAAAATTAGTTCAATAGGTTTTTTTAAACTAACTTTAAGAGGGGTCTTAATGGAAGATAATTTTAACAAACATTTAGGTAACAAATTAAAGCTAAGAAGATTAGCTTTAGGACTAACACAAACAAAAGTAGCAAAAGCAATCAGTGTTACATTTCAACAAATTCAAAAATATGAAAAAGGAACTAATGGAGTTAGCTCAATAAGACTTCTTCAGTTAGCAAATTATTTAAAAGTTCCAGTAAATTATTTTTTTGAAGATTTTTCTGAATATTTAATCAATCTTGAAAGATCTCAAGACGGTCACATGAATATAAATTATAATTTTTTAGTTAAATTGTATTCTGAGCTTAATAACGATCAAAAGTTAAAGTTTAGTAAATCATTACAAGCAGCACCTATTGGAATTTCAAAAGTAGGCTAATATAAAAATTTGTTTAAGACCCTAATTTAGTCTAATTAGTTATAAAATTTATTTATAATATAATCACTGCATCGCACATATAAATTTAAGCAAAAATAATCCTAATAAAAGTTTTTATCAAAATGCTGAAGGTAAGGTTTTGGCTCCTCGGGTAGGACTCGAACCTACGACCAATTGATTAACAGTCAACTGCTCTACCAACTGAGCTACCGAGGAATGTAATTTTCTTAACGTTTACTGGTTTATATATCAAATAATAAATTTAGCACACTTTTTTTTACTTCAATTAAGTAAGCAAAATGAATTAAAAATTACAAAAGTTATACCAAAATTATACCACCAAAAATTGAAGGTCAAATGACTGTGGTATAAAGTCAAATGACTGACATTAAAGATAATAAGAAATTAATTATAATTCTAATAATCTAATCGATTGAGCTACCTATAATTGATATAACTCCATGATATGAAGAATATAAAAGCATTAAGTTTTTTTTCTGGAGCGATGGGTCTAGACCTAGGTTTAAAAAAAGCTGGTATTGATGTCATCTTAGCTTGTGAAAGTGAAAAATTTATTAGAGAAACGATAAAGCTTAATAACCCTAATTTAAAAGTTCTGGAGGATATAAATCTATACTCCGCTGAAGATATAAGAAAAGCAGCAGGATTAAAAAAAAATGAAAAAATTGATTTAATGGTAGGAGGGCCACCATGCCAAGCCTTCAGTACTGCTGGTAAACGATTGTCAGTTAATGAGAATAGAGGAGTAGTTTTTTTTAAGTATTTAGAACTAATTAAACAATTAAATCCAACCTATTTTGTAATTGAAAACGTAAGAGGTTTATTGTCAGTTCCACTAAAACACATTCCACATAATAGCCGTAAGGGAAAACTAAAACCTACAGAAGAGAAAGGTGGCACTTTACTGTCAATTTTGGATTACTTAAAAAATTGCGGTTATAAAGTAAGCTTTAATCTTTACAGTTCAGCAAATTTTGGAACTCCACAAATTAGAGAAAGGGTAGTTATCATTGGTAATAAAAAAGAAAAACTTCCATACTTAATACCCACTCATTCTGACAATGTTGAGTTTGGTTTAAAACCATGGAAAACTTTTAAGATGGCAACAAAGGGACTTCACAATATTAAACATGATCATGTCAATTTTCCTAAAGCTAGAATTAAATATTATAAAAAATTAAAAGAGGGACAGAATTGGAAAAACCTAACCATCCCTTTGCAGAAAGAAGCTCTAGGTAATTCATATTTTGCTGGTGGTGGAAAGACTGGTTTTTTAAGAAGACTAGGTTGGAATAAACCTTCACCAACTTTAGTTACAGACCCAACAATGCCAGCTACTGATTTGGCACATCCAGAACTAGACCGACCTTTATCAATTCAAGAATATAAAAGAATACAAGAATTCCCTGACAACTGGAAACTAAGTGGAAATTTAAGAAACCAATATAAGCAAATAGGGAATGCAGTACCTGTTAGTTTAGGGCATGCCATTGGCAAGCTAATTGTTAATCATATTAATAAAAAAAAGATTAAAACTATCAATAATTTTAGATATTCTAGATACTTAAATACTAGTGATTTAGATTGGCAAAAAAGTTTTAAAAACAAAATAACATCTAAGCAAAAGACTTTTAAATTTTAGCCTTATTTCTTAAAAATTCTAAAAAATTTTCCTCACTTAAATTTTCATTATTTATGAATTTTTTAAGTTTATCCCAATTTTGACTATCTTTTTTTGTGGCATTTCTTCTACACCAAAATAGTATTTCAGTATTCTCTCTGACTTCACTGGAAGAACTATTTTCAGTATTACTACTTGCCTTGACTTGTAATGCCCTCCAAGATGTTTCTTTATTTTCATTTTCAACTTTTTGTATAAAGTCTATTTTATCAACAACACTGCCTGAGCACCATATCCAGCTATCATCATCCTTATTTTCATTAATAAATTCCTCTAGAAAATGACCCAATATATTTTCTGCCCCCATCGCATCGTAGTGATACTGAATAACGTTTTGTATTATTTCATCTGAATAGTTTCTGTTCTCTTTTAAAAACTCATATACAGCTAAGTCAGGAAATGTTTTTGGTTTTTTAAATAATTTTATACGTCCCTTAATTAATTTTTTTCTTAGTTCTGATTCATGCTCTGTACTAGCATAGGAATACTTTTTCTTTTCATTTTTAGTATAGCTTAGCAAAGTTTTATCAGGTCTAACTAATGAATTAGGTTTGTCGTTCGCAAATTCTAAAATTACCTTTAATTCTTCATCTAATGTCATATTAATCAAATAATCATGATTTCTTAAAATTAATGACTTTAATTATATCAGTAAATCTAAATAATTAATCAAATTTCAATATAGGATAATACTTTACTAAGTGATAAATATTAGTCTATGAAACTTGATTTTAAATTTGAATTTTCAGAACTAAGTAATGCAGATTTAAATTTAGACGCTATCTATAAAGGTGGTTCAAAAGGAAATCAATCAGATGATATTTTTCATAAATTGTTAGGCCTTGAAAATTCTGGTGGTTTTAGAGCTTTGAAAAGTAGAACTGAACCTACAATGTTAGCACTTGTATCTTCGACAGAGGAACCTGAGTGGCCAGATTTTTTGGATATTGAAACAGGTATTTTTACTTATTATGGCGATAACAGAACACCAGGCCACACAATTCTTGATACTGCAAAAAAAGGAAATAAATGTTTAGAAAATCTTTTTAATTGGACGCATGAGGGTGGCCAAAAGAGAAAAAAAATTCCTCCATTATTTATTTTTGTAAAAGTAGGAAAAAAAGGTAGAGATTATAGATTTAGAGGTTTGGCTGTTCCAGGTAATCCAATATTTTCACAAACAGAAGACCTAATTTCAGTTTGGAAGAGTAAAGATGATCGTAGATTTCAAAATTATAAAGCAATTTTTTCTGTTTTATCAATCAATAAAATTAAAAGAGATTGGATTAAAGACATTCATAATGGAAACGTATTAAGTGAAAATTGTCCTAAAGTTTGGAAAGAATGGATTGAAACAGGCAACTATAAAATTTTAAAATCTATAAAAGAAAAAAAAATAAAGAACAAAGAACAGCAAATGCCCCAGGACAAACTTGGAAAAAAGTTGTTAAAAATTATTTATGAACATTTTTCATCTACAAAAGATGCATATGATTTTGAGGATTTTGCTGGAAGAATTTTTCAAATGTCGGATCCAAATAAAATACAAGACTATACAGTAACACAAAAATCTGGAGATGGTGGTAGAGATGTTATTGGTTTTTATAAGATTGGAACTAATAATAGTTCCTATAAATTCTCATACCACTTAGAAGCAAAAAGATATAAACCTGATGAAAAACATGAAATTGGTGTACGTTTTACTCAAAGACTTATCTCTAGAATAAAGTATAGAGAGTTTGGAGTGTTTGTAACAACTTCTTATATAGGGAAGAAAGCCTATGAGGAAATTATAGAGGATAATCATCCAATCATATTTATAACTGGTAAAGATATTGTTGATATTTTAATCAAGTCTGGAATTAATAACGAAAAGAATTTACAAGACTTCTTAATTAAAAGTTTTTCCTAAAAGCAAATAGATAAAAAATTAAAAAAAATTACTAACGTTCTAGTTGAAGAAGTACATGAAATTTAAGAGAAACAACATGTTTGTAGATTATATTTATTAATAGAAAAAACTAATAAACAAAAATAAAGTAGTTCATTAATGAAAATAAAAAAGGGTAAATTTTTTATTTCACCAAGTGATTTAAATAATTTTGTAGCCTGCAAATACACAGCCTTAAACGAAATCAAATATCACAATAAAGAGATTCATAAAAATGCTGACAAGGCCAATAATAAATTGTGGAAGGACATGGGTATAGAACATGAGAAAAAACACTTCAAATTATTAAAGGACAAATATAAGAAAAACATTTCAATAAAGTCAGATCTAGATGAAAATGATAGATTTAATGAGACTGTAAGAGCCATACAGAAGGGGTATGATTTAATTTATCATGCTTACCTTATAGATGAAAACTTTAGAGGAGAGGCTGATTTTTTAATTAAATGCGATACTCCATCTGATCTTGGCGATTATAGTTATGAAGTTTACGATACTAAAATTACCAGAAATCTAAGACCAAGACATGTCACTCAAATAACAGCTTATTCAGATATGCTTGGTAAGATTCAAAAGTTAATGCCTGAAAAGATGTATCTCATTGATGGTTCAGATGAACTCCACTCTTTTAAGACCATAGAATATATAGAATTATTTAATCATGGTAAGAAAGAATTTGTTAAATTTCTATCAAATACTACTAAAGAAAAATTATATCCTGAGAAGTGTTCGTATTGCAATCTTTGTAACTGGAAAGATGAGTGTGATCAAATTTGGGAAAAAGATAATTATGTAAATTTAGTGGCAGGATCCAACAAATCCCAAATAGAAAAATTAAAGAAAAATAAAGTAAGTACTGTTGAACAATTAGCTAAAACTAAACTCATTGCAACTGAACTTAAAATTAATACTGAAAGTTTTGAAAAAATAAAATCTCAGGCACAATTACAAGAAGATAAAAGATTGACTGGAGAAGATAAGATAATATTTCTAGATCCAGATTATGGTAAAGGATTTTATAAATTACCTAAACCAGATGATGGAGATGTTTTTTTTGATATTGAAGGCTTTCCTAGAATGGATCGTCCTTTCGAATATCTACATGGTCTTTATTATAAAGACAAAGATAAACTAAAGTTCAAAGATCTTTGGGCAAAAAATCATGACAAAGAAAGTGAAAAAAATATTTTTATTGAACTTATAAATTTCTTAGAAAAACGTTTTGAAGAGTTCCCTAATGCTCATATCTATCATTATGCATCTTATGAAAAAAGAGCTGTTAGAGAATTAGCAACTGTTTATTCTGCTGAATTTCCTAAAGGAGATATCGTAAATGACGATTTGTTAAGAAAAGAAAAATATGTTGATTTATTTAGTATTGCAAACCAAAGTATAAGAACCTCTGAAAGAGATATGTCTCTTAAGTCTATTGAGAAGTTTTATAATTTTGTGAGAAAAGCTGACATAGTTAAAGCAGATGATAGTGTTGTTAAATATGAAAATTGGATAGTAACCAGAAATGACAAGTTTAAAAAAGACATCATTAGCTATAATGAAGAAGACTGTATCTCAACTTATCATTTAAGAGAATTTTTAGTTAAAAATAAACCAGAAAGCATTGATTGGTTTTTAAGAGCAGAAGAAGTCAAGAAGGAAGATCAAGAGCCAAATAAATATAGACGTAAAGTACCTAACAAGCTTTCTAGAGAAGAAGTAGAGGTTGACTTAAATAATAGGTTAGAAAAAAAGAAAAATAAAACTAACAAAAACTTTGTTGATAATTTAAAGAATTTTATAGGCTTTCATTGGAAGAGTAATAAACCAGAATTTTGGGAAGTTTTTGATAGAGCTGAAAAAACTCATTTGGAACTTGAAGACGACACAGAGTGTATAGCTAATTGTGTTTTAATTGATGACAAGCCTAAAGTTACTGACGATGGTTTTATTTACTCTTATAGATTTAATGATCAAAACTATAAATTAAAAGAAGGAAAAACAGCTTTTGATGCTCATCAAATTAAAGGTCTGGGTAATATATACTCAATAGAAGAAAATTTTCCTGATAAAAATATACTTAAAATCTTTGTTTCTAAAAGAAGAAAAAATATTGAGATGCCAAGTCTGTTAACCTTAGGAAATGGTACTCCACCACAAGTACATCAGCATGATCAAGCATTAAATAAGTTTTTAGAAGATTATATTAAGAATGATGGAAAAAATTATAAATCAATTATGGATATGTTGGAGCGAAAACACCCAGATATAAATAATATTAAAAAGGGTTCTAATTTAATTAATGAAGGAAAAGATTTAATTGTCCAATCAACAGAAATTGTTAAAAATTTAAATAACTCATATTTAACAATTCAAGGGCCTCCTGGAACTGGAAAAACATATTCTTCTGCAAATATTATTATTGAATTAATGAGGGCAGGAAAAAAAGTTGGTGTTACTAGTAATTCACATGAGGCGATCAAAACTTTGCTGAAGGCAATAGAGCAACAAGCTAAAGATCAAGATTTTGAATTTACTGGAATGAGAAAAGCCAAAAGCTCAGATAAATATGATTGGAAATTTATAAAAGACATTACAGTCAGTAAACCATTAAACATGGATGATTATTCATTGTATGCAGGTACATCTTGGTTTTTTGTAGATCCTAGAATGAACAAAACATTAGATTATCTTTTTATAGATGAGGCAGGACAGGTCGCTTTAGGTACAACAATAGCGAATGCTACATCAGCTAAAAATTTAGTTTTAATTGGTGATCAAATGCAACTTTCTCAGCCAATGAGAGCAAAGCATGAGGGTTATGCTAGAATGAGTTCTTTGGATTTCATATTAGAAGACAAAGATACTATTTCAGCTGATAGAGGTATATTTCTAAATACAACAAGAAGATTAAATAATAAAATTTGTGATTTTATTTCCTCAAGCTTCTATGACTCAAGATTAACCTCAGATCCAATAACAGAGACAAGATCTGTTAATCTTAAATTAGATCCAATTAAAGATGAAGGTTTATTTTATGTACCTATCGAACATAGTGGTTGCTCTCAACGATCTGATGAAGAGGCAGATTTAATTGAAAAAACATACAATAAGATAATCAATAAAGAATTTAAGGTTGGTAAAAATACAGGCAAAATATCTGCAAAAGATATTATGGTTGTTGCTCCTTATAATGCGCAAGCAAACAACATAAGAGAGAGACTAAAAAAGAAATTTAAGGAAGAAGTTAGAGTGGGGACTATAGATTTATTTCAGGGACAAGAAGCAAAAGTAGTACTTATATCGATGACCACATCTGATGTTGAAAGTTTACCAAGGCATAAAGATTTTTTCTTTAGTAGAAATAGATTGAACGTAGCAATTTCTAGAGCTGAATGCGTTGCTATTATTATATTTAATGAAAATCTACTTTTAGCATCAGCTAGTT
>CAJQSQ010000023.1 GCA_905616395.1 uncultured Candidatus Pelagibacter sp. | reverse complement strand
CAAAAAATATTAGTAATCTATCTGGAAGAATTGGCTTAAAAAATAATCTTTTTGAAAAAGTTTATGAACGATCATTAAATTCTAAAGATTCAAGTGGTATTAAAGAAATAGCTAAAGAATATCACATGGGTGTTTCTACTATTCACGGTGCTGAGAGTTTTTATGAATTTTTAAGACCAGCCCATAGAGAGAAAAAAGCTTTTGTATGTAATGGAAGTGCCTGCATGTGTGCTGGGACTCAAGGACCATTAAAGGAAAAATTAAAGGAAAAACTTGGTGATGATAAAGTGGGTGAAATGTTCTGCCTTGGTTATTGCTATGAGAATAATGCATTTCACTATAATGGCCAGAATTATGCAGGTAATGACATCAATAAAATTGATGAAATAATCAGTGGTAAAGATTTAGAACAAGAAAAATTTTATTCAGAAAGTTTTGCATCAACAAGTTTTTTAATGGATGATAAAATCTCTGATAATAATAAGTTTAAACAGCATTTAGAAAAATTTATAAACACTGACAAACAAGAAATAGTTAAAACTCTTTTAGATTCAAACTTAACTGGAAGAGGTGGTGCTGGTTTTCCAACTGGATTAAAATGGGATTATTGCCGTAAAGCAGAGTCAGAAAAAAAATACGTTATCTGTAATGCTGATGAAGGAGACTCTGGTGCATATTCAGATAGATACTTATTAGAAGATCAGGCCTTAAAAGTAATATTTGGAATGGTTATATGTGGATATGTTATTGGTGGTGATGAAGGAGTTTTATATATCAGAGGAGAATATCCAAAATCAATTGAATCTTTAAATGCATCAATTAACTCATTAAAAAAAGATGGACTGCTTGGAGAGAATATTCTTGGAACAAGTTTTTCTTTTGATTTAAATATATGTATTGGGCAAGGAGCATATATTTGTGGAGAAGAAACTGCTTTAATTGCTTCAATAGAAGGGCGTAGAGCAGAAGTTGAAGTAAGACCTCCCTTTCCTGTTACTGAAGGATTATATAAAAAACCAACTGTTGTTAATAATGTTGAAACCCTAGCTGCAGCAGCAGGTATACTTTTAAATGGTGCGGAAAAATTTTCTTCTATAGGTAACAAAAAATCAGCTGGTACTAAATTAGTTTGTTTTGATAGCTTCTTTAACAATCCAGGTGTTTATGAAATTGAAATGGGAACACCCATGAAAAAAGTTTTAAATGATATTGGTGGTGGCTTTAAAGAGCCTGTAAAAGCATTACAAATTGGGGGACCATTAGGTGGCGTGATACCAATTGCAGAAGCTGAAAAGCTGAATCTAGATTTTCAAGAATTTACAGCAGCTGGTTTTATGCTTGGACACGCAAGTATAGTTAGTATTCCAAAAGATTTTCCAATGGTTGAATATATTCATCATTTATTTGAATTTACAGCTGAAGAATCATGTGGAAAATGTTTTCCAGGGAGACTTGGATCTTATAGAGGCAAAGAAATGTTTGATCAGTTAAAGAGTAAAACAGCCAAGATTCCATTAAAAGTATTAAATGATTTACTATTAACGATGAAAAATGGTTGTTTATGTGCCCTATGTGGGGCGATACCTACTCCTATCATGAATATATTAAAATATTTTGGTGATGAAATGAAGGATGATATGGTCAATGAAAACTAAGATAGATTTTAAAGGGTAATATGAGTTCAGAAAAAAGAAAAATTGCATATATAGATGGTAAGCCATATGAAATTGGCCCTAACCATACTTCTGTTTTAAAATTTGTAAAAAGTTACCTTGGTGAAAAAAAGGTTCCTGCTTTATGTAACGATCCAAACTTAGCACCTTACGGAGCTTGTAGGGTTTGTTCTGTTGAGGTTGCTTTAGTTAAAGATGGGCCAACTAAAATTGTAGCTTCCTGCCATACGCCTGTTGCAGAAAACCAACATATTTTTACAAACAATGAAAAGCTAACAGAATTAAGAAAAAATATTATTGAACTAGTTATAACTGATCACCCAATGGAATGTGGTACTTGTGAAGTTAATAATAATTGTGAACTTCAAGATGTTGCTAATGATTTAGGTATATCAGATCATAGATACAATACTCCTAAACAACACAAAGGTATTCCAAGAGATACTTCTCATGATTATATGAGAATGAATTTAGATAACTGTATTAACTGTGGAAGATGCGTTCGTGCTTGTGATGAAATTCAAGGTTCTTTTGTATTAACAATGAGTGGTAGAGGATTTGAATCTAAAATTACAACAGATAATGATGCTTTGTTTGGAGATTCATCTTGTGTATCTTGTGGTGCTTGTGCACATACATGTCCAACAGATGCAATATCAGATGTCTTTCAATCAAAATCAGCTGCTGTAGATGAAAAAGTTAGAACAACTTGTTCTTATTGTGGAGTTGGATGTAATTTAGAAGCATCTATTAAAGATAACAAAGTTGTTGCAATATCTACGCCTAAAGAATCTGAAGTTAACGCAGGTCACACTTGTATTAAAGGAAGATATGCATTTGGATTTTACGATCATCCTGACAGATTAAAAACACCTTTAATTAAAAGAAACGGAAAATTTGAAGAAGCATCATGGGATGAAGCTTATGACTTTATTAAAAAAGAATTAAATCGAATAACTAAAGAAAGTGGACCAGATGCAGTTGCAGGTATTTCTTCAGCAAGATGTACTAATGAAGAAAATTATGTTTTCCAAAAAATGATTAGAGCTGCAATCGGAACTAACAACATTGACTGTTGTGCAAGAATTTGTCATTCACCTACTGCTTGGGGAATGCAGCAAACTTTTGGAACTGGCGCTGCAACTAATTCTACAGAAGATATTTACCATGCAGATTTGTTTATGGTTATAGGAGCAAACCCAACAAATGCTCACCCAGTTACTGGAGCAAAAATAAAACAACAAGTAATGAAGGGCAAAAAACTAATAGTTCTAGATCCTATCACTACTGAACTAGCCGAGCTTGCTGATTACCATATCAAACTAAGACCTGGAACAAATGTAGCTATTTTAAATATGATGTTACATTTTATAATGAAAGCAAATCTTTATGATGAAGATTTTGTTAGAGATAGAACTGAAGGTTTTGCAAATTTCATTAAAGAGATTGAAAGACAAGATATGGATCAACTAGCTAAGGTTGCTGGTGTTGATAAACAATTAGTTAAAGAAGCAGCTATAGCTTATGCAACAGCTAAAAATTCTATGGAATTCCATGGTTTAGGAGTTACTGAACAAGAGCAAGGTTCTAAAACAGTAATGCTAATTGCCGATCTAGCAATGATTACAGGTAATATTGGTAGAAGAGGTGTTGGTGTTAATCCATTAAGAGGACAAAATAATGTCCAAGGTGCAGCAGATATGGGGTGCCAACCTCATCAAGGAGCTGGTTACTTTGAAGTAGCTGATGAAAAAGTTCAAAATTTCTACACTGAAAAATATGGAGTTGTCCACCCATCAAAACAAGGGCTAAAAATTCCAGAAATGTTTGATGGAGCAATTAATAAAGATGTGAAAGCTGTATGGATTATTGGAGAAGATATTGTTCAAACGGATCCTAATAGTGCACATGTGGTTCAAGCAATGAACTCTTTAGAATTATTAGTAGTACAAGAAATTTTTATGAGTGAGACTGCAAAACTTGCAACAGTGGTATTACCTGGAACAACTTTTTTAGAAAAAGATGGAACATTCACTAACACCGAAAGAAGAATTCAAAGAGTAAACAGAGCGGTACCTCCTCTACCAGGTACAAAAACTGATGGAAACATTGTAACTGATATGATGCAAAAATTAGGTTTTGATCAACCAACTTATGATGCCGATCAAGTTCTTGCAGAAATTGCAGATGTTGTTCCTTTCTTCAAAGGTGTAACAAGAGAAAGACTTGGTAAGATGGGATTACAATGGCCAGTTCAAGAAGATGGAACAGATACTCAAATTTTACACCAAGAAACTTTTAAAATTGGAAAAGGACAGCTTAAAAATTTTGATTGGAAAGAATCTAATGAGATAGCTACTAATAAAAAAGATTACCCTTTAATTCTAACAACAAGTAGAGTTCTTCAACACTATAATGCTGCTACTATGACAAGACGTACTAAAAATATTAATATAGTTTCTGAAGACTTGTTACTAGTTCACCCTAATGATGCTAACAAAAGAGAGTTAAATACAGGTGACATAGGAAGACTTTATTCTGGACGAGGAGAAGTTGCTTTAAAAGTAGAAGTAACAGATAAAGTTAAAGAAGGAATTGTATTTACAACATTCCACTTTCCAGAACACATGGTTAACATGGTAACTGGTCATGGTAAGGATGAAGAAACAATGTGTGCAGAGTACAAAGTTTCTTCTGTAGAAATTCAAAAGATATCTAATCAATTTAAAACTGTCGTTGAACCTAAAGAAAATCAAGCAGAGCTTTCTTAATTACTCATATTTAAATAGGTGCTTTAAAAATTATTAAGTTTATAATTTCTAAAATGACTACTTCAAATATAGATATTGATAAAGCCGGTTGGTCTTTTGATAACACCTATTCAAAGCTACCTGATGATTTTTTAGTAAAACAAGCCCCTATTCCGGTAAAATCTCCTGAACTGATAATTGTAAATAAGGATTTATCTAAAGATTTAGATTTAGATTTCACTAATATTAGTGAAGAAAATTTATCTCAATTATTTTCAGGTAATTTATTACCAACAGGATCAAATTCAATTGCACAAGCATATGCAGGTCATCAATTTGGTCATTTTACAATGTTGGGTGATGGACGTGCTGTTTTAATGGGTGAACACCTTTCTAAAACCAAAGAAAGGTTTGATATTCAATTTAAGGGCTCTGGAAGAACTCCTTTCTCTAGAAGTGGCGATGGTAGGGCTGCATTAGGCCCTATGTTAAGGGAATATATTATTAGTGAAGCAATGCATGGATTAAATATTCCAACAACAAGAAGTCTTGCGGTGGTTAAAACAGGTGAGAATGTTATGAGAGATACGTATTTACCTGGTGCTGTGTTAACTAGAATTGCATCTAGTCACATTCGAGTGGGAACTTTTCAATACTTAGCAGCAACACAAAATAATAAAAATTTAAAAGTGCTGATGGATTATGTAATTAATCGACATTACCCCAATATAAAAAATTCAAAAAATCAGGCATTAGATTTATTAAAGACACTAATTAATGTTCAAATTAGCTTGGTAGTAAATTGGATACGTACTGGTTTTATTCATGGTGTTATGAATACAGATAATATGTCCATATCAGGAGAGACTATTGATTATGGTCCATGTGCCTTTATGGATGAATATAATCCAGAGACAGTTTTTAGTTCAATAGATCAACAAGGAAGATATTCGTTTTTAAATCAACCAAAAATTATAAAATGGAATATAGCAAGATTTGCTGAATGTATAATTCCATTTATAGATAATGATAAAGATAAAGCTGTTGAGATGGCAACGGAAGCTATAAACACCTTTGAAGAAATTTATCAAAACAAGTGGCTAAATATGATGCGAGATAAATTAGGTTTATTTGGAGAAGATATAAATGACCAGATTTTAATAATGGATTTATTAACTTGGATGCACAAAAATAAGGCTGATTATACCAATACCTTTTGCTTTTTAATGAATGAAAAATTTTCTTTTAATGAAAAATATAATAATGAAGATTTTATTATTTGGAAAAAAAGATGGGGTGACCGTTTAAAATTAAATAATAATACTGAAGAAAAGTATTTAAAATTAATGCACACTACAAATCCATTGGTAATTCCAAGAAATCACATGGTTGAAGAAGCTTTAGCAGCAGCAAATAATGGTGATATTGAACCAGTACATAATATATTAAAAGTTTTAGAAAAACCGTATACAGATCAAGAAAATATTTCAATATTTCAAAATCCCAGTCCACACGGAAATGAAGATTATAAAACTTTTTGTGGTACTTAATTATTTATAAGACGTAAGGTTCTGGTCTTGCATTATTCTCTAACACTCTTTCAACAGAAAAATCACTAATATCAATACTTTGATATGATCCAGTTGTAATTAGTTCAGTTAGAGCTCTTCCAATACCAGGTGCTTGCATTAAACCTCTACCTGTAAAACCTGATGCCATATAAACATTGTCATATTTTGGATGCTTACCAACAACAGCATTATTATCTAATTTATTGCAATCATAGTAACCAGCCCAACCACCAGTTAGTTTTAACTCTTCAAATGCTGGTATTCTTTGTGCTAATGCTGGCCATACTAATTCTTCAAAATCATTCCAAGCAGGTTCTAAATCAGTTGCATCAAAAACTGAATTTGGTGAACCAGCTAAATATTCATTACCTTCTGGTCTCCAATAAACTCCTGTAGTTAAATCTCCACATAAAGGCATTTCTGGAATGTGAGTTGGGCATTTAACTCTAAAAACAGTATGTTTTTGAGGTACTACAGGAATGTCTTCCAATAATTTATTTGTCCAACAACCAGCAGCCGAAATAATAGTTTTAGCTTTAATTTCTGAAATATTTTTTACATCACCTTTAATAAATTCTGCACCAAGTTCAATTGCTTTACCTTTGAGCGCACTATGAAACATAAATGGATCAATCCAGCCTTCACTTTGGTTATCAGTAAACGTTGCGGTTTCTATACCTTCACAATTTATGTAAGAAAATGTCTTAGATAATTCTGAACCTTTAATATTTTTTGTACCTGCATCACAGGCTTTATGATTTTCTAATGCTTTATATTGTTCTTCAGCATGTTCTGGGCCAAACATCAAAAGATATCCATTTGCAACCATGCTTGCAGTTGGGTTAGGATTTTTTTTAGTTTTCAATAGATCTGGTATTTGGGAAATAAACTCTCTTGCAAACTTACCTAGTAAGATATTTTCTTTTTGAAAAAATTGCCTCCTAAAACCACCAAGAGATAATGGAAATGATGCTTCTTTATATGTTGGGTCTCTTTCAATAACTTTAACTTTTCTACCCTCTTTAGATAAAAAATAAGCTGTAGAAGCTCCTATAATTCCACCACCAATTATTACAACATCATCCATAATTTATTTTAATTTAATAAGATTAAACTTACATTGAGCACTAGTGCAAAGGAACACCAAAGTAAATAAGGAATCATCAAATAAGAACTTAGCAAGTTGACACGTTTAAATCTGAGAATGAGAATGATTATCAAATAAATTAGAATTATTAGTATGAGCAAAGCTAAAATCATTTTGTGCAGAACGAAAAAAACTACACTCCAAGTTGTATTAAAAATTAAATGAATAAGATAAATATAAACTGTCTTCATATCTCTATTTTTTGAGTGCCAAAAACTCCAAATCGCAATTGTCATCATTAGATAAAGAGTTGTCCATACTGGTGCAAAAATCCAATCTGGTGGATTAAAAGATGGTTTAATAAGTAACGAGTACCAAGGCTCTTTAAAGGTAATTGTTGCAAATCCACCTATAGCTGAAGCTGAGTAAGTAGCTAGAGTAAATAGAATAAAAGATAAAATTTTATTTTTTAGCATATTCGTATTATACATTGATTTATGAATGAAAAAAAAGTTATTTGGATAACAGGTGCAAGTAGTGGAATTGGTAAGGCTTTAGCTTTAAAATTTGCAAATGAAGGATGGATAGTAGCAGCATCTGCAAGACGAGAAAATTTACTACAAGACTTAAATAAAGAGAATTCAAATATTCACTCTTTTCCTTTAGATGTTACTAATATTGATCAATGTAAATCAGTTTTTAAAAATATTATTGAAAAATTTAATGATGTTGAAATATCTATATTTGGAACTGGCATACACGACCCCAAATCAGAGAAGGAATTCAATCTTGATAAGATTAGAAAAATTATGGAAGTTAATTACTTTGGTACAATGAATTCGATTAACTCTGTTTATGAGTATTATAATAATAAAAAAAGTGGCCAAATATCAATCATTTCCTCTGTTGCTGGATATAGAGGTTTACCTGCAGCAGGAGCTTATTGTGCGTCTAAATCTGCTTTAACAAGTTTTGCAGAAAGCCTTCATTTTGAAATGAAAAGAAAAAATGTAAGAGTTTCTCTAGTAAGTCCTGGCTTTATTAAAACTCCAATGACAGATCAAAATGATTTTCCAATGCCAATGATAAAGCCACCTGAATTTGCTGCAGAACAAATTTATATAGGCTTAGTTAAGAAGAAAGGCTTTGAAATCCATTTCCCTAAAGCTTTTACTTATCTTTTGAAATTTTTAAGTATGTTACCTAGCAGTATTTATTTTAAAATTGTTGAAAAAGGGATGAAGAAAATAGATTACTAATCTTTAACAAACATCACTGTAAGTTCAGCAACCTTTATTCCAAA
>CAJQSQ010000022.1 GCA_905616395.1 uncultured Candidatus Pelagibacter sp. | reverse complement strand
GCTAAATGCTTGATTTACTTTTATTTTAGCTTATAAGCAGCACACTTTCTCAGTAAAATTATTGTTTAATCAATAAATTAGTGGGGATTATTGGGCGTTTTAGACCCAATTAGCTATTTAAAAAGTAAAAATTTAAGAAGAGAAGTGTGGACGGTTAAGGTTACCAAAATTTGTCGTACACACTTCAAAATCGTATGGATTGTATTCTTACAATTTATATATGAAGCTAGTGTGCGCCGTTTTTTAACTTGAGAGTTTGATCATGGCTCAGAACGTACGCTGGCGGCACGCCTAACACATGCAAGTCGAACGAAGTAGCAATACTTAGTGGCAGACGGGTGAGTAACATGTGGGTATCTACCCTTTGGCCTGGAATAACACGAGGAAACTTGTGCTAATACCGGATAAGTCTTTACGGAGAAAGCTTTATGCACCATTGGATGAGCCCGCACTTGATTAGTTTGTTGGTAGGGTAATGGCCTACCAAGACTATGATCAATAGCTGATTTGAGAGGATGATCAGCCACATTGGGACTGAGACACGGCCCAAACTCCTACGGGAGGCAGCAGTGGGGAATCTTGCACAATGGAGGAAACTCTGATGCAGCGATGCCGCGTGAGTGAAGAAGGCCTTTGGGTTGTAAAGCTCTTTCGTCGGGGAAGAAAATGACTGTACCCGAATAAGAAGGTCCGGCTAACTTCGTGCCAGCAGCCGCGGTAATACGAAGGGACCTAGCGTAGTTCGGAATTACTGGGCTTAAAGAGTTCGTAGGTGGTTGAAAAAGTTGGTGGTGAAATCCCAGAGCTTAACTCTGGAACTGCCATCAAAACTTTTCAGCTAGAGTATGATAGAGGAAAGCAGAATTTCTAGTGTAGAGGTGAAATTCGTAGATATTAGAAAGAATACCAATTGCGAAGGCAGCTTTCTGGATCATTACTGACACTGAGGAACGAAAGCATGGGTAGCGAAGAGGATTAGATACCCTCGTAGTCCATGCCGTAAACGATGTGTGTTAGACGTTGGAAATTTATTTTCAGTGTCGCAGGGAAACCGATAAACACACCGCCTGGGGAGTACGACCGCAAGGTTAAAACTCAAATGAATTGACGGGGACCCGCACAAGTAGTGGAGCATGTGGTTTAATTCGAAGATACGCGCAGAACCTTACCAACACTTGACATGTTCGTCGCGACTCTAAGAGATTAGAGTTTTCGGTTCGGCCGGACGAAACACAGGTGCTGCATGGCTGTCGTCAGCTCGTGTCGTGAGATGTTGGGTTAAGTCCCGCAACGAGCGCAACCCTCACTTTTAGTTGCCATCATTAAGTTGGGCACTCTGAAAGAACTGCCAGTGATAAGCTGGAGGAAGGTGGGGATGACGTCAAGTCCTCATGGCCCTTACGTGTTGGGCTACACACGTGCTACAATGGCATCTACAACAGGAAGCAAAACGGCAACGTTAAGCAAATCCCGAAAAGATGCCTCAGTTCGGATTGCACTCTGCAACTCGAGTGCATGAAGCTGGAATTACTAGTAATCGTGGATCAGCGTGCCACGGTGAATGCGTTCCCGGGTCTTGTACACACCGCCCGTCACACCATGGGAGTTGGTTCTACCTTAAGGCAAGGTTTCAAACCCTTGACCACGGTATAGTCAGCGACTGGGGTGAAGTCGTAACAAGGTAGCCGTAGGGGAACCTGCGGCTGGATTACCTCCTTTCTAAGGATGAGTGAAAGTAAAATTTCACTCTAAATAATATACATCGGTAATGTTGACCGTCCTCATTTCTCTTCTTAAAGTAATGTTTCCTTCTTGTAGGGCCGGTAGCTCAGTTGGTTAGAGCACACCCTTGATAAGGGTGGGGTCGAAAGTTCGAGTCTTTCTCGGCCCACCAAAAACCTAAATGGGGGATTAGCTCATCTGGGAGAGCGCCTGATTTGCATTCAGGAGGTAGCAGGTTCGATCCCTGTATCCTCCACCAGGAAACATTTAGTTATTAAAACTGTAAATAAAAATAATTTATATCAATATCTATATCCGAACATTAAAAGTTATTATTTAATGTTCAAAATAAAAATTTGATCACAACATAGATAAATTTTCTTTTAAAAGAATTTTTTTCTGTGCATAAATCAAGCGTTTAAGGGCGTGTAGTGGATGCCTTGGCACTGAAAGCCGATGAAGGACGTGATATACTGCGATAAGTTTCGGGGAGCTGTATGTAAGCTTTGATCCGAAAATTTCCGAATGGGGAAACCCACCACTTTATGTGGTACTTTAAACTGAATACATAGGTTTAAAGAGACAACCTGGAGAACTGAAACATCTAAGTAACCAGAGGAAAAGAAATCAATTGAGATTCCGTTAGTAGTGGCGAGCGAACGCGGAACAGGCCAGTAGTTTTGTTAGAAAAATTTGAATAGTTTGGAAATGCTAACCATAGAGGGTGATAGTCCCGTATGAGTAATGTCTAACAAAATTCTTGAGTAAAGCGGGACACGAGAAATCCTGCTCGAATATAGGGGGACCACCCTCTAAGCCTAAATACTCTTCAGTGACCGATAGTGAACTAGTACCGTGAGGGAAAGGTGAAAAGAACCCCTATTAGGGGAGTGAAATAGAACCTGAAACTGCATGCCTACAATCAGTCCGAGCCCTTTTTAGGGTGAGGGCGTACCTTTTGTATAATGGGTCAGTGACTTAATTTATTAAGCAAGCTTAAGCCATCTAGGTGTAGGCGCAGCGAAAGCAAGTCTTAATAGGGCGATTAGTTTAATGAATTAGACCCGAAAACGAATGAGCTTACCATGAGCAGGTTGAAAGTTGGGTAACACCAACCGGAGGACCGAACCAGTTGACGTTGAAAAGTCTTTGGATGACTTGTGGTAAGGGGTGAAAGGCCAACCAAATTCGTAGATAGCTGGTTTTCCGCGAAAACTATTTAGGTAGTGCGTCGAATAAATAGATGTTTAGAGGTAGAGCACTAAATGGGCTAGGGGGAAGAGATTCTTACCAAACCTAATAAAACTCCGAATGCTAGACATTGTTCTTCGGCAGACAGACTGTGGGTGCTAAGGTCCATGGTCGAGAGGGAAAGAGCCCAGACCACCAGATAAGGTCCCAAAATCATGATTAAGTGTGAAAGGATGTGGAAATTCCTTAACAGCCGGGAGGTTGGCTTAGAAGCAGCCATCCTTTAAAGATAGCGTAACAGCTCACCGGTCTAATAGAGTTTCTGCGCCGAAGATGTAACGGGGCTAAAATCATGTACCGAATCTGTGGCTTTACAAAGTTTTCGAACTTTGTAAGGGGTAGCGGAACGTTCTGTAAGCCTGCGAAGGGATACCCGTGAGGGATCCTGGAGGTATCAGAAGTGCGAATGCTGACATAAGTAACGATAAACGAAGTGAAAAACTTCGTCGCCGAAAATCTAAGGGTTTCTATGCAAGGTTAATCCGCGTAGAGTTAGTCGGCACCTAAGGCGAGGGCGAAAGCCGTAGTCGATGGAAACAAGGTTAATATTCCTTGACCTGATGGTAGTGACGGATTTCGTAAGTTGTGAGTTCTTAATGGATTGAACTTGCCGCGAAGAGGTCCCAAGAAATAGCTCCATCATGAAGACCGTACCCGAAACCGACACAGGTAGATTAATAGAGTATATTTAGGCGCTTGAGAGAATGATGTTGAAGGAACTCGGCAAAATGCTTCCGTAACTTCGGGATAAGGAAGACCCTTTTGTAGGCAACTATGGAAGGGTGGCACAAGCCAGGGAGAAGCGACTGTTTATCAAAAACACAGGGCTCTGCTAACACGTAAGTGGATGTATAGGGTCTGACGCCTGCCCGGTGCTGGAAGGTTAATGCGGTTGGTGCAAGCTAACTTCTGAAGCCCCAGTAAACGGCGGCCGTAACTATAACGGTCCTAAGGTAGCGAAATTCCTTGTCGGGTAAGTTCCGACCTGCATGAATGGCGTAACGATTTCTCCGCTGTCTCCAACATCAACTCAGTGAAATTGAATTCTCCGTGAAGATGCGGAGTTCGCGTAGTTAGACGGAAAGACCCCGTGCACCTTTACTGCAACTTTACATTGGTGTTAGGAAAAACATATTTAGCATAGGAGGGAGACTTTGAAGCAAAAGCGTCAGCTTTTGTGGAGTCACCAGTGAAATACCTCTTTTGTTTTTCTTGACATCTAACCGCTAGCCGTCATCCGGCAGCGAGACATTGTATGGTGGGTAGTTTGACTGGGGCGGTCGCCTCCCAAATAGTAACGGAGGCGTGCGAAGGTAGGCTCAGAACGGTCAGAAATCGTTCGTAGAGTGCAATGGCATAAGCCTGCCTGACTGTGAGACTGACAAGTCGAGCAGAGACGAAAGTCGGTCATAGTGATCCGGTGCTTCTGAGTGGAAGGGGCATCGCTCAACGGATAAAAGGTACGCCGGGGATAACAGGCTGATACTGCCCAAGAGCTCATATCGACGGCAGTGTTTGGCACCTCGATGTCGGCTCATCACATCCTGGGGCTGGAGCAGGTCCCAAGGGTTTGGCTGTTCGCCAATTAAAGTGGTACGTGAGCTGGGTTCAGAACGTCGTGAGACAGTTCGGTCCCTATCTGCTATGCGTGTAGAAGAATTGAGAGGAGTTGACCCTAGTACGAGAGGACCGGGTTGAACATACCACTGGTGGACCTGTTGTGGCGCCAGCCGCAGTGCAGGGTAGCTAAGTATGGAAGAGATAACTGCTGAAAGCATCTAAGCGGGAAACTCACCTCAAAACTAGTTCTTCCTATAGAGCCGTGGTAGACCACCACGTTGATAGGCTGGATGTGGAAGCGCAGTAATGCGTGTAGCTGACCAGTACTAATAGCTCAATTGGCTTGATTTATGCACTGAAAAAAATTTTTAGTAATTTTTAAAGATAATGAATAAATTATTTTAAAACCCCAGCCTAAACAGTTGGGGTTTTTTTTGTAATAAATATTATTTTTAATATTTTAGCTAGAAACATGATTACAGATAAAATAAAGTAATATTATATATTTTAATAACACATGAAAATTCTCGTCACTGGTGGTAGTGGTTTCTTAGCGTCGCATATATCTGATAAGCTTTTAAGTAATGGGCATGAGGTTTACATATTTGACAAGAAAATATCAAAATTTAAAAATAGGAAACAAAAATTCATTAAAGGGGATTTGAGTAATACAAAATTATTAGAAAAAATTTTAAAAAAAATTGATGTTATTTATCATTTTGCTGCAATTGCAGATATTGGAGAAGCCATGCAAAACCCAGCTGATACAGTCAAAACAAATATCCTTTCAACAGTTAATCTCTTAAATCTTTCACTAAAGCATAATATTAAAAGGTTTATTTTTGGAAGTACCATTTATGTAAACAGTGAAGAGGGTAGCTTTTATAAATCAAGCAAGAGAGCTGCAGAAAACTATATTGAGGAATATTCAAAACTATTTGGACTAAAATTTACAATTTTAAGATATGGGTCTTTGTATGGCGAAAGATCTAATGATAAAAATGGGATAACAAAAATCATAAACCATGCGATTAAAAAAAAAGTTGTATCGTACGAT
>CAJQSQ010000021.1 GCA_905616395.1 uncultured Candidatus Pelagibacter sp. | reverse complement strand
GGCAGACGCAATTAAAGATATAAATAAAGATATTATTTATCTTGTCCCGACTGGCTCACAAATGGAAGTTGCTGCAAAAAAAAAAAATATGAAGATAGCCTGTGAAATTTTTGCAGATAGAAATTATGAAGATGATGGAAATTTAATTTCTAGAAAAAAGCCAAATGCTTTAATCACTGACCCTGAGCTAGCAAAGAAACACGTGTTATATATGGTTAAAAATCAGTCAATAAATTGTCTCAGTGGTAAACAGATACCTTGTGAAATTGACTCTGTTTGTATACATGGTGATAATGAAAGTTCATTAGCAACTGCAGAATCTATTAAAGATAACTTAGTTAATAATGGCTTAATACTTAAACCTTTAAATAAAATGAAAAAATTTAATTAAAACATGAAAAAACTTATTTACACTTTACTAATAATTATAGCTCTTACTAATAATTCACTTTCGGCTGGAACTTCTAGTGATTATTCTGTTGACACCTCAGACTATACGAAAGCCAAAAATTTAATTAAAGCTGCTAAAAAATATGAAAAAAAAGGTAAGGTTGAAAAGGCACAAAAAAGATATGCGAAGGCACAAAAGTTTCTTCTAAAATCTAATAAGAAAAAACCATTACAAGCAGATACCTTAAATTATTTAGGCTTTACTACTAGAAAACTTGGAGATTACGAAAAAGGTGAAGAATTTTATTTACAAGGCTTACAAATCGAACCTGATCATAACGGAATAAACGAGTACCTTGGAGAGCTTTATATAGCTACTAATAGAATGGATCTCGCAAAAGGAAGATTAAATGTTTTAAAAGATTGTAACTGTAAAGAATATAATCAATTAAAAGAAATTATTGAGGGTACAAAAAAATCTAAATATTAAAATTATTGAATTAATTGAATTATTTAATATTATAAAGAAACCTTGATAGAAGAATTCATAATTTTAACTCAGATCATCTTTATAGATATCATCTTAGCTGCTGATAACGCCATTATTATTGGCTTGATTGCTGCTAACTTTGTTCCAAAAAATAGAAAACAAATAATCTTATGGGGTGTTGCGGGTGCTTTAGTTTTTAAAATTATTTTTGCACTTTTTGCTACTTACCTATTTGAATTTTATTATATTAAAATTTTAGGTGGACTACTCCTTATTTGGATCGTTAATGATTTACGAAAAGATTTAGTTGAAATGAAAAATAAAATTAAATCACCAACAAAAAAATCAAACGAACCCTCTTATATAAAAAGTATTTATAAAGTCTTATTTGCGGATATTACGATAAGCTTTGATAATGTTATTGGGGTAGTTGGTGCTGCAAAAGGTTATTTTGGTTTTATGATATTTGGACTTATTTTATCAGTTGTATTAACAGGTGCTTTGGCAACATATTTAGCAAATTATATTCAAAAACACTTATGGATAGCCTATGTAGGCTTAGGCTTTATTTTAATAGTTGCACTTCAGTTAATAATTGGCGGGTTAAATGATTATGGTGTTTTATCAATTAATGAAACTTTTAAACAATACTTTTAATTTAGTATGAATGTTTCTTAGTAGGAAACTTTGTTGTAACCACATCTTTCTTAAACTTTAATGCGGCGTCATTTATTTGTTTTTCAATATTTGAATACTTTTTAACAAATCTAGCTCTAATTTTATTTAGTCCTATAAGATCATCGGTAACTAAAACTTGCCCATCACAATGTACCGATGCACCTATTCCAATTATTGGCACCCTAACTATTTTTGTTATTTCTTTTGCTAAAGAACTTTCCACGCACTCTAAAACAATTGAAAAGACACCCGCTTCTTCTAAAAGTTTGGAATCTCTTAAAATATTTTTTCTTTCTGCTGTGTTTTTTCCCTTAAATTTAAAGTTAGTTGCAGATTGCGGTAACACTCCAAGATGTCCCATAACTTGAATTTTATTCTTAGTTAAAGTTTTAATTATTTGAACAAGTTTTTTACCCCCCTCAAGTTTGATGGCATCACACTTTGTTTTGGAGATTATTTTTTTTGCATTTTTTAATGCCTCCTTTGAATTTCTATAAGTATTATGTGGCATGTCTACTACCATTAAACTTTTTTTAACACCCATCCTTACACTTTTTGAATGTTCGATCATCATATCTAAGGTTACTTTTTTTGTAGAAGAAAAATTATAAAGAACAGAGCCAAGAGAATCACCAACTAGAATAACATCACAATGCTTATCAATAATTGATGCTGTATTTTTTGAATAAGCTGTAAGACATACAATTTTTGATTTATTCTTTTTTGATTTTATGATTAATATTTTTTTTTGCATTTAATTACCAACTACCAGTGTTTTTCATTGATAACCAAGGTTCTTTAGGTTCTAAGCTACCTTCTTGTAAAATTTCTATAGATATATTATCTGGAGACCTAACAAATGCCATATGACCATCTCTTGGAGGTCTATTTATTGTGTAGCCTACATTTTGTAATCTCTCACAGGTTTCATAAATATTTTCAACACGATATGCTAAATGCCCAAAATTTCTAGATCCATCACCTAATTTATCTCCATCCCAATTATAAGTAAGTTCTAATTCTGTCTTTTCATCAGCAGGTGCTGCTAAAAAAATTAAGGTAAACCTACCCTGTTTATTTTCCATTCTTCTAGTCTCGATTAAACCTAGTCCTTTACAATAAAAATTTAATGATTTCTCTATGTCAGAAATTCTAATCATTGTGTGTAAATATTTCATAATATCTTGTACTCTATAGTAAAATATTACTCTAATTCAATGGTACTCGGTGGTTTTGAAGTAACATCATAAACTACTCTATTAATTCCCCTAATATTGTTAATAATTTGATTAGAAATTGATTGCATAAAACCCTTGGGAAAATCAAAAAAATCAGCAGTCATCCCATCTTCAGATGTAATTGCTCTTAGTAGACAAATATGTTCGTAAGTACGATTGTCTCCCATAACTCCAACAGTTTTTACTGGTAATAATGCAGCATAAGCTTGCCAAATTTTATCGTATAACCCATGATCTCTTAAAGCTTTGATAAAGTAAAAATCTGCCTCTTTCAAAATTTTGATTTTTTCATTTGTTATAATGCCAGGCATTCTAATTGCTAAACCTGGACCAGGAAATGGGTGTCTAGAGATTATGTCATTAGATAAATTAAGTTCTAATCCTAATTTTCTAACTTCGTCTTTAAATAAAAATTTAAGAGGTTCTACTAATTTTAATTTCATTCTTTTAGGAAGACCACCAACGTTATGATGTGATTTTATTTTTGAGGTTTGACTACCTGTTACAGATTTACTTTCGATTAAGTCTGGATAAAGAGTACCCTGTGCAAGAAATTGAACATTTTTAATTTTGTTTGCATATCGTTCAAATATTTTAATAAATAGATTTCCTATAATTTTTCGTTTTTTTTCTGGATCAGAAACATTTGTTAATTTTGTAATAAATTCTTTTTCTGCATTAACATAAATTAAATTTATTTTTAATTTTTTCTTAAATGTATTAATTACTTGTGTTTCTTCATTTTTTCTTAAAAGACCATTGTTAACAAAAATACAAGTTAAATTTTTTCCAATTGCTATACTTAGTAATTGTGCCACTACACTACTATCTACACCTCCCGACAAACCACAAATTACTTTGTTGTTACCTACCTGTTCTTTAATTTCGTTAATTAATTTTAATTTTTGATCTTTCGAGGACCAGTTTTTTTTAATTTTACATATGAGAAAAACAAAATTACGTAATAAAATTTTACCTTTATCAGTGTGTGTTACTTCAGGATGAAATTGTACTCCATAAAAATTATCTTTAATATTTTCAATTATTGTTAATTTAGAATTTTTTGTAGATGCTATAACTTTAAAATTTCTGGGCATTTTTGATACTTGATCAGCATGACTCATCCAAACATTACTTGAGTTATCTTTATTAAAAAAATTTTTGGTTAAAATACTATTTGACACTTTATTTATAGTAGCAAGACCAAACTCTCTATGTTTTGATTTTTTAACTGTACCACCTAATAGTTTGGACAATATCTGGTGACCGAAACATATACCCAGGATCGGAACTCCTAATTTTAAAATTTTTTTATCGAATTTAAATTTATCATTTTCATAAACATTAAGAGGGCCACCAGAGAGAATTACTCCAGCAATATTTTCTTTTTTAATTTGGGTTAACTTTATTTTTTTATGACTAACGATTTCTGAAAAAACACCAAATTCTCTTACTCTTCTTGCAATTAGTTGGGTAAATTGAGAGCCAAAATCAATGATTAAAATTTTACTTAAATTATTACTAAGACTCATTTTTAGGTTCTAAATTTTTTAAAGATTTTAAAATAGAATTTTTTTTATCGCATAATTTATTGCAAATTTTAGAGAAATTATCCGCTAACTCTTTTACTTTTGAGTAATTAGATCTTTTTAACTCTATTTCCATAAGCATATAGTTTGCTTCTTCATTTGTAGGATCTAGTAAGAGCACAGTATCTATATTTTTTTGTTCTTCTTTTTTATTCTCTTCAAAATTATAAATTTTTGCTAAATATAGATATGAATTTTGATCCTTGGGATTAAAAACAATACTTCTTTGAAACAAAAATTTAGACTCTTCATATTTTTGCTCATCATATTTATTTTTTCCTTTTTCAAAAAAATTATTTTCTGCTAAGGAATGGCTTCCAAAATTTAAAAGCATAAATAGCATAATTGTTAATTTATTTATTTTTCTCATTAATACTTGCTCTCATTTTTTACTTCATCAACATTATGGACCATGCTTTCATAAAAGCCTGCTTTAGTTATTTTTACAAAATTGGGTTTATTTTTAAGGTTGGGAACTTTTTTTGCACCTAGATAACCCATAGATGATTTTAAGCCTCCGATTAGTTTGTAAATTATACTTTTAACATCACCTTTATATTTAACAAATCCTTCTACTCCTTCTGGAACATATTTAGATGAATCTTTTTGCTTGGTTTGAAAATACCTATCAGCTGATCCTTTATTCATTGCTCCAACTGACCCCATTCCTCTAAAATTTTTAAATAATTTTCCATTTTTTTTAATTAGTTTTCCAGGTGTCTCTAGGCTACCTGCAAATAAAGAACCAATCATTATAGCATCAGCGCCTGCAGACAGGGCCTTAGCTAAATCACCTGAATATTTAATTCCACCGTCAGAAATAATTTTCACTTTATTATTTTTAACTCCTTTTTTAACAGCAAGTATTGCACTTAACTGCGGCACACCAATACCCGCAACTAGTCTCGTTGTACAAATTGATCCTGGACCAATCCCAACTTTAATAATATCTACTCCTAATTTTATTAAAAATTTTGCAGCTTCAGCTG
The DNA here is from genome assembly GCA_905616395.1 of uncultured Candidatus Pelagibacter sp. Lineage (GTDB taxonomy): Bacteria > Pseudomonadota > Alphaproteobacteria > Pelagibacterales > Pelagibacteraceae > Pelagibacter. Next base: position 65,014 of record CAJQSQ010000021.1, on the reverse strand, counting down.
TTGCAATATTTCCAGCACATAGAGTTGTTTTGTTTGTTTTTAATTTTTTTATAGCTTTAATAATTTCTGCAACTTTTTTGCTATGCCCATGGGCTGTATCAACAACAATTAAATCCACCTTTTCTTTTAAAATAGCTTCTGCTCTTTTAAGTTCTAATGGTCCAGCTCCAACAGCTGCACCAACTAACAATTTTAATTTTTTAACTTTTTTAATTTCATCAATTTGTTTTTTAATATCAAGGTTTCTGTGAATTACACCGATACCTCCAGCTTTAGCTATTGCTATAGCCATTTTACTCTCAGTAACCGTATCCATTGCAGAGGATAATAAAGGTATTTTTAGTGTTAGATTAGATGATAATTTTACAGTGGTGTTAACTTCAGAAGGTAGAACTTCTGAGTATTTTGGTGCCATTGTGACATCATCAAAGGTGAGAGCTTCTTTTATAGGATCCATAATCATTTATATATGATTCCCTTCAAAAAAAAAGTCTCTATCTTAAAGTTTTACAAATAATAAAACTTTCCTTAGATTCTTTTCGGCTAGACTTAGGTTTAAATACCTTCACTTCTTTGAATAATTTTTTGCCTAAGGCAACTATTTCGTTAAATGATGAACCTAAAAAGATCTTAGAGACAAATCGCCCTTCTTTAACCAACATCTCTTTAGAAAAATTCATAGCTTCCATTGCAAGCTCACCTGTATAAATTGCATCAATGTCTTTTATGCCCGTTGTATTAACAGCCATATCGGACACAACAACATCGACTTTTGATTTGAATAAGGCTTTTATTTTTTTTTGATAATCTAAATCGGTAAAATCACCTTTAATTTGGATTGTATTCTCGATTTCTTCCATACCCTTTATGTCAATTGAAACTAATCTTCCACTTTTTACTGTTCTTGAAATATATTGAGACCAACTACCTGGTGATGCACCTAAATCTATTACCGATATTCCATTTTTTAATATCTTAAATTTTTCGTCTATTTCTATTAATTTATATGCAGATCTAGCTCGATAACCATCTACCTGAGATTGTCTAACATAAATATCTCTTTTTTGTTTATTGATCCAATTTTTAGAAATTCTATTCTTTTTCAATTAATGGCCAAACCTTAAACTTTTTAATAAAATCTTATTTTCTAATGTTTTTATATTTATCTTTAACTCTTTATGTAATCTCATGTCTTTATCACCGTCCCAAATTCCAGATGCAAGGTGTATTATACCTAATTTATGATTGGGTAGATAAGGTTCAACAAAGCTTTCTTCTTGTTCATCAAATTTTGGTAAAAGATTACTAACTAACCAGTTACAATTATGAGGTAAGAACTCTGTTTTTAAATCATCAATGTAAACAGACATATTAATAGCTAATTGTTCTGATCCAAAAATATTTCCAGCTTTTAATGTTTGTTCTAAATTTTTTTGCCATGTATTCCATCCAACTGAATTTTTTTCTAAAGAAAAAACACCAATATTAATATGTGGAGCAAAGGCAAGTTTTCGCGCTTTATCTATTCCAATTTTAGATTTTATTGCATGTTTAAAATTTTGAGACTTAATTATTGCGAATTGCCCAAATATCCATTTAACTTTAGACATTATTTTATACCCAGGTGTAAAAGTTTGAGTAATTCCTAATTTTCCATTTTCACAGGCTTTAAAATAAAGATCTATTGAATTCCAATCCCCTACCCAAGCGTCACAATCAATCCATAAGAATTTTTCATAACTAGGAAAGTATTTTGGTAAAAAAGCTCTAGATACTTGACTCTTTAACCATTCTCTTCCTTTTACTTTAAATGCTGGAACATCAATGTCCCATTCGGCTGATTTAATTTCGTCAACTTTTTTAGATAATATATCTCTTTGTTGCTCTGACAAACCAGCATCTAAAATGCAGATTGCAGTGTCTTTGCTTTTTTCAAAACTTTTAATGGAATCGACTAATTCATTAAGTAATTCAAAGTAATTTGAATCAGCCAGAGATACAATTACATTTTTTTTCATCTACAATATGTCTTCAAGATCATCATTGTCATAATTTTCACCACTTAAAATTTTCTGTTTATTAATTTTTTGATAACTGAAGTATCCAAATGGAATTAAACAAATATAGATTAACCCACAAATAACCAAAACTTTAAATGTATATATTAACAAAAGTCCAAAAAATAACACAACACCAAACAATGCAAAAATTGTCATACGACGTGGTATGGAAATCTTTTTAAAAGCAAATGTTGGAACTTTACTGATCAATAAAAATGAAATCAAAATAAAGAATGTTGGTACTACTATATTGTAGTTAATCTCTATTAAATTTATCTCACTAAGACTTAATATTAGCGGCATCAATACCAAAATTCCACCTGCAGGTGATGGTACACCTTCAAAGTAATTATCTTTCCATGATGGCTCTGAGTTTGAGCTTACATTAAACCGCGCAAGTCTAAGTGCAACACACACCACAAAAATCATTGTAAGTAACCAACCAAATTTACCTAAATTATTTAAAGACCAGAAATACATTATAAAAGCTGGAGCTACACCAAAACTAATTAAATCTGCCAATGAGTCTAATTCTTTTCCAACCAAGGAAGTTCCTTTTAACATCCTTGCAACCCTGCCATCTAATGTATCAAAAATTGCTGCAAAAATAATAGCTATAATAGATAGTTCAAATTTTTCATCTAATGCAAATTTAATAGAACTTAATCCAATACATACATTTATTAATGTCAGTGCATTAGGCAAAAGCATTCTAGCTTTTTTATCTGATACAATTTTAAAATTATTTTTAGGTTGTTCCATAAGCTATCTTTTAGCTAATAGCGTTTCACCAGCAATTGTCTTTTGTCCTACTTTAACTAACGTTTCATAATTTTCAAAATAAACATCAGCCCTACTTCCAAATCTTATCATTCCAATTCTTTCACCTTGTTGCAAATTTTGATCCTTTGAAGATTCACATACAATTCTTCTGGCAATTAAACCTGCAATCTGAACAACAATTACTTCCTCACCTTGATTGTTCATTATTTTATAATAATTTCTTTCATTATCTTCACTTGCTTTATCAAGTGATGCATTTAAAAATTTTCCAGGCTTATAAAGTATTTCTGAGATTTTACCTTCACAAGGTGTTCTATTAACGTGACAATCAAATACGTTCATAAAAATACTTATCTTAGTGAATTTTTTATCTTCTAAGCCAAGCTCCTTTGGTCCATTAACCTCATGGACCATTAAAACTTCACCATCTGCTGGACTTGTTAGATAATTTTCATTGTTTATTGAAATCCGTTCAGGGTCTCTAAAAAAGTAATAAACCCATATAGATAATACCAGGCCAATTAATCCTAGAAATGTACTTAGGAAGTATAGAAAAATTGTTACAATAATAGCTATAGCTAAAAATTTGTATCCTTCGGAATGAATTTTTGGAAAAATTTTCTCTAGCATAAGCTTCTATTTGATAATTTTTTATTAATATGTATATAAAGCACTATATTACAATTACTAATAAATATTATTCAAATATGTCTAAAATTAAGGTTAAAAACCCAGTTGCAGAACTAGATGGCGATGAAATGACAAGAATAATATGGGAGTTTATTAAAGGTAAACTTATTCTTCCATATTTAGATTTGGGTATTGAATATTTTGATTTAGGCATGAAAAGTCGGGATAATTCTAATGATCAGATAACAATTGATTCAGCTGCTGCTATTAAAAAAATTGGTGTTGGTATTAAATGTGCAACAATCACACCAGATGAAGCCCGCGTTGAAGAATTTGATTTAAAAAAAATGTGGAGATCTCCCAATGGAACTATAAGAAATATTATTGGAGGGACTGTGTTTAGAGAGCCAATAGTTTGTAAAAATATTCCTAAATTAGTACCTTCATGGACAGACCCAGTGATTATTGGAAGACATGCATTTGGAGACCAGTATAGAGCAACAGATTTTAAAGTTCCTGGAAAAGGTAAGATGGAAGTTAAATGGACAGCTGAAGATGGGAGCCAAGAAATAAAATATGAAGTTTTTAACTTCCCTGGACCGGGTATAGCTTTGTCAATGTACAATTTAGATAAATCAATAGAAGACTTTGCAAGATCTTGTTTTGGCTATGGTTTAATTAAAGAATGGCCTGTTTATTTATCAACAAAAAATACAATTTTAAAACAATATGATGGTCGTTTTAAAGATATTTTTCAAAAAATATTTGATGAGGAATTTAAAGAAAAGTTTGAAAAATTAAAAATTACTTATGAACACAGACTAATTGATGACATGGTAGCATGTGCAATGAAATGGAGTGGTAAGTATATTTGGGCTTGTAAAAATTATGATGGTGATGTTCAGTCAGATACTATGGCTCAAGGATATGGTTCTTTAGGCTTAATGACTAGCGTTCTATTAACTCCAGATGGAAAAGTAATGGAAGCTGAGGCAGCTCATGGAACTGTAACTAGACATTATAGAATGCATCAACAAGGCAAAGAAACTTCTACAAATCCAATTGCATCTATATTTGCTTGGACTAGAGGTCTTGCTCATAGAGGAAAGCTAGATGGAAACGAAGAGCTAATTAATTTTTCAAAAACTTTAGAGAGAGTTTGTATTGATTGTGTTGAAAATGGATCAATGACTAAAGATTTAGCGATTTTAATTGGGCCTTCAAGTAAGTATTTAACTACAAATGGTTTCTTAGATGAGTTAGATGGTCAACTTAAGAAAAAGCTTAACTAATTAATTTTTTAATATTTTCAAAAGACTGTTCAATTTTATCAGGCAATGTTCCACCAGCTTGTGCAAAGTCAGCTCTTCCACCTCCACCTTTACCGCCAATAACTTCTGAACCAGCTCTAACAATTTTTACAGCATCAAACTTGTCTTCTAATGTTTTAGTAACACCTACAGCTAATCCAACTTTATTATCATTGATTGCATAAATAATTACTAATCCTTCACCAATTTCTTTTTTTCCTTCATCAATTAGCTTACGTAGATCTTTAAATGGTAAATCTATAATATTTTGAAATCTAACTTTAAACCCATTAATAATTTGATCATTGATTTTATTTTTTTCTTTATCTTTTAATATTAAGCTAACTGAAAGTTGATCAAATTGTCTATTAAGGTCTTTTATCAAGGCTACGTGATCACTATTTTGAAGATCAGGTTTTCCTCCTAATTTAATAATTTTTGTCTCTAATTCTTTTATAACTGCTTCATTTTTTTGATCTGACAGATTAGATAAGTTTTCTTTCTCTCTTAAAAAATCAACTAACTGCGTGTCTCTTAATGCTTCAATTCTCCTTACGCCTGCTGCAATAGATGATTGGCTTATAACCTTAAATTTTCCAATGTCAGCTGTATTTACAACGTGTGTTCCTCCACATAGTTCTGTTGAGAAAAATTTGCCTTCGTCGTTTCCCATAGATAAAACTCTCACTTCATCACCATATTTTTCTCCAAATAAAGCTAGGGCACCATTCTCAACAGCTTCTTTAGGTGTCATTATTCTTGTTTTCACTTCTGACTTTTTTTGAATTATTGAGTTAACATAATGTTCAATTTTTCCCATCTCTTCTTCTGAGATAGGCTTCATATGACTAAAGTCAAATCTTAATCGATCAGACTGAACTAAGGATCCTTTTTGAGTTACATGCTCACCCAAAGTTCTTCTTAACGCTTCGTGCAATAAATGAGTGGCCGAATGGTAGGCTCTAATATTATTTCTTCTCTGTGTATCTATTTTTAATTCAACACTGTCTTTTAATTTAACCGAACCTTTTATAACTTTTCCATAATGAACAAATAAATCCCCTAATTTTTTTTGAACATCGGATACTTCAAATTCAAAAATCTCATTAGAAATTATTCCTTTATCAGCAACTTGCCCCCCTGACTCGCCATAAAAAGGTGTTTGATTTGTAATTATAATTCCTTCATCATTTTCTTGTAGATCTTGAACCTCTTTATTATTTTTAAGAATTAAAGTAATTACACCTTCTGCTTTGTCGGTGGAATATCCTAAAAAATCAGTTGCTCCTAAACGATCTTTTATATTAAACCATATTTGATCTATGGAACTATCCCCTGATCCTTTCCAATTTTTTTTTGCTAATTCTTTGCTTTCTTTCATTAATAAATCAAACTTCTTCCCATCTACAGTCAGTGATTTATTTTTCAAAATATCTTCGGTTAAATCTAATGGAAAACCAAATGTATCATAAAGTTTAAATGCCACTTCACCAGGTAATATTTTTTCCACTTTCTCTAACTCTTCATTTAATATTTTTATTCCTCTATCCAGTAAAACTAAAAACTTTTCTTCTTCTGTTTTTAAAGTTTCTTTTATTAAAGATTGTGCTCTTTCTAACTCTGGATAATTATTAGACATTTCTTCTAAAAGTGTTTTAAAGATATTATAAAAGACTGGTTTTTTAGAACCCAATAAATGTGAATGTCTCATTCCACGTCTCATAATTCTTCTAAGTACATATCCTCTACCTTCATTAGATGGTAAAACTCCTTCTGCTAATAAAAATGAACTTGCTCGTAAGTGATCTGCTATTACTCTAAAGCTAGATTGGTTAACCTCATCTACTTTAACGTTTAATGTGTCAGATGCAGATAGTATTAGTTTTTTAAAATGATCTGTTTCATAGTTATCGTGTGTTCCTTGCAGTAATGCTGCTATTCTTTCAAGACCCATACCAGTGTCCACAGATGGTTTTGGTAAATCTATTCTTTTATCTTTTGAAATTTGCTCATATTGCATGAATACTAAATTCCATATTTCTATGAACCGGTTACCATCTTCATTTTTAGTGCCAGGCAAACCACCTTCTAGATGGTCACCGTGATCATAAAATATTTCTGAGCATGGTCCACAAGGTCCAGTGTCCCCCATAGACCAAAAGTTATCTGATGTTGCTATCTTGATTATTTTATCATCACTAAAACCAGCTATTTTCTTCCAAAAGTTGAATGCCTCTTCATCATCATGGTAAACTGTTACATAAAGACGATTTTTATCAATCCCAAACTCTTTAGTTATTAAATTCCATGCGTAACTAATTGCTTCTTCTTTAAAATAATCTCCAAATGAGAAATTTCCAAGCATTTCAAAAAATGTATGGTGCCTTGGTGTATAACCTACATTTTCAAGGTCGTTATGCTTACCACCTGCCCTTACACATTTTTGTGAGGTTGTGGCTCTTACATAGTCACTTTTTTCCAATCCAGTGAATACATTTTTAAATTGTACCATTCCTGAATTTGCAAACATTAATGTCGGATCATTATTTGGAACTAAATTGCTAGACTCAACTATCTTGTGATCATTTTTTTCGAAATAATCTAAAAAAGTTGTTCTAATTTCATTTAGTGTTTTGTCAGCCATATATTTAAAATACAGCTTTTTTATTTGATGTCTAGATAAGTGTAGGGAAAAAAGGCGCTTAAATTAAGCGCCTTTTAATAATTAAAGATGACTTTAACTAATTCTTTTTAGGTGGAGGTGTTACTTCTTCTTTTATTTCCACTTTAGGATCCTCTATTTGATCTTTTGCTGCTTTTTCTGGATCAAGAGGATTACCTTCAATTTTTTTTGCTATCACGCCAGCTTTTTCTCTAATTGCCATTTCAATTTCTGCTGCAATTTGAGGATTTTGCTCTAAATAAGTTTTAGCATTTTCTCTTCCTTGGCCAATTTTTTCACCTTTATAAGCGTACCAAGCTCCTGCTTTTTCAACAATGTCAGCTTTTGCACCAAGGTCAACTAATTCACCTACTTTGCTAATACCCTTGCCATACATTAGATCAAATTCAACAACTTTAAATGGTGGTGCTACTTTATTTTTAACCACTTTAACTCTTGTTGAGTTACCAATAATTTCATCTCCATTTTTAATCGCACCAATTCTTCTGATGTCTAATCTAACAGATGAATAGAATTTAAGTGCATTTCCACCAGATGTAGTCTCTGGACTTCCAAACATAACTCCAATTTTCATTCTAATTTGGTTAATAAAAATCATCATTGTATTTGTGCTTGAGATTGAGCCTGTTAACTTTCTTAAAGCTTGACTCATTAATCTTGACTGAAGTCCTACGTGGTGATCTCCCATTTCTCCTTCAATTTCAGCTCTAGGTGTTAGTGCTGCAACTGAGTCAATTACGATAACAGAAATTGATCCTGATTTAACTAGAGTATCAGCTATTTCTAGAGCTTGCTCACCAGTATCAGGTTGTGAAATTAATAATTCTTCAGTATCTACGCCAAGCTTTTTTGCATAAATTGGATCTAAAGCATGTTCTGCATCTATAAACGCACATGTTCCTCCAGCTTTTTGAGCTTCTGCTAATACTTGTAATGCTAAAGTTGTTTTACCTGATGATTCTGGTCCATAGACTTCAACAACTCTTCCTTTTGGTAAGCCACCTATTCCAAGCGCTACATCTAAGCTTAATGATCCAGTTGAAACTGACTCGATGTCCATTGCTCTTCTTTGGCCAAGTTTCATTACTGATCCTTTTCCAAAATTATCGATAATTTGGGCCATTGCCGCGTCTAAAGCTTTGCTTTTTTCGTTGCCTTCTGCTTGTTGTGCTTTTGTAGATTTAACTACTTTTAGGTTGTTTTTAGTCATTTTTCCCTTTTTATTAAATAATTAGTGTTCGAATCGAGTGTTAAATGTACACATTTTGTTCTTTTTTTCAATAGTTATTTTTTTTATAATAAAATGGCTTAATTACTGTATTTTTAAGTAATTACTATTCAACAAACCAATAGCTTGAAGAAGTTTAAACTGTGAAAGTAAATAGTTTCTTTCAGAATCTGCTAAGCTTGTCTTTGAGCTTAGTAAAATTGAGTTTGATTGAATAACATCAAGTGTAGATCTTCCAAGACCAGTTTCATATTCAACTGTTATTCCTTCATTTGCAATCTTGGCTGCTTTAACTTGAGCAGTAACTGCATTCAATAAACTTTTTGATACTTGAAAGCTTGACCACGCACTTGCAATATTTGCATCATTTGTTTTTAAAGCATTGTCTAGTAATAATTTTTTTCTATTTTTTAAATTTTTACTTTTATTTAATGAAGCAGTATTTTTTCCACCTTTAAAAATTGGCCATGAAATAGTTGCTTTTAATATTTCTTTATCACGCTCATCAATACTTGAGCTTACATTGTCTGACTTTGAACTATTAAACGATAAAGATACAGATGGTGATAGGTCGGATCTAGCTATTGTTACATCTTTTTCTGATTGCTCATACTCTAGCCTTGAGATAATTAAATTTGGATTAGTTGTTTTTGAAATTTCAATTGCTTCATTTAAGTCTTTTGGTAATTCAAAGGTTAAATCTGAATTCTTACTTAAAGTATTAGTATTAACAATTGGACCTATAATTTTTTCATAGGTCAGCTTAGCTGTAACTGTTTCATTTTTTGCTTGTAAAAATTGTGCTTGTGCACCAGCAAAGGAAGACTCGGATTGTGCTAAATCAGATATAGTGATTTGACCTCTTTCTAATCTTGCTTGATTGGTCTCAACTTGTCTCTTTAACAGGTTAACATTATTTTGATTAATTTTAAGTTTTTCATCAGAAAAAATTAGACCTGAATAAGCTTCTATAGCTTGGTACAAAATCTCTTGTTCAGTTTTTAAAAGTTTTGCTTCAGCTAAAGTTAATCCAATTTTACTTTTTTCCATGCTGGCTATACCTGCAAATCCTTGAAATAATTTTTGCTCAATATTTATTGATTGAGTTTTTGGATCGACATCTGTAAAGGATGAATTGGCACCCGTTCCATCAGTTAGCTTTTCTGTATTTTCTTGGCTCTTAGAACCTGACAGCGTTAAACTTGGTAAAAATTCACTTCTTGATATCTTTACTTCTTCTCTAGAAACTTGAATATTTTCACGCTCTGCATTTAATACTGGGTTTTCATTGTACGCTTGCAATAATGCTTTTGACAAAGGTATAGAAAAAGCTTTTCCATTAAAAAGAATAATAGATAAGAGTATTAAGATTATTTTATTCATTATTTTTTAAATTTTATCTTTTCGATCTGATGATTGCTATTTAAATTCATTATAACTGATGAGCTTTTTATCGCATCTTTAAACATTTGTTGAGTAATTCTTTGATAAGTCTGCATAAAGTTTATCACATCTCCACTGCTCATAATTTTTAAGTTTTTCTTGTTTTTTGTTTGAACCCAGAGCTTTCTCTCTTGTTTTAATCTCCATTCTCTTAATAAGCTAAAGTTTTTAGCCTTTAAATATAACAATCCATCTAATTGCTTGAATAAGGTTTTGTATTTAGTTTTTAATTGATTGTTAACATAGGTTCTCCATTTAGCTCCTTGATCATAAACTTTTTCAAGGGAATTAATTGGCTTTTTAAGCTGACTGTTTAACTGAGGTCTTGCTCCAACACACCAGCCTTCAAAAATTACTACATCTGGCTTTGTTTTGATTTTATACCATAAGCTCTTTTGGCACCTATCATCTATTGCTTTATTAAATGTTGGAATTTGTAAACTTTGAAAGTTTTTATCTTTAATTTTTTTAAAAAAATTTAACATTAAATCTACATCGTGGGTTCCGGGCACTCCTCTCGTCATTAATAAAGGGTGTTTATTTTTAGATAATGATTTTCTATTTTTTCTTGTCTTATAAAAATCATCAATAGAAACTTTAAAAACATTTAACTTGAAATATTTTTTTAAAATCAAAGTTAAAATTGACGAGATAGTTGTTTTGCCTGAACCTTGTCCTCCAGCTAAACCAATTATTAATGGTTTTTTCTTATTAACTCTTTTTGATATCCAAAAACTAACAGGAATTAGAAATGATTTAATCATCTTATCTTTGTTTTTAAATTTATCCTTCTTGGTTTCTTGAGATGAAATAAATTTAAAACAATCTTTTTTTATCTTGTTAAAACAATCATTAACTTCTTGCATAAAAAATTATTTTTTATCAAGTGGATGGTTTTGACCATCATTCACAGCAACATTTTCTAATTCAAAAGTATTTATTTCATCTATACATCCAAGATTAAATCCTGTCATAGCTGGATTGGCTCTTGGATTGTGATGCGTGTAAATTCCACAATTAGAACAAAAATAATGTTTTGCGATTTTTGAATGAAATTTATAAAGCGTTAGCTTATCTTCACCTTTAATAATTTTAAAATCTTCATTCTTAACCATAGACATAATTACTCCTTTTCTCTTACAAATAGAACAATTACATTTTAAAACTTTTTCTAAGTTATCAGGCACATTTATTTCTGCTTCTACTGCTCCACAATGGCATTTTAGTTTTTTCATTTATATTTCTCCTTTATTTTTTATATTAACCTTAAACATTGCCTCATTTCTTCTAAGTAAAGGTAACGTGAAAGGACTATTGTAAGTTGCTTTAATAGGTGGGCTCAAAATTGATATATCATCCTTTTTTAATTCATTCTCTAAAATACTTTTATGTTTAATAAAATTTTTATCAGATGCTCTTCCTGAGTATATAATGACTGCATAATAACCACCTTTAATATTTAATATTTTAATATCTGAATTAGATGGGCTCGGTATGTCGTCTTTATTAAATCCTGAAGGTAAATAAAATTGCATGGTCATACTGCCTTTTTTTTCCATTTGGGTAACTGGTGTTGTCATTTTAATCTCTTCATTTTTTTCATTGTTGCCCGATATGTAGTTAAATAACTTTCTAAAACTGCTGCCTTCATTTGATATTGATGTTTCAATAGCTAAACGATCAGAATATTTTCTGATTTCATAGATGTTATTTTTTTTCACCACTTCATAATTTGCTTCTTCATAAGCCATACTGTTAGAGGTTATAATTAAGCCAAGAAGCACAAGTGATAAAATTTTTTTCATTTTAATATGAGGCTTAAACTATCTCTGGTTGAAGTTATCCACAAGAGCACAAAATATAGTTTCAATGTTCACGTTTTGATTCACCTTTGATTCAGTTACAGACTCAAAATACAACCTATTGCGTGTAATGTATAACTAGTCTATAGATTAGAACAAAACAAGAACATGAAATTAACTATTCCATTTTATTTACATAAAGCTGGGGCTGGCTTTCCTTCTCCTGCAACAGATTACATCGAAGAAGATGTGGATCTCAACATTCATTTGATCAAAAATGTTCCAGCAACTTTCATTATCAGAGTTCAGGGAAAATCGATGACCGATGTTGGTATTTATGATGGTGACCTATTAGTTGTTGATAGAAGTTTAAAACCTAAAAATTTTTCTACAGTGGTTGCAAATGTTCATGATGAATTGGTTGTTAAAAGTTTTGTTAAATCAAAAGATGGTCAATTTTTGACATCAGGTTCAAAAAATATTGAAGATAAAATAATTATTGGTGATGAAATGGAAGTATTTATTTGGGGAGTTGTGACTTATGTCATCCATTCAACGTACTAAAAAAATAGCACTTGTTGATTGCAATTCTTTTTATGTTTCTTGTGAAAGATTATTTAATCCTAAAATTAGAAATAAACCTGTCGTTGTTTTGTCTAATAATGATGGCTGTATTATTGCAAGATCAAATGAAGCAAAGTTTCTTGGTATCAAAATGGGAGAACCTTACTTCAAAGCTAAAGACACAATACTTAGAAATAATGTTTATGTTTTTTCTTCAAACTATTCTTTATATGGAGATTTATCTAGAAGAGTGATGAGAACTTTAAAAAGATTTAATCCTGAGCTAGAAATATATTCGGTAGATGAGGCTTTTTTAGATTTAAGTAATTATCCTGATGATGAAGTAGAAGATATAGGAAAAGAAATTAGAAGTATTGTTTTACAGTGGACAGGAATTCCAACTAGCATTGGTATTGCAAAAACAAAAACACTAAGCAAAATTGCAAATCATATAGCAAAGAAAAAAAAATCTGGTGTAACAAACTTAATAGGAATTGAAAATATTGATCCACTATTAGAAAAAATAGATATTAATGATGTTTGGGGAGTTGGTAAACAACTTACAAAATTTTATCATCAAAATGGAATTTACAATGCTAAGCAATTAAAAAATATGTCAAACACTTGGATCAAAAAAAGTTCTAATGTTTTAAGTTCTAGGACGGCGTTAGAACTTAGAGGGATTTCTTGTATCCCATTAGAAACTAAAACTTCAAAAAGAAAAAGCTGTGTAGTGTCGAGATCATTTGGTACAAGAGTTGAAAAATTTCAAGAACTCCAAGAAGCAGTAGCAAGTTATTGCTTAAATGCTTCAGAAAAAATTAGATCAGAATCTTTAATAGCAAAATCGATAACTGTTTCTGTTAGAACAAGCCCCTTTCAAAATAGAGGCGTATATTATTCAAATGCTAAGACTATAGATTTTCCAATAGCTACCAACAATAGTATTGAAATAGTTAAAACTGCTTTAGTTGCATTAAATAAAATCTTTATAAATGGATATAGGTATCAAAAAGCAGGCATAACATTGACTGGTTTGGTCAGTTCAGATGGTAGTAAAAATTTATTCTCCTCAGAAAAAGATGAAAAAATTAAAGGCTTAATGAGAGTTATTGATAGTACAAATTATAGATATGGCCGATCAACACTAAGCTTGGCTAGTGCAGGGGTAAATAAAAAATGGAATATGAGAAGAGATCATTCTTCAAAGATAGATACAGCTGACTTTCATTCGCTACCAATAATAAAAGCTATTTAAGCCGATCTACGCTGCTAATGTTTTCTAAAGAGTTTTCAAATTCTAGAATACTTTCTCTCTGAGAGAGTATGATTACCGAAATCATCATAATAATAACTCCTATAACAGGAATTAATGTAATCAATGATAGATTACCTATAATTAGAAATAAGTAAGCAATTAAAAAAAATATAGATCTAATTAATAGTGTTATTTTAAAAACGGCTATAATTGATAGTGAGTGTTTTAATAAGTTAATAAAACTCATTTTTGATGGCCCAAAATATCTTTTACCCCTTATAGATGGGATAGATTTTCTATCTTTAAATAATTTAGCAACAGCTCCTGAAAAACTACTCCATGCTGATTTTTCTTTTGTCATTTTATTAACTGCAAATTTAGGCAGACAAATAAAATTACCAAACTTAATAGACTGTCCAGTAAAAATAAAAGTTAAATATTTGTGTAAAAGGTAACAAAGTTTAAAGAAAAACCCTTCAGATCTTTTTACTCTATTGGCTGTAATAACTTTATTAGGATAATCATTTATTTTATCAACAAGTAGGGTTATTTCTTCTACTCTATCTTCGCCATCTCCATCCATTGGAATTATATAATCATAATCTTCATGCTCAGCAATATACCTTAACCCCGATGCATTGCATCTAGCATGTCCCTTATTTTTTTTCATATTAATTATTTTAATGGACTTAAGATTTTTAAAATTAAGATTGTTATTAGGTCTTTCTTCAGTAGAGCGGTCGTTTATAATTATAATTGAGAATTCATGGTTTAAATCATTAACCTGCAAGTCTATACCTTCTAAAAGTTTAAAAGCTGATTTCCAATCGTTATATATGGGGATTAAAATTTTTATTTTGCTCATCTATTTCCTACGCAAATATTATCAATACAAATAAATTTCGACAATGAATTAAGCTTATCCTTTGTAATCAATCCTTCCCAAACTGGTCTAGAATTTAGGTGATATGATAAATTTCCAGCATGCCATTCATCGCCAAGGACAACATTTATTGGCAATGTATAATTTTGCCTCCATAAGTATTCAGTTTTAATGGCTATTTCCTTACCCAAATAATCTGTTCTTTTATCTGTTTCTGTAATTGAAATATAGGCATAAGCAAAAGGTGAAAAAATAAACAAAATTAAAAAAGCTGATATAAACCCATTTAACTTTTTAAGATTTATTTGCGCTTGAAAAATATAGACAATTAATACACCAAAAAATAAATAAAATGGAGTCATCCACATTGTTCTTATTTTAGACCCTGTTAAAATTGAGGTTAAGAACATTAGTCCAATTGGAATTAGATTAATAAATAACAAGAACAATAATTTCTTATCTTTTAAAGTTACTTTTAAATTAATTTTTTTTATCAAAAAAAATGACACTATAAAAAATGGAATTAATATTACTAGCTGTTTACCTAAAAATATCAAAGGGTAAGTTACATGATCTAATAAACTTGAATTCTCCACCCCTGTCCTAGCTAATCCATATGTAATTGTAATATAATCATTATTAGCTAACCAAATTAAATGTGGGACTAACAAAACAATAAAGACCTCTAAAGATATTAGATATTTGAAATCAAATTTTTTATATTTCTTTATAAAAATTATATAGAAAAATAATAAGTCTATTGATATTAAAAGATAAATAAAAAGATATTTTGATAAAAAACCTATAGCTGCGAAAATTCCAAGAAAAAAACAATCTTTAAATGTCATTTTTTGCTTATCAAATAGTTTCCATGAATAATAAACACACAACGACCAAAAGGGTAATTGGCAAACATTTACATTAAATTCAGGTGTTGTAAAATTATAGAAATAAATACCCTCTAAAAGAAGTACAGATATTAAACTTAAAGTTTTATTCTTAAATAGTTCTTCAGCAAATTTAAAAACAATAATAAATGCAGTTACAACAAACAATTGGCTTAATAAGTAATAAGCCCAGTCCTGCGATCCAAAAAGTTGATAAATAATTTCTAGAAAAAATGCACTAGCTGGAGGATGTTTGTTAAATCCCCAATCTAAATTACTTCCCCAGGCTAAAGCTTCAATTGTATCAAGTGGTAAATTGTTATTTGTTAATGTGGGAACTAATGTCCATAAAATTAAATGAATTATAAGAAAACTGTAAAACAATTTATTTATATTGTTTTTATTGATTAACATTTTATTGATTAACATTTTATCGAATTTATATGAATTAAGCTTACTTGACACGTATTTATTGCTGAATATACTCCGGCCACTTAAAATTATATATATGCCAAAAATCTTAAAATCACCTACTAGAAAAACATCCGTTAAAGCAAAAAAGGTAGTTACCTCAATCAAAAAGTCAACTAAACCAACAAAAAAAGTTTCCACTACTGAAAACAAAATAAAGGCACCAATTAAAATTTCAAAAACATACATTCCAAAGGATACAGAGAAATATATGTGTGATAAGCACTTATCCTTTTTCAAAATAAAACTTACTGAGTGGAAAAAAGAACTAGTAAAAGCAAATAATGAAGCCCTTTACCATGGGTCAATGGATGACAATAGTGTTTCAGCAGATATTGTAGATCAAGCAAGCTCTTACACAGATAAAAATGTAGAAATGAAAGCAATTAATAGACAAATTAAATTAATTTCTAAAATTGACCAAGCTTTAATAAGAATAAAAGATAAAACTTTTGGATTTTGTGCGGAAACTGCTGAGCCAATTGGATTAAAAAGGTTGATGGCAAGACCGGTTGCTCATCTTTGTATTGCAGCTCAAGAAAAGCATGAGAAAGATGAAAAAGTATACGCTGACGATTAAGGTTTTTTTCTTAACTTAGATCAACAATAATTTTTGAAAATTATTTAATTTTCTATCTCTATTGTATGTCCAACTTTTATTTTACCACCATTTAACGCTCTTAAATAAATACCCATATCAAAGTGATTGTAATTTTTTTTTAGAGAATGAAGTAAATTAAGTTCACTATCATCTGTTTTTGGCTTTAAATTAATTGCAACACAACGTGGAATATTTTTTTCTACTTTAAAATAAGTATTGTTAATTTTTATAGTTTTTCCAATCCATTTACGCTCTTCCCAAGCATCTACTCCATCAATATAAAAATTTCCTCTAAATCTTTGTAATTCAACTTTTTCATTAATTTTTTTTTCAAAATCTTGAATACTTTTAAGGTTTACAAGAGATATAGAATTAAAAATTTTATTTGAATGTGAGGTGTCATAAAAGGGAAATTCACTATTTTGTAGTAAATAAATTGGTTTCATTAATAAGCCTTCTAAATCTGTGAGTTTATTTATAAGTTTAGATCTTTGCTCTGGGTTATCAGCAATTATAGAAATTAGCTCTTTACCACCAAGTGTTAACGTTAATTTATTACCTGTGTATGTAAAATTATATTTATTTAAAACTGGGGAGTTTTTTAACGATAAAAAATTATCAAGTTTTCGTTCATTTGGGTTTTTCTCAATTAAGAGTGCTTTGTTTTTGTCAATAATTCTTGAAAAAGAAAATTTTCTATCATTCACAATTCCTAAATCTTTTTTAATCTCGCATGATTCAATATTCACAAAAGATAAAGATTTTACAGGGCTAAAGTATATTAAAGAAATAACTCCATACATATAATATTTTATACCAATTCTTGAAAAAAAGGCTATTTGTAATTGGATATGAAAAAAAATAACTCTAGAAAAAATTCAATTGCATTTACTTTTGCTAAAAAACATATTTTTTATTATTATGCTTTGATTTGGATAGTTTTATTATTATATTTATTTATTAAATGAACAAAAAATTAATATTAATTATTGTTATTGTACTGGCTATAGAATTATCAGGAAATGGGATCTTGGGCTCTATCTACAGGCTAATAAGTTAAGAGGTTAAGGTTGGGGAGGAAACTCTTTTTTATTTATAAACTGATATCCTTTTATTACAGCTTCTCTTTTAGAGATATCGATATACCATCTTGACAAATTCTTATAATTCTTAAGCCCAATATCATGCCATTCATGTCTTGCAATCCAAGGCCATGTTGCAATATCTGCAATTGTATAATCATCCCCAGCTAAATATTTTGATGAAAACAACCTTTCATCTAACTCACCATAAAGTCTTTTGGCAATTTTAAAAAACCTTTCTTCTCCAAATTGACTTTTACCAGGATTATAATGATGGAACTGATGATGTTGCCCAAGCATTGGTCCAATAGTTCCCATCTGTGCCATCAACCATTGGTTTATAACATTACGATCTTTAACTTCATAAAACTTGTTATATTTATTTGCTAAATACATAAGGATCGCTCCAGACTCAAATACTGATTCATTATTTTCATGATCTATTATTACGGGAATCTTGCTAAAGGGGCTTATCTTTTTAAAATCAGGTTTAAATTGATCATCTTTTGATAAATCAATTGCTGTAAATTTAAAATCACAACCTATCTCTTCTAATAATATACTTATTTTTTTTCCATTTGGAGTGTCAGAACTGAAGAGCTCAATCACTCCTTCACACCTAGTCGTTCTTTAACTGTTTTTGAAGATGTGGTGAATTCAAATCTATATTTTTCATCGGGTTTTGCATATTTAAAGCATCCTCTTGCAGCTAATGCTCCCTCATGAAAGCCTGATAGAATTAATTTAAGTTTTCCAGGATAAGAGCAAATATCTCCAATTGCAAAAATTCCCTCTTTATTAGTTTCAAAGCTTTCAGTATTAACTGGAACTGTTTTTTTATCTAAATTTAAACCCCATTCTGCAATAGGCCCAAGTTGCATTATTAATCCAAAAAAACCTAGTATATAATCTGTTTTAATTTCTTTTATGGTTTTATCATCATGTTTTATATTAATGCTTTCAACTTTCTCTTTCCCTTGGACAGAATCGAGTTGATACTTTGTGTAAATTTCTATTTTACCCTCTTTTTTTAATTGATTAGCCTTATCAATGCTCGCTTGCATTCCTCTAAAATCATCTCTTCTGTGAACTAATACAACTTTAGATGTACCTGATAGTTCAATTGCCCAATCTAAAGCCGAGTCCCCTCCTCCAAAAATGCAAACTGTCTTATCTTTAAAGAGTGTTTTGTCTTTAATTGAATAAAGTATCTCTTTTCCTTCGTACTTTTCAATTTCTTTTGTTGGAAATTTTCTTGGCTCAAATGAACCTACTCCTGCAGCTATAATTATACTTGATGACTCAAATTCAGTTCCTTTATTAGTTTTTGTAATCCATTTTTTTTCAACTTTTTTAATTTCCTCCACTCTTTCATTCAAATGAAAGTTTGTTTTAAATGCTTTTATTTGTTCAATTAGATTATTAGTTAATTCCTCTCCAGTGCATTCAGGAACTGCAGGAATATCATAAATAGGTTTGTCTGGATAAAGTTCGATACACTGACCACCAATTTTATCTAGGTTGTCCACTACTTCACATTTTAATCCAATTATTCCTAATTGATGAACACAAAACAATCCAACTGGTCCTGCACCTATTATTAAAGTGTCTGTTTTAATCATTTAACCTTGTTTTGATGGAAGACTAACTATTAGTCCATCTAATTCATCTGAAATTAATAATTGGCAACTTAATCTACTAAACTTGTTAGGCTCAAATGCCATATCCAGCATGTCCTCTTCTCCATCTTCTTTTTTTGAAAGTTTATCAAACCAATCTTCTTTGACATAAACATGGCAAGTAGCACAAGCCATACCTCCACCACAATCAGCATCAATTCCTGGAATATCATTTTGAACAGCACCTTCCATTACACTCAATCCATTAGCTATTTCTATGGTGTGTGAATTTCCACTATGTTCTATGTAGGTAACTTTAGCCATTGGTTTATATATAGTAATTTAAAAAAAAAGGGCAAGTACACAAAGTGTACTCGCCCTTTCTTAAATTATTTACGTGTTACTAATTACTTAGCTTTTCTTCCACCTGATTGCGTTGCTGCAGCCCAAATTACTAGACCAAATGCAATTTTGTTTAAGAAGTCAGCAAGATTATAAATAACATTAAGTGAGTTAGCATCTACACCACCTGTTAGGTAACCAAATACGTAACCTAATGGGTAGATAGCCCAACCTACTGTAATAATCATTCTCATTGCACCAAATGCAGTAACAAGTGCTTTGTTACCACTTTTTGCTGCAGCTTTACCTGCTTCACCTGAGAACACTTCATAAAGAATGTAGAACCATCCAGCCATACCGATTACAAAACCAAGTGTAGCGTTAATGTATCCTGCTTCTCCAAAGTATCCACCAAGTAGCATTACTACTGTACCAATTAACAATCTCCAGAATATTCCAGCATTTGCTTTTCCTACAGCAGCTAGAATTAAGTAAAATTCTACCATCTGTAATGGAACAGTGATTAACCAGTCAATATATCTGTAAACAGTTGGTGACTCACCAGTTGTTACCCATATATCTCTCATGTACATGTAATGTATAAAAGCGATACCAGTTACTAGACCAGCAACAATTATTGACGTTCTCCAGCCAGAAGCAACACTTCCTGCTTCTAAGAAAAAGAAAGCAGTTGCTGCTAACATAGCCATTGAAATCACCCAAAACGAGATTCCAACAAAGTCGTCAGATGCTAACATCGCAGTCTCAGCGTTTGCTACACCTGAAGCACCAATTAGGGCTACAGCTGTAAGAGCAAACAATTTTAGTTTTTTCATAAAAAACTCCATCTTTTGTTAGTTTTAACTTTTAGTTTATATAAACTAGACTTAAACTAATGCTTAAGTCAGGTTGAGGTTTAACTATCAAAGTTATCTAGTTTTTAGAAGGCTTAATTACATCTAATTTGTATTGATTTTACTTACTTTTTAAATTTTAATACAATTTTTAACTTAATAAGCAAAAAAAACAGCAAAATAGAATCAAATAATATGTCAAAAAAATTTAATGATATTTACCAAAATTCTTTAAAAAATCCTGAAGATTTTTGGCAAGAAGTGTCTAATGATATTTTTTGGTTTAAAAAACCAACTAAAATTTTAAATAAATCTAATCCACCTTTTTATAAGTGGTTTGAAGATGGTGTTACCAACACTTGCTATAATGCTTTAGACATTCATGTCGATCAAGGCAGAGGTGACAAGCTTGCTTTAATCTATGATAGCCCAATAACTGGAAACAAAAAGCAGTTTACCTACAAAGAATTAAGAGAAAAAGTTTCAAAATTTGCAGGAGCGCTAAGAAATCAAGGAGTCGACAAAGGTGATAGGGTTATAATCTACATGCCCATGATTCCAGAGGCAGTTATAGCAATGTTAGCATGTGGAAGAATTGGAGCAATCCACTCTGTGGTGTTTGGGGGTTTTGCCTCTAATGAACTTGCTAGCAGAATTGATGATAGTAAAGCAAAAGTAATAGTTACAGCCTCATGTGGCTTTGAACCTGGAAAAACTGTTGAGTACAAACCATTGGTTGATGCAGCAATTAAGATGGCTACTCATAAAATAGATAAGATGATCTTATTTCAAAGAATAGATCATACAGTTGAGTTAAATGCTCCAAAAGAAATTAGTTGGGGTGAAGCACTTTCAAATGCAAAAGAGGTAGATTGTGTGGAAATGAATTCAAATGATTTAGCTTATATTTTATATACCTCAGGAACTACAGGTGTACCAAAAGGAATTGTTAGAGATATTGGTGGTCATATAGTTGCTCTTAAATGGACTATGAAAAATATTTACAATATTGATGCTGATGATGTTTGGTGGTCAGCAAGTGATATCGGATGGATTGTTGGACATTCATATATTGTTTATGCTCCTTTATTTAAAGGTTGCACTACAGTATTATTTGAAGGAAAGCCTGTTGGCACTCCTGATGCTGGTGCTTTTTGGAAAATAATTTCAGACTATAAAGTAAAATCCCTTTTTACAGCTCCAACTGCTTTTAGAGCTATTAAAAAAGAAGACCCTGAGGGTAAGTTTTTTTCAAAATATGATTTAAGTAAATTTGAGTCATTGTTTTTAGCTGGTGAAAGAGCAGATCCCGATACCATCAAGTGGGCAGAAAATTTATTGAAAGTTCCTGTAATTGATCATTGGTGGCAAACTGAAACAAGTTGGGCAATTAGTTCAAATTGTACTGGAATAGAAATGATGAAAACAAAATATGGTTCAGCCTGTAAAGCTGTACCTGGGTATGATGTCAAAATCATGAAACCTGATCAAACTTTAGCAAAACCTAATGAGATGGGGGATATTGTTGTTAAGCTTCCCTTGCCTCCAGGAACTTTTCCAACCTTATGGAATGCAGATAAAAGATACAAAGATAACTACATGACTAATTATGAGGGGTACTATGAAACTTATGACGCAGGTCATATAGATGAAGATGGCTACATTTGGATAATGTCTAGAACTGATGATATTATAAATGTTGCAGGTCATAGGCTATCAACTGGTGCAATTGAAGAAGTTTTGTCAGAACATCAATCGGTTGCCGAGTGTGCAGTACTAGGAATTGCTGATAAATTAAAAGGACAGTTACCAATCGGGCTGGTTGTTCTAAAGACAGGTGTTAAAAAAGATAACGAAACTATTTCAAAAGAATGTATAAAAATGGTTAGAGATACCATTGGGCCTGTTGCTGCATTTAAAATTGTAATTGTTATTAAGAGACTTCCAAAAACTAGATCTGGAAAGATATTAAGAGGAACTATTAGAAAAATTGCTGACAAAGAAGAGTATAAAATACCAGCAACAATTGATGATCCTGCAATTTTAACTGAAATCAAAGAAGATTTAATTAAAAATAATATTCTTAAGTAGTGATTAAAACATATCTAATTTTAACAATTGCAATTTTTTGTGAAGTAGGTGGAACAATGTTGTTGCCCGTTTCACAAAATTTCACAAAGATTGTTCCAACTGCTACTCTTGCAGTTTTATATTTATTATCTTTTTATCTTATAACTTTTGTAGTTGATAAAATTCCAATCGCAATTGTTTATGCAACATGGAGTGGTCTTGGAGTATTTACAGTTGCAATATTAGGGTATGTTTTTTTTAAACAATCATTATCTTGGCAAGCTGTGTTAGGATTATTCTTAATTGTTGTGGGTGTCGTGCTTGTAAATAGCTTTACAGTAAAAACTATTTAAAACTTTAAAGGCTTACCCTCAGGTTCACCTAAAATTTTACCATCTCTCATTTTAATTTGACCACCAATAATTGTTGATACTGGTGTTCCCGTAAATTCATACCCATCAAAAGGTGACCAACCACATTTGCTTTCAATATTTTCATTTTTAATTAATATTTTTTTATTCATATCTACAATTGTAAAATCAGCATCTAAACCCTCTTTAATAAAACCTTTATTTTTGATTCCAAAAATTTTTACTGGATTTTCACATATAGAATTAATTAATTGCTCTAAGTTTAATTTTCCATCGTTAACATGATTTAACATAACTGGGAGTAGTGTTTGAACACCAGGCATTCCAGATGGTGAATTTGGATATGTTTTTTCTTTGTTTTCTTTTAAGTGAGGTGCGTGATCAGACCCAATTGTATCGTTAAGATTATTTTTTACCCCATACCATAATCTATCATAATGAGACTTATCTCTTAAAGGAGGATTCATTTGAGCATAAGTTCCAAGTTTATCATAACAATTTGGCGCATATATTGTTAGGTGCTGAGGTGTAATCTCAAATGTAATATTTCCTTTATGTTGTGATAAAAAATCAATCTCTTGTTTTGTTGTTACATGAAGAATGTGTGCTTTTTTTTTATATCTTTCGGCTATTCTTACAATTCTTCTAGTTGATGAAATTGCACATTCTTCACTTCTCCAAATTGGATGTGAATGAACGTCCCCTTCTTTGATTAATTTTTTGTTCATATTTAAAATTTCTTCATCTTCAGAATGAACTGAAACAACTTTTGAGGCACTTTTGAATACTTTTTCAATATCTTCTTCAAATTGGACTAATAAATTTCCAGTTGAGGAGCCTGCAAAGAGTTTAATTCCGCAACATCCTTCTAAATCTTTTAGCTCTGCCAATTCAGTAGCATTATCTGGTGTGGCCCCAAAATAAAAAGCATAGTTGCAATACATTCTATTTTTTGCGAGATCTAATTTCTTTTGAAATTCTATTTTATTGGAAGTTGGAGGGTTAGTGTTTGGCATCTCAAAGACACTGGTTATTCCACCGGCAATTGCTGCTCTACTTCCTGTATGAAGGTCTTCTGTATCTGTTGATCCAGGTTCTCTAAAATGAGTTTGAGTATCAATGCACCCAGGTAAAACTGTTAGTCCTTTAGCGTCAAAAACTTCTTTGGCCTCACTGTCAATTTTACCAATTTCTATAATTTTACCATCTTTAATTGCAATATTTTGATCTTTAAGATCTTTATCTATGTAGCATGAACCATTTTTAATTATTAGATCTAACATTTATGAAAAAAGTAATTATATTAAATTCAGACATCAATCAATTATGAATATTCAAAATGTATATATTTTAGAAGACAGAGGTATTCTCTACATAAACGGAGCAGATGCTGAAGAATTTCTACAGAACATGATTAGTAATGACATTAATAGGGTTAATGAAGATAATAGTTGTTTTGCATCACTGTTAAGTCCTCAAGGAAAGTTTCTATTTGCATTTATTATTGTAAAACATAAGTCTGGCTACTTCATAGATTGTGAAAAGTCTCAAACAGAAGCACTTTTTAAACAACTAAGCATATATAAACTTAGATCTAAAGTTGAAATCATGAATTTAAGTAACGAATTTGTTGTAGCAGCATTTAATAGAGAAAAATTTTTAAAATTTAAATGTGCGAAAGATGCACCTGGGTATACAATCAAATATAGAGAAGACCCTATTTTACTAGACCCAAGAAATAAAGATCTAGGTGCAAGACTTATCATCAATTTAGAAAAGCTTTACCTATCTTTAAAGAAGCTAGAATTAAAAGACTCACCAATAGATGAATATTATCAGTTAAGTCATCAGTTGGGAATTGCTCAAAAAAATATGAACAAATTACAAAATAAATTATTTGGTATTGAGTGTAATTTTGAAGAGTTAAATGGAATAGATTTTAAAAAAGGTTGTTATGTAGGTCAAGAAAATACAGCTAGAATAAAATTAAAGAATAAGCTTTCTAAAAGATTATTACCGATACAATTAATCAGTGGAAAATTAACTGAGGGTGCTTCAATTTATGCTAATGATATTGAAATAGGCAAAGTATTGATCGATGACAAATATCCTTTTGCATTGATTAAATATCTAGATGAAAACTTCAAGGAAGGTAGTGAATTAAAAAGTGAAAATGCAGTTTTAAGAATAAAACTACCTAGTTGGATATAGTAGTGTGGCATAATAAGGAATGACAAGTATTAACCTAATTGATAAGTTTTGACATGGAATTTACACAAGAAGTAAGAATAGCAACTGATCCTATTTATCAAAAAATCTCAAAGGTTATGCCTGAGATTGAGTGGTCAATTCATGCTCCTTATATTCACAGAATTAATCAATTAAAAAAAGAAAAAAATGCAATTATACTTGCTCACAATTATCAAACTCCAGAAATTTATCATGGTATTGCAGATGTCGCTGCTGACTCGTTAGCTCTTGCAATTGAGGCTTCAAAAACTGAGGCTGATATTATTCTGATGGCAGGGGTTCACTTCATGGCCGAAACATCTAAGTTGATGAGCCCTGGAAAAAAAGTTTTACTTCCTGACATGACTGCTGGTTGTTCTTTATCATCATCAATCACAGGTAAAGATGTAAGATTATTAAAAGAAAAATATCCAGGTGTGCCTGTTA
Source organism: uncultured Candidatus Pelagibacter sp. (assembly GCA_905616395.1). GTDB lineage: Bacteria > Pseudomonadota > Alphaproteobacteria > Pelagibacterales > Pelagibacteraceae > Pelagibacter. The sequence goes on along the minus strand of CAJQSQ010000021.1, from coordinate 39,397 downwards.
TCTCGTATGTAAATACTTCTGCGGATGTGAAAGCTGAAACTGATATTTGTTGCACATCTGCAAATGCAGTCAAAATTGTAGAATCTCTTGGTGTTAAAAAAGTTATTTTTTTACCCGATGAATACTTAGCAAAATATGTTGCTTCGCAAACTGAAGTTGAAATTATTGCTTGGAAAGGTATTTGTATGGTTCATGACCAGTTCACTGAAAAAGAAATACATGATATTAGAGCAAAAAACCCTGGTATTAAAATAATAGCTCATCCAGAATGTCCCCCTGACGTAATTAAAGCAAGTGACTTTGCTGGATCAACTGGTGGGATGATTAAATATGTTAAGGACAATCAACCTAAAAAAGTTATGATGGTTACTGAATGTTCAATGAGTGATAATATTCAAGTAGAAAACCCAAATGTAGAATTTATTAGACCATGTAACCTTTGTCCTCATATGAAAAAAATTACATTACCAAAAATTTTAGATTGCCTAGAAAATGAAACTGGTGAAATCATAATGGATAAAGAAACAATAGAAAAAGCAAGAATTCCTGTTGAAAGAATGGTTGCGATCGGTAGATAATAAAAGTGTCTCAAATTAAATTAAGCAATTATTATATCAAGAATGTTGTAAAGCTTGCCTTAAATGAAGATCTGTACCCTTCTGGTGATATTACTTCAAACTTAGTTAAAAATAATAAGATAATAAAAGTTAAATTAATTTCTAACCAACAAGCTATTATAGCTGGATTAGAATTTGCAAAACAAACATTTAAATTAATAGATAATAAGATTAGATTTATTATTAAAAAAAAAGAAGGCTCCATAATTAATAAGAATGATATAATAGCTATAATTGAGGGTAAGGCTGAAAATATTCTAGTTGGCGAAAGAGTTGCTTTAAATTTTATGAGTCATATCTCTGGAATTGCCACCAAAACTAATCAATTTGTTAAATTGGTTAATAAAAAATGTAAAATTTGCTGTACTAGAAAAACGATTCCAACCTTAAGGGTAATACAAAAATATGCCGTAAAGTTAGGTGGTGGTACAAACCATAGGTTTAACTTAAGTGATGAATTTCTTATTAAAGACAATCACATTGCAAGCTCTGATATTAAAACTTTAGTATCTCTTGCAATCAAAGATAAAAAAGGAAAAAAAATCACAGTAGAAGTTGATAATTTAAATCAACTCAAACAAATAATGGGTTTAAAATTTAATACTGTTTTGTTTGACAATATGAATAATAAAACACTTAAGGCAGGCGTCAAAATAGTCAAAAAATATTACGAAACTGAAGCTTCTGGAAATGTAACCCTAAAATCAGTTAAAAAAATTGCAGCAACTGGTGTTGATAGAATTTCTATTGGTAGCATCACTCATAGTGTGCCTGCTATAGATTTTAAATTAGAAATTTAATTTTTTTTAGAAAGCTCTGCTTGTGCAGCAGCCAATCTTGCTATTGGAACTCTATATGGTGAGCAAGAAACGTAATCTAAACCTGCATTTGCACAGAAGTGAATACTTTTAGGATCACCACCATGCTCTCCACAAATTCCAAGTTTAATTTTTTTATTTGTTTTTCTTCCTTTTTCAACTGCAATTTCTATTAAATCACCCACACCATCATCTATGGAGATAAATGGGTCTATAGAAAAAATCTTATTATCAAGATAATCATTTAAAAATTTACCACTATCGTCCCTACTTAAACCAAATGTTGTTTGAGTTAAGTCATTGGTACCAAAACTAAAGAATTCAGCATGCTTTGCTATATCATCTGCTTTAATAGCTGCTCTAGGTAACTCAATCATAGTTCCAACTATGTAATCAACTTTAACTTTTTTATCTTTTTGAACTTCTTTAGCAACCCTATTAACTAAGTCCTTCATTATTCTAATCTCAGCCTCTGTCGAAACTAGTGGAATCATAATTTCTGGAAATGCTGATTTAATTTTTTTAATTTTAAGTTCTGATAGAGCTTCAAAAATTGCTCTACACTGCATTTCATAAATTTCTGGGAATGAAATCCCTAATCTACAACCTCTATGACCAAGCATGGGATTTTGTTCATGTAGCTCATTAATTCTAGATTCAATTTCTTTTAAAGGAAGACCTACAACTTTTGCAACATCATTAATTTCTTTTTCAGTTCTAGGAAGAAATTCGTGTAGCGGTGGATCTAGTAATCTTACAGTAACTGGGAGACCATTCATAATCTTAAATATTTCTATAAAATCTTTTTTTTGATGGGGTAAAAGCTTTTCTAAAGCTTTACTTCTATCTTCTATTGTTTTGGATAAAATCATCTCTCTGACTGATAAAATTCTTTCCTCATCAAAAAACATATGTTCGGTTCGACAAAGACCAATGCCTTCAGCCCCAAAATCTCTTGCTGTTTTTGTATCTAGCGGTGTTTCAGAGTTAGTTCTAACTTTTAGTTTTCTAAATCCATCCGCCCAACTCATTAGTTTTGAAAAATATCCAGAGATTTCTGGTTTAACTGTTGGTACTTCTCCTAAAATAATTCTACCTGTAGAACCATCTATTGTAATGATGTCACCCTCTTTTACTTCAATGGAAGATGTTTTAAAAATTTTAGTTTCATAGTTAATATCAATTTCACTTGAGCCTGATACACAAGGTCTGCCCATGCCCCTTGCAACAACTGCAGCATGACTAGTCATTCCTCCTCTTGCAGTTAAAACTCCTTTAGCAGCGTGCATTCCATGGATATCTTCTGGTGATGTTTCAACTCTTACCAAAATAGTATTTTGCATCATATCATTTAGTCTCTCAGCCTCTTCTGAAGAAAAAACAACTTTACCACTTGCAGCACCAGGAGAAGCTGGCAGCCCTTTTGCTATAACATTTACAGAACTTTTTTCATCTAACGTGGGGTGCAATAAAGTATCCAAAGATGCTGGGTCTATTCTCATAACTGCTTCTTTTTTAGAAATTAATTTTTCTTTAACCATATCTACCGCAATCCTTACTGCAGATTTTGAAGTTCTTTTGCCCGACCTTGTCTGTAGCATCCATAATTTATTATTCTCAACTGTAAATTCCACATCCTGCATGTCTTTATAATGTTTTTCTAAAACTGTTAAAATTTTATCTAATTGCTTGAATACTTTTGGCATAGATTCTTCCATCGAAGCCTCTTTTGCTTTTGCATCTTTTCTTGCTTTTTTGGTAATATATTGAGGAGTTCTTGTTCCTGCCACAACGTCCTCTCCTTGTGCATTAATTAAATATTCTCCATAAACCTCATTAACACCGTCAGATGGGTTCCTTGTAAAAACTACTCCAGTTGCACAATCATCACCCATATTGCCAAATACCATAGATTGAACGTTAACTGCAGTTCCCCATTCAGCAGGAATTTGATTTAATTTTCTATAAACTTTTGCTCTATTACTTTCCCAGGATAGAAACACCGCACTAATTGCACCAAACAGTTGCTCATGAACATTTTGTGGAAATTCTTTTTTAGTTTGATCTTTAACAACTTTTTTAAAATCATTTATTAAACCTTCCCAATCATCTGCATCTAGATCTGTATCTAGAAGAACACCTTTGGTTAATTTGTAATTTTCTATCAATTCCTCAAAATGATAACTTTCAACTCCCATTACAACATTCCCATACATTTGGATAAATCTTCTATAACTATCTTTTGCAAATCTCACATTAGAAGTTTTGTTTGAAAGTGCGATTACAGTTTTATCATTTAAGCCTAAATTTAAAATAGTATCCATCATTCCAGGCATAGAAACTCTAGCACCAGATCTAACAGATAATAGTAACGGGTTTTTTAAATCTCCAAATTTTTTACCAACATCCTTTTCAATAGCTTTTAATTCTTTTTTTACAGTATTGACTATTTGTGAATTTAATTTTTTTTTATCTTTGTAAAATAATTCACATACTTTAGTTGAAATAGTAAATCCTGGAGGAACAGGCAAACCAATTCTGCCCATTTCAGAGAGGTTAGCACCTTTTCCACCCAAAAAATGTTTTGGGTTTTTTATCTTTTTTGAGTCTTTAGATTTAAAGTTTAAGATTAATTTATTCACTATTTGGTCTCAATATTTGAAAAGTTAATGTAATTATTAAATGTTCTACATAACATTTGCAAAAGTTCCAATCTGTTTTTTTTAATACTTCTATCTTCATCGTTAACCTTTACATTGTCAAAAAAATCAAAAATCACTTTTTTAGCTTCTGCTAAATTTGTAAGGGATTCTATATAATTTTCATCCTTATTTATGTTTGTAAAATATTTCCTTAATTCATTAATCTTTTTTAGTAATTTTTTCTCATAGTCATTTTTAAAAATACCAGGGTCAGTTGTATTTGACAATTCTAGATCATTATTTTTTAATTCACTTTCTAGTATGCTTGATGCTCTTTTGTAACTAGCCATTATATCTTCACCAATTTCTTTTTTTATTACGTTATTTAAGATTGAAGCTTTTTTGTATATTTTATTAACATGGTCTATTCCATATGAGTTAATGGCAGCTTCTGTAATATCGCCCCTAATTTTTTTTTCTTTCATATAATACTTCAGTCTATCCATTAAAAATTCTGCTAATTCATTTTGTGATAAATTATTTGGTAACTCAAAACCTTGGTCTCTATGCAGCGAAGTTGAATAACTAATTAAGTCTTTAATTTTGAATTCCTTATTGTTATCAATTAATAATTTTATAACTCCTAATGCTGATCTTCTTAACGCATAAGGATCTTTTGAGCTGGTTGGTTTTTGATTTATTCCAAAAAAACCCACCAAAGTGTCTAACTTATCTGTTAAAGCTAAGGCAATACTAAATGGCTTTTTTGGTGTTTTGCTATTAAGACCTGTGGGTAAATAATGTTCACTCACCGCTAAAGCTATTTCTTTATCAAAACCTTGAGCCTCAGCAAAATATCCACCCATGATTCCTTGCAGTTCAGGAAATTCCCCAACTAAATCTGAGATTAAATCAACTTTACAAATTGATGCTGATAATTCAACTTGATCCTTACTAATTAACAGCTCATCTGAAATCATTCCTCCAAGTTTTCTCATTCTTTGAATTTTATCAAAATAAGATCCAAGGCCTTTAAAATAACTTATAGTTTTTAATTTTGATACTTGTTTAACTAAGTTTTGAGATTTATTTTTTTCCCAAAAAAATTGAGCATCACTAAGTCTTGCTTCCACAACTCTTTCATTGCCTAATTTTATATAACCTTCTGTATCTTTATTATTTGCCACCACTAAGAATTCGTTTGTGATTTTCCCTTTTTTATCAAAGGTTGGGAAATATTTTTGATGATATTGCATTGTAATTATCAAAATTTCCTTTGGTATATTTAAAAATTTTTCATCAAATTTACATACTAAAATATTAGGTTGCTCAACTATATCTGCAACTTCATTTAAAAGTTTGTCATTAGGTTCGATGTAAAATTTTTTTTTGTTAATTATTTTTTCAAATTCCTTAACAATAAATTCTCTTCTTAAATTATGTTCTATTATTATTCCTGATTGATTAAAAAATTCTTTATAGCTTTTAAAATCTTTAAATATTTTCTTCTTTTCTTCAAATTCTTTATCAATAAAAGTTGTATTGGAGCATTTTAGATGATGGAAATAAAAACCTAAACTTTTATCATCAAAGATAGCAAGGATGGACTTTAGAGGTCTTGCCCAGTTAAGTCTATAATCTCCCCATCTCATCGATTTTTTCCACTGGAGTTTATCAAGAATTAAAGGTGTGTGCTCTTCTAGTAAATTAATTGTATAAATTTTTTTTGAAGATTTTTTGAAAAAATAAAACTCCCCTTTTTCAATCTTTTTTTTAAATAGATCATCTTTATCTATTTGATTTGACCTTAAAAACCCTTCTATAGCTTTTTCTGGAGCATTAATATTTGGCCCTTTTATTTCCTCTGCTTTTTGGATTATTTCTTTAGACAGGCCCTCAAATAAAATTATAAGACGATTTGGTGTTGAAAAAGAGGAACTTCTTTTAAATAAGATCTTTTTTTCCTGAAATAGTTTTTGAAAGCTTTCCAATAAAGTATTACGCGCATTTTGTTGTAAACCAGCTGGTATCTCTTCACTAAACAACTCTAAAAAAAATTCTGACATTAATCTGTTTGGCTGTTTAACCAGCTTTCAGCAACTGCTTTTGTAATGTCTCTAATACGCCCTATATATCCAGCCCTTTGAGCAACACTTATAACTCCTCTTGCATCTAAAATATTAAACACATGACTTGCTTTTAAACATTGATCATATGCAGGTAGTGAAATTTTTTTTTCAACTAATGATTTTGCCTCAACCTCAAACATATCAAACATTTTAAATAAATTATCTGTGTTAGCATGTTCAAAATTATATGCTGAAAATTCTTTTTCTGCTTGAAGAAATACATCGCCATATTTTACACCTTCGTCATTCCATAATAAATCATAAACATTTTTCTTTTGTTGTGTGAACATACAAATTCTTTCAAGACCATAGGTAATTTCAACTGAAACAGGCTTACATTCAAGCCCAGCCATTTGCTGAAAATAGGTAAACTGTGTAATTTCCATTCCATCACACCAAACTTCCCACCCTAAACCTGCTGCACCTAAGGTTGGACTTTCCCAATCATCTTCAACAAATCTGATATCATGTTCTTTATGATTAATACCAATTACAGCCAAACTATTTAAATAAAGTTTTTTAATATTATCTGGTGATGGTTTTATTAGAACTTGAAATTGATAATAGTGTTGTAATCTATTTGGATTTTCACCATATCTTCCATCTGTGGGTCTTCTCGATGGCTGAACATAGGCTGTCTTCCAAGGTTTAGAACCCAATGATCTTAAAGTTGTTGCAGGATGAAAAGTACCAGCTCCTACCTCTATATCGTAAGGTTGAAGAATAACACATCCCTGTTTACTCCAATATTTCTGAAGATTCAAAATAGTATCTTGAAATGATTGAAATTTAGGTTTTATAATTTTTTCTTTAGAAGCCATATCTTTGCCAGATAGATCTTTCCTCTAAAATATTTGCTAGTTGATCCATTTGATTTATAGAAGAAGAAAATTTTTTACTAAACCAGCCTTTGGGTTTTTCAAATTTTTTAATAACAACATCTTCACCAAATTTTTCTTTTAAAATCTCATTAGCATTACCCAATCCATCAATAAGACCTAGTTCTTTTGATTTACTACCTGCCCAAAATTCTCCTGAGAATAATTCAATACCATCTTTTTTAAGTTTAGATCCTCTACTTTCTTCTACAACTTTAATAAAGTCTTTATGCAGATCTAATTGAATATTCTTAAGTCTCTCGATATCCTCTGTCTTCTCTTCTTGAAATGGATCTAGTGAACTTTTATTTTTTCCAGCAGTATGAACTCTTCTTTCCACGCCAATTTTTTTAATCAATTCTGTAAATCCGAATGATGAATAAATAACCCCTATAGATCCAATAATTGAGCTTGAATTAGCATATATTTCATCTCCTGCGCAGGCTATTAAGTATCCACCAGAAGCCGCAACATCTTCTGCAAATACTATTACTTTTTTTTTATTTTTCTTAGCCTGAGCTCGAATAAATTTATAGATTAAATGTGATTGTACAGGTGATCCGCCTGGTGAATTTATAGTAATTGCCACTACTTGTGCTTTTTTTAGTGAAAAAGCCTTTTCTATAATCTCTTCTTGTCCCGCAAAATCTATGCCCTGTTTAAACTTTCCAGCATTACCAATCACACCGTTTAGCTTGATATGAGCTACTATTTTTTTTTTTTTAAAAAAAGAGAACATTATTAATCCTTATAGAGTTTTTGATTTAATATAAAGACTACTTATAGTTGAAGATTAAGGTGCGTCAATTGATAAGTAATAAATATAACTTAATTATACTAACTTATTTTTTATGGGAACTGTAGTCCAGCTAAGAAACCAAATAAATAATTCATATTATCAACTAAAGGATTCAGTTGATGAAAAGTTAGTTTTAGTTGAAGAAAAAATTAAATCAAAACTCTTTAGTGAAGTAGATCTGGTTCAGAAAATGACAGAATATCATATCGACACTGGTGGAAAAAGATTAAGAGCCCTATTAACTCTTGGGTCAGCTAAATTGTGTGGCTATACTAAAGGAGGTAGGGATATTAATTTAGCTGCATGCGTAGAAATGATACATGGAGCAACTTTAATGCATGATGATGTCATTGATCTTGGAAATATTAGAAGAGGTAAAAAAACATTAAATTCAATTTGGGGAAATCACTCATCTGTATTAATTGGAGACTATCTTTTAAGTAGATGTTTTGAGATGATGGTCGATGATGGGAATATTGAAGTTTTAAAACTTTTGTCTTCAACCTCATCAAAGATTGCTCAGGGAGAGGTATTGCAACTACAGCACAAAGGCGAAATTGACATGTTAGAGGAAACCTATTTTAAAATTATTACAGCAAAAACAGCTGAACTTTTCTCTGCAGCCACTAAGGTTGGTGCAATTTTATCAAACAAAGAAACTAAAGAAAAAGAAGCACTAGAATTTTATGGAAAAAACTTAGGCTTAACCTTTCAAATTGCCGATGACACCTTAGATTATAATTCTGATCTAAAATTTTTTGGCAAAAAAATTGGTAAAGATTTTCTTGAAGGTAAAATTACTCTACCTGTGATTTTATTATTTCAAAATGTATCATCAACAGAAAAAGATAAATTAAAAAATATTTTTAAACAAGAAATAAGATCAAATGAAGATTTCAATTTTACATTAGAGCTTATTAGGAAATATAATATAATCAATGAATGCTACAAAAAAGCTGAACATTTTATTAACCTTGCATCAAATTCTTTAACGGTCTTCAAAGATAGTGATGAAAAAAAGATTTTGGAAAGTCTCACCTCGTTTAGTCTACAAAGAACCTTTTAAGGACTTAATAAAGATTTAACCCAGTTACCCACATTATCTTTAGTATATTTTAATCTTTCGTGAATTCTACTATCTCCATCCAACCAAAATTCTATACTTGTAGGCATTAAATTCCAACCTGACCAATGCTCTGGTCTTGGAACATTATTTTTATTACTATATTTATTCTTATATTCTTCTATTGAGTTTAAAAGTTCATCTCTATTATTTAATATTGTGCTTTGTTTTGAGGCCCATGCTCCAATTCTGCTTTCATAACCTCTACTATTATAATATTCATCTGCCACTTCATTAGAAACTTTTTCTACCACTCCATTAATTCTTACTTGTCTTAAAAGGCTTTTCCAATGAAAACACATTGATGTCTTAGGGTTATTTTTTAACTCCTTTCCTTTTTGACTATTTAGATTGGTATAAAAAACAAATCCATTTTTATTAAAGTCTTTTAACAAGACCATTCTAATTGATGGAGAATTATTTTGATCTGATGTGGCTAATGCTACTGCATTTGGATCATTTAATTCTGTTTTTTTTGCTTCATTCATCCAAACTTCAAATAAATCTATTGGATCAGTTTTATCTAAAAAGCATTTATTAAGGCCTAATGAGTTTTTTTGATTCATAATTTTAACAAAATAATCTATATACTATAGATAATGTCATTTAATACTTTTGGAAAGCAATTTCGTTTCACAACATGGGGAGAATCTCATGGCCCAGCATTAGGTTGTGTTGTTGATGGTTGCCCACCTAATATAAACTTAAAAGAACAAGATATTCAAGTTGAGCTAGATAAAAGAAAACCAGGACAATCAAAATTTACAACACAGAGAAAAGAAGATGATAAAGTGCAAATTTTATCGGGTGTATTTGAGGGCAAAACAACTGGAACGCCTATTTCTTTAATTATTTATAATCAAGACATGAGATCAAAAGATTATGGAAATATCAAAGATAAATTTAGACCTGGACATGCTGATTTTACATATTTTAAGAAATATGGAATAAGAGATTATCGTGGTGGTGGAAGATCCTCTGCAAGAGAAACAGCTGCAAGAGTTGCTGCAGGTGCAATCGCGAAAAAAGTTTTAGAGAATAAATTAGGTAAAAAATTTAAAGTTGTAGGTGCTGTTACTCAACTAGGAATATTGGGATGTGATACTAGCAAATGGAACGATCTAACAATTAATAAAAATCCGTTTTTTTGTCCTGATAAAAATATGCTAAAACTTTGGGAAAAATATTTGCTAGATATAAGGAAGTCTGGATCATCTTGTGGTGCAATTATCGAAGTAAGAGCTAGGGGGATTCCTGTTGGCTTAGGTGCTCCAATTTATTCTAAACTAGATATGGATATAGCTTCTGCAATGATGAGTATTAATGCTGTTAAAGGTGTTAACATTGGTTCAGGAATGAACTCTGCGCAATTAAGTGGAGAACAAAACTCAGACGAAATTTCACAAAAAGGTAAAAAATTAAAATTTAATTCTAATAATGCAGGTGGAATTCTTGGTGGTATTTCAACGGGACAAGAAATTGTTGTTTCATTTGCTGTTAAACCAACTTCATCAATTTTAACAACTAGAAAAACTATAGATAAGTTTGGAAAAAATACTACGATTTCTGTTAAAGGTCGGCATGACCCTTGTGTTGGCATTCGTGCAGTTCCTGTAGGAGAAGCAATGATGAATTGTGTTTTATTAGACCATTATCTAATGAATAAAGCTCAGTGTAGCTAATTTTTTAAATTTAATTTTCAACTACTTTTATCGACTCTTTTGTAAATAAAATATCTAGTATTTTTTTTGATATTTGAGATGCATTAAGACCAGCAACATCATACATTTTTTTTGGACTGTCTTGTTCAATAAAAATATCAGGCAATATCATAGCTCTAAATTTTAAACCTTTATCGAATATACCTTTTTCTGATAATAAATTTTCTACATGAGAACCAAAACCTCCAATAGAGCCCTCTTCAACAGTAATCATTACCTCATGTTCTCTTGCGCACTTTAAAATAAGCTCTTGGTCCAAAGGTTTGGCAAAACGAGCGTCAACTATCGTTGACTCAATTCCTTTATTCTTTAATTCTACAGCTGCAATTTTACATTCTTCTAGTCTAGTTCCTATGCTTAAAATACAAACCTGTTTTCCCTCTTGAATAACTCTTCCTTTACCTATTTTTATTTTCTCATCTATAGATGGTAATTCCACTCCAATACCAGTTCCTCTTGGGTATCTAATAGCACAAGGTTTGTCATTAATAATTGTCGAGGTATTTATCATTTTAACTAGTTCTGATTCATCACTTGGTGCCATTACTATAAAATTAGGAAGAGTAGAAAGATAAGTAATATCAAATGAACCAGCATGGGTTGATCCATCAGCACCTACCAAGCCTGCTCTATCAATTATAAATCTTACAGGTAAACTTTGAATAGCTACATCGTGAACAACTTGATCATAAGCTCTTTGCAAAAAAGTCGAATAGATTGCAACATATGGTTTATAACCTTCCGTTGCTAGACCAGCGGCAAAAGTGACTCCATGCTGTTCAGCAATTCCAACATCGAACATTCTTTTTGGAAAATCTTTAGCAAAAATATCCATACCTGTTCCACCTGGCATAGCAGCAGTAACTCCTACGACTTTACTGTCTCTTTCTGCGTGTTTAACTAAAGTGTTTGCAAAAACTTTTGTATAAGCTGGAAGGTTTGTTCCACTTTTCACTTGTTCACCAGTCACAACATTAAATTTTGAAACACCATGATAATGATCACTAGCTTTTTCAGCATAAGAATAGCCTTTACCTTTTTGGGTTTTTACATGAATCATTATTGGGCCTTGATGCTTTGTGTCTCTTGCATTTTTTAAAATTGGTATGAGTGTAGACAAATCATGTCCATCTATTGGACCAACATAATAAAAACCTAAAGAATTAAAAAGAGTGCCACCAGTTACAGCTGATCTTAAAAAATCCTCAGCTTTTCCAGCTTTTGCACTAAATCTTTTAGAAAAAGCAGAAACTATTAATTTAAAGGTTTCTCTTAAACTAAAATAAATTTTTCCTGTTAAAAGCTTAGCTAAATAAGTTCTCATAGCTCCTACTGGTTTTGCAATTGACATATCGTTATCATTTAAAATAACAATCATTTTAGTTTTTGAGGCACCTGCATTATTCATAGCCTCATATGCCATACCCGCACTGATTGCACCATCTCCTATGACAGCAACTACATTGTTTAATTTATTGGATAACTTATTTGCTTCTGCCATGCCTAGGGCTGATGATATTGACGTTGAGCTATGTGCTGCACCAAATGGATCATACTCACTCTCAGATCTTTTTGTAAAACCAGATAATCCGTTACCTTGTCTCAAAGTTTTAATTTTTGACTTTCTTCCAGTTAAAATTTTATGTGGATAAGTTTGATGACCCACGTCCCAAATTAGCCTGTCATTTGGAGTGTCGAATACGTAATGTAAGGCAACAGTCAGTTCAACAACCCCGAGACCTGCACCTAGATGTCCTCCCGTTTCAGATACCGCATCAATCATTTCTTTTCTAACTTCATTAGAAACTTCTTGAAGGTTATTCTCTGACAATTTTCTTAAATCAGAAGGAAAATTAATATCTTTTAAAAATTTATAATTTTGCATCATTTATTTCTGTTTAAAATGTAGCTCAAGGTTTCATCTAAACTATTAGTGTTTGAGCTATATTTATTTAAATCTTTAATAATTTTGGACTTAATTTTGTCAGCATATTTAATAGCATTTTGATATCCTAGTAAACTGATTAAAGTAGCTTTACCTTTTTTTTTGTCTTTCCCTGTTATTTTGCCAGCAATGACAGTAGATCCTTTAAAGTCTATTAAATCATCAGCAATTTGAAATAAAAGTCCAATATTTAAACCTATATTTTCAAAAAACTTTATTTGTTTATTATTTTTTCTCCTAATAATAGTTGGGACTGCGCAACAGAAGCTAAAAAGCTTACCCGTTTTTTTTATTTCCATATTTATGATTTTACTTTTAGAAACATTTTTTTTTTCAAAACTGAGATCTAAATATTGACCACCAGCTATTCCTAGATGTCCAGAAGACTCAGATAATTTTTTAACCAAGTCTACTTTTATTTTTTCATTAATCTTTAAGCTTGAACTAACCAAAATTTCAAAAGCCAATGTTAAAAGTGAGTTTCCTGCAAGTACTGCTGTGGATTCTCCGAATTTAACATGTGTAGAAAATTTTCCCCTTCTTATCTTGTCATCATCCATGCAGGGTAAATCATCATGTATTAATGAATAAGCATGAATGCATTCAACTGCTGCACCAATAGCAATTAATGTTTTATAATTAATCTTAAATATAGCCCCTATATCTATTAAAATTTTTGATCTAATTTTTTTTCCGCCTGGAAATAAGCCATACTTCATAGCTGCAACTAATTCTGTTTTCTTCTGTTCCTTAATAAATCTCTTTAAAAATAAGTTTGTATCTTTTGCTATTCTAGCAAGTTTATTTTGCATTTTTTTTTGAATTTATATTGTTAATTTTTTTTTTCGTTTCTTCATTGATCATTTTTGAGGTTTTATGGAATTTTTTTTCAATAGTATTATTTAGTTTTAATAACTGTTGGTATGAATCGATTGAATTCTGTAGGTCTTTTTCTGTCTCTAAAGATTCAATAATATTATTTGCTTCTTTTGTTAGCTCCTCAAGAGACTGTGTGTTATTATCAGGTAGTAAATTTTTATCTTTCATATAATAATAATTATTAATACATGAAATCCAATCAATCAAATATCAAAAAAGCAAAAAAATACCTTGATAAAAATTACTGTATTGGCGTACCTACTGAAACTGTTTATGGACTAGCAGCTAATGCATACAAGGATTCAGCAGTAAAAAAGATTTTTAATTTAAAAAAAAGACCAAAAAATAACCCTCTAATTGTCCATTATCACGATATCGATTCTCTTAAAAAAGATTGCTTAATAAGTGATAATTTTACTAAACTTTATAAAAAATTTTCTCCTGGCCCCATAACATATGTATTACAATTAAGGAAGGATTCTAAGATTTCTAAATATGTTACTAATAATAAAAAAAATTTAGCAGTAAGGTTTCCAAAACATGCGCTATTTAAGAATTTACTAAAACAGTTAGATTATCCATTAGCTGCGCCTAGTGCTAATATCACAACAAAATTAAGTCCCGTTAAAGCAAAAGATGTTAAGGAAGAATTTGGTAATAAAATTAAATACATTTTAGACGGAGGTGCATGCACTATTGGAATAGAATCTACAATAGTTAACCTTACAGGCAGACCATCTATACTAAGATTGGGTGGTTTAGATATCTTAAAAATTCAAAAAACTTTAGGAGTTAAATTAAATATAGCCATTAACCCTAAGAAGAAAATAGCACCAGGCCAATCTCTTCTACATTATTCTCCAGGTATCCCCCTGAGAATGAATATAATTAAACCAAAAGATAACGAAGCATTTATAGTAATTAAAAAAAGAAAAAATAAATTAAAAAATTATTTTTATTTAACTACTAAAAATAACTTAGATGAAGCTGCAAAAAACCTGTATTCTTGTTTAAGAAAAATAAAAAATAAAGGATATAAATCTATTGCTGTCGAAAAAATTTATAATAAAGGGTTGGGAAAAGCTATAAATGATAGATTGCAGAGGGCTTCTAGATATTAAATGCTTAATCTAATTATGGTGCGCCACATAGGAGTCGAACCTATAACCCCCAGATTCGAAATCTGGTGCTCTATCCAGTTGAGCTAGCAGCGCATATAGTATTAATATTACATTTTATGGAAAAAAACATTAATTTAATAGTTGAGATGGATGAAAATAACCTTCGACTTGATGTATTCGTCAATAAAAGAGAGCGGTTGATTAGTAGAACTAGAATCAAAAATTTAATCCTTAAAGAAAAATTAAAATTAAATAATATAATCGTTAACAGTCCTTCAAAAAAAATATCCACCGGTGATAAGATTGATCTTCAAATTCCAAAACCTAAAGAAGCATCCTTAAAGCCATATAATTTTAAATTACAAATTGTTTATGAGGATGATGATTTATTAATAATTGACAAGCCAGCTGGAATAATTATGCACCCAGGAGCAGGTAATTATGATGAAACAATTGTTAATGCATTAATGCATTACAATAAAGATTCATTATCTACAATTGGAGATGAGTTAAGACCTGGTATTGTACATAGAATAGACAAAGATACTTCTGGATTAATAGTTATAGCTAAAAATAACGTATCACATGAAAATTTATCTCATCAATTTAGTGAGCACACGATAACAAGAGCTTATCAACTTTTAATTTGGGGGAAACTTAGACCTTCATCTGGAAAAATTGATACTTTCATAACTAGAAGCTCAAAAAATAGGCAAATGATGGAGGTTAGTAGTTCAAAAGGTAAAAGAGCTATAACCAATTATAAAACAATAGAGATTTTTGAAAATGATAAGACACCCACATTAAGTTTGGTCGAATGTAGATTGGAAACGGGTAGAACACATCAGATAAGAGTTCACATGACGCATATGGGTAATAGTATTATGGGTGATGGTAAATATAAAAAGAAATACAAAAAACTTAAAAATATCGATACTAGTTTAGAAAATCTAATTTATAAATTGGATAGACAGTTTCTACACGCTCAAACACTGGGCTTCATTCATCCAAAAACTAACAAAGAGATGACTTTTACCTCAATTTTGCCACAAGAACTTGAAAATATTTTAGTATTACTCAGAAACACTAGCAAATAAAGCCTTGAAATAATAATATAGTTAATTAAATAAATACAACTTATGAGAACTACAATGAAAAGTAATCTTCCAGCACTTTCTAATGAAGGTGGTCTTTCTGCTTATCTTGAGCAAATTAAAAAATTTCCTATGTTGGCAGCAGAGGAAGAATATATGCTAGCGAAAAATTGGAAGGCAACAGGCAACGTTAAAGCTGCAGAAAAACTTGTTACTAGTCACCTTAGACTCGTTGCAAAAATTGCGATGGGTTATAGAGGGTACGGTCTTCCAGTAAATGAAATGATTTCAGAAGGCAATGTAGGATTGATGCAAGCTGTTAAAAAATTTGAGCCTGAAAAAGGGTTTAGATTGGCAACCTATGCAATGTGGTGGATTAGAGCTTCTATCCAAGAATACATTCTAAGATCTTGGAGTCTGGTAAAAATTGGAACAACAACTGCACAAAAAAAATTATTTTTTAATTTAAAGAAAATTAAAAATCAAATTGCTCCTCAATCTGAAGGGGACTTAAGGCCTGAACATGTAGATGAAATTGCTAACAAATTAGACGTTAAAAAAGATGAAGTGATTTCAATGAATAGAAGACTTTCAGGTAAAGAGTTTTCTTTAAATGCTCAAGTTGGAGAAGATGGTGACGAATGGCAAGACTGGTTGGTAGATAAAGAGCTAGACCATGATCTTAAATTTGCACATCAAGAAGAAATGGGTCAAAGGCAAAGCTTGCTAAAAGATTCTATAAAAATTCTCAATGAAAGAGAAAGAGAGATTTTGTACTCTAGAAGATTAAATGATGAGCCTACAACGCTAGAAGATTTAAGCAAAAAATACGAAATTAGTAGAGAGAGAGTTAGACAAATTGAGAACAAAGCATTTGAAAAGCTTCAAAAACACATGTTGCTATCTGCTAAATCTAAAAATTTACTTCCAGTAAACTAAACTTCAAAAGGGTTCTCTAAAAGAATTGTATCTTCTCGTTCAGGACTTGTTGAAATACTTGAAACTTTCGTACCGATAAAATCTTCTAATGCATAGATATAATTCTTGGCATTTTCCGGTAAGGCTTCAATATTTTTTATTCCTTGGGTAGAGCTTTTCCAGCCAGGGAAAGTTTTATAAATCGGTTTAATTTTTAACTGATCCTCAACTGCAGCTGGCAGATAGTCCATTTTTTTACCCTCAAGTTCATATTCAACACACATCTTAATTTGATCTAATTCATCTAAAACATCTAATTTAGTTAACGCTATTCCATCTATACCTGAAATTTTAATTGTTTGTCTAACCAGAACACCATCGAACCAACCACATCTTCTTTTTCTACTAGTTACAGTACCAAATTCTTTTCCTCTAGAACCGAGTAATTCTCCAATATCGTCTGTTAACTCTGTAGGAAAAGGTCCTTCACCAACTCTAGTGGTGTAGGCCTTTGTTATTCCAAGAACATAATGAATAGAATTAGGACCACAACCGGTTCCTGTTGCAGCAGCAGATGCAACAGTATTTGATGATGTTACAAAAGGGTAAGTTCCATGATCTACATCAAGTAGTATTCCTTGCGCACCTTCAAATAATATTTTTTTTTTTTGTTTTTTAAACTCATCAATTCTAAGCCACACAGGTTGAGAAAATTTTAATATTTCTGGAGCAATCTTTAAAAGTTCTTCTTTAAGTTTATCCTTTTCAAAAATTTTTTTACCTAGCCCTTTTCTAATTGCGTTATGATGAAGAAGTACTGTTTCCAATCTATGATCTAGATTAGTCTCAGATCTTAAATCCATAACACGGATTGATCTTCTTCCAACTTTATCTTCATAGGCTGGCCCAATTCCTCTTCTTGTTGTTCCAATTTTTCCTTTTCCTGCAGCATCTTCTCTTATTTCATCCATCTCTCTATGGAATGGCAAAATAAGGTTGGCAGATTCTGAAATTATAAAATTATCCACATTAACCTCAACACCCTTAGATTTAATCTCCTCTATTTCTTCTAACAGCGCCCAAGGATCAACTACGACCCCATTTCCTATAATAGAAATTTTATTTTTTCTTACAATTCCAGAAGGAAGTAATCTTAATTTATAAGTAATTCCATTAATTACTAATGTGTGTCCAGCATTGTGTCCTCCCTGAAAACGGATAACAACATCCGCTTGGTCAGATAGCCAGTCAACTATTTTACCTTTACCTTCATCACCCCATTGAGACCCAACAACTACAACATTTTTCATTATCTAAATTTTTTTTCTACTGTTACTGAACTTAAATGGTTGATTGGTCCATGACCTTTACCAAATTTAAGGTTTGAATTTATTGAATTGTGTACATACTTAGTTGCAAGCTCACAAGATCTCTTTAAGGTTTTTCCACATGAAAAGAATGTAGAAATAGCAGAAGAAAGGGTGCAACCAGTACCATGTGTATTCCTGGTTGTAATTCTTTTATTTTTTATAACAAAAATTTCATTTTTATTTATAAAAATATCTTGAACAATTTTAGATTCTAAATGACCACCTTTTATAAAGACATTTTTTGCTCCTAATTTGATTAATATACTGGCAGCAAAAATCATGTCTTCCTTTGTTCTTATTTTAGTTTTAGTTAATATTTCAGCCTCTGGAATATTAGGGGTTATCAAGCTAACTTTTTTAATTAGTTCATTTTTTAATAATTGAATTGCTTTATCATCAATAAGTTTTGCACCACCCTTAGCAACCATTACAGGATCTAAAATTATCTTTTTAACTTTAATAAGGTTTAGTGATTGGATTACTGACTTTATCACCTTAGCAGAGTGTAACATTCCAATTTTTATAGCATCAGGCTTAATATCTTTTGAGGTAAATTCTATTTGATTAGAAATTTCCTTTGGATCAATTGGTACTATTGATTTTACACCTGTTGTATTTTGAGTCGTGACAGCTGTAATTGCTGTCATTGCATATGAGCCTAAGGCAGTAATAGTTTTAATATCAGCCTGAATGCCAGCACCACCAGATGAATCTGATCCAGCAATAACTAAAATTTTAGATTTTGGTTTCAATTTATTTAATTTTTTTTAATATAATTTTTAAACATTTTTGAAGTAATCTACTATTATCACTCTCTCCCATAACTCTGATTTTAGATTCAGTTCCTGAGCTTCTAACTAATATTCTACCTTGTCCTTTAATTAATTTTTCTGCTAATTTTATAGAATTCTTAATATTAATATTTTTAATTATACTTTTGTCTTTAACATCAATATTTTCCAATATTTGTGGAGTTTTCTTAAAGGTATTAAAAAAATTACTAGCTTTTTTTCCTTTTCTCAATGAAAATAAAACTTCTAAGGCAACTAGTAAGCCATCTCCAGTAGTTGCAAATTTACCTAGAATAATATGACCAGATTGTTCACCACCTAAATTAAAATTATTTTTTTGCATTTTCTCTTTTACGAAACGGTCTCCTACATTTGATCTTAAGAATTTTATATTATGTAGTTTAAAAAATTTTTCTAATCCATAGTTAGACATTAAAGTGCCAACCACACCTCCTCTTAACATTTTTTTTCTTTTCCATCTCATTGCTATTGCAGCAATTATTTGATCTCCGTCAATTACAGTACCTTTTTCATCACACATAATAATTCTATCAGCATCTCCATCGAGTGAAATTCCTATGTGCGCTTTATATTTTTTTACTGCTAATCTAATTTTATTTGGAAAAGTAGAGCCACAATTTTTATTAATATTAAGACCATTAGGATTTGTTCCAATCGAAAATACTTTGGCACCTAAAGATTTTAACAATTCAGGCCCAGCCCTGTATCCAGCACCATTTGCACAATCAATCACTATTCTTAAACCTCTAAGGTTAAAATCTTTTGGTAAATTACTTTTTAAAATCTTTATATAATCTTTATTTGCAGTTTCTAACCTTTTTACACGACCTAATTTTTTTGGTTTTGATAAAGATTTTTCAATTTTTTGATCAATTAAAGTTTCAATTTTTTTTTCAATCTTATTTGACAGTTTTAACCCATCGGGTCCAAATAGCTTTAACCCATTGTCATGATATGGGTTATGAGATGCCGTAATCATAATTCCCATGTTAGCTTTCATGGTCTTTGTTAACATCGCTAAGCCATTGGTTGGAAGTGGGCCTAATGTATAAACGTGCATACCAGCCGATGTAAGTCCTGATACTAGCGCAGGTTCTAAACTGTACCCTGATAGTCTCGTATCTTTAGCAATTATTGCTATTTGTTTCTTTTTTTTTTCAGTCTTAAAGTAAGTTCCTGTTGCAAGACCAAATTTAAAAAACATATCTCCATTAATATTTTTACTATTAACGGCACCTCTTATTCCATCTGTTCCAAAATATTTTTTCGTCATCAGTTTTTTAATAATTCTTTAAATACCTTTATACTTTGTCTTAATTCATTCACGTTATGAATTCTTAGAACTTGAACTCCTTGCATTATTGCATACATGGAAGAGGCTATTGTTCCACCTAACCTTTCCTTGCTATCATTTTTTCCAGATAAATCCTTAATAAATTTTTTTCTAGAAAGCCCAAGTAATATAGGAAAACCAAGAGTATGAAAAATAGAAATACTCCTAATTAAATTCATATTATGTTTCAAATTTTTTCCAAAGCCAATTCCTGGATCAATCATGATATTGTTGTGTTTTATACCCATAGATATTAAAAATTTAATCTTTTGTTCAAAAAAATCATAAATATCTAATAATTCATTTTTATATTTAGGATTTTTTTGCATTTGTTCTGGTGTACCTTGTGAATGTTGAATTACAAATGGAGTTTTACTTTTTTTCAATACATCGACTGTTTTAGAGTCATGGCTTAGCCCTGATACATCATTTATAAGTTTAACTCCTGCTCGAATCCCTTTATTCATAATTTCTGATTTTCTTGTATCTAATGATAGTGGGATTTCTTTATTAATATCTTTTAATATTTCTTTTATTCTATTCCACTCTTCTTTTTTACTTACAGGTTTAGATCCGGGCCTCGTTGACTCCCCACCAACATCAACAATATCTGCCCCAGATTTAAATAAATTTTTTGCATGAGATATTCCTGTTTTCTTTTTATTAAACCTGCCCCCATCAGAAAAACTATCTGGTGTTAAATTTAATATACCCATTATATTGGGAATTTTATTAAAATTTAAACTTGAAAAATTTTTATTTTTTTTAACAATAATCTTAAGATCTTTATTAATTTTTTCTTTCAGAGATTTAGGTAATTTTTTTATCTCCTTAAGATCAATTATTTTGATTGAAGTTCGTGTAAGGATTTCAATTTGCCCAAATGAAATTTTCTTATTACCGTTTAGTGGGAGATTTTTTTTTTTTTTAACTAATTTAACTGAAGATTTACCATAAGCAAAATTACACGCTCTTGTGTAATATTTTTTCATTTAATTTTAATGAACTATTTTTGGCTTAAGACCCATTGAGCTTAAAGCTGAGCCTTTATCTTCATCTTCAACTTTTAAATCTTCTTTATTGCTTGGATATATGTTTTTGTTTATTAAGTTTTCTATTTCTTCACCCGAAAGAGTTTCGTAAGTTAAAAGAGCTTTTGCTAACTTATGTAAATCATCAATTTTTTCAGTTAAAACTGTTCTTGCTCTTTCATAACCTTTATCTACAATTTTTCTAATTTCTGAGTCCACTTTTTTTGAAGTTTCTTCAGACATATTTTGAGTTCTAGCAACAGACCTACCTAAAAATACCTCTTCTTCATTTGAACCATAAGCAACTGGTCCCAACTCTTTGCTAAGGCCTGCTTGCATTACCATGGCTCTTGCTCTTTGAGTCGCTTGTTCAATATCACTAGATGCACCAGTTGTAACTTTATCTTCACCAAATATAATTTCTTCAGCTACTCTACCACCCATAGCTATAGCTAATTGAGCATGAAGCTGTTCTCTTGTTTGAGATATTTGATCTCTCTCAGGTAGCTGCATAACCATCCCTAGGGCTCGACCTCTTGGAATAATTGTTGCTTTATGAATTGGATGCGCAGCACTCTCATTAATAGTTACTATTGCATGACCTGCCTCGTGGTAAGCAGTTAAAGTTTTTTCTTCCTCAGTCATAACCATTGACCTTCTCTCCGAACCCATCATTACTTTATCTCTAGCTTCTTCAAATTCATCTAGAGTAACTATTCTTTTATTTTTTCTTGCAGCAAGTAATGCTGCTTCATTAACTATATTAGCTAAATCTGCACCTGAAAAACCTGGGGTTCCTCTTGCTACAGTTCTTAAATTTACACCAGGTGCCATTTTTATTTTTTTAACATGCACTTTTAGTATTTTTTCTCGACCTATAATATCTGGAAGTCCAACTACTACCTGTCTATCAAATCTACCTGGTCTTAATAAAGCTGGATCCAATACATCAGGCCTGTTTGTTGCTGCAATAATTATTACCCCTTCATTAGTTTCAAAACCATCCATTTCAACTAACAATTGGTTTAAAGTTTGTTCTCTTTCATCGTTACCACCTCCAAGACCAGCTCCTCTGCTTCTTCCAACAGCATCGATCTCATCTATAAATATAATACAGGGTGAATTTTTTTTACCTTGTTCAAACATATCCCTAACTCTTGAAGCTCCAACACCAACGAACATCTCGACAAAATCTGACCCTGATATAGTAAAGAACGGAACTCCTGCTTCTCCTGCTATAGCTCTTGCAAGTAAAGTTTTACCTGTTCCTGGCTGACCAACCAGCAAACATCCTCTTGGTATCTTTCCACCAAGTCTACTAAATTTTTTTGGATCTTTTAAAAATTGAACAACTTCTTCTACTTCTTCTTTTGCCTCTTCTACTCCAGCAACATCATCAAATGTTACTTTACCTTTTAATTCGTTCATCAGTTTTGCTTTAGATTTGCCAAAGCCCATAGCTCCACCTTTGCCACCTTGCATTTGTCTCATAAAGAAGATCCAAACAGCAATTAATAGTAACATTGGAAACCATGATAACAACACACCAAATAGAGATGGCATTTTATCCTCTAAAGGAGCAGCTGAAATACTTACACCTTTGCTAGATAGTTTTTCAATTAAGTTTGGATAGTTTGGTGAGTATGTAGAAAAAGAATTTCCATTAGCAAGAAGTCCTCTTATATTGTTTCCTTGTATATCTACTTTTACAACTCCGCCATTATCAACTTCTGTTAAAAATTCTGAGAATATTATTGAATTGCTTTTGGCAACATTAGCTTGAGGGTTCTTAAACATATTATAAAGGCCTATTGTTAAAAAAACAATTACAGCCCACATAGCTAAATTTTTCATATTCATACTTATAAGATAATAATTATTATTAATTAAACAAGTGTCAAATTGTTACAAAACTTTAACATTATTAGTGTTTTCTCTTGATATTAATATGGTTTCATTAACGCTTTCAACAAAACAGCCTCCTAAAGTTATTTTTGAAAATGTCTTGAGTGTTATTCTGTTAATCAGCTCATTAATACTTTTTCCTCTAACGGGATAATATTTTTTTCCTATTTTTTGAATAATAAACGTCAAAGATCTAAAAACAACTTCATGAGATTGATCAAAAAAACTATGATTTAAAATACAAGTATCTTTTGTTTTAATATATACGGAATTAACCTTTAAATTTTTTTTAACATAAAACTTTATTGATTTGTCTGAGTCTCTTAAATTATCAATGGTTAATTTTAGTTTTTTTAAATCTAATCCCTCTTTTTCAAGAGACTCTAATAGAATTCTAATTCTTGTTCTTTTATATATCTCATTAATATTGGATGGATCTTTAATAAAAAACTTAAATACTATTTTAGAAATATTAATTAAATCATTTTTTTCTAAGTTGAGTAATGGTCTTAAAATATTTAGATCTTCATCTTTATATTTGACACTTTTGTTAAAAGATACCAGTCCATTTAGTCCACTTCCTCTAACCACTCTAATTAAAAAGTTTTCAAATAAATCATTTGAATGATGTCCTAACAATAAGTGCTTAATATTATTTTTCTTACATTCTTTTGCTAGTAAAGAATATCTTGCCTCTCTTGCTAAAGATTGAATATTTCTAGTAGGTTTTTTACCTTTCCAACTTAATACTTTACATGTGATACCAACTTTTTTTAAAAGTTTTTTTACAGAAATAGCTTCTTTTGTCGACTCAGGTCTGAGCTTATGATCAACTAAAAAGAATTTAACTGTTATTTTATTTTTTATTGAATAGCATTTAGTCAAGTAAGCTAGCGCCAAACTATCGGGTCCACCTGAAACTGCTACAGCTAAATTTTCCCTAGCATTTAAAGAGGAAACGAATTCACTATAAACTTTAGAAATTGTTCGATTTTTTAGAAAACTAAGAATTTGTTTATGAGTTTTGTTTTGAGCACTCAAACTTTTTTGATTCATATTTTGCTTTTTGAAGCACAGATTGATTTGCCTTAGGATATTGCTCTTCAACTCCTACAATCATTTTACAACCTTGCTCTTTTTCTCCTATTTGAACCATTGATACACCAAGTTTTAATAAATTTATAGGAGCCTTGTCACCTTTTGGGTATTTTTGATATCCCTCAAGATAAGCAGTGGCAGCATCCGTATAGAGCTGTCTTATTCTAAACGTTTCAGCATACCAATATTGAGCATTACCTGCTAGTTTATGATCTGAGTTATTTATTACAAATTCTCTAAAAGCTCTTTCCGCAGTACTGTAATCACCTACCTTTAAAAAACTAGTTGCAAATTCATATTGTTTTTCTGGAGAGACCTTTGGAAGTATATTTTTTTCTGATTCAAAATTTTCTGTTACAATCGATGAGGTGGTTTCTACAGATTGTATTTGTTGAGTTGTTTCTTTACTTTCTGTGTCTTTATATGAAATAGAACCTAAATCTTGAGGTTGTGAAGAGCCTGGTAAAATTTTGTCTTCTTGTTCCTTTGGTATTGAAGTTAATTTTTTTCCAACTTCTCCAGATGACAAAGTATTTTCTACATCTTGAAACCTAACCTGATTATCTGCTTGAACCTTAGAAAGCCTATTTGATAATTTATCTAACTTGAAGTTAATTTCTTCAAACTTATTAGTAAGTTCTTGAAATTGTTTTTCAATATCAGATAATTTTAAAAGATGTCTTGTCAAAACATCTTCTGAGTTTTCATTTTTGCTTTTTTGACTATTTGAATTAGTTGATCCTGAATAAACAGCTTTTTCTAGAGTTTTTAGATCTTTTTGAATTAACTCTAAAATTTCATTTATATTATGGTTATCTGCAAAAATAATATTTGGGAAAAATATAAATACTAATATTAACTTTAATCGAATTATCTTTTTATAATTAAGCATAATAAATTCAGTAGTAATTATAATGATGGCAAAAAAAAGACCCTATTCACAAATGTGATAGGGTCTTTTATAAATTATTTAGATTAATTAGTTAGCTTTAACAGTAACTGATCTTCTATTTTTAGACCAAGCTAAAGGACTGGATCCGGAATCTACTGGTCTTTCTTTACCATAACTAAGTACTGAAATTCTATCTGAAGAAATTCCGTAAGTCATTAAATAGTCTTTTGCTGAATTAGCTCTTCTTTCACCTAATGCTAAGTTATACTCTCTAGTACCTCTCTCATCAGCATGCCCTTCTAAAATAACATTAATATCTGAATTTTTTCTTAACCATCCAGCTTGTTTTCTTAAAGTTTCTCTTGAAGCTGTTGTAAGCACAGTTTCATTAGTTGCAAAGAAAACTCTATCAGGAACACCTTTAGCTAACTCTTTTACAGTATCTGTGCCCGTATAAGTGTCACCCTGCATTTGTCCTGTTGTTGATGTTTTTTTTGTTGCACAAGCGGTTAATACTAAGCTTGCTAATATAATTAGAAATGCATTTTTTAAAATTTTACTTAAGTTCATTTTTGCTCCTTAATCCTTAATTGAATTACTTACTTTTTCACAACTAGTTAGATGTTTCAAGTTAAAAGATCAAGTGATTTAAACGTTAATTGCCTAATAATGATGACCACGATGGGTCAGATGCATCCGTTTCAGTTTCAACCATCTTTTCATTATACCCTGTTAAATCAATAGACCACAATTTTGCTGTAAACCCCTCTCCTTTTGAGTTAGTTTTGGTCTCTCTATAAAAAATAAGAACTCTTCCATTTGGAGACCATGATGGAGCTTCTTGGTAAAAGTTCTCTGTTAACAGTCTTGCACCAGTTCCATCTGTTCTCATTACTCCAATATAAAATTTTCCTTTATGAAGTTTAGTAAATGCAATCAAATCACCTCTTGGAGACCACACTGGGGTTCCATACAAACCATTACCAAATGAAATTCTCTTAACATTTTTTCCATTACTATCCATTACGTAAATTTGTTGGTAACCACTTCTGTCTGAGTTAAAGGTAATTCGTTTTCCATCTGGTGAATAAGAGGGCGATGTATCAATTGATGGATGATTGGTAATTCTTTCAACAATTCTATTTTCAAGATCCATAGTGTAAATATCAGAGTTACCGTCTTTAGCGAAGCTCATTATAATTTTTTTTCCATCAGGTGAGAACCTTGGAGCAAATGTCATGCCAGGAAAGTCCCCTACCACTTCTTGCATTCCAGTTTCTATATCTAATAAATATACCCTAGGTAAATTTCTAAAATAAGAAAGATATGTGACCATCTGATTTGTTGGACTAAATCTTGGTGTTAAAACTAATTCATTTCCAAGTGTTAAATATTTATTATTAAAACCATCTTGGTCCATTATTGCTAATTTTTTTATTCTTCTAGTTTTGGGGCCTTCTTCAGAAACATATATTATTCTAGTATCAAAATAACCTTTTTCACCTGTCAAGCGCTCATACACTTTATCTGTAATGATATGACCTACTCTTCTCCAATTGCTAGGAACAGTGGTAAATGCTAAAGCCATCATTTCTTTTCCAGCTAAAACATCCCACAATCTAAATTCTACTCTTAACTTTTCATCTACAAACGTAACCTTGCCTGTTACTAAAGCTTGTGCTTTAATTAAATTCCAATCCTCAAACCTGGGTTTCAAATTCGCTACATCTGGCTCTTGGAGAAATGCATCTTTGTTTAGTGGATTAAATAGACCAGATTGTCTTAAATTATTTTCAACAACTATTGAAATTTCTGATCCAAGATCTTCTTTTTTTAAAATTTTTTTAAAATTTTCTTTTGATTTATCATCTATTGATAAAGGAGATACAGCAACTGGTAGTGGATTTAAATTTCCTCTAGTAATATCAACTTCAATTAAAGCAAAAGCTTTAGTGGGAATAATAACAAGTAATATAAATAAATATCTTAATAACATTTTTATCCTTCTAACATTTCTCTAGCATCAAAGTTTAGCTGCATATCTTTCCATCTTTCATAACCTGAACTAGGCACTCTAAGAGGTTGGCAAAGTTTTATAGCTCTTAATGCACTTTCAGCTAATACTTTATAAAATCCTTGTCCAGGCCTATTCATTCTAGCATGATCAAGAATTTCAGTTTTTATAATAGAGCCATCTGGCTTTAATTGTAACTTAATTCTAACTAATAAATCTTCGTTAAATGGCAACCCCAGAGGAATACTCCAACAACCAAAAATTTGAGCTTTTAGAGCATCTTCTTCACTTAGGGTTAATCCACCAAAATCCATTTCTTTATCCTGATTTTGAGTAACTTTATCTAGTTTTTTGTTTGTTTCTGCACTCTCAGTCTTAGATTTATCAATTAATGCTGCAATACTATTGGTATCAAATAGTTCTTTTTTTTCAAATTCTGAAATTTGTTTAATTTCTGTCTCTACTTTTTCAGGGTTTTGTTTTTCATCTTTAATTTTCTTTATTTTTTCTATTTTTTCATCCGGCAATGGAATGGCATCTGGCTTTTGTTTTTTTATTTTTTTTGGAGGTGCCTGTTCAGAAACTAATTTTTTTTCTTTTTCTTTTACTTTTTCAATTATTTTTTTTGCCTTAGGAGCAAAAGGAATATTAGTTTTGTCTGTGATTTGAATGAGCTCAACTGATATAATTGGGGGAAGATCAATCGGTTTTTTAGCAAGGAATGGTAGACTCATAGCTGTGATTATCACAAGAAATATATGAAGCCCAAAAGAAATAAAGATATTTCTATTCACTTTAACTACCTCTCTTTATATGGCTCAGAAATTAATGCTACTTTTGTAAAGCCAGAACCAGACAGCATTCCCATTATTTCTAAAACTCTACCATAGTTTATTGATTTGTCTCCTCGAACATAAATTCTAGTGTCTGTTCTATTTTTAGATACAGCTAAAATCTTTGCAATAATTTTATCATACTCAACTTTAGATTCTTGAATAAATATTTCACCTTTAGAGTTTATAGATAATGTTAATGGTTCTAATTCTTCAGGTAATGAGTCTGCAGAGCTTTCAGGTAAATCGACTTGTATTCCAACTGTCAATAATGGTGCTGTTACCATAAATATAATTAATAATACCAACATTACATCTACAAAAGGAGTAACATTTATTTCACTCATAGGTTCTTTGGATGAACGATTGAGTTTAAAAGCCATTTTATATTATTGATAAAAATCTTTTAGAAAAATTTTCTAATCTTTGTGAATATTTTTTTGAATCGTTATTAAATTTATTGTAAGCAACAACTGCAGGTATCGCAGCCAATAATCCAAGAGCAGTTGCAAATAACGCTTCTGCTATTCCTGGCGCCACAATCGCTAAACTTGTATTCCTTGAGATTGCTATAGATTGAAATGAGTTCATTATTCCCCATACAGTTCCAAACAAACCTATAAAAGGTGCTGTTGAACCAACTGTTGCCAAAAATGTAAAGCCTTTATCTATTTTTGAAATCTGTTTTTCAATATTAACCTCAAGTATGCTTGCCATTCTTTCATTTAGGTTAGTTTTACTTTTAGCTTTTAATAAACTTTGCATAGTATCTTTAAACAATGAGGCTGTTGGGTTCTCTAAATCAGCTGGCAAACTATTATAAAAAGTTTCTGCCGATTTTGATTTCCAAAATTTTTCTTCAAATTCCTCAGATTCTAGATTGATTTTTTTAAATAACCTAAGTTTTTCAATAATGACTGCCCATGAGTATATAGAGCAACCAATCAACATAAGTATTACTGACTTTACAACAAAGTCTGCTCTTAAAAATAAACTCCACAAAGAAAAATCTGTATTTGAGGCAAGGCCTACTGCTTGAGATGTAATATCAGCTTCCATAATTAAGGTTTCACACTAAAATGTGTCATGAATTTGACTTTTAAAGTCTTAATTTATTCCTCTAGTTTGTATGTTTCATAATAAAAGCTAGCAATTAGTATTGCGTCAGCTTTATTTGAGTCTTTTTTTCTTGATAACTCTGAAGAAAAATAAGGAAATACTTCTATTGCTTTTGTTCTACTGGCAT
Source organism: uncultured Candidatus Pelagibacter sp. (assembly GCA_905616395.1). Classification (GTDB taxonomy): domain Bacteria; phylum Pseudomonadota; class Alphaproteobacteria; order Pelagibacterales; family Pelagibacteraceae; genus Pelagibacter. The sequence goes on along the minus strand of CAJQSQ010000021.1, from coordinate 10,179 downwards.
CCTTTTCTGAATTAATAAGGTTAAAATATTTTTTCCATTTTATCGGTCTTACAAAATACATTGGTAATTGCATTGCAGAGCAGATTCCTTTTAAAATACCAAATGATTGTCCAAAATTAAACATGCTGGTAACACCTTGACCCGGCATTGCTGATACTTGCTCAATTATAACTTTAATATCTTCCTTTTTTATATCTTTAATTCTTGAAGAAATTTCATAATAAATTTGAGCACCATTAACTTGTTTTTTATTTTTTTTTCCTTCTGGCATATTTGGCATTTCAATAACATCAATTATTTTACCGTCTTGAAAAAAACAAATAGAGCCTGTGATTCCTGGATCTATTCCAATAATAAGCATTAACTATTATTAAAATTTATGTTTGAATAAACACTTTGAACATCATCATCATCTTCTAATGTTTCTAAGAACTCTATTGCAGCTTCCACTTTATCTTTTTCAACATCTACGCTATTTAAGGGAACCCATTCGATCTCTGTTGAAATAAAATTTGCAATTGTTTTTTCTAAGTTTTTTTTTACGTTATAAATTTCGCTCATAGGACATTGAATTTCATGAAATTCATCATTTGAAATACACTCATCTGCACCAGATTCAATTGCTAGTTCAAAAATTTGTTCATCTGAGATTTCTTTTTTATCAATTTTAATAATCCCTAACTGATTAAAGTTATGTGAAGCAGAACCCTGGGTCCCTAAATTACCACCACTTTTTACAAATATGGATCTAACATTGGAAGCTGTTCTGTTTTTATTGTCGGTTAACGCTTCTACAATCACTGCTATTTTATCTGGACCAAATCCTTCATATCTTAGATTTTCATAATTTGTTTCAGAGTTAGCAGAAGATTTGGCAATGGCTCTTTCAATATTATCTTTTGGCATGTTGGCTGACTTTGCTGCTTGAATTGCAGACCTAAGTCTTGGGTTCATCGCAGGATCTTTATCACCTAGTTTTGCTGCTACACTTATCTCTTTAGATAATTTTGAAAATACTTTAGATCTTTGTTTATCTGCTTTTCCTTTAGAGTGTTTTATACTTGCCCATTTTGAGTGACCCGACATAATATTTATTGAGAATTTTTTAATTCTCCTCCATATATAAAATTTTCTACATTTTTTGCTAACCCAGTTTCTATATCACATTCAACAATCACACCACACAAACTAGCTTCACCAATAGCTGGAAAATGCTTTGTAGACTTTTTTTTTAAAAACCTATTAATTGAATTATCTTTATTCATTCCAATAACTGAGTCGTAGTCGCCACACATTCCTGCATCAGTCTGATAAGCAGTGCCACCTTTTAATACTCTCGTATCATTTGTTGGAATATGCGTGTGAGTTCCAATAACCAAAGTCGCTTTTCCATCAAAAAAATGACCCATAGCTGCCTTTTCACTTGTTATTTCTCCGTGAAAATCGACTAATAGGAAATCATAATCTTCTTTAAGCTTATATTTTTTCATAAATTTTTCAGCTGCTTCAAATACATCTTCACATTTCTTCATAAAAACATTTCCCATCAAATTAAGTACCCCTACTCTCATCTCATTTTTAGCAGTAAATATTCCAAAGCCTTTTCCTGGAGATGGTTCAAATAAATTTTTAGGTCTAAGAAGTCGATTTTCTTTTTCAATATGAGACATTGTTTCTTTCTGATCCCACACATGATTACCCGTTGTAATAACATCTACTCCACAATTAAAAAAATCTTTACATATTTCCTCTGTAAGACCAACACCTGAGTCAGCTGCATTCTCACCGTTAACAACTACAAAATTGATTTTTTCATCTTTAATTTTTGATAGTAAATTATTCAAAACCATCGACCGCCCTGAAATTCCAACTACATCACCCAAGAAAAGTATTTTCATTTTATAATAAGTTTATTTGTTACAATATAATCTAATTTTTGATCATACATATTAATTGGCACTTTATCAATTTCTTGAATTGAAAAAGCTAAACCTATCTTTATGATATTTTTTTTTTTTGATAATTTTTCAATCAATCTATCGTAATATCCACCACCATATCCAAGTCTGTTCAAATTTTTATCAAATGCTAGTAAAGGAATTAACAAAACATCAGGGTAAACTATATTTTTATTTTCTGGTTCAGGTATCCCATATTTATTTATTTTTAATGGCTCAGAGAATGACCATGAATAAAAATCCATTTGAAAGTTTTTCTTAATTACAGGCAAGGAAATATTAAATTTATTCTTTTTAAATTTTCTTAATAGTGCCAAGTCATCTATCTCAAAGTTTACTGGATAGTATCCACCTATAATCTTATTGGTTATCTTTTCTTTTTTAAGAATTTTTATGATTTGGTTAAAGTTTAGCTGAATATTTTTTGTATTAAATTTTTGCCTAACTTTAAGAATTTTCTTTCTTAATTTAGACTTTAACACAAATCTACTGAACTGGATTTTCTAAATTTGCTTTTTCAACAAAATTTTCTATTTCATCTGCAGCTGCTTCGATTATTTTTTCATATTCTTCTTTATTTTTTTCTATTTCTATTTTAAAATCTTCGTGATCTTGTTGTAATTCCTTCATTTCTTCTTCTTTTTTATCTCTGTAATCATAAACTAATGATTTCAATTCTCTAAATTTACTCGATAAATTCTGTAACTCAGTTTTTTTTTGTTCTATTTTTTTTTTAGTTTCAAAATATTCATCCATTATTTGAACTGAAGTGATCAATAGAAGCTTATTTTCCCCTATGTTTCCTAGGTCATTCTTTAAATTGCTAAATTTTTCATTAATATGAGTTAACAATTCCTCTAAATGCTCTTCTTGTCCATCATCACAAGATAGAAGAAATTCTTTGCCATTAAATTTAATATTTACATTTGCCATTTATCTATTTCTTCTAATAAAGTATCTGTTTCTTGATTTAATTCATCTATTTTTTCTGAAAATTCTATTTCTTTTTTTTGTTCGTCTATTTTTTGCTTGTTAATATCTTCTAATTTTTGATTAAGAGCTTTGTATTCACTTTCTAAATTTTGATATTTTTCTTCTATCTGTTTTTTTTCAATTTCTAATTGATTTTTTTGAATGTTTAAGTTTTCTAAATTAGACTTTAACGTTGGGTTTTGTAAATTTAAACTCTTCAATTTATTAAGTGCAAAACTAAGCTTTTTTTCTTTTTCACTGTCTGTTTTCATATATATATGTTTATATTATTAAATTGAGTCTTCTAAGTCTAGATAGGATATTTTTGAACAAATTACATAAAGATTTATCAAGTGCAATAAGGTTTTTATCGATAGATGCTGTACAAAAAGCAAATTCAGGCCATCCTGGGATGCCAATGGGTATGGCAGATGTAGCAACAGTTTTATTTAAGGATTTTCTTAGATTTAATCCAAAAAATCCTAACTGGCTAAATAGAGACAGATTTGTTTTATCTGCTGGTCATGGATCTATGCTTCTTTACTCTTTATTACATTTAACTGGGTACAAAAGTATTTCCTTGAATGATATTAAAAATTTTAGACAATTAAAATCAATTTGTGCGGGTCACCCTGAATATCATCCTGGTACTGGTATTGAAACTACGACGGGTCCCCTTGGGCAAGGAGTTGCTAATTCAGTTGGGTTTGCTATTGCAGAGGAAATTTTAAAGAAAAAACTAGGTAAAGAAATAATTAACCACAAAACTTATGTTTTAGCTGGAGACGGATGTTTAATGGAAGGTATTAGCCATGAAGCAATGAGTTTAGCAGGACACTTAAAGTTAAAGAATCTAGTTATGCTTTTTGACAATAACTCAATATCAATTGATGGACCAACTAGTTTGGCAGTTTCAGATAATTTCAAAAAGAGATTTGAAAGTTATGGTTGGGATTACATACTGATTAATGGTCATAATGAAAAAGAAATTTTTGCTGCATTAAAAAAAGTTCAAAATGCAAAAAGACCAACAGTTATTTCATGTAAAACAAAAATTGGGTATGGCTCACCTAATAAATCTGGCAAAGCCTCTTCGCACGGTAGTCCAATTGGCTTAGATGAAATAGAATTAGTTAGAAAGAGTTTAGATTGGAAATATAAACCTTTTGAAATTCCTAGAAGTATTTTAAATGAATGGAGAAAGATTGGTAACAAGGGTGCAAAACTAGATTCTATATGGAATAAAATTTATAAAAGAAAAAAAAATTTAGTAGATAAAGTCTTTAAAAATAATTTCTCTAAAGCTTTAAAAAATGAAAAGCAAAATTCTCTTAAAGAAAACAAAAGTCTAGCCTCAAGAAAAGCTTCTGAGTTAACCCTTAATGCTCTTACGAAAGAAAATAATACATTAATTGGTGGTTCAGCTGACTTAGCGGGATCTAATAACACCAAGACAAAACATCATAACGCTATTAATTCTGGTAATTTTAACGGTGATTATATTCACTATGGGGTTAGAGAGCACGCCATGTCTGGAATAATGAATGGACTAGCGCTTCATAGTAAATTTATTCCTTATGGGGGAACTTTTTTAATATTTTCTGATTATTGTAAACCTTCCATTCGTTTATCTGCTTTGATGCAACAACGTGTTATTTATGTGATGACCCACGACTCAATTGGCTTAGGGGAAGATGGACCAACACACCAGCCGATAGAACAACTATCTGGATTAAGATCTATTCCTAATTTAAATGTTTTTAGACCAGCAGACAGAATGGAAACTATTGAATGTTGGGAATTAGCATTAAAAAACTCGAAGACACCAAGTGTGTTATCTTTAACTAGACAAAATCTTGAGCCTATTAGAAAAAAATATTCAAATATAAACAAATGTTCTTTAGGTGCTTACGAGGTTTTAAGAACTAATAAAAAAATTAATTTAACAATATTTGCTAGTGGTTCTGAGGTTAATTTAGCAATTGAAACTAGCCATAAATTAGCCAAAGATAAGATATACTCTAAAGTTGTGTCAGTACCATGCCAAGATATTTTTGATTTACAGTCAAAATCATATAAGAAAAAAATTCTTGATGAAGCCAAATTTAAAATATCTATTGAAGCTGCTTCAACAGATTGTTGGAAAAAATATATTGGAACTGAGGGACTAGCCTTTGGAATAGATGTATTTGGTAAAAGTGCACCATACAAAGAAATTTATGAATATTTCGGATTAACGGTTCAAAATATTTCACAAAAGACTAAGAAACTAATAAAAAGTTAAATATGACAATAAAAGTTGGCATCAATGGAATGGGAAGAATTGGTAGAATGGTAATTAGAGCTATCATTGAAAGCCAAAACAAAAACATAGAAATCAAACACATCAATAACCGATCAAATTCTGAAGCCAGTTGTTCTTTAATTAAATACGATTCTATTCATGGTAAATTTAATGCAGATTTAAATTATGATGAAAAACATTTAATTATTAATGATAATAAAATAACATTTTCACAAGAATCTAATATCGAAGATATCAATTGGAAAAAATTTGATGTTGATTATGTTTTTGAATGTACTGGAAAATTTAACTCAAAAGAAAAATTATTAGCTCATATAAAAAATGGGGCTAAAAAAGTTATAGTTTCTGCTCCATGCAAAAATGCAGACAAGACTATTGTCTATGGAGTAAATGAAAATATTTTGACAAAAGATGATCAAATTATTTCTGCAGCCTCCTGTACAACTAACTGTCTTGCACCAGTTGCTAATGTTTTAAATGAAACTTTCGAAATTGAAAAAGGGTTTATGACAACTATTCATGCTTTCACAAGTGATCAAAGAATTCTAGACAATTCTCATAAAGATCCTAGAAGAGCAAGATCTGCCAGTCAGTCTATTGTGCCAACTTCTACGGGTGCTTCAAAAGCAATTGGTGAAATTATACCTACATTAAAGGGGAAACTTGAAGGCATTGCAATGAGAGTGCCAACTCCTAATGTTTCCCTTATAGAGCTAGTTTTTTGTACAAAAAAAGAGATGAGCAAAGAAACAATTAATGAGGCATTTACCATCGCCTCTAAAGAACAGTCAAAAAAAGTTTTAGAAGTTACGATAGAAAAATTAGTTTCAATTGATTTCAATCATAATTCAGCTTCAGCAATTGTTGATTTGTCTTTAACTAATGTGGTTGGTAAAAATATGGGAAAAATTTCAGCGTGGTATGATAACGAATGGGGCTTTTCAAATAGGATGTGTGACATAGCGGAACATCTTCATCAAATCTCTTAATGAGAAATATTCAAGACGAGACTAATCTCAATCAAAAAAAAGTATTACTTAGGTTGGATTTAAATGTTCCATTAGATAATGGAAAAATTACTGACACCACTCGAATAGATAAAATTTTACCCACTATTAATTTTTTATTAAAAAATGAAGCAAAAATTATAATACTATCTCATGTTGGTAGACCCAATGGCAAAGTTGTAAATGAATTGTCTCTTAAGCCAATTTGTGAAGATCTAAAAAATAAACTAAACGAAAATATAAGACTAGTTTCAAAAAATATAAAAGAAATTAAATCTACCGATTTATTTAATGAACAGGATGAAAAAATTGTAATACTTGAAAATCTTAGATTTTATGAAGAGGAAGAAAAAAATGATAATAGTTTTGCAAAACATTTAGCAAGTCTAGCCGATATTTATGTTAATGATGCTTTCTCATGTTCACATAGGGCTCATGCCTCAATTTTTGAAATCACCAAATTTATCCCTTCATACGCTGGCCTTCAATTAAATTTAGAAATTGATGCACTAACTAAAATTACATCTGAGATTCAAAGACCTATAACATGCATCATAGGTGGTTCTAAAATATCTTCTAAAATTAATATAATTAAAAATTTAATTTTTAAATTTGATAATATTATAATAGTTGGTGGTATGGCAAATAATATACTCAAATATAAAAAGTATGAAATTGGAAAATCTATTCAAGAAGGTAATTGTGACCAAATTATTGAAGAAATATTTTCTTTATCAGAAAAAGAAAACTGTAAGATAATTTACCCTGAGGATGTTGCTGTAGGGAAAAACTTAGATGGATCAGCTGAAATAAAAGAATTGAATGATATTTCTAAAGATGAATTAATTTTAGATATTGGCCCTAAAACAATTAAGGCTATTGATTTATTAATTGATGAAAGTAGTACTATCTTGTGGAATGGGCCTGCAGGTTATTTTGAAAATCCTAATTTTGCCAAAGGAAGTGTTGAAATAGCAAAAAAGATTATTGAAAAAAATAAGAATAATGCAATTTACTCAGTTGCAGGTGGTGGTGATACTGTTTCTCTCTTAAATAGTATTGGAGCAACTAGCAATTTTAATTTTGTTTCAACTGCGGGTGGGGCTTTTTTAGAATATCTTGAAGGAAAAGAACTTCCTGGTATAAGGGCTCTTAATTAATATGTCAGAACTTAACAAAATTGCATTAAAGATACTGTCTAATGGTAAAGGAATCCTTGCTGCTGACGAAAGCAACGGAACCATGACTAAAAGATTAGATTCAGTTAATGTACCCTCTAGCCCAGAAAATAGACTTCTATTTAGAGAAACTCTTTTTTCTGCAAGTGGGATGAAAGATTTTATTGGTGGTGTTATTTTATATGATGAAACCATCAACCAAACGTCTAGCTCAAACCAAACTATTCCAGAACTAATTTTGAAATCTGGAGCAGTTCCAGGAATTAAAGTTGATACAGGTACAAAAATTCTGGCAGGATCTAATGAGGAAAAAATTACAGAAGGTCTAGATGGCTTAAGAGAAAGACTAAAGAACTATTATAAACTTGGAGCAAGATTTACAAAATGGAGAGGCGTTTTTAACATTTCAGATAAATATCCAAGCAAACTATCCATTCACTCTAATGCTCATGCATTGGCAAGATATTCAGCTTTAGTTCAAGAATGTGGAATGGTTCCAATTGTAGAACCTGAAGTTCTAATGGATGGAAATCATTCTGCTGAAACTTGTTTTAATAAAACTTCTGATGTTATTAAAAAATGCTTTGAAGAATTAATGATTAATAAAATAGACTTAAGTGGAATAATTTTAAAACCTAATATGATTTTAGCAGGAACCACTTCTAGCAAAAAGATATCAAGTGAAGAGGTTGCAAAACTTACTTTAAAATGCCTAAAAGAAAATGTGCCAACTGAAGTGCCTGGAATTGCTTTTTTATCTGGTGGGCAAACAGAGGTGGAAGCTGCAGAAAATTTAAACCTAATTAACAAATATAATGACACAAATTTTATCATGACTTATTCATATGGTAGAGCCTTACAACAAAGTGCACTTAAATTTTGGTCAAAAGATACTAACAATACAAGTGGCACTCAAAAAGTCTTTAACCACAGAGCAAATATGTGCACACTTGCAGCTCAAGGCAAATGGTCAAAAGAACTTGAACCAAAATAAAATAAATAAGAAATTTGTTTATCTAATTTCCCCAAATAAAATACTTGATGTAAATTTTTACAATGATTTAGCTCTTGTATTAAGTTCAAAAAAAATAAGTTTTTTTCAACTCAGACTTAAAAAAGAAACAAATTCAAATAAATTAATTATTGGAAAAAAAATTAAGAAAATTTGTAATAAGTACAAAGTTAAATTTTTAATCAATGATGACCCCTTACTTGCTAAAAAACTGAATGCAGACGGTTGTCATCTGGGTCAAAAAGATATGAACTTGATAAAAGCTCGAAAAATATTAAAAAACAAAATTATTGGTATTACCTGTCATAATTCCATTAATTTAGCAAAGAGAGCTGTTGAAGCTGGTGCTGATTATTTAGCTTTTGGTGCATTTTATGCAACCAAAACCAAGATAGTTAAATATAGAGCTAGTTTAACTGTATTAAAATCTATTAAAAAAATAACGTCTATACCAATTGTAGCCATTGGCGGCATAAAGCTTAGTAATTATAAAAAACTTTTATTGAATAAAGCTAACTTTTTAGCTATTTCAGGCTACATTTGGAATAATAAAAAATACAAACCATTAGAAGCTATTAAAAAATTAAAATGAAATTATACGCAAGTGAAATTAGAGTTGGAATGCTGATTGAATATAAAAATGATCTTTGGCAAGTCTTAAAAACACAGCATGTGAAACCTGGCAAAGGTGGTGCTTTTGCTCAGGTTGAGATGAAAAGTGTGAATAAAAATACAAAATTAAATGAAAGATTTAGATCAAGTGAATCTGTTGAAAAAGCTTCATTAGATGAAACAAAGTTTAATTATCTTTATGGTGACGAAACTGATTATTATTTCATGGACCCAAAATCTTATGAACAAATTAATATTAAAAAAGAGATAATTGGAGAAAAAGGTAAAATGTTAACAGAAAACTTAGAGGTCAGTATAAGTTTTTACAATGAAAAACCTTTAACAGTTGAGCTTCCTAATCAAGTGACGTGCACGATTGATACAACTGATGTTGCTTTAAAAGGGCAAACAGTTTCTTCTTCTTACAAGCCTGCAACTTTAGATAATGGAGTAAATATTCAAGTTCCTCCATTTATTGAGAGTGGAGATAAAATCATAGTTGATACTAGAACTATGGAATATGTCAAAAAAATATAAATCATATGCAATCAATATCAGCTAATCTAAATGTCATGATAAAGGCTGCAGAAAAAGCATCTAGAGCTTTAATTAGAGATTTTGGGGAAATAGAAAAACTACAAGTTTCCATCAAGGGACCTACTGATTTTGTATCAAATGCTGATTTAAAAGCTGAGAAAATAATTATAGAAGAATTAAAAAAAGCAAGACCCTACTATTCTATTATTAGTGAAGAAGATGGTTCTGAAACCAATAAAGATAAAGAGCACACATGGATAATAGATCCTATAGATGGCACTACAAATTTTTTGCATGGGGTTCCTCACTTTGCAATATCAATTGCTTTAAAATCCGGTGATGAAATAGTATCTGGATTAATTTACGATCCAATAAAAGATGAAATGTTTTACGCTGAAAAAGAAAGTGGTGCGTTCTTTAACAATCAAAGAATTAGAGTATCAAAAAAAAGAGAACTTAATAGCTGCTTGTTTGCTACGGGTGGTACAACTAAAAATGAAGTCGACTTACCATTAAGAAAATCTGGAAGTGCAGCTCTTGATATTGCCTATGTTGCAGCTGGTAGATATGATGGTTATTTTCAAAATGATCTAAATTT
>CAJQSQ010000020.1 GCA_905616395.1 uncultured Candidatus Pelagibacter sp. | reverse complement strand
ATTTAGTTAAGTTTGATGCCTTACTAATAATTTCTGCACTCACAATTATTGCTACAAGTTTCTTTCGACCACTTATTGCTGAGATGACAGAAGATTTCGAAAAACCCATTACAAAAAAAGCTCCGAAGTAATGCCTAGAAAACCTAATTACAAAGATTTATTAAAAAAATTTAAAAAAAGAAATATTAAAAATCCAGAAAGAATAGCAACAGCCTATGTCAAAGGTTTAACTGCAGGCTCCAAAAAAAAGGCTGCTAAAAATTTAGCAGGGATTATAGATTAATGAAAAAACTTTTAGGGACCGTGGTTCTGGGTTGTAGGATTATGTGGGACAACTAGAAGAAATACTAGAAGATTTTGGGATAAAACAAGAAATGAGGATTTGTGAATAAAGAAAACGCAAGTAAACTGTGGAAAATGATAAAGGAAGCTGGTGATTATTTACTGTGTTAGTGGTTCACTATAGCTGACACTAGTCATCCCAAGAAATTGTAGTTAGAAAGAATTAACTAATGTAGGAGTGGAATATGAGCGAACAAATACTAGGTATCACAGAGTAATATCAAAATTCAAAGAAAAGACAGGGTGCCCACTCGTTGTAAACACATCGTTTAATGTATGTGGCGAACCAATAATTTGTACACCAACAGACGCATTCAAGTGCTTTATGGGTACCGAAATGGATGTGCTTGCTGTTGGCGATTATATACTTTATAAAAAACTGTAAGACGAAAATCTTAAAAAGAATTATGAAGAGCTTTATGAATTGGATTAAAATTTTGAAAATTAATTTTCTTGTAACGTTGGGACTTTTGGTTATCGAAGTAAGTGCGCAGCTGAGTGTGGATATATCCAGAAAATTAGGTGTTAAGTAAGCATTTGAAACAATTAGAAACAGACACAAATATTGCAAATAATGAGGCATTTTCACCCTATCGTATAATGGCAAAAAATTATATAGATTGTAATTATGAGCAAAAAAATAATAAGATCATCAGATGTAAATAAAGTTTTAAAAGATGATGGTGTTTCATCAGTTGACACTGTCAACTATCAAAACTTAAATAATATAGACATTGAAGATCTAAAAAAAAAGTTTGGTAATAATAAATCTTGGGCTGTGAGATTAACTTTAAATAAAAGGTTTGGTGGAGTGGTAATTCAACAGCTTCCAGGAGAAGGTAATAGATTACATCAACATCCAGATGCTGCAGAATGTTGGGTAATTTTAGAAGGTAAATGGAAATGGTTTATAGAAGGCAAAGGAGACATGGAAGTGTCAAAAGGCTCAATCATCAATGTGCCTGAAAAAACCTATCATCAAATAACTTGTATAGGAAGTGAGCCAGGAATTAGATTTGCTGTTACAGCGCCAGATGTTGATCATGTATATAAATAATGATCTCATCTCTCCTGAATAAGAAGAAAACATATAAAGATTTTAGAAATAAAACTTTTGTACTTACAGGCTACAGCAATGGAATTGGGCGCCAAGTTTATGAGAATCTTAATTCCTTAGGAAGCAAAATAATTTTAATTGGTAGAAAAAAAATAAAAAATAAAGAATACTTTGAATGTGATTTAAGTGATTCCATAAAACTTGATTTGTTATGTAGGTCTATTTCAAAAAGGTTCAATAGAATTGATGGTATAGTTCATTGTGCGGGAATAAATAATTGTGTAAATATTTCAGAAATACCATTGAATGAATGGAATAAAGTTTTTGCAGTTAACTTAACCTCTGCTTATATTTTGTCCAAAAATTTCAAAAATAATCTATCAAAATCTAATAATCCATCTATAGTTTTTGTATCTTCAATCGCTGGTCATAGAAAAAGTGTTGTGAGTGGTGCCCATTATGTTTCAAGTAAAGCTGGATTAATAGGTTTATCAAAACAATTATCCCATGAATTTGGTAAAAATAAAATTAGAGTTAATTGTATATCACCAAGCCAAACTGCAACAAAAATGCTTAAAAAATCGATGACAAAAGAACAAACTCAAAAATTGATTAGGTCTATACCGCTTGGAAGACTCGCCACTACTCAAGATCAATCAAATGGAATTTTGTTTTTATTATCTTCTTTATCTAGTTATATAACTGGGTCATCCGTTAACATAGATGGAGGTCAAATATGACAAAAGACCTTATCTTTGTGGTAGCTACCAGAAAAGGAAGCCAAAGAGTAAAAAATAAAAAAATAATTGTGACCACTTACATTAAGTTTAAAAATGTATAAAAAATAAAGCACATAGTGATTCACTAAAGACCCCCTTCTAAACTACATGACAAACTAGATACAAAAGATATAAATCAGTGTTTGGTGATATATGAACAAAGAAAACGCAAGTAAACTCTGGAAAATGATACAGGAAGCTGGTGATTATTTACTGGGTCAACTTCCCGGTCACCCTAACCACCCCAAAGGAAGAAACCCCTACGCTCATGTTGCTCTATGTGTCAAAGAGAAGTTTGGCAACTCATATAAAGATATTCCTGATGAGCAGTTTGATGGGGTTTTAAAATATATTGAATTTCTTAAAGAAAATCCTAGTTAGTTTTTCTGAGAAATTGTTTCTAAAAGTTGATTAACATCATTCTCTTGGGTATTCCATGCAGTAACAAGTCTCACTGCTTTTCCATCAAGCTCTTCTTGATTCATTTTATAACCTTCTGAATTAAGATGCTCGATGATAGGTTTTGGAAATTTAGCGAATACTTCATTAGCTTCTGTCGGATAAGCTAATTCAATGTTTTGATTTGAGTTTAATCCTTCGCTTAATTTTTTTCCCATTTTATTAGCGTGTTCTGCATTTCTTAACCAAACATCATTTGAAATATAAGCCTCTAGTTGAGCTGAAACAAAACGCATTTTCGAAAGTAGATGCCCTGATCTCTTCATTAAGAAAGGTAGGTTGCCCACTAACTCTGGTTTAAAAAATATAATTGCTTCTGCTGCAATACATCCATTTTTAGTTGCACCAAAAGATAAAACATCTATTCCAGATTTCCATGTCATTTCAGCAGGAGTTGCACCTAAAGATACTAAAGCATTAGCAAATCTTGCCCCATCCATATGCATTTTTAAATTATGTTTATGAGTAGTTTCAGAAATAGCTGCAATTTCATCTAACTGATAAACTTCACCTGTTTCACATAATTGAGTAATACTTACTACAGAAGGTTGTGTGTGATGCACAATACCAGTTCCTCCAATATTTTCAGATAGCTCTTCTGGTGTAAATTTTCCATTAATTCCATTTAAGGGCACAAGTTTTGCACCACCTGTGTAAAATTCAGGAGCTCCACATTCATCTGTATTGATGTGTGAGTGTTTATGACAATAAATGCTTCCAAAAACTGGTGTCATTGCAGATAAAGCTAAAGCATTGGCGGCTGTACCTGATGCAGTTGGATAAACAATTACATCTTTTTCAAAAATTTCGGAAAACTTATTTTGTAGGTTTGTTGACCACTCATCATTGCCATATGGGGTGCTGTCTCCTTCATTAGCTTTTATGATTGCATCTAAAACCTCAGGACATGCACCAGCCACATTATCAGAGGCAAATTTAACTCGCTCTCTTTTTGTTTTAATTTTAGATGACATAAATATTATTGTTTTGGAAAGTAATCTTTTAACTCCCCTTCTCTATAAACATCAGCTGTACAGCAGTGTAGTCCTCCACCAAATGCATAGGCATCTCTCATTTCTACTGGGATAACTTCCATTCCTAATTTATCCAATTGTTCAGCTTGATAAACTTCACTTTTTTCAACACACACTGTTTTTGGATCTAATACTAAAACATTCATGGATAACCAAGTAGATGAATAGCATAATGGTGGTGGCTCATTATGAGCTGGTTGAGCACTATCAATAATTTCCCATCCATTATTTTCAAATAATTTTCTTTGTTCTTTTGGAAGTTTTCTTTGAGGGTTATTAATGATTAAACCCTCTTTAATTGGAGTGAATGTTGCATCAATATGAATTGGGTAAGGGTCACCTGGAAAATTAACAGCATGAACTCTATGATCTTTATAGTGTCTTTTCAGCCAATCAATTCCTTTAAGATTTGTTGTAAAACCATGTTGCACTACTAAATCTTTACCAAATCTTAAAACATCTGCTGCATCAAATAAAGGCTCCTCTTCAGTAGTTACAAAAAACTTATCTTCAGTCCATTCTAATCTTTTTTGAATACCGATTTTATCTGATAAATAATCTTTTCTATAGTCTGCATCTGTCAATCTTGGTTTAGGAGCAGATTCATGTCTCATATTAGGATCTTCATCATAATATTTTTTTAACAATGGTCTGTAACAAAGGTATTCAAACCATCTACATCTATAACTCATCGTTGCTTCTAAAATTTCATTACCAACTGTAAGCAAAACATCTCTAGGTGGCATACAGCCAAACATTGTGTCTGCTTCCCAATCTGGTGTTGAAGTTTTTTTACTAAAATCTATTGGGTCTGGTCTATCAACTTTAATTCCTCTTTTGACTAACATGTTGGAAAAATCATCTAACAACTGATTTGCTTTATCTACTGTATCTTTTGTTCGTGGTCCAAACTGGCCACGCATGTCAGAATCTTCTGGAACTTTAGCATCCAAAGCCGGCTCTGGTGCTGGTATGCAAGTGCCATCAGCTTTACCAACAATTACATGTTTTAAAGGATCCCACTCATTCCAGCTATTAACTATAGTTTTTTTTTCAATCATAAATTAATTTAAAGCAATAAATCGCCTGTTAGTTTTAATCGTAAGGCTATAATAAATAATAGACATAAAAAGAAAGAACCCACCTATTATTGTATTTGTAGAAGGGATCTCATTTATTCCTAAAATAGGTATCCAAACCCAAAAAATTCCACCTATAACTTCAGTTAGTGAAAGCAAAGTAAGTTCTGCTGCAGGTATAGCCTTTGATCCAATAGAGTATAAAATCAATCCCATACAAACTAAGGTTCCATGCACAGAGAATAAAGCACCATTATAACTTGAAGATAAAAACGACATGTCTTTATTTAAAATAACTATTGTAGCAACCACAAAACAGAAAAGACCAGCAAAGGCTACAGTTGTAAATTTTGGTGTTTCTTTATTCCATCTTAATGTTACTGAAAAAACTGAAAAACCAATTGAAGAAGTCATTCCAAATATTAGGCCTAATAAAGAGTTTTTTTCTGTATTACCTATGGCTATTATTATTATTCCAACTGTTGCAATAAAAATAGCAACCCAAACATTGAGTGATATCTTTTCTTTCAAAAATAAAAAACCAAGTAATGCTGTAAAAAAAGGCATAGCAGCTAAGCATAACAATGTAACAGCAGCACTAGTATTTGTGATAGAATAAATAAAAGTTATCATTGCTATACCAAGACCAGTACCGCCAATAATACCCGATATTCCTATCTTTAAGTAATTTTTATAGAAATCTTTTCCTTCTTCAAAAAAAAGATAAAGATTTAAGATTAAAAAAATTGTTAATCCACGTGCAAAAATATATTGCCATGGCACTAAATTTGGATCATCCATGTACCTAACAACCAAAGGTCCAAAGGACCAGATCAAACCAGCCAATAAAACAACTGGGATGGCAATTTTTTCATTTTTAAGTTCATTCATAAAAAGATTATTTAAAGCTTATTATTTTGGACTACAATAAAAATGAGTTCTATTTGAAGATATTAATATTTGACCCGATTGGAGAGTAGCAATCAATCAACTCTCCTTTTTTAAATTTTGACCGTCCATCCTTAAATAAACCCCATACATTTGCCTCAACAAAGGATTTAATTCTAAAGGATTCTTGACCTTTTAAAGCTTGTAGTTCTAATTTTCCATCATTGGTTGAAGTTAGTCTTGCTTTAATAAATCTAATAATCTTTTTATTTTTAGAATAGTCATTTTTTAATTTAGCTTTAAATGGCTTTTCACTCTTAATACCTAGAATATTAAGAAGATAGGGATAAACAAAAAATCTAAAGCATGCTGAAGATGAAATAGGATTACCGGGAAGACCGAATATTACTTTATCTAAGCCTTTTAACTTTGCAAATAAAATTGGTTTTCCTGGTCTAATTGAAACTCCTTTAAAAAAATTAGATAGGTTGAATTTTTTAACAACAGATGGAACAAAATCATATTTTCCTGCAGAAACAGCTCCAGAGGTAATTATAATATCAATTTTTGATTTAATACTTTTT
>CAJQSQ010000019.1 GCA_905616395.1 uncultured Candidatus Pelagibacter sp. | reverse complement strand
TTATATTGCCTTAAAAAATATTAAAAGAGATAATTTTAAAAACATAATAATTCATGATGCTGCTAGACCAAATTTTTCTCTAAAACTTTTAAAAAAATTAATGGATGAATTAAAATCAAATGATTGTGTAATTCCCGCAATTCAGACAACAGATTCAGTTAAACAAAAAACTTCAAATATTGTTACAAATTTAAAAAGAGAAAATATTTATTTAATCCAAACGCCTCAAGCATTTAATTATAAAAAACTATATGCTCTACAAAATAATAAAAGCACCGAAGTTACTGACGATGCGAACTTATTTGTAAGAGCTGGTAAAAAGATAAAAATCATAAAAGGTGAAATCACTAATAATAAAATTACAGTAAACTCAGATATTGAGATTAACAATTTAATAAAATTTGGGTTAGGTTTTGATGTTCATAGGTTGGTCCCTAATAAAAAACTTTATATTGGTGGAATTAAAATACCCTCACCTATTGGTACATTGGGTCATTCCGATGGAGATCCTGTTTTACATGCTGTAACTGATGCAATTCTTGGGGCTTGCTCTATGGGTGATATTGGTGAAAAGTTCTCTGATAAGAATAAGAAATTTAAAAATATTAGATCTACGATTCTATTAAGTGAAATAATTAAACAAACCATAAAAAAAGGTTACCTAATTAACAACCTCGATATTAATATTATTACTCAAAAACCTAAAATTCAAAAATATAAAAAACAAATATCAAATTGTATTGCAAAAATCTGTAATATTTCCCCCACACAAATTAATATAAAAGGTAAAACAACTGAAAAGTTAGGTGTGATTGGTAAAGAAAAAGCAATAGCCTGTGAAGTGATAGCCTCAGTTATTAGAAATGATTAAAACTTTAAACTCATTATTTGTTACAATGTTTGGTCTTGGTAAAATTAAATATATGCCTGGAACGTTTGGGTCATTAGCAACTGCCATTATACTCTATTATTTATTTCATGAACTAAATGTTTCACCAGGTATAATTTTAATGGGTTTAATAATAATATTTGTTTACTCTTTTTTCGCAGTTTCAAGCCATATAAAAAATAATAAAAACAAAGATCCTGGTGAAATCATAATTGACGAATTTTTAGGTCAATCTATACCCATATATCTTTATGAGATATCTCATGGAACAACAAAAGAAGGGAGTGAAGCTATTATCTACTATACTCTATTTTTTATTCTTTTTAGATATTTTGATATCATGAAACCATTTCCTGTAAGTTTTTTTGATAAAAACTTCAAGAATAGTTTTGGTGTAATTATGGATGATATTTGTGCTGGATTTTATGTGGTATTAACACTTGTGTGTTTTATGATTATTAAAAGTTATGTTTTATAATGAAAAATTTAGCTAATAGAGTTGTCGAAAAATTAATTAAAAAGAAACTTAAAGTTTCATTTGCTGAATCCTGCACGGGTGGACTTTTATCAAGTTCAATAACTTCAATAAGTGGTTCTTCTAAAGTATTTAATTTAGGTATAATCACTTATTCAAATAAAGCAAAAGTTGATATTCTTAAGGTTCCTAATAAAATAATTAAAAAATATGGTGCAGTCAGCGAAGAATGTTGTTTATCAATGGTTAAAAATTTAAGCAAAATTAGTAAAGCAAATATATCTATATCAATTACAGGTATTGCTGGACCTAATGGTGGAACAAAATTAAAGCCTGTCGGTTTAATCTATATTGGTATTAAAAAAGGAAACAAAATAATAATTAAAAAAAATCTATTTAAAAATAAAAATAGAATATCTATACAAAAAATAACAGTTAGTACTGTCCTTAATATAATTGATAAGATTATCTAACTTTTGGCCCAATTTATATTGTTCCAAATTCTTTCATGAAAATAATATAGAAAAATTTTAGCTATAGCTTCAATACTTCCGATGGTTGCTCCAATTAATAAGTCACCTGTTAAAGCCCATGCAATAATAAAAGTTGTTAAACTGGCTGTAACACGCCAAGTTAATGTTTTTACAATTGTTCTTTTTTGTAAGTCTGTAGTCATGATATATCTTTCTGCACATATAGTTATTTAATGATTTATCTATTATTGAATAAATTGTTAGCTCTTTTTTGAAAAGAGTCAGCTATTTTATCCAAACCATACTGAAAAGATTTACTCATTACAATATTTAAAAATTTATTTTCAATCTCAAAATCTATATCAAAAGATATCTCAGTAGAAGCATCTTTTTCAAGAAAAACCCATTTATTATCCAAATGTTTGAGAGGTCCTTCGATATTGGTTACTTGAATAGTGTCTGTATCTTTATTAAATCTAACATCACTTTTATAAGTTGCCTTAAATGGACCCTTACCTATTGTAAGATCTGCAATTATTAAGATTAGATTATCTTGTTCCTTTTTTTCATGAATTTTTGCATCTAGACAGTAAGGTATAAATTTTGGATAACTTTCAATATCAAGAACAAGATCAACTAATTGTTCTTTATTGCATTCAATTAATCTCTTAACTGAGGCTTTGGGCATTATATCTTTCTAATCTATTTTTTTGTAGTTGAGCAAAGTCTTCATCTGCATGGTAAGAAGACCTTGTTAAAGGTGAGGATGAAACTAATAAAAAACCTTTAGACTTTGCAATATTTTCTAGATCCTTAAATTCATCTGGATGATAATATCTCTCAAGCGGATGGTGTTTATCAGAGGGTTGCAAATATTGTCCAATTGTTAAAAAATCTACATCAGCAGACCTTAAGTCGTCCATCACCTGAATTAATTCATCTTTACTTTCTCCCAAACCAACCATTAGCCCTGATTTAGTAAAAACTTTTTTATTAATTGTTTTTACATTTTTTAAAAGCTCTAATGAACCAAAATATCTTGCACCTGGTCTAACTTTTAAATAAAGTCTTGGAACTGTTTCAATATTATGATTGAAAACATCTAAGTCTGCTTCTAAAATTTTTTTATAAGAGTCACCTTTTCTTAAAAAATCTGGAGTTAAAACCTCAATTGATGTTTGGGGGTTTTTTTTTCTTGTAGCTGTAATTACATCGAAAAAATGATTGGAACCTCCATCTTCTAAGTCGTCCCTATCAACAGAAGTTATAACAACATGTTTAAGATTAAGTTTGTGAACGGCATTTGAAATTTTATAAGCCTCAAATGGATCTAAATTTTCAGGTTTGCCTGTTTTTACATCACAGAAGGCGCATGCTCTTGTGCAGGTATCACCCATGATCATAAAAGTAGCATGACGTTTGCTCCAACATTCTGTAATATTTGGACAATTAGCTTCCTGACAAACTGTTACTAAATTGTTTTGATTAACAATAGTTTTGGTTAAGAAAAATTCTTTACTGTTAGTTAATTTAGATCTTATCCAATCAGGTTTTTTTTTGATTGGATTAATCGGTTTGTTAACTTTTTCTGGATGTCTTGGTTTAATTGTCATTCTTTTTAATTATATAGAGGGTCTCTCCTTCTTTGCCAAACATAAATTTTTCTCTGATTAAGGTTTCGACATAATCTAGGTCTAATTTAGTACTTAATAGAGAATTTTTAAATTCAAGATCTTTAATTTTGTTGGATAAATTATCTTCTTCAATCTTTAGATTTATTAGAATCTCTTTTTTCTTAAAATAAGAAAAAAGACCTCTTTCACCATCTAAAAAATTGAAAAAAAAATAAAGTATTAAAAAAGTTGAAATTAGTAAAAAGTAATTTTTTTTTAATTTACTCAGCATTAATCAATTTTACTCATTGATGCTTTTTTTCCAAGGTCTTCTTCTATACGTAATAATTGATTATATTTTGCAACACGTTCGGATCTAGCTAGAGATCCAGTTTTAATTTGATTTGAATTTGTCCCTACGGCAAGGTCTGCTATAAAAGTGTCTTCACTGTCTCCAGATCTATGAGAAATTATTGTTTTATATCCAATAATTTGTGCAAACTTAATAACCTCAAGTGTTTCAGATACCGTACCAATTTGATTAAGTTTAATTAATATCGAATTTGATGAGTTATTTAAAAAACCCTTTTTAAGTCTTTCTAAATTAGTTACATACAAATCATCTCCAACTATTTGCACATTATTAGTATTTTTCATTAATTTGCTCCATGCTATCCAATCATTTTCTCCAAATGGATCTTCAATAGATTTAATTTTGTATTTATTTATTATTTTTTTATATTCTTTAATAGACTGATCTACTGAAACAAATTTTTTTGAATGAATAGAATATTTGTCTTTTTTAATTAATTCATTTGCTGCAACATCTAAGCAAATCGAAATATCTTTGCCGTTTTTAAAACCAGACTTATTAATTGCTGCAACAACTAGATCTAAAGCTTTTTCATTGCTACTGATCA
Source organism: uncultured Candidatus Pelagibacter sp. (assembly GCA_905616395.1). Taxonomy (GTDB): domain Bacteria; phylum Pseudomonadota; class Alphaproteobacteria; order Pelagibacterales; family Pelagibacteraceae; genus Pelagibacter. Next base: position 4,726 of record CAJQSQ010000019.1, on the reverse strand, counting down.
TTGGAGCAAAGCCCCCTTCATCTCCTACAGAAGTCGATAAACCCTTTTTTGCAATCAATTTTCTTAAGTTGTTAATTACAACAAAACATATTCTCATAGCTTCTGAAAAACTCTTGGCTTTATCTGGTCTAATCATGAACTCTTGAATTCTTAATCCGTTATTAGCATGTGCTCCTCCATTAATAATATTCATTAATGGGTAAGGCAATCTGTAATTATTTTTTACTAAAAAAGTTTTATATAAAGGGATACTTTTAATTTTAGCAGAAAGTTTCTTGGTAGCCATAGATACAGCTAAAATAGTATTAGCTCCCAAGCTTGTTTTTTGCCGAGTACCATCAAGATTAATTAAGATTGTATCAATACGTGTTTGATCATGAATATTTGCACCTGTTAATTTTTTTGAAATTTTTGTATTAACCAAATTGACTGCACCTAAAACACTTTTACCTAAATATTTTTTATTATTACTGTCTCTTTTTTCAAATGCTTCATAAGTACCAGTAGAGGCACCTGATGGACAAATAGCTGAGGCACTTAAATTTTTTGAATAAACTTCTGCTTCAATTGTAGGGTTCCCTCTGCTATCAAAAACTTGACGTGCTCTTATCTTTAAAATCTTACTCATTTATTTTTTAATTAGATTATCTATTTCAAATAATTGAGATAGTAATTTTTCTAATTTATCTAGAGGAACCATATTGGGTCCATCTGATGGAGCATTATCTGGGTCTTGATGTGTTTCAATAAAAACACCTGCAACACCAACTGCGACCGCAGCTCTTGCTAAATATTCAACAAACTCTCTTTGACCACCACTGGTCTCGCCTAGACCTCCAGGTTGTTGAACTGAATGCGTAGCATCAAAAATAACGGGGTAACCATTTTTTGCCATTATAGGTAATGACCTCATGTCAGAGACTAGAGTATTGTAACCAAAGCTAGCTCCTCTTTCTGTAACTAAAATATTATTATTACCTGAGTCTGCAATTTTTTTTGTAACATTAACCATATCCCACGGTGCAAGAAATTGACCTTTTTTAACATTTATAATTTTTCCTGTTTTGGCTGCAGCAATTAATAAATCTGTTTGCCTACATAAAAATGCAGGAATTTGCAATACATCAACATGAGGAGCTACCACAGCACATTGTTCAGCATTATGTATGTCAGTTAATATTGGGACATCTAGTTCTTTTTTTATCTTATCAAAAATAGGTAAAGATTGTTCAAGACCCATACCTCTTTGGCCTTTTAAACTTGTTCTATTAGCTTTATCAAAAGATGTTTTATAAATAAAACCCATATTAAACTTAGAAGTAATTTCTTTAATTTTACCAGCCATATCCATAGCATGTTGTTCGGTCTCAAGTTGGCATGGGCCAGCAATAATAAAAATTTTATTATTATTTGAAATTTCTATATTTCCACAATTAACTTTTATATTTTTCATTTATAATTTTTGGCAGCCTTGATAAATGATGAGAATAAAGGATGTGGTGCTAAAGGTCTAGATTTAAATTCTGGATGAAATTGAACAGCTATAAACCATGGGTGGTTTTTTAGCTCAATAATCTCTGGTAATTTTTTATCTGGAGATAATCCTGAAAAGATTAGGCCGTTTTTTTCAAATTGATCCTTATAATCAATATTAACTTCATATCTATGTCTGTGTCTTTCTTGAATTGATTTTGATTTATAGATTTTTCTAATCAATGAATATTCTTTCAATCTAGCCTCATAAAGACCAAGTCTCATAGTACCACCAAGATCTTTATCAGTTCCTTTAATTAGTTTGCCATCTTTATTCCATTCAGAGATTAAACCAATGATTGGAGTTCCTCCAGATTCAAACTCACTTGATGTAGCTTTCTTTATATTTAGCTTATTCCTTGCAAATTCAATAATGGCCATCTGCATTCCAAAACAAATTCCAAAAAAAGGAATTTTTTTCTCTCTAGCATATTTAATTGCTTCAATTTTTCCCTCTGTTCCCCTTTTGCCAAATCCGCCAGGTATCAAAATTCCAGAAACTCCTTTTAATTTTTTTTTAATTTCAGAAATTTTTAAGTTTTCAGAATCTATTCTCACTAAATTAATTTTAGAATTATTATCAATACCACCGTGTGTTAAAGCTTCGTCTAATGATTTATAAGCATCTTTGAGCTCAACATATTTTCCAATGATTGCAATATTGATTGTTTTTTTTGCATGTAGAACAATTTTGGTAATTTTTTTCCAAGGGTTTAGATTGACTTTTTTTCTAGATTTTATTTTAAAATATTCAAGTACCTGTTTGTCTAAATTTTCTCTATTGAAGCTAATCGGTGCTTCATAAATAGTTTTAACATCAACTGTTTGAATTACATTTTCAATTCCGACATTGCAGAATAAGGATATTTTTTTTCTATGCTCTAAAGGTATAGGTCTTTCAGATCTACAAATAATAATATCTGGTTGTATGCCAAGACTTCTTAGTTCTTTTACAGAGTGTTGAGTAGGCTTTGTTTTTATTTCATCTGATGCTTTAAGGTATGGGACTAGTGTTAAGTGAATAAATAAAGCATTTTTTTTTCCCACATCATTAGAAAATTGTCTAATAGCTTCAACGAATGGGAGGCTTTCTATGTCACCCACTATTCCACCAATTTCACAAATTACAAAGTCTTCTTTTGATGTGTCACTTTTTATAAAATCTTTAATACGGTCAGTTATATGTGGGATAACTTGAACTGTTTTTCCAAGGTATCCTCCTTTACGTTCTTTTTTTAAAACATCACTATAAATTTTTCCAGTTGTAATATTGTCAGATTTTTTTGCAGATATTCCAGAAAATCTTTCATAATGACCTAAATCTAAATCTGTTTCTGCACCATCATCTGTTACAAAAACTTCACCATGCTGAAACGGACTCATTGTTCCTGGGTCAACATTTAAATAAGGATCTAGTTTTCTTATACGAACATTAAAGCCTCTAGATTGTAATAGGTATGCAAGGGAAGCAGAGGAAAGACCTTTTCCTAAAGAAGAAACCACACCGCCGGTTACAAAAATATATCGCGCCATGGTATTATCTTATAGTGATTAATTAATGAGTTTAAAAGGATTAATTATTGTTTTCAGGAATTGAAGGTGTATCACTAGACTTTTCTTCAATGATATCCAATACAGAAGATGTAGGTGTTAACTCACCTCTAGAAATTATTGTTAAAGCTAAGCTACAAATTATGAATAAAGTTGCAACTACCGCTGTAGCCTTGCCCATAAAATTACCAGCAGATCTGGAAAGCATAAAATTATCTTGAGAAACACCTATGCCAAGTGCTCCACCTTCAGATTTTTGGACTAGTATCAACAGTACAAGTATTGTTGCTAGTACTAAGTTGACTACTAATAGAATATTTTCCATGAGGGTTAACTATATGTTTTTTTGACTATATCAATAAATTTTTTAGCATTTTGAGATGCTCCACCAATTAAAAAACCATCAATATTATTAATTTCTCTTAAGATTGTTATATTTTGTGGATTTACAGAACCCCCATATAAAACTTTTGGTAATTTATCTTTAAATTTACTTTTGATGAATTCTACTGTTTTAAAAAGATCTTGAGGTTTCGGTATAAGACCACTGCCTATAGCCCAAACAGGCTCATAAGCTAAAAAAATATTTGATTTATTTTTAATATTTTTTAAACCAATTTTAATTTGTTTGGATAAAGTTGAGTGTGTCTTTTTTTTTCTTTTTTCATTTAAAGTTTCACCGATACAAAAAATAACTTTTAATTTAGCTTCAAGAGCACTTTTAATTTTAAGATTAATTAATTTATCACTTTCACCCTGTTCTCTATTTTCTGAATGACCGATGATTACAAAATGTGCACCAATATTTTTTAACATACGGGAATTAACTTGACCTGTGTGAGCACCATAATCTTTGCTTTCATGGCAATTTTGTCCACCAATACCAATTTGACAATTACTAAATTTTTTTGAAAAAGAACTTATTAAAGTATTTGGAGGGCAATAAATTAATCTACCTCCCTTTATTTCTTTAGATTTTGAAAATTTAATAACTTTATCCAATGTATTTAAGGAAGATAAACTCCCATACATTTTCCAATTAGCTACAAAATACATATATTTATTTGTCATAATGAAAAATTTAATCTATAGCTTGATATTTTAAAGATCAATAAATTAATAATGTAATGATAAATCCATTTAAAAATTTTACAAAAAAAAAGATTGGTGGCTTAATACTAATTTTTGTTATTATAATAGCTTTTGGCTTTGGTGGATTTGGTGGTGGATTTAGCACTGGAAATCAAAATAATATAGCTAAAATAAATAACACTAATATCTCTACGCAAGATTTCATGGATTACCTAAATCAATCTGGCTTAAGTCAGCAAGTAATAAAAGAGAATATCGATAAAAATGTAATTGAGGAGCTTTTGTCTTCTATGGTTTCAATGACTTTACTTGAACTTGAAATAAAAAATTTAGACCTAGTCATATCAGATGAAGTAATTGCAGAAACTCTTAAGAAAAATAAAAACTTTCTAGATGAAAGTGGTAATTTTCAAAGAACTCTTTATGAAAAATTTTTACTTACAAATAGTATGAGTGCAGCGATGTATGAAATAAAATTAAAGAATAACGTTCTACAAAAAGAATTATTTGCATATATAAGTGGTGGAGCGAAATCTCCCAAGTTTTTAAC
>CAJQSQ010000018.1 GCA_905616395.1 uncultured Candidatus Pelagibacter sp. | reverse complement strand
CAAATACCAGAGATAAATGATGTTTTGTCTTTAACAAATTTAAGCATTTTTTCTCCTATTATAAATTCTTTTTAGAGTCGGGAGAAATAATCCCATTATAATAAAGAACACCAATACAATTGAGATAGGTCTAGCAAAATAATTTGCAAAAATATTTTCTTGAGCGCTGCCTATTATATAGGCTTGGACAAATCCTTGTTCAGCAATTTGCCCTAATACTAACCCTAAGACAATTGGTGATGCTTTAAATCCTGCTCTATTTAATATCCAACCAATTAAACCAAAAAAGAACATGAAATAGACATTTAGAATATTATTTTGAATTGAGTAACTACCAATAATTGTTAGAAAAATTATTATTGGAATTAATATTTCTCTAGGTACTTTGATTATAGATTTGTATGCGTATCTTCCCATTAACAATCCTAATGGTAACATCATAATGGTTGCTAAAAGCAAACCGAATATAAAAGTGTACACAATTGATGATTGCTGAGTAAACAAAGTATCTCCTGTTCTTATTCCTTGAACTAATAATGCTCCTAAAATTACAGCATCAGGGGGAGTGCCTGGTATACCAAGACATAATGTTGGAATAAAACCACCACCAACTGTTGCGTTGTTTGCTGTCTCTGATGCGATTAAACCTTCTGGTTCACCTTTACCAAAATTATCTTTATTTTTTGAACTCCTTTTTGCCTCACCATATGAAACTATACTTGCAATACTTCCTCCAGCACCTGGAAGGATACCAATAAAAGTTCCAATGATTGCCCCTCTTAATACTTCAAATTTTTTACGATACATTATTAAAAAAGATTCTTTTAGTCTTAAACTTTTAGGTGTTGTATTTTCACTTAAATGCTTTCCCTTCATGCTAGTTAGATCTAAAATAACTGGAATACAAAAAAGTCCAATCATTGCACTAACAATTTCTATTCCACTATTTAAAAAACTTATATTCCAAGTCATTCTCATATCACCACCAATAACAGCAACACCAATCATCGACATTAACAAACCAAGGCAAGCACCAATTAATGATTTAATATTATCTCCTTCTGCTAACGTTGAAATTAATGTTAAGCCTAAAATTGCTAACCAAAAATACTCTGTGGGACCAAATTTAAGAGAAATGCTTGCTAATGGAGGTGCGAATAAAGCTAAACATATAACTCCTACTATTCCACCTACAAATGATGACATACAACTTATAGACATGGCTAAATCACCATTGCCACTTTTAGCCATAGGATATCCATCAAACGTAGTTGCAACAGCCGAAGGTGTTCCTGGTGTATTAATTAGAATTGCAGACCATGAGCCTCCAAATATAGCTCCTGTATAAATTGCTCCTAGAACGATTAGTCCAGAAGAAGGTTCGAGAGCGAATGTAAAAGGTACTAAAATAGCAACCGCCATTGTTGCTGAAAGTCCTGGCAAAGCACCAATAATGATGCCCGCCAAAACTCCTGAAAAAGCTAAGCCTAAATTAAGTAGGCTTAACGATGACAAAAAATCTGTAAAAATATTTGTCATTCAAAGGTTTAATTACTTAATTAAACCAAGTTCTTTAGCGATAGCTTCGTTAGCTTTTTGTTGATCTTTCATAAATTTCTTAATTTTTTTATGACCAATATTAACAACTACAAAAGCATTATCTTCCATTTGTTTGATGAAAGCAGGATCAGAATTAATTTTCATAATACGATCAGACCATTCTTTAACAGTTGCTTTAGAAGCTAATTTTGGAAGTGCGTAACCTCTATAAGCTCCAGAAACAATGTTGTATCCTAACTCTTTAAAAGTAGGAACATCAGGGAAAGCTGGTAATCTTTCTTTTGAGGCTACAGCAAGCATTCTAACTTTAGAACCTTGTTTAGCAGCAACTGTTGAATAGCCAGCTTCAGCTACAACTACCTTACCTAATAATGCTTGAACAGCAGCACCCGTACCTTTGAAAGGAACATAAGTAGTTTTAACTTTTGCTTTTTTATTTAAAGAAATAGTTAAAAGATGATTTGCTGAATATGTTCCAGATCCACTAAAAGTAAGTTGTCCTGGATTTTTTTTAGCAAAGCTCATTAACTCTTCTAATGTTTTGTAAGGGCTTGATGCTTCTACTAAAATTGCATCAGGTGTATAGTGAAAAAATGCAAAAACATTTACATCTTCTGTTTTGTAACCAGCTTTTTCACCTTTAGCGATAGGTTGCATAATGATGTGTGGAAGGTTAACACCCATAATCACACTACCATCACTTCTTTCTGAATTTAAAGAAGACCAACCTACTGATCCTCCACCACCTGGTTTGTATTGAACAACTATATCTTCCTTATAAATGTCTTTATAAAAAGGTTGTTGCATTCTAGCCGTAACATCAGATTCACCACCTGGGCCGAATGGAATTATGTTCGTAACTCCTGCGTTAGCACCACTTAAACTAATAACAGTAAGTGATAATGCTGCAAGAAATTTACCAATATAAGATTTTAATTTCATTAGATATTTCCTCTTGTTAGTTGATTTAAAAAAGAAAACTATTCCTTTTTATCTTACTGTCAATATGCATGTATGTAAAAATAACTCATATGTTTAAATTTCAAATCTTGATATCTATAGTGTTTAGACTTAAAAATTATAAAATTACCTTATAGCAAAAAAAATGAAGATTATTGATATTCAAGAAAAAACCTTCTCTATCAGTTCAGACATTAAAAATGCCTATATCAGTTTTGCAAAAATGGATTGTAGTGTTGTTGCAATAAAAACTGATGTCAAAATAAACGGTGAAAATGTGGTTGGGTATGGTTTTCATTCAAATGGAAGATATGCAGTCAGTGAACTCCTAGTAAAAAGATTTATACCCAGATTAAACGATGCTAATGAAAAGGACTTATTAAACGACGAAGGTAACAATTTTAGTCCAGAAAAAATTTTAAAGGTTTTAATGCAAAATGAAAAACCAGGTGGTCATGGAGAAAGAAGTGCAGCTGTAGGAACTTTAGATATGGCAATATGGGATTTAGTTTCAAAAATAGAACAGGTTCCTCTGTATGAATATTTAGCTAAAAAGTACGGCAATGGAGAATTCACTAACAAAATTTTTGTATATGCCGCTGGTGGCTATTACTACCCAGGTAAAGATATTCCACTACTTCTTGATGAGATGAAAGGTTATTTAGATTTAGGTTTTACAACGGTCAAAATGAAAATAGGAGGCGCTCCTTTAAAAGATGATTTAAAAAGAATTGAAAGCGTTTTAAAGTTAGTTGGAGATGGTAAAAATTTATGTGTTGATGCTAATGGTAGATTTGATCTAAAAACAGCAATTGAATATGGGGCAGCAATGGAGCCATATGGTCTTAAATGGTATGAAGAAGCGGGAGATCCCTTAGATTATGAATTAAATTCTGAGTTATCAAAAACTTATAAATATGGACTAGCTACTGGTGAAAATTTATTTTCAATGCAGGATTCTAGAAATTTAATTCGTTATGGTGGAATGAGAAAAAATATTGATTGGTTACAATTTGATTGTTCTTTAAGTTATGGATTAGTTGAATATCTAAAAACTTTAAAAATGATAAAAGAAAATAATTGGAGTTCCACAAGGGTAATACCACATGGCGGCCATCAAATTTCTTGCAACATTGCAGCAGGATTAAACTTAGGTGGTAATGAAATTTATCCTAGCTTATTTCAGCCTTTTGGTGGATTTCCAGATTCTTCTTTAGTTGAAAATAGTTATGTAACCTTTCCAAAATTTATTGGGATGGGTTATGAAAAAAAAGAAAAATTAAATACTTTGTTTAAAAAACTATTTAATTAAAATTTTTATTTTTTGATAAAATTAATAATATTTTTTTTAAGTGTGCTACTCACAATTAAAGTTCCTTTTTCATTTGGGTGTATACCGTCATCTTGATTAAATTCTGGTTTTAAGGCTACATTTTCTAATAAAAAAGGTATTAGATTTAGATTATATTTTTTAGCTAAAAATGGATAAATATTATCAAACTTTTTTTTATAACTAAATCCATGAGTTGTTGGTGCAATCATCCCTGCTAAAATTATTTCTATATTTTTTTTCTTTGCTATTAGAATAATTTTTTCTAAATTTTTTTCAGTCTCAATTGGGCTTATTCCTCTTAACATATCGTTAGCACCCAGTCCTAAGATCATCAGATCAATATCAGGTTGAGATAAAGACCACTCAAATCGGTTTAATCCACCAGCAGATGTACTTCCAGATACACTTCCATCAATAATCTTAATATTATAACCACTATCATTAAGATTATTTTGAAGAATAATGGCTAAATGTTTTTCCTGTGGAAGGCCATAACCAGCCATCAAGCTATCACCAAATAAGATAATATTCTCTATAGAATTGACATTTAAAGTCACTAGACAGAAGGCAATAATTTTAATAATAAATCTTTGAATCATGGATAGTCTTCTTAAGCTAAAAAACGTTAATCTTAAATACCAAACTGGTAATGATACTATAAAGGTTTTAAAGAATATTAATTTAGAGACTAAAAAAAATGAGTCTATTTCAATAGTTGGTGAAAGTGGATCTGGAAAAACAAGCTTAATCATGCTTGCTGGAGGGCTGGAGAAAGTAACCTCTGGTAAGATATTTTTTGAAGATCAGGAAATATCTAAAATGAGTGAAGATGAAGTTTCTAAAATTAGAAGGAAAAATATTGGCATTGTTTTTCAATCTTTCTATCTTATTCCAAATTACACAGCTGTTGAGAATGTTGCTCTAACTTTAGAGTTAAATAATTTAAAAAATCCTAACGAACGAGCTAAAGAATTGTTGGATCGATTTGGTTTAAAAAATAGGTTTAATAATTTACCAAGTCAACTTTCAGGTGGTGAACAGCAGCGTGTAGCAATTGCAAGAGCTATAGCCATGAAGCCTAAGCTAATATTGGCAGATGAACCTACTGGAAATTTAGATAGTGAAAATTCACAAATGATTGCAGACATTTTGTTTAAGTATATTAAGGAAGAAAAATCATCTTTAATTATGGTCACCCACGATCCAAAACTTGCAAATAGAGCAAAAAGAAAAATCAAAATTAAAGATGGAAAAATTGTCTAAGCTTTCAGAATACAAGTTGACTTTGATATATGCCTTAAGAGACTTAAGTAGAAATTATAAAAAAATTTCCAGTATTATTTTAACACTTTTTATAAGTTTATTTATCTTAAGTTCAATTTTCACAATTGAGGATAGTTTGAACAAAGAACTAAATAATAACTCGAGGGCACTTTTGGGTGGTGATATAGAAATTGATTACAATCGTAATATTGTCAATTTAGATTTAATTAACCAAGTTAAAGAATTTGCTACTGTTTCTCAAATGGTTGAGTTTAGCACCATGATCTCAACTACTGATAAGACTAAAAATAAATCAATATTTTCTAGAATTAAAACAGTAGATAAAAATTATCCATTATTTGGCAAAGTGGGTTATGAACCAAGTGGTGCATTTGAAAAGTTACAAACTACAGAAAATACAATACTTGTTAATGAAAATATTTTCAAAAACCTTAATTTAAAAATAAATGATAAAATTAAAGTTCAAGATAAACTCTTTACTGTAATTGGTATTGTAAAATCTGTACCTGATATCGGGGGTGCTTTTGTATTTGGTGATTTTGCTTTAGCTGGAAAACAAACATTAGAACTACTAAAACTTAACAACCTAGGCAGCTTTTTAAATTATGAATATAAGGTAAGATTTAATGAGGGAGATAATCCAAAGGCTTTATCTAAAAAAATTGAGCAATTATTTAAAGATGAAAAAAAAGTAAGACTTAGATATCACGAAAAATCTGACGGTCCTTTAAAGAGAATAATTGATAATTTCTCTCAGTTTTTGTCGCTTGTATCAATTAGTGCAATGTTAATTGCTGGAATTGGAATTGCTAACACCCTACTTTCATTCATTAATCAAAACAATATGTCTATAGCAGTTAAGAAGTCCTTAGGCTTTTTTTCAAAGGACATTAAAATAGTCTACTATCTGCAATTACTCATTCTATTATTCGTAATATCTACTGCTGCCTACTCTTTTAGTTTCTTTTTAGTCCCAATTGTTGATGTTTATTTGTCAGCTGGTCTTGGATTAAATATTGAAGGTAGTTTTTCTATTCTTAATTATTTCAAGGTTTTTTCAGTAGGTTTATTAGTATTAATCATATTTTCTATACCAACTATTAATGCAATTGATCAGGTTAAAGCTTCAAACTTGTTTAGAAATGTATTTCAAAACCTTCAATTTTATTATTCAAAGAAATCAATTTTTTTAAGTCTATTTTTATTATCAGTTTTAATTTCTTTATTTACTATTGGTTCAGCTCGACCCATTTATAGCTTGGGTTATTTTGGAGCATTCTTTATTTGTCTATTAGTTTTTTATTTATTATCAAACTTGATTATTAAATTATTTAAAGGTCTTAAAGAGCACCCAAATATTTCAATTAAAGTATCTGTTAAAAATATTACTCAAACTAAAAGTATTACTCCTATAACTATTATGTCCTTGGGTTTAGGGGTCACCCTATTATTAACTTTAGCTTTTGTTGGCTCAAACTTTAAAAGAGAAATTGCAAAATCAATACCAGAACTTGCTCCTGATTATTTTTTTATTGGCATTCAAAGTGATGAAAGGCAAATATTTGAAGATTTAATATTTGATATGGATAAAGAAGCTAACCTTGAAATTGTGCCGATGGTCTCAACAGGTATTGTAAAAATTAATGGAATAGATCCGAAAACTTATACCGCTTCAAGTAATGATAGCAACTGGGCGATTAGAAATGACAGAAGGTCTTCTTGGACTGATAAAGTTTTAAAAGATAATCCGATTGTAGAAGGTAAGTGGTGGGATTTAAGCAGGCCTGATAAACTTCAAATTTCGCTTGATAGTAAAGTTGCTAAAGATCTTAATATTAAAATTGGTGATATTTTTACTTTAAATATCTATGGTCGTGAAATTGAAGGTGAGATCATAAACTTTAGATTGGTAGACTACAGAGATTTTACTATTAACTTTGCAATGTTATTAAATCCTCAATTTGCAAAAAATATACCCCATGAATATTTAGCTACTGCAAAGTTTAAAAGTTTAGAAAATTTTAATGAAATTACTTTGTTGGATAAAATGCCCAGTCTTTCTATTATAAAAATTACTGATTACTTGGAAAAAGTAACTGATCTATTAAATAAAGTGTTTATTGCTGTAACTGTTATATCGGCAATAACTATAGTCATTGGTTTAATTGTCATATCAAGCGCAATTATAGTTCAGGGAAAAATTAAAGAATTTCAAAACTTAATATTTAAAATACTAGGCTTTTCTAAGGTTGAGGTTGTGCTCTCTTCAATCATTGAGTTTTTTATTATATTCACATCCATAATTCTAATAGCTCTATTTTTTGCAGTTATAGGTTCACAATTTATCATCGAAAATATTTTCCAAATTACTTGGATGTTTGATTTGGCAATATTTTTAAAGGTAACTATTGGTATTGGGCTTGCTACATTAGTCTTAATTATGATTACTAATTTTAAGTATTTAAGCCCTAAAGTGTATCCACTTATAAGAAATCAATAACTAAACATCAGATCGGGATCTAAACCTCTCAAACATCAGATCGGGATCTAAACCTCTCAAACATCAATCTTGTTATAACTCCAATGTTTAAAAATGGTTGTGGCGGTAGCCAAGTAGGCTTACTTCTAGACTCTATTATATTAATTTCATCACTATTTTTATTGCTTGCTTTAATTGCTATCTGTTCACCAAATAAAGTTCCAACACCGATACCTGAACCATTATAACAACCTGCCACAAATACATTATCATCAATTTTTTCAAAAATTTGTGAACTATTTCTAGTTCTAGACACAATTCCAGACCAACTAGATTCCATGATATCATTTGGTAAAGTTGGAAATCTTTTTTTAATTCCAAGTTTTTGATTTAAGGATCTTTTATCTAACTCTGATTTAGACATTTTAAAAGGGCTATGAACTTCTGCAGTATTTCTAATTAAGATTCTTTTATCTTTTGTCATTCTGATAGTTGCACCCATTGGTCTAACGGGTAAAACTCCCCATTCTTTAGGCTCACCAATAGATTTAAACTCGGTATCAGTTAATGTTCTTGTCATGCTTGCAGTTAAAGTTAAGGGAAAATTATAATTATCTTTTATACCAAGTGATTTTAAAAAACCATTAGTGCAAAAAATAACCTTTTTAGTAATTATTTTATGATTATTAAATTTACAAACAATTGTATTACTATTTTTTGACCATTCATTTAATTGAGTGTTTTCTAATAGCTCAACATTATCTGGCAAGGTGTCAACCATCGCTCTTACAAGTTTTCCTGGATGTAATAAAATTCCACCTTTTGTATAAAGAGCTAAATTGTAAAAATTTGTGCCTAATCTTTTACTTAAATCACCTTTGTCTAAAATATTATGTTCAAAATTTAACTTTAATAAGGTTTTGCTAAAATTTTCTAATATTTTTTTATCTTTTTGATTTGAAGAGGCAAAATATTTTCCACTTTCATTCCAATCACAATCTACCTGATGTTCTTTAATAAATTTTTTTACAACATTAATTCCCAATTTATAAATATCAGTCTTCTTTTTATAATTAGAAAGTTCTTTATTTGAGGTAAAACCATCATTAAGGGTAGTATCGACTAAATACCCTGAGTTCCTTCCGCTTGCACCCTCACCTGCTAATTGTGCATCAACAATGATAATTTTTTGATTTGGATGAAGTTCTGATAATTTTCTAACAGCAGATAAACCTGTATAGCCAGCGCCTATTATTAACCAGTCGCAAAATACATCTTTATCTAAAGTTTTTATATTAGATCTTGCATCAAGGTCATTGATCCAACCACAACTATTATCATTAACTACGTTCATGTAGTTAGATTATGACAGATAAGATATTTTTAAAAGATCTTAAGATACCAAAGAAGGTTGCTTAATCATGTCTTCTTTATTGATCCCTGCAACTTTAACAGGAGCTTTCATGGCATCTCTTCTGAAAGGTTCACCCAATTCTTGGTTAAGAATTACTTCAATAAATGTTGTAATTCCTTTCTTTTGATCTTCACATGATTGCTTGATAGCAGCTGTAGTCTCTTCCATTGTACGAACTGTAACTCCTTTTAATCCACAAGCATCAGCAACTTTTGCATAACTTAAATTAGGATCTAGTTCAGTTCCCACAAAATTGTCATCAAACCATAAAGTAGTATTTCTTTTTTCTGCTCCCCACTGATAATTTCTGAAAATTACCATTGAAATTGCTGGCCATTCAGGTCTTGCCACAGAACTCATTTCGTTCATACTTATTCCAAATGCACCATCTCCTGCAAAACCTATTACTGGTGTATCAGGACATCCAATTTTTGCTCCAAGAATTGAGGGGAAACCATAACCACATGGACCAAATAATCCCGGTGCTAAATATTTTCTACCTTTTTCAAATGTAGGATAAGCATTTCCAATTGCACAGTTATTACCAATATCACTTGATATAATTACATCATCAGGCATTCCTGCTTGAATACCTCTCCAAGCTTCTCTAGGAGACATTCTATCTGCATCTCTTTTTCTAGCTTCAGCGTTCCAAACTGTACCTTCATCATCATCTTCGTGATCTAAACTTGATAATTCTTGTAACCATGCTGATTTAGTTTGGTGAATAGTATTTTTTCTCTCTTCTCTATTCGTATCTCCTGCTGTTGGGGAGAGTTGAGCTAAAATTTGTTGAGCTACTAATTTTGCATCCCCACAAATACCAACTGATACTTTTTTAGTTAAACCAATTCTATCTGAATTCATATCAACTTGAATAATACTTGCATCTTTTGGCCAATAATCCATTCCATAACCAGGTAAAGTTGAGAAAGGATTTAGTCTTGTACCAAGTGCAAGAACAACATCTGCTTTACTAATTAATTCCATTCCAGCTTTTGATCCATTATATCCTAATGGTCCAGCAGCTAACGGGTGACTTCCTGGGAAACTATCATTATGTTGATATCCTGAACAAACTGGAGCGTCTAGTTTTTCAGCTAATTTTTTACAATCTTCAATCGCTCCACCAATTACAACACCAGCACCAGATAATATCACTGGAAATTTAGCGTTTGATAATAAGTCTGCTGCTTTTTTAATTGCTTCAACACCACCTGCTTGTTTTTCTAATCTTACAATTGGAGGAAGATCAATATCAATAACTTGTGTCCAATAGTCTCTTGGAACATTTATTTGTGCAGGAGCTGATCCTCTAATTGCTTTTTCAATCACTCTATTTAATACTTCTGCCATTCTCGAAGGGTCTCTAACTTCTTCTTGATAGCAAACCATATCTTTAAATAAATTCATTTGTTCTACTTCTTGAAAACCACCTTGGCCCATAGTTTTATTAGCAGCTTGGGGTGATACTAAAAGTAATGGTGTATGGTTCCAGTATGCAGTTTTAATTGGTGTAACAAGACCAGTAATTCCAGGGCCATTCTGTGCAATAACCATTGACATTTTACCAGTAGATCTTGTGTATCCATCTGCAATTAATCCACCGTTAGTTTCATGGGCGACATCCCAAAAAGTTATTCCTGCATCAGGAAAAATGTCTGAGATGGGCATAAAGGCTGAACCAATTATTCCGAATGCGTGTTCAATTCCATGCATTTGTAAAACTTTTACAAAAGCTTCTTCAGTTGTCATTTTAGTCATAATAATTGGGCCTTTCTGCTTAAGTTGTTAAAAAAATCTATAAATAAATTGTTAATTTTAAAGATTAATATATAAGAATTAGAAAATTTCAAACAAACAAATCGACACAATTATGGCTACAGATATCATTATACATGACGAAAAAGACAACGTAGGAGTGGTTGTTATTGATAAAATTACACCAAAACAAGACTGCGCATGCTGGATTATGGAGAATGATAAAACAATCCAGATTCAGTCAGTAGATGAAATTCAATTAGGACATAAAATTGCAATGATTGACCTTAATGAGGGTGACACTATTTTAAAATATGGTCATGACATTGGAAAAGTAGTTAAATCAATCAAAAAAGGTGAGCATGTTCATGTTCACAATGTAAAAACGAAGAAGTGGTAAAAAATATGGAAATTCCAAAAAATTTTTTAGGTTATAAGAGAGAAAATGGCAGAGTTGGTACTAGAAATCACGTAATCATCTTACCTGTAGATGATATTTCAAATGCATGTGCAGAAGCTGTAGCAAACAATATTAAAGGTACAATGGCTCTTCCTCATTCTTATGGAAGACTACAATTTGGTGCTGACTTAGATTTACATTTTAGAACAATGATTGGAACTGGGAAGAACCCTAATGTTGCTGCTGTAATTGTTATTGGAATTGAACCCAAGTGGACAAAAAGAATTGTTGATGAAATTGCTAAAACTGGAAAACCAGTTGAAGGTTTTCACATTGAAAGAACTGGTGATATTGGAACTATCATGAAAGCTTCTAAAAAAGCTCAAGAATTTGCAATGTGGGCTTCTGAAAAACAAAGAGAAGAGTGTCCTTTAAGCGATTTATGGATTTCAGTTAAATGTGGTGAATCTGATACAACATCAGGTCTTGCTGCTAACCCTACGGTTGGAAACTTAATGGATAAATTAGAGCCATTAGGAGTTCATTTATGTTTTGGTGAAACGTCCGAGTTAACAGGTGCTGAAAAAGTTTGTGCAACACGTGGTGCAACACCTGAAGCTTCAGAAAAATTCATGAAAACTTGGAGCGATTATAACGATTTTATTTTAAAAGAAGCAACTGATGATCTTTCTGATAGTCAACCAACAGCTGGTAATATTGCTGGTGGATTAACCACTATTGAAGAAAAAGCATTTGGAAACTTCCAAAAAATTGGAAACTGTAAATTTATTGATGTTTTAGAGCCAGCTGAAGAACCAACTAAAGGAAAAGGTTTATACTTTATGGATACTTCATCTGCAGCAGCTGAGTGTATTACACTTCAAGCAGCAGCTGGATTTAATATTCACTTATTTCCAACAGGCCAAGGTAATATTGTAGGTAACCCTATTGAGCCAGTTGTAAAATTAACTGCTAACCCACTAACTGTAAAAGGTATGGGTGAACATATTGATTGTGATGTATCAAAAATACTATCACGTGAGATGACTATGTCTGAAGCAGGTGATGAGTTAATTAAATCTATGATTAGGGTAGCAAATGGTAGATTAACGTGTGCAGAAAGTTTAGGACATAAAGAGTTTGTGATGACAAAACTCTATAGAAGCGCTTAGTTTTTAAAGTTCCTTACTCTGTAAATATGAATTATCAAAAAATTATCAATATTCTTCCTGGTGTAATACTTGCTTTAGTCTTCTGTTTATTTTCACAAGGAATAAACAATGTCATTGGTATAGAAATGTTTGGAACCACTAAAAGTCCTATTTCAACTGTGATGATTGCAATATTACTTGGAATTATTATGGGAAATGCATTTACACCGAGACCAGGCATGATGATTGGTTTAGATTTTACTCAAAAATATATTCTTAAATTAGGAATAATTTTTTTAGGAATAAGATTAGGCTTTGAGGAGTTTCTAAAATTTGGAACAGTTGCTATTCCATTAATTATTGTGTGTATATTAAGTGTTCTTATTCTTATCAAATTATTAATTAAAAAAGTTCCAATCTCATCTAAAATGTCTTACTTGATAGCAATTGGTACAAGTGTTTGTGGTGCAACAGCAATAGTGGCAGTAGCGCCTGTTATAGAAGCAAAAAAAACTGAAGTTGCTTATGCAATAGCAAATATTACATTGTTTGGTGTTATAGCTATGCTTGTTTATCCTTATTTTGCAGAATGGTATTTTTATGGAGAACCTATAATGGCAGGCTTATTTTTGGGAACTGCTATTCATGAAACTTCACAAGTAGCAGCAGCTGGGTTAATTTATGACCAACAATTTAATAGTCCCGAAACTCTAAATGTAGCTACCGTTACAAAACTGATAAGAAATACATTTTTAGTAATCATGGTCCCACTATTTGGTTTTCTGTATAATAGGGGTAAGGTTAAAGATAAAAACTACTCAATATTCAGTATTTTCCCATATTTTGTACTTGGTTTCATTGGGATGATTATTGTGAGGAATATTGGAGATCAAATATTTACTGTAGAAAATGGTAATTATGAATTTTGGAAAACTTTAATCAGTTATATTAAAAGCTTAGCTACTGTCTTTCTAACCATGGCTATGGCTGCTGTTGGTATATCTATTAATTTGAATGAATTAAAATCTATGGGGTACAAACCATTTGTTGTTGGATTAATTGCAGCTGTAACAGTAGGTGTAGTTAGCATCGTGAGTCTTGAGACTTTTCTTAAAATTTTTATCTAAATTTCTTAAACTAAGACTTCAGTAACATCTTTTTTTTAAAATTAGAAAAAACACGCCTAATAAGAGCAGCACCTACCCCTAAAAAAATTGCAAACATAATTGAAAACAATCCATAAAAAAATGGCATATCTTCAGAAAATTCTAAAATAAATAATGAGAAAAAATTTAAATCTGAAGTTAATACTTGCGTCATTTCTTGTGCAGTCTGTTCAGTAAAAAAAGTTTCATAAGCAATAGCTATTCCAACTATTAATAGTAAAATTGCTAACAATGCTTTTAAACCAGAACTATCAATTTTTTCACCCAGTTTTTGTCCCACTTGAACACCTATGATTGATCCAATAACTAACATAACAACTAACATTAAATCTATAGAACCAAAATTAAATGAATGTAAAAAAGTAACTATGACACTTACAAAAATAGTTACAAACAAAGAAGTTCCTGGAACTAATTTTGTTGGCATTTTAATTATATAAATCATTGCTGGTACCAATATAAAAGCACCACCTATTCCCATTATAGCAGCAATAAATCCTACAATTAAACCAATTATAATTGGAGTAAATGCACTTTCGTATAATTTTGATTTTGGAAACCTCATTCTTAATGGAAGACCGTGTATCCAATAATGAACGTGTAATTTTTTTTTAACTAGAAGGTTTCTTTTTGCTCTGTCTATTTCACTAAGGCTTTCGACTAACATTAGCGTACCAATTATTGCAAGTATATACATGTAAGCTAAAGAAATAACTGTATCAATTTTTCCAATACCTTTAAAATATGTAAAAATATAAATACCTAGTGCGGTGCCGACTGTTCCACCAATGACAATCATAAGACCCATTTTATAATCTAAAGTATTTTTTAAATAATGAGTTGTTGATCCTGATACTGATGTTGCAAGAATATTGTTAGCTTCATTTGCAACAGCATATGCGGGTGGTACGCCTAAAAAAATTAAGAAAGGTGTCATTAAAAAACCACCACCTACTCCAAATAAACCTGAAAGTACTCCAACGATTGCACTCAATAAAAGTATTTCAATAGGGTTAACAAAGACTTGAGCTATTGGTAAAAATACATCCATAAAAATTAACAGTTGTTAAAAAACAACTTAACCAAATGTGATAAAAGTTCCAACTAGTATAACACCCCAATAAGCAGCTAGACTAAAAAAGATGCCTGTTTTTATGAAAGTTACTTTAAAATTTGAAAGATTTTTTACTATTTTTACGTTGGAAGTTGACATTACAACCGTCAATACACCCAGTTAATTATTTGTCAAATAAATATTTAATATAAAGTGATTTTTTTTATTAGTAGATGGTTGCTCCAAAAACTTTGACATCCTCACCCTCAACTCCGAGAACTAATCTTCCAAGGAACTCACCTTCAATCTCTTTACTCTTTTGCTTAAATAAGACAGTGATATTCATGCCTCGTCTTAAACATCCAAAAGCTTTATAATCTTCAGATAAACTAGTTAATAATTTATTGTTAGCCCATTGCTTTCCAAGTTCTACTTCATTAGCCCCGAATAACATTTGCGTTCCAAAGTCTTTAGTAAAACCACCATAATCTTTCATATTTGAGGTTTTGACAAGATTATCCCAAATTGGTTTAGCAATTGCTATAATCTCATCATCAGATTTCTCTAAAAGATTCATAATTTAAGTTTAACTGTTTTAAGAAGCTTTTCTCTTCTCGTTCTCGTCAACTATGTGATAAACCGGCACTTTTTCTAGTGAGAATTTACCAGTTTTTGGATCACGTCTTGAAACTGTTAAACAATGCCAATTATCATCATCGAGCTTCATATGATCACCTCTGTAGTAGTAACCGGGCCAACGAGTTTCTTCACGGAACATAGTGTGTTCAGTTACACACTGAGAAGTTAAAGCTCTGTGCTTTAATTCCCAGGCTCTCATAAGTTGGTGTAAGTCTTCAGCGCCTACTTTTTCTAAATCTTCCTCTAACCAGGCCAAAAGCTCCAAAGCTCTTTTAAGCATATTACCATTTGTCATATAGTTAGTGGCAATTCCCCCAACATACTCATCCATAATTCTCTGTAAACGTTGAAGTCCTTGAATTGGAGAAATATAACTAGGTGAAACTGTTCCACCTGTAATCTCATTTTGAGCAACTTGATACGTCTCAAGGGGTTTAAATATAGCAACTTTAAAGTCTTCACATTGCTTGTCTGTAACATTAATACCTTCAGCTTTTTTGTCTTCAATATATTTAACAGCAGCTTTTGCAGCTAAACGACCTTCAGTAAATGATCCAGAAGAAAACTTATGGGCACTTCCACCAACAGTATCACCTGCTCCAAAAAGACCATCAATTGTTAACATTCTGTTATAACCCCAGAAATATTCTGGTGGAGATAAATCTTCAGGACCACTAACCCAAGCTCCAGAACATGTTGCATGAGAACCCATAACATAAGGTTCAGATGTAGTTAATTCAGGATTCGTATATTTAGGATCGATATTTTGAGAAGCCCAAACAACAGCTTGTCCAACAGTCATACCTAGGAAATTTTCCCAACCAACTGTTTCTAAATGTGGATCTTGAAAGGCTTCAGTAGTAACCATATGAATTGGTCCACCACCTGCAATAGTTTCTTGAATAAATGCATGATTTCTCAAACAAGTAGGAGTTGGGTGGTGATCAATATACTCACCAACTAATTCTTTAGTTTGATCGTACCACTTCTTCTCATAATTTTCTCCGTTAGCATTTTGAGTGTATGTTTTAAGGTGTAAGAAGTAAGCTCCAACAGGACCATAACCGTCTTTAAATCTACATAACACAATTCTATTTTCCATTTGTGTCATTTTAGCTCCAACAGCAATAGGTAATGCATAGGCAGAACCGTTACTCCAAGGTGCATACCAGGTTCTTCCCATTCCTTCACCAACTGCTCGTGGCTTAAATATATGTGATGCTCCACCTGCTGCAACAATTACAGTTTTTGATCTAAATACATGGTAGTCTCCTGTTCTCATATTAAAACCAACAGCTCCACCTACTCTATTTTCTTGAGCCTCATCCATTAAAAGATGAGTAATCATTATTCTATTATAAATTTTATCAGCTGATTTTTTAGCAGCTTCTGCAACAATAGGTTTATAACTTTCACCATGAATCATAATCTGCCACTTACCTTCTCTAAGGTAACGACCAGTTTTTTCATTTTTCATCATTGGTAGACCCCACTCATCAAACATATGAACTGTTGAATCTACGTGACGAGCCATATCATAACCTAAATCTTCTCTAACCATTCCCATTAGGTCATTACGAGCATATCTCACATGATCTTCTGGTTGGTTTTCACCCCATTGCATACCCATGTAACAGTTAATAGCGTACAGACCTTGAGCAACCGCTCCACTTCTGTCGATATTAGCTTTTTCAACACAAATAATTTTCATGTCTCTGCCCCAGTGTCTTGCTTCAAAAGTAGCACCAGTTCCAGCCATTCCTCCACCAACAACTAAAACATCACAATCTTCGTAATGTGTTTTATGTTTAGCCATTAGTAGTAAACTCCTTTTTTAAAGGTATCTTTTGGAATAGATGGCAACTTACCATCAATATTTAAACCATTAGGTTCAGTATAAAGCATTTGGGAATTAATCTCAGCTTCATCTGGCTTTTCACCTTCGGCTAATTTTGGAATAAATTTACCCCATGGTTTTGTTGTAATTGGAGAAACAAAATCTTTAGTTGTTCCGTTTCTAAATTTAATTTTCCAAGAGATGGTTCCTTTTTCCTCTTCACGTCTAACTCTAACACTATGACCCATAGGAGCAAAATCTGCATAACCACGAACATCAATTGCGTGGTTAGGGCAAGCTTTAACACAAGAGTAACATTCCCAACAAAAATTTGGTTCTATGTTAACTGCTCTTCTAATATTTTCATCTATGTGCATGATATCTGATGGACAAATATCCACACAGTGACCACATCCATCACATCTCGTCATGTATACAAAAGTTGACATATTATACTACCCTTTCAATTTAATAATGTTTTGGTTGTTCTCTTTTAATTCCTAATCCAAATTGTTTTGGTGCATCAGCTAATGGAGGGAGATTATCTCTAGATCCATCTGCTTCTGCTAAGTTTTTTTGGATAGCTGCACCAGGTTTGTAAATCATGTGTGCAAATTTTGACCAATAAACTCCCCCAAATAAAACAATGTTTGAGGTAATAAATAAAACTAAAAATAAATATCCCAATCCAGTTGATCCTGAAGATTGAAAATAAGACCAAGCAAGTCCAGTAGTAGCGCATGCAAGAAGTGCGAGAACAAACAGGTCTGCTTTAATAATTCTATACCATGGATGAGCCTCAGCTAGCACATCAACTCTTAAAAATAACCAAAACCAATAACCACCAACACAAGTCATTATTGCTCCAACATGCCAAATCATAGGCCAAATAGTTGATTCAGATGCTCCTGTACCAGTGTAAGCAAAAACTAATACAACTGATGCAACCCAAAATAAAATAGTTCCGTACATCCCCATAACGTGAGCAATTCTTCTTTTACCTGCACCTAATTCTGCAGTAGTTGCAATATCATGCACTACAGTTTTTAAAATAACTGATGTTTTTTCTCCAATACCAAGCTCTCTTTCAGCAGCTAATTTTGCTTTTTTGGCATTGTTAAAAAAATAAGTCACATTTTTGTGATGTACCATTTGAACAACCGTTCCAATAACGATTAAAGCCAACATTGCTAAAATAAAACCTTGAATAGCTAATGGAGAAATAGTTTCTGCTAACGTAGCATATGGATTAACTGACAACATATAGAATATTACCCTTTATTAGAATCTTATTACCCTTTATTAGAATCTTAATTAATTTTAAATTTTTATTATAGATAAAATAATAGATCAACCGTTATATCAATCTGAATCTATCATTTAATAATACAACTTACGCTTTACGTTTATAGTGCTGTTTTAAAGGGATAACTGACCTAATACCACCTTGTGGATTCTCAACATCATCTTTTCTCCTTGGTATTAGATGAATATGACAATGTAAAATAGATTGACCAGCAACCTTTCCAACATTTGATCCAATATTAAAGCCCATAACAGATGGATCTTTCAATAAAATTTCCTCTTTAATCTTTTTTATTAAATCATTGCAGGCAATGACTTCATTATTAGTTAATTCAAAATAATCCTTAACATGACGCTTTGGAATTATTAAACAGTGCAACTCAGAAACTGGATAACTGTCATAGCTTGCGTAGGCTAATGTGTTTTCATCAGCTAGGCCACTTTCTTTAATATTACAAAATAAACATGGATTGTTAGGATCTCTCATAATCAAGTTCTATCTATAAATGGGACACTTTAAAATTTCTTTTTTATAAATATTAGAAAGTATTTTATAATATTTTAAATCTTTTCTTTTC
>CAJQSQ010000017.1 GCA_905616395.1 uncultured Candidatus Pelagibacter sp. | reverse complement strand
AAAAATGTAAACAAGTAATGGAAGCAATGGAAGATAGTGGAACTTCTTCTTTAACAAAAACTAAAAAGAAATCTTTTAAATCGAAAATTCCAAAAAAAAAGAAAAAATCAAAAATACCTAGAAAGCCTAAAAAAACTAACTAAAATTTAGTTCTTTTTAGTCTTAGATACTACTGTTTGAATAGCGCTGGCAACCTCATTGCAGAAATAAATGTCATCAGCTAAAAAACTACCTTTAAAAAAACTTTCATTTTTTTTTCCATTTTCTAGCATTAAGTTTATGTATTCATTTGTAAGCTTTTCAACGCTTTTGAAAAATATTTTTTCTGCATCTGGACGTGAAATTTTTTTTAATTTTACCAAAGTAAGAATACCATAAGGATATAAAAAATTTGCTGATTTAAAAAATTGATTTGCAATTTCAGGCTCTTTAGCTCTTGTTAGCTCAGTCAAGCCCGAATATATAGAAACACAACTTTTAATAAATTCATAATTAAGATTATCATCTGACAGAAGTTGATCTATAGAGCTATTTGCTAGTGGCTTAATATTTTCAGCTGAGGCTGAAGAAAAAAGTAATAGAAAAATAAAAGTTATTATTTTCATAGAGTTAATTTTTTATCCTTGTTGTTTAAAAATATCTTTTAAAAAATCTGGTAGTCCATCTGGATTAGTCCATATTCCACTTTTTCCACCTTCTTTAATTAGTAGTTTAATATTATCAATTCTAAGGTGTGGATTTACAATTTTACTTAAGTCATAGATAGTAATTAAGGCTGCATTAACTCCCATTATAGCTTCCATCTCAACTCCAGTTTTGGCAACAGCTGAGACTACACAAAATACTTCAAGTGAATTGTTTTCTGCATGCATAATAATCTTAGTTGCGGTGTGATCTATAGGAAGTGGGTGGCACAAAGGGATTAATTCACTTGTTTTTTTAACTCCCAAAACAGCAGATACTTCAGCTAAAGTAATGGGATCTCCTTTAGGCATTTCTTTATTTTTAATTAATTCAAAAACTTCTTTTCCCACATAAATTTTTCCAGAAGCTAAAGCTCTTCTAAAGGTTTCTTTTTTTGAAGAAACATCAATCATATTAAAAGAATTTTTTTTAAAAATCTCTTGAGCCCAATCTTTTAGTTTTTCATTATTTAATACTTTAAAATTTGACATTTATCCTCCTGTGCTTGATAAATTTGGAGTAATACCAGTCTCTCCAAGCTCTAAATAGTGCGACTCTTTTTTAAGGTGCAGTTGTTTAATTATAAGATCTATAAGCTCTTCTTTTTGATCGTCATTTTGTAATAAATGGCGAATACTAATTCCAGTATTCCCAAACAAGCATAATCTTAAATCACCTCTTGAAGTAACCCTCAATCTGTTACATGTTTTACAAAAATCTTTAGAGTAGGGTGCAATTAATCCAAATTTACCCTTATACTCGGAATGTATATAATTTAATGATGGACCTGCGTCTTTGCCATGTGTTTGATATATCCAGTTATTTTTTTCTATATAGTCCTTAAATATTTTTGAAGGAACATGATTTTTTTTAAAATAATCTAAATTATCCCCAGTTTGCATTAATTCTATAAATCTAAAATCAATTTTATTTTCTTTTATAAAATTTCCAAATTTTTCAAAGTCTTTATGAGTGTCGTTAATACCTTTAAGTAAAACAGCATTGATTTTTATATTTTTAAAATTTAAGTCTTGTAAAATTTTTATTCCCTCTAAGATCTCTAGAAGCCTATCATGACCAGTTAGTTTTTTAAATACCTCTCTATCTAAGCTATCTATACTTATATTAATTCCATCTAAACCAGATTTATGTAATTGTTCAGCAATTTTATCTAAACGATATCCGTTGGTGGTCATTGTTACTTTAGGAATATTTGAATTTTGTTTCATATCTTTTAGAATATCAAAAAAATCTTTTCTAACTGTCGGTTCTCCACCAGTTAATCTAATTTTACAAACACCCAATTCAGATAATGCTTTTGTTAATCTGGATATTTCTTCAGCAGACATAAAACTTCTCATATCTCCAGGTGTCTTTTTATAACCTTGAGGCAAACAGTAAGTACATCTATAATTACATACATCTGTAATAGATAATCTTATATAAGGAAATTTTCTTCCAAATGTATCGGTAAGTGTTTTCATCTAATTCTTATTATATTATATTACAACAATATTTGAAACTAATTAACTTCTAGCTCTTTCAAACTAGAAGTTTAATTTTTTATTTTCCTGGCTCTTTGTATCCAGAAGACATTTTGTTTGCAATTTTTGCAACTGCATTCAGATTAATTACTTCATGAATTGTAAAATCTGTAACAGCTCCACTAGATACCGCTACCATCCCAGATGCAGAAGCTTGTTCAAAAGTACCTTCTACTTCCACCATAAAATCATACTTTCCTCTAAGACCAGCGTAACCAGTGAGTTTTGCTCCAGCAGCTTCACAAAGAGCCGTTGTTGCAACTTTTCTGTCAGTGTCTGGATTATTTACAAACCCACCAAGACCTTTAGCCGTATAACATCCCATAACTATAAATTTAGCCATTGTTAACTCCTTTATTAATTTGAAACATTAAAACATATTTGTTAAAAATTTGGGACAAAATATTTTTTTAAAATCAACTTAAGGTTTAGCAAATTATGTACGAAAAATTTGGACAATTCATTGATGGTAATTGGTCTCCTTCTTCTAATAAAGAAACTTATGAAGTTATTAATCCTGCAACAGAAGAAGTTTTGGGTCATGCATCAAAAGCTACAGCTGCTGATGTTGATAGAGCACTAAAGTCTGCTGAAAAAGGATTAAAAGTTTGGAAAAAAATAACACCATGGGAAAGATCTTATATCCTGAGGCGGATAGCGGATAAACTGAGAGAAAAAAAAGATGTCTTAGCTAAATGGATGACTTTAGAAAATGGAAAGCCCTTAGCAGAAGGCATTGGTGAAACAAATGGAGCTGCTGATATTTTTGAATGGAATGCTGAAGAGACAAAAAGAATTTTTGGTCAAACTATAGAAAGTAGATTTGAAGATACAAGAGTACATGTTTATTACCAGCCAGTAGGAGTTGTTGCTGCATTATCCCCTTGGAATTTTCCACTTGTTTTAGCAGCTAGAAAAATATCAACTGCACTTGCGGCTGGTTGTTCAGTGATTATTAAACCAGATACTATTACGCCAGGTGTAGTAATGGAATTAGTTGATATTTGCAGAGAATGCGGTGTTCCTCCTGGAGCAGTCAATCTTTTATCAGGTGATCCACCAAGTATTGCTACTCAATTAATTCAATCAGATATAATTAAGAAAATTTCAATTACTGGATCTGTAAGAGTTGGAAAATTGATTTTAAAACAAGCTGCAGATAAAGTTCAAAGAGTAACAATGGAATTAAGTGGCCATTCTCCTTTTATAGTTTTTGATGATGCTGATATTAAAAAAGCAACCGATATTGCTATTGCTGCAAAATTTAGAAATAATGGCCAGGTGTGTATCTCTCCTAATAGGTTTTATATTCACGAATCAAAAAAAGAAGAATTCACAAATTTATTTATAGAAAAAACTAAAAAGTTAAAAATTGGAAATGGAATGGACCCAGATACTCAATTAGGTCCGTTAACAACTAAAAAAAGATTGGAAGAAATTGAAGAACTAGTTGAAAAAACTAAACAAGAAGGAGCTAAAGTTTTACTGGGTGGTAAAAGACCAGCGGGTTTTAACAAAGGTTTTTATTATGAGCCAACAGTTTTTGATGATGTAAAAGATGATTTTACAATCATGAAACAAGAACCATTTGGACCATTAGTTCCAATGTTGTCATTTAAATCTTTTGATGAGGTAATTGAAAGAGCTAATGATCATGACCTTGGCTTATGTAGTTATGTCTGTACTAATTCAATGGAAAGGGCACATCAAGCATCTGAACAATTAGAAACAGGATTGGTAGCCGTGAATACAGGTGTTGTTGCAATTGCTGAAGCCCCATTTGGTGGAATTAAACAAAGTGGATATGGTAGAGAAGGTGGGTCAATGGCTATTAAAGATTACCTTAATGTTAAATATACTCACATCGGTATTAAGGGTTAATTACTCTATGATTGATAATTTAGGTGAACAAAACTCAAAAGTTATAGCTGAATAATTTGAATATCATAACTTCAGAGCCAAAAGTTATATGGAATTCAAAAACAATATTAGGTGAAGGTACCCTATGGGTGCCATCACATAATTCAATTTACTTTGTTGATATTAAGAAGAAAAAAATTCTAATTTTAAATATTAAAAATAATAAAAAAAGAATTATTAAAGTAGATAAAGAAATTGGGTTTCTTGCTCATATTAAAAAAGATATTTTTATACTTGGTTTACAATCCGAACTTAGAATTATTAACCTTAAAAACAATAAGACTATTAGATCTATTCCTATTGAAAAAGACAAACCTTTAAATAGGATAAATGATGGAAAAATAGATCCGAAAGGTAGACTGTGGTTTGGAACTATGGACAATCTTGAAAGGAATATTAAAAATGGCTCATTATATTGCTTGGATAAAAAATTAAATATACATAAAGTTGATACGAAATATTGTATTACAAATGGTCCTGCATTTATTGATGCTGATAATTTTTTACACACAGATAGTCGTAGTAAAATAATTTATAAAATTAAAATCAATAAAAAATACAAAATAGTTAAAAAATCTAAATTTTTAAAGTTTTCTAAAAAAGATGGTTCACCTGATGGCATGACAATTGACTCCAAAAAAAATGTTTGGATTTGTCATTTTGGTGGTGCATGTATTTCTGTTTACAATAGTAAAGGTAAAAAAATTCATAAAATAGATCTAAATGCAAAAAATATTACAAATTGTACATTTGGCGGATTGAATAATAATCAAATTTTTGTCTCAACTGCCTTGAAAGGCATGAATAAAAGTGAAATCAAAAAATATAAATTTTCAGGTTCACTATTTAAAATAAAGACAAATGTTAAGGGAATCCAATCAAAACCCTTTAAGATTTAGCAATTATCATAGAGCTATTAAGTATAGTTATGCAATTAATATAGTTTATATTTAATTTTATATGAAAAATATTGGATTTATAGGAATAGGACTTATGGGTTTTCCCATGGCAAAAAACCTTCTTAAATCAGGATATAATATAAAGGCTTATAATAGATCTCAAGATAAAGCAGATAGACTTAAAGAATTTGGAGCAGAAATATCCACATCAATCAAAGATGTTGTTACAAATTCTGATGTAGTTATTGCAATGCTTACAGATGATGCTGCGGTAGAGAAAGTAATGGGTAGTGATGAATTTATATCCAACATTAAAGAAAGCGCCACAGTAATTGATATGAGCTCTGTCAATCCTATTATTACAAAAAAATATGCTGAGATTTTAAAAAAAAAAAATATTAACTATTTAGATGCACCTGTATCTGGTGGAACAATTGGAGCAGAAGAGGCTTCTTTAGCTATCATGGTGGGTGGTGATGAAAAAATATTTCAAGAATGCTATGATCTTCTTAAAATATTAGGTAACCCAACACTAGTAGGCCCAGTGACATCTGGTCAAATTTCAAAACTAGCAAATCAAATAATTGTTGGAGTTACTATTGGAGCTGTCGCAGAAGCTATTACTCTATGCGAAAAGTCAGGAACAAATCCAAGTAAAATGATTGAAGCCTTATCAGGAGGATGGGCTGATAGTAAAATATTACAAACTCATGGAAAAAGAATGATTGTTAAAGATTTCTCACCAAAAGGAAAAACTACAACACAATTAAAAGATATGACTAATATCATTAATGCTGGAAAAGCTGTTGAAACTCATTTGCCTATTTCTAGTTTAATTAAAGAAATGTATAAAGATCTGGTAGCTGATGGACATGGTAATACTGATCATAGCTCTCTATATAATGCAATTGAAAAGATAAATAAAAAATGAAATTTTTAAGAATTGGAAAAATAGGACAAGAAATTCCTGTAGCATTAGATGACGAAGGAAAATACAGAAATTTATCTTCAGTTATTAAAGATTTAAATCCTGAAAGTATTAATTTTGAAACTCTAGATAAAATTAAAGAAATAGATTTGAAGAGTTTAGAGGAAATAAATCAAAATGAAAGAATAGGGTCTTGTATTTCTAAGCCAGGAAATTTTTTTGCAATTGGTTTAAATTATGTTGAGCATGTAAAAGAGACTGGTGCAAAAACACCTGAGAACCCAGTTCTATTTAATAAGTCAGTTCACTCTATAGTTGGACCAAACGACAATGTTCTTATACCCAAGACTTCAAAAAAATTAGATCATGAAGTTGAAATTGCTTTTGTCATTGGAAAAAAAGCAAAAAGAGTTTTAGAAAAAGACGCACAAGATTATATTTTTGGATACTGTATTTGTAACGATATCAGTGAGCGTGAATGGCAAAAAGAAAAAGGGGGTCAGTGGGTTAAGGGTAAATCTGGTGATACATTTGGACCTTTA
The DNA here is from genome assembly GCA_905616395.1 of uncultured Candidatus Pelagibacter sp. GTDB lineage: Bacteria > Pseudomonadota > Alphaproteobacteria > Pelagibacterales > Pelagibacteraceae > Pelagibacter. Next base: position 27,767 of record CAJQSQ010000017.1, on the reverse strand, counting down.
GGGCCTCATTTAGTAACCAAAGATGAAATTAAAGATGTTAATAATTTGAACTTAACACTAGATGTTAATGGTAATAGACATCAAACAGGTAACACTAACCAAATGATTTTTAATTTTAACTTTTTGGTAGCTCATATAACAAGTTTTATAACTTTAATGCCTGGAGATATTGTTACAACAGGCACCCCTCCAGGAGTAGGACTTGGAATGAATCCTCCAGTTTTTTTAAAAGATGGGGATAGAATGGACTTGTCAATTGATACACTTGGTACACAAAACGCGAAAGTAGTAGCTGAATAAATTTATATGATTGAATTATTTATTGCTTTTGGTGCGGGCCTAATTAGTTTTTTATCACCCTGTGTTTTGCCCCTAATACCAGGTTACATTTCTTTTATTTCCGGAGCATCTTTGGATGAGCTACTTAAAAATAAGAAAATAAACTTAATACCTTTAATTCTATTTACCTTAGGTTTTTCTACAGTTTTTATTATATTTGGTGCTGCGGCGTCTTATTTGGGTCAAATACTTTTACAAAATTCAGAAACTTTAAGAATAATTGCAGGACTAGTCATCATAATATTTTCTCTACAATTAATTGGAATTATAAATATTAGTTTTTTAAATTTTGAAAAAAAAATTTATACCAAAAAGAATAATAATATTTGGTTTTCTTTTATAGTGGGTATGGCTTTTGGTTTTGGTTGGACGCCTTGTATAGGCCCAATCTTAGGCTCAATTCTTGCGTTGGCCTCCACAGAAGAAACAATATCCAAAGCAGTAGTTTTGCTTAGTTTTTATTCACTTGGGTTAGCAATACCTTTCATTTTATCAGGCTATCTAATGCAAAGATTTTTGATGTTTTCCAAAAACTTTAAAAAGAATATTAATTTAGTCACAACGAGCGGTGGTATAATACTTTTAATAACTGGAGTTCTAATTTTAACAAACCAATTACAAATTTTAGGGTACTATATTTTAAATTATTTACCATTTTTGCAAAATTTTGGTTAATAGGTTAATAATAATCTGAAATTATGAAAATTTATCAAATAGATTCAAGTGCTAGAAAAAAAGGGTCAAGCTCAAGAGCATTAGCAAAAAAATTATTAGAGAAAATCAAAAAACCAGGTGATGAAGTAATTTATAGAGATTTAGATGACGACATGCTTTTTGTCAGTGGCTTGACTGAGTCCGGAATGAAGATTGCAGAAAAAGACCAAACTGAAGAGCATAAAAAAATGTTTAATCTGTCAGATAAACTTGTAAGTGAATTAAAGGAAAGCGATATCATTATAATTTCAGCGCCAATTTATAATTATGGTCCTCCAGCAACTCTTAAAGCTTGGTGTGACCTAGCAGCAAGAATTGGCGAGACTTTCAGGTTTAAACCTAATGGGAGAAGAGAGGGATTGCTTAAAAATAAACAAGCTTATTTAGTAATTACTTCAGGTGGAACTAAATTAAATAGCTCAGAGGATTTTTTAACTCCATGGTTAAAATTCATATTAAATTTCTTTGGAATTGAAAAAGTTGAAGTAATAAGTGCTGATCAAATGGCGTTAGATTATGAGAAATCAATTAAAGAAGCTGAAAAGCAAATTGAAAATATAATTGAATGAATTTATTAAATAAAAATGATTACAAGTTGTATTCAAATTTTTTAAATACCTTAGCAAAAGACTTAAACAAATTTTATTTTTCAAAACTTAACAAAACTTTCAAGATATCTAACAAACTTAAAGATAAAGGTTATGACCCAGTAACAACATCTGACAAAGCATTTGAAAAATTTATTAGATTAAAGATTAAAAAAAAATTTCCAAGTCATCAAGTTATAGGTGAAGAGTTTGGTCACAAAAAATCAACTAGTGATTACACATGGGTTATAGATCCTATTGATGGGACAAGATCATTTGTAATAGGTAATCCAACGTGGAGCAATTTAATATCTCTAAATTTTAAAGGTATGCCTGTTGTTGGATTAGCAAACTTTCCAATATTAGATAAATACTATTTAAACTTTGATAATAGAAACTCTTTTGTTTTTGAAAAAGGTAAAAAAAGAAAAATCTCTGTTTCAAAAAAAATACTATTTAGTAATATAAAAGTATCAGGAGCATTTCATGGAGCAGTCTCTCTTAAACAGCAAATGACAATTCCAAAAGTTTTAAAATTAATGCAATTTCCAACTGCAGATGCGTTAAGTTATTCCCATTTGTGTGAGGGAAAAATTGATGTTGTCTTTCAAGCAACTAATAAAATTTGGGATATCCATCCATTGATACCAATTATAAAAGCTGCAGGTGGAGTTGTAACAACTTGGGATAATAGAGATGCCGTTAATGCAGGAAGTATTTTAGTTTCTGCAAATCAATCTATTCATAATAAGATGCTTAAACTTTTAAAACCTGTATCAAAATATTAATAAATGGTTGTAGAAAATGCTAAAAAGATATTAGATTTTTGGTTTAATGAATCTTTACCTGAAGAGCTTTTTAGACAAAAAAATTCTTTTGATAAAAAGATAAAAGACAATTTTTTTAATGATTATGAAAAAGCAATAATAAATGAATATGACGACTGGCAAGATGAACCAAGGTCTTGTTTAGCTTTAATTATTTTATTAGACCAATTTTCTCGTAACTTATTTAGAAATGACAAGAAAGCATTTGAACAAGATCATAAATGTAGATTAATTGTTAATGAAGCTATCGATAGTGGAGACCTTGAAAAACTAGCTATTAATGAAAAACTTTTCTTCCTTCTGCCACTTTTGCACAGTGAAGAAATTAGTGATCACACTTATGTTCATAATCTATCCAACGTTCACTTGAAAGATCATCCACAAATAGCATTAATTAAAAAATCTTGGAAAGATCATACTGACGTTATCAGAAAATTTAAGAGGTATCCTCACAGAAACAAAGTATTAGAGAGACAATCTACTCCTGAAGAAATAGAATTTCTAAATCAATCGAACTCATCTTGGTAAAATTGTTCACTATGTGAACAAACTAAATACTATTCCTTATTTGCATAGCTGAAGTGACAATATGTCATTTCACTATTTGCATGTGCACTCCTATAAGACACATAGAAAATTCAAAAATTAACATTATCTTCTCTCTCTATTAGATGGTTAATATTAACTTCCCTCGAAAGAGGGAAGTTTCTTATTGTTAAAAACCCCACCAAATACTATAAATTTTTTATGAATTTTAAGTTTGTTTATAAAATATGCTCTAAATTTGAATGGGATGAGTATAAAAAAAAAGGTCAACTAACAGGATCAAAAAAAGATTTAGAAGATGGTTATATCCATTTTTCTGGTGAAGATCAGGTTGAAGGCACGCTTAAGAAATTTTACACTAGTCAAAAAGATTTAATTTTATTAAAAGTAGATACTTTAAAACTTGATCACCTATTGTGGGAACAAGCATCTGATGGAAACATGTTTCCTCATTTATATTCTTTGCTTGATATATCTAATGTTGTTGATGAATTTGAAATTACTTTAAATGATGATGGCTCTCACAATCTACCAGCTAATTTCTAAGGGGGTCACCCTTTCGGTAAACTCCAAAAGAGTTCCCCTGTAAGTCAGCGGTATACGCTAAAATCCATAATGGATTTATATTTTTTTTGTCTTTTCTAGTCTTTGATTATTTAATCACACCAGTTATGTGTCAGGTGGTGATAAATTCATAATCATCCTCCTTTATTGATATTTATACAATACCATTTCTAAATATTGTATTCAAAACATTTATTTTATTTTATGTTAAATATATTTATTGAATGCAACTTTATGAAGTAATAGAGTTTCGATAATTTAAAGAACTCCTCTTACAATATTTTTTTCCGTAAAAAATTATAAAATTCTTTTCACCTTTAGGTTAATCTTCCTAAAAAATTAACCATAACTACTCCGATGATAATTAAAAAAATTCCTATAATTCCATACAGATTTGGAATTTGATTATATTTAATCATAGCAAATATCAAAACACCAGTAACTGTTAATCCACTATAAGTGGAGTATGCAAAACCAACTGGAAGTACAGACATAGCTTTTGCTAGGGAAAACATTGTTACACACATTAAAATTAAACACGCAATAGTAGGTGTTAATTTTGAAAATCCATCTGATATTTTTGCAAAACTATTAGCAGCAATACCAGTTAATATTCCAACACTTAAAATTATATAGCCATAAAATGGTTTCATGATTAATCTTTTGATGCAATTTTATTAACTAGAGGTCTCATAATTGGAGCCAGAGTAAAAGCTGCAAATAATGCAACTGGAAAAGCAAATAACCAAGAGTTAAAATATCTATCTAAGAACCCATTACTAATACCAGTGTTTACAGCAGTAACAACACCACTCATTATAACACTCATTCCAAAAGCCATAAAAATCATAAATAAAGTTTGAGAATATTTTTTTGAAATCATAATTAATTATTTCCTAATAAGTTGACCATTAATACACCTATAATAATTAAACCCAAACCAATCATTGAATAAATATTTGGTACTTGATTAAATCTAATTACACCAACAATTACAGTTGAAATAATTGTTAATCCAGCAAATGAAGCATAGGTAATTCCCATTGGGATATTTTTCATAACCAAAGATAAAGCATACATGCATAAAACAATTGTTATGGCTGTGATAATACTTGGTATTAGAAGAGTGAACCCTGCAGCATTTTTTGCAAAACTATTTGAGGTAACACCTAAAAAAACCGCTAAAATCAGAAATAAATATGAAGTTGTCATGTTCATTTAATTATCTTAAATGAAATCTTTTTAAAATTATATAACTACTTTAAAACCTTCAAAATCAGGCAATCCTACATATCCATTAAAATTTGGGGGTCCAAGATATAAATTTCCATGTAGTGTAGGATTTTTATGAGCTAATTGAAATGAATCAGATTTTGTCCAGTTAATAAAGTCACTCTCGGTATTCCATTCACTATGAAAAATATAAAGAGAGAATTCTTTATTTACCTTACCTTTGAATAAGTTGAATTTCTTAAAGCCTTTCACACCATGAGTCTCTTGTTCACGATTTTTCCAAGCTGTTTCAAATTCATTTTCTTTGCCAGACATAACCTGAAGTCTACTCATTGCTAAATACATAAAACCTTATTTATTTATTATTTAAAGTTGGGACACTTAAGAAAATCCCAACTCTATTAATTAAGGAGATTTGTCTTACAATCTATGTGGTCAAAATATACATGAAACATTACCGTGACAAACAATGCTTTTATTAATATTTTTAATTACCACCAACCCATTACTCTGCCATTACCAGCAATAATTAAGAGACAAGTTAGAACATGAAGCAGAACCCAGAATGTTCTAAAAGCTAATGCTTTCTTAACATCTGTTTGTTTAATAGGTAAAAACTCAGGCTTATCTTTATCATTAATACCAATTGGCATTCCAACTGTTCTAGCCCATATTTTTAACCAACGTCTTTGACCAGTCATATTTTTAACTTTTGTATTATTTATTAATTTTGTAAATATATTTTTTAATTGATTTGAAGTAGTAGTGTAATTTTAGAAAAACTATTTGATGTGACACCTAAAATAACAGCTAATATTAAGAATGCGCACAAAGTAGCGAGATTCATTTAATAACTCTAAATGAAATCCCGCTAAATATATAATTATTTGTTAACTTTAAAAAGCTCCATAGCTTTAGCTAAAAGTTCTTCTGATTTAGCATGGTCACCAGCGTCATGAGCTGCCATACCTTGATCTCTTAGCATTTGTGCTTCTGCAATTTTATCATCTATGCTTTTTGCCATCATTGGGCAAGAACCTGCATAAACAGAACTTGAGAAAAGTACTAAAAATAATGTTATTACTATTTTTTTCATATGTTTCCTTTGTTTGTAATTAAAGTAAATTAGACAATATGAATTTTTCATACTATTAACATAACTATTATTGTCACTTTGCATGTGCAAAATGCCTCAACTAGTTATTTAACTTAAGGTAACAAATTCCTCAGAAGATGTTGGATGTATGGCTGTTGTGTTGTCAAAGTCTTTTTTAGTAGCCCCAGCAGTTAAAGCAACAGCTAAACTTTGAATAATTTCAGGACTGTCTTGGCCCAACATATGAATTCCTAAAATTTTATCAGTTTTCTCATCAACTAATAGCTTCATTAAAATTTTAGGTTTTTTATCAGCAAAAGTATATTTCATCGGGGAGAATTGAGTTTTAAATGTTTTAACTTTAATTCCTTGTTTTAGAGCTTCTTCACTAGTTATACCAACTGTAGATAATGGTGGGTCAGTAAAAACAGTGGAGGGTATATTTTTATGTGAAGCAGATCTTTTATTATTACCAAATTCAGTATCTGCAAACGCATGACCCTCTCTAATTGCAACGGGAGTTAAGTTGATCCTATCAGTTACGTCACCTATTGCATAAATATGATCAATATTTGTTTTTGAAAAATCATCAACAATAATAGCCCCATTTTTTTTCTGAAGAATACCAATCTTATCAAGATTGAGTTGATCAACATTTGGAGATCTTCCTAGGGCTGATAAAACACAGGCTACTTTTATACCGGGTCCTTGTTTAATTTTGATTTCTAATCCTTCATTTGTTTTAACAATATCTTCAATATTTGTATTAAATTTTATATCAATTCCCTTTTTGATCATTTCATCCTGTAGTAAATTAGTTAAGTCTTGATCAAAACTTTTTAAAATTCTTTCACCACGGTAAATTAAAGTCGTTTTAACTCCTAAACCGTTCATTATGCATGCAAATTCAACTGCGATATAGCCAGCACCTAAAATACAAATATCCTTAGGCAGTTTCTTGATGTGAAAGATATCATCTGATGTCAAAACTTTATCTTTTGCAGTATAAGCAGGCTTGTTACAAATTCCACCTGATGCTATTAAAATTTTTTTTCCTTTAAATACTTCATTGTTTATTTCTATTATCTGAGAATCTTTAAACGATGCATAGCCATCAATTCGATCAACTTTATTTTTTTCTAAAATAGACTTGTAAATATTATTTAATCGTTCAATTTCTTGATCTTTGTTTTTAATTAATGTTTGCCAGTTAAAAGGGATTTGATCTGGAACCTCCCAACCATAAGATTTGGCAGTATCAAAGTCACTATTAAACTGGGCAGCATAAGTAAAAAGTTTTTTTGGAACACACCCCCTATTAACGCAAGTACCTCCATAATTTAAACCTTCTGCAATTAAAACTGTAGCTCCATGATTTGCTGCAATTCTTGCAGCTCTTACGCCACCAGATCCAGCACCAATAACAATTAAGTCGTATTCTTTCATATAAAATTATTACCATTCTAACCTAAATAATGATTTAATTTTTTAAAATGTTATTTTTGTCGCGATTAAGTTTTTTAGTTTCTGCAAGGCATTCTTATATAAATTTATTTGTATTTTACTTCCTTACTGTGCGCTTAAAGCTTACGAGATTTAATAAAAGTGCTGTATTATAGAAGTATTTTAAAATACCAAATTTATGATTGAACACTTTAACGGAATTATTTATCTAATTGTTTTTACCATGCATTTTCTAGCTTACGCAGTCTATGGATACAGATGCATTGTTTCTACTAAATCTTTCTTAGATCAATATGGGGTGGATCACTCAGCAGCTACAATGACTAGATTTTTTGGAGCTATGTTTTTGGGTTCAGTGATAATGGCATTATATATTATTTTTATAAGACCAATGATTCATGGTGATATTGGCTTAGAGAATACTTGGGCATTTTTTAACTTAATTTTCTTACAAAATTTATCAGCTTTCTTGGTTGGATTTTACAGTATTAAAATAAGCAAACTTGGTAATAATGAAAAGACTTCTGTAGAAGGTATTATTGCTCCAGGAATATTAACTTTGCTTAGTGCAATCCTTTGTTATGGATTGGCAGATAAAATATATTCTTAAATCCAGTGAGGAAAGGGTAGCCCTTTTTCTTGTAAAAATTTCTTATTAAACATTTTAGTTGAATATTTATCACTTCTATCACAAAGGATTGTGACGATAGTTTTACCAGGCCCAAGTTCTTTGCCCATTTTAATAGCTCCAGCAATATTAATTCCACAACTAGTACCTAGGCTTAAACCTTCGTTTTCAATTAAATCATATAATATTGGAAGAGCTTCATGATCATCAATAGAGTAGGCGTCATCAATTTTAGCATCTTCAAAGTTTTTAGTAATTCTACTTGATCCTATGCCTTCCGTAATTGATCCACCTTCAGATTTTAACTCACCATTTTTTATATAATTATAAAGAGCAGAGCCCTTTGGATCTGATAGAAATATTTTAATATCTTTATTCTTTTCTTTAAGAGCGTTACTTACTCCAGAAATTGTTCCACCAGTTCCAGATGAACACACAAAACCATCCACTTTACCTTCGGTTTGTTCCCAAATTTCTTGGCCAGTGCTCTCATAATGACCTTTAGCATTTGCAACATTGTCAAACTGATTGGCCCAAACAACACCATAATTATTTGATGGTCTTAGTTCATTAGCAAGTTTTTCTGCAACTTTTACAAAATTAGCATCATCTTTATATGGTTTTGCTGGAACTAGACGTAAGTCAGCACCCATATTTCTTAGTAAGTCTTTTTTTTCTTGAGTTTGATTGTCATTCATCACAATTATCGTTTTATAACCAAGTGAATTACCAAGTAGACATAAGCCAATACCTGTATTACCAGCTGTACCTTCAACAATAGTTCCACCTTTTGAAATTAATTTTTTACTTTCAGCGTCTTTAATTAAAGCAAGCGCAGCTCTATCTTTAACTGAGCCACCTGGATTCATAAATTCTGCTTTACCATAAATATTACATCCAGTAATTTCTGAAGCTGCTTTTAATTTGATTAGTGGTGTATTACCAATGCCTGAAATAAAATTGTCATGAGAATTTTTCATTAGTTTGAGGTATCTTTATCTGCTTCTTCAACAGCATAAGGTTTAAATTCTTTTGTGGCTGTACCAACATTTTTAGCAGGTATTCCAACCATTACCGCATTCTCTGGAACGTCTTTAGTCACTACAGCATTTGCTCCAATTTTAGCATTAGCTCCAATTACTACTGGTCCCAATATTTGAGCACCAGACCCAACAACGACACAATCATTTAGTGTTGGATGTCTTTTAACCATTCTTTGTTGATTTGAATTAATACTTGGTGCTATTCCACCTAGTGTTGCCATATGATAAATTGTTACATTATTTCCAATTTCAGAAGTTTCACCGATAACAACACCCATACCATGATCAATGAATAAATTTTTTCCAATTTTAGCACCTGGATGAATTTCTATACCTGTTAAAAATCTGGATAGTTGAGAGATAAATCTCGCAATAAGATCAAACTTTGCTAGATAAAAAAAGTTAGCAATTCTATGAAAAAAAACTGCCTTAACCCCAGGATAAGTTAAAATTAAACTTAACTTAGACTTAGCAGCAGGATCTCTATCAATTATGGATTGTAAAAAATCACTCATAGCGTGCTTAGGTTGACCTATTGATTAATAATTAGTTATGATTTATATAATGATTAAATGTGTAATTTAAAGGAAAAAAATTAATGTATAAAAATACCAACTGCTTCCATTTAGCAATACCATGTGGTGATTTAGAAAAAGCTAAACATTTTTATAATGAAATATTAGGCTGTAGACTGGATAACTCAGCTCAAGAATGGGCAGATGTAGATTTTTGGGGAAATGAGTTAACTCTTCATGCAAGTGAGCATAAGCTTGAAAATGAGAGACATGACGTGGATATGGGTAATGTTTCTGTGCCTCATTTTGGTGTCCATTTATCAAGAAAAAATTTCGATGACCTTAAAAATAGACTTAAAGAAAAAGATGTTAAATATTATGACGAACCTTATTTAAGATTTAAAGGTACTGAATATGAACAAGAGACAATGTTTGTTAAGGATCCAAATAATAATGTTTTAGAAATTAAAACACTTACAGCTAATCCAGATTAGTATCTTTACTATAAAGAGTTTTTAGAATACTTTTTCACTATAAAATGAATCAAGATTACAAAGCAATAGCAGCCAAATTAAAGTTTGAAGGTAGGGCCTTTATAGATGGCAAGTATGTTGATGCTATTGATGGTGAAAAGTTTGAGAATATTAATCCTGCAACTGGTGAAACCCTTTGTTCTGTAGCAAAATGTAATCATAAAGATGTTGATTTAGCAGTTAAAGTTTCAAGAAAAGCATTTAATAGCGGTGTTTGGTCAAGAACATCTCCAGAATTTAGAAAAGATGTATTACTAAAGTTTGCGGAGTTATTAAGACAAACAGGTGAGGAAAATTCAGTTCTTGAATGTGTAGATACTGGAAAATTAATTGGTGATTGCATTAATGAAGTTGCAAATGATGCTCCAATGCATTTTCAATGGTATGGAGAATTAATAGATAAAGTATTTGGTAAAGTTGGACCAACTGAACCATCGCTAACTAGTTTAATTGTTAAAGAACCAATTGGAGTGGTTGCAGGTGTTGTTCCATGGAATTTCCCTTTAATGATGGCAGTATGGAAAATGGCTCCAGCATTAGCTGCGGGATGTTCAGTTATAATTAAACCAGCAGAAGATACACCATTAACTGCAATTAGAGTTGCACAAATTGCTAAGGAAGCAGGAATTCCAGATGGAGTTCTTAATATAGTTCCAGGTTTTGGTGATGTAGGTGAAGCACTAGGAAGACACCAAGATGTTGATGCAGTTTCATTTACTGGATCGACTGAAGTTGGTGGACTGTTCATGAAGTACTCAGGTGAAAGTAATTTAAAAACAATTGGTCTAGAGATGGGTGGAAAAAGTCCGTTTATAGTTTTAGAAGATGCAAAGATTACAGATGATTTAATTGATAATGCAATTAATTCTGCTTTTTGGAATGGGGGACAAAACTGTTCTGCAAATATGAGGCAGATAATCCACAGTAAAGTTAAAGACGAATTTTTAGATAAAGTTTCAAAAAAAGTAAAAGTGCTTAAAGCTGGAGACCCGCTAGATCCAGAGAGTAATATGGGGTCAATGATTTCTAAAAAACATTTAGCAACAGTAGATGGCTATATTCAAAAAGGAATTGATGAAGGGGCTAAACTTTTATTTGGAGGTGTCTCAAGTGGACAGGAAAAAGGTTTTTATGCAAAACCAACTTTATTTGATGGTTTAAAAGAAAATATGACGATTGCTCAAGAAGAAATTTTTGGTCCAGTGTTAGGAGTGCTTACAATTAATAGTGATGAAGAAGCATTGAAAATAGCAAGCAATTCCAAGTACGGTCTTCATGCAAGTGTGTTTACTCAAGATATAGATAGAGCATTTCATATGGCTAAAAGTCTTCCTTGTGGAACTGTTTCAGTTAATACTTTTTCTGAAGGTGATATTAAAACACCATTTGGTGGATACAAACAATCAGGCTCATTAAGCAGAGACCAAGGTACAGAAGCGCTAGATCAATACCTGCAGACTAAGACTATTTGGATTAGTCACTCCTAAAACTAACAAAATCAACATCTTTGAGTGTCATAATATCACATAGAATAATTGAAACTAATATCTAAATGTACAAATGATGGATAATTTACAAAAACACTACAAGCCAGAAAATATGAGTGACCGTATAGCCTTAACGTTCACAAAGCTTTTAAGACTTATAGCTGACATTTTTTTTAAAAAAAAATATGGTCATAGAGCCGTAGTGCTAGAAACGGTTGCTGCTGTACCTGGAATGGTTGCGGGCATGCTGATGCATCTAAAATCTTTAAGAAAAATGGAAGATGATAAAGGTTGGATAAAGCTTCTTTTAGAAGAGGCGGAAAATGAAAGAATGCATTTAATGACCTTTATTCAGGTTGCTAAACCAACATCATTAGAAAGATTTATAATTATTGCAGCACAGCTAGTATTCATAGTCATGTATTCAATAATATATTTAGCGTCTCAAAGAACAGCTCATAGAATAGTAGGATATTTTGAAGAAGAAGCTGTTTTCAGTTATACTGATTATTTGAATGAATTAGAGTCAGGAAGAATTAAAGACCAACCAGCTCCAAAAATTGCAATCGATTATTGGAATTTACCACTTCACTCAACATTAAAGGATGTTGTTAGAGTAGTAAGAGATGATGAAGCAGGACATAGAGATGTTAATCATAGTTTTGCTAATTTATTAAATGATAAAAAATCTTACACCAAAGAAGCTACTGAAAAAAAAGAAGCTAAATCTATAGAATTAAAGTAAAAATAATAATTCATTTAAACATATTATTATGAGTTATTTATTTTTAGGTTTTTTTACTGGTTTAAGTTTAATTTTAGCAATTGGTGCTCAAAATATTTTTGTAATAGAGCAGGGATTAAAAAAACAATATATATTCCTAGTTTGTATAATTTGCTCAATATCTGACCTGATATTAATATTTTTAGGTATTTTTTTATTTCAATATTTTGGTAATTTTTTTAATTCTACAATAGAGCTTATTTTAAATATTCTCTTATTTATATTTTTAGCACATTTTATTTATGGAAAGATATCTATTCAAAAAAATAAGATTAATTTTAACCAAGAAGTAAAAAGCATCTCATTAACAGGGATAATAACTAAAACTCTAGCTTTCACATATCTCAATCCACACGTTTATTCAGATACTGTATTTTTTTTGGGAAATTTTTCTAAAAATTTATTAATTATTGATAAATATTACTTTGGAATTGGGGCTTCTATAGCATCATTTCTTTTCTTTTTTACAATAGGGTATCTTTCAAAATTTTTATCCAAACATCTTCAAAGTGATAAAATGTGGAGAAAAATTAATCTATTTATAATATTTTTTATGAGTCTATTAGCTTTGTTAGTTTTATTTGAAATAATTAATTAGAAAAACCATATTTTCTGAGTCTCTCATCAGCAGTTCTTGCATGAGCTTCCATGCCTTCATATCTTGAAATTCTAGCACAGGCAGCACCCACAGTTTTTGTAGATTCTTTTGTCATTCTTTGGAAACTCAATGTTTTAATAAACTTACCAACAAATAAACCCCCAGTGTAACGACCTGCACCTTTTGTGGGTAAGATATGATTAGTTCCTGAGCATTTATCTCCATACGCTACAGTTGTTTCCTCACCAATAAATAGTGATCCATAGTTTTTTAGTCTTTTATGAAACCATTCTAAGTTTTCAGTTTGAACTTCCAAGTGTTCTGGAGCGTACTCATCGCTGATTGTTGCCATTTCTTCATCAGTATCACAAAGAATAACCTCACCATAATCTCTCCAAGCAGCTTCGGCACTAGTTCTTGGAACTTCAGGTAAATCAGCAATTAATTCTGGAACTCTTCTCATCACTTCATCGGCAACTCTTTTACTCGTAGTATACAACCAAGCAGGAGAATTATAGCCATGCTCTGCTTGACCAACTAGGTCAACAGCAACCATTTCCGCATCTGCTTTATCATCTGCAATAACAGCAATTTCTGTTGGACCTGCAAATAAATCAATTCCAACTTTACCAAATAAAATTCTTTTTGCTTCTGCAACAAATTGGTTTCCAGGACCAACTATAATATCAGCAGAAGGGTTATTAAATAATCCATTAGTCATTGAAGCAATACCAGGTACACCACCTAAATTTAAGATTACGTCAGCTCCACAAAGATCAGCTGTATAAACTATAGTTGGATGAGCACCAACACCTTCTTTGGGAGGGCTACATGCAATTACATTTTTTACACCTGCAACTTTTGCAGTTGTTACACTCATAACAGCCGAGGCTATGTGAGCATATCTGCCACCAGGTATATAACAACCTGCTGTATTAACAGGAATTAATCTTTGACCTGCAAACAAACCTGGGGAAAGCTCAACTTCAAAATCTTGTCCATAATTTTTTAATTGTGCTTCAGCAAATGTTCTAACTCTGTCGTAAGAAAACTGAATATCATCTTTAGTTTTTTGATCTAAGTTTTTTTTAATTTCTTCAATTTTTTCTTTAGAGACAATAATATCACCATCATACTTATCAAATTTTTTTGTAAGATCTATACAAGCCTGCTCTTTATTTTCTTCAATATCTTTTAATAAACCTTTAACAATTTCTGTAGTTTTTGTATCATCTGTTGAAGATGTCTTAGGTGATTTTTTTAAATAAATTATAGCCATTATTCTCTCTCATTAATTTTAAGCTTTTATTTAAAGCAATAATAAAGTTATTTCAATGAAGAATTAGTCTAAAGCAACAACAGCTGCAGCAATTGATGCCAATCTTGCTGGTGCTTCATCAGATCTACTAGTAATTACGATTGGAACCTTTCCACCTATCACAACACCAGCCGCACAAGCACCCATAAAATATATCATCATTTTTACTAAGCTATTTCCAGTTTCGACACTTGGAACTAGCAATACATCTGCTTGACCAGCAACAAGGTTTTTAACACCTTTGATAGCTGCAGATTTTTTTGAAATACTATTATCAAATGCTAAAGGACCAAAAACATCAGCATTCAAATTATCTTCTTTTGCAAGTTTTGTAATTTCATTTGCATCAATTGAGCTTGGTACACTATCTAAAACTTCTTCAGTTGCAGAAAGGACGGCAACTTTAGGTCTCTTAATTCCTATACGATTTGAAAAATTAATTACATTTCTTAAAATATGCATTTTTGTTTTTACATTTGGTAAAACGTTCAAAGCACCATCAGTAATTATAAGTGGTTTATCATCTTTTTCAGTAGTCATGTGCCAAATGTGACTAAGTCTAGTTTTTCCAAGTAAATTATATTCTCTTTTTAAAATTTCTTTCATCAAGACATCTGTGTGAATATGACCTTTAACAATAATTTTTACTTTATCTTCACTTGCAAGTTTTGCTGCTATTGCTGCTGTGTTATTTTCTATAGGCTCATCAATTATTTCATAAGAAGAAATATCCCATTTTAACTGTTCTGCACATTTTAGGATTTCTTTTTTATCTCCTATAAAAATTGGTGTAATAAGATTTTCTCTTACAGCATCTTGAACTGAGAGCATTGGTAAGGGTAAACCTGCATTGACTATAGCTGCATTTACACCTTTTTTTCTATGGGCATGATCTAGTAAGTTATTGGGACAAACGATTTCTTTATTTGAAAGCATGAGGTATATTTAGACTGAATTATTAGAAAGTATATACTGTAAATTAACAATGATTAAGCCTTTTAAAATAAGTATTCCTGATAAAACACTGTTAGAAATTTATACTAAGGTGAAAAACTATCCATGGCACGAAATGCCAGATGATGGTGGTTGGAAATATGGAAGCAATCTTGATTATATGAAGGAGATCTCAAGTTATTGGGTTAATGATTTCGACTGGAGAAAACACGAAGCAGAAATAAATAATTTTTCTAATTTTACAACTATTGTAGATGACATTGAAATGCACTTTATTCATGAAAAAGGTAGTGGTTCTAACCCAACTCCATTACTTCTTATGCATGGATGGCCCGGATCAGTTGTAGAATTTTTACATATAATTGAAAAACTTGCACACCCTGAAAAATTTGGTGGAAGTGTAGAGGATGCATTTGATGTTATAGCACCATCTTTACCGGGATTTGGGTTTTCAGGTAGACCTTCTAAGCCAATAGGTCCCAGAAAAATGGCAACTATTTTAAATAAACTAATGACAGAAAATCTGGAATATAAAAATTATTTGGCACAAGGTGGAGATTGGGGAGCAACTATAGCTAATTGGATAGGTTATGATCATTCTAAAACTTGTAAAGCAATTCATATTAATTGTTTAACGATGCGTCACCCAGAAGGTACCAAAACTAAAGAAGAAGAGGAGTGGCAAAAAAGATTTGATAAAGATCAAGTTATGCAGGATGGTTATAGAACTCAACAAGCAACAAAACCACAAACATTAAGCTATGGAATGATGGACAGTCCTGTTGGTGTTGCAGCGTGGATTATTGAAAAAATGTTTTCTTGGTCAGATTTAAAAGATAATAATATTGAAAGTGTTTATTCTAAAGATACTTTGTTAGCAAATATTATGGTTTATATAGTTACAAAGACTTTCAACACAGCTTCTTGGATTTATTATGGAAGAAGAGAAGAGGGGGGACGTTTTTTTCCAAAAGATTTCCATAAGATACAAATTCCAACTGCAGCTGCAATTTTCCCAGCTGAAATGTCGGAATGGCCACCTCGTTCTTACGTAGATAGAATTTTTAATATTACCCAATGGACAGAAATGCCAAGTGGTGGACATTTTGCTGCAATGGAACAGCCAGAGTTACTAGTTAACGACATTGTAAAATTTGCTAGAATTATTCGTTAACTAAAAGTTTTTTCTAGGATCCTTTAAATTTTTAATTTTATTAAGTACGCCTGTTATTTTCATAGTGATGAAAACCACATACACAAAAACAAATCCTAAAGCCATAGTTGATAGAACAGTATATATCGCTGTCAGATTTTCTAGTTTAAACCAACTTTCAACACCTGGATTGGAATAATAAAGGAAGTTCCAGAAAGTAAAAAAAATGATTTCGTATACTATAATAATTTTAAATACTGGACGCATATTAGAAGCTTACTATAGTAGTTTTATCTTATTAAACTATTTAAATCTTCCAATACATTCTTTGTAATTTTAATCTCTTTTTTAAGATTATCCTTATATCTATTGTATTTACTTTGCCCTGGATAAAGAATTTCCTTAACACCTTTAATTTTAGGTAGTTTTTTAATTGTTTTAATATTATTTTTTATTCTTTTATTAAAAGAATTTCCCACAAATAAATTGGGCTTCATTACAAAAAATAAATGACCTATATTTTGAGGACCACTAAAATCTGTAAAAGGATCTTTAACTCGACCAGCATGATTACCACCTGTTAAAACACCACTTAAAATATCAACCATCCAAGCTAATCCAGAACCTCTAAATCCAGCAATAGGTAGCTGAACACCTTCCAGTGCTTTTTTTGGATCTGTTGTCGGTTTGCCAAATTTATCTAACGCAACACCTTCGGGAATTTTTCCACCTTCTCTTGCAGCCACTCTAATTTTTCCTCTATTAATCATTGATATAGAGGTATCCAAAATAAAAGGAACCTTAGATCCTGTTGGAGTTCCAAAACAAATTGGATTTGTTCCAAACAAACTTTTTAATGCACCATGAGGTGCAACAGCCGGGGGTGCATTAGTAAACACCAAAACCATTAAATTTTTTTTAACAGCTTGCTCAGCATAATAACCAGACAAACCATAGTGGCCACTATTTTTAACTGCAACCAAACCAATCCCAGTCTTTTTGGCATTGCTTATAGCGGTTTTGATAGCAATATCTGCTGCAACAAAGCCAATACTGTTGTTGCCATCAACATGAGCAATTGATTGAGAAATTTTCTTAATTTTTATTTTAGGTTTTGGATTAATTAATTTTTTAGATATTCGGTCACAATACATTTTAAGCCTAGATAAACCATGAGAAGGAGCCCCAACTAATTCTGCATTTATTAATGCCTCTGCACAAATTAAAGCATGCTCTTTACTTAATTTATACTTTTTGAATATTTGTATGATTTCTTTTTTTAAAAGATCTTGTTTCATTTTAACCTTTTCCACGCCAAGGAATAGTTCTGTCTATTATCTTTCTAATAGTCACATCAAATAAAAGACCCAACATACCCATAACAAATATTGTTATCCAGATAACTTCATACTGCATATATTTTCTTGCAACATTCTCAACAAAACCAATACCCGTAGTTCCAGCTAAAAATTCTGCAGCAACTAAAGTTCCCCAACACATTCCAACAGCAACTCTTATTCCTGTCAAAATTTCTGGTAGAGAATTTGGAAATATAACATATCTTAATATTTGCCATCTTGATGCTCCCAAAGAGTGAGAAGCATGAATTTTAGATAATTGCGTTCCTGATGCACCAGCTCTAGCTGAGATGATCATAATTGAAAAAGAAACCATAAATAATAAGAATACTTTTCCAACATTATCAATTCCAAACACGGTGATAACAAGTGGAGCCCAAGCTAATGGTGGTACAGGTCTGTATAGTTCAACTATTGGATCAAAGAATCCTTTAGCAAATCTATTTAAACCCATAAATAGGCCTAGTGGTACTCCAAGTAAAATTCCTATAGTTAAACCCATAAAAACTCTTAAAAAAGAATCCCAAATATGACCATAAGGGATAGGTATTTTGAAAAGTTTAAATTCACCAGTTACAATATTTAATATTTTACTTTTAAAATTTGGTGTAACAGTTCCATCTTGATTATGAACAGGGTATTTACCTGGTACAGCATCTGCAATCCAATCTGGAAGTATGAAACCAACTATTTTACTAACATCCATCATTTCATACCAAATCAAAGGAACATATTTAAATCCTACACTTGGTCTTAAGAGATCTTTAAAAATTCTAAAGGTATCTGAAGGTTTTGGTAACCATCTCCCAGGCCCATCTTCTGAACAAGTGGGGCCACTTGAAAGAATTGTTCCACCAGGAAAGAATACTGCATCAATAAATATTAAATTACCTTGAGCTTCTCTTTGAACAACATCAAAGTCCATAATAGATTGCTCTATATTATCTAGGGCTTTAGGAGGAAAAATACTAGCAAATTGAATTCTTCTAGCAAGTTTATCTATTTCTTTTGCCAATTGTGTTTCAACTTCTTTTTCCTCAGATAACCCTTTTCTATAAGCTTTTATTTCACCTCTTAGTTTTGTTATTGCTTTTTTGTATTCAGGGTTATGATTTCTTAGTGCAAAGAATTCATCACTTATTTCATTCAAAGTTTTTGCAGCAGCTTCAAATTTTAATCCAGAAGCTGTTTCAGCTAGAGTTGGTACCTCCTCACCAGTAAAACCCCATCCTTTTTGTTTTTTTAAAGCTTCTAACCTCTTGTTTTCTTCTTCGATACTTTTTATTGGAGGATAATCAGTTTTTTGAAATTCTTCAGTTAAACGAATAATTCTATTAGTTAAATTTTTTATCTTATCTTTAGTTTCAAATTCTAAATATTTTTCATTGGTTAGGTATGGAATTGTAAGTCCAGCTCTCTCTACAAACTTTAATAGTACTGTTTTATCCTGGTCACCTAACTCTGAGTGATTTTTTATTTCAATAATATATTTAGTTATATTTTTATTTTCACGATCAATAATGTCAGTACTTTTGTGTTGACGCTCATCAATTGGAAAAAGATATTTTAAAGACATCAACGAGTCTGTAACTTTTCCTACTTGGCAAAGCTCATTTGCAGACTTTGGGTAAAAAGCTTTAGCAATATCCCATGAATAATAAAGCCAAGAAAAAATAAGAAAACTAGCACCGACTATAACCCAGTGTGCTCCTCCTTTTGCTCTTTCTGGATTACCAAATACAGCATCAGTCTTTTCAGTTTTAACCAATCTTCTTCCGTATAGAATAGCTCCTATTACAGCTATAATAATTCCAATTGTTAAAAAACCTATAGCCATATTAAATATCTTTACCCATTATTTCTTCTTCCATATCCCAGATCATTGTAAGAATTTCTTCTCTTTTACTAACAAACTCTTTGTCATTTTTAATTTCTCTTAAATCTTTATTTAAACCCATTGTGGCAAAGGGTAGGTTATATTCTTTATGTATTCGGCCTGGTCTTGGCGCCATAACATAAACTCTCTCACCTAATAGAAGTGCCTCTTCAACTGAGTGAGTAATTAAGATAATTGTTTTACCTGTCTCTTTCCAAATTTTTAAAACTAAAGACTGCATTTTTTCTCTTGTTAACGCATCTAAAGCACCCAAAGGTTCGTCCATTAAAATTAAATCTGGGTCATTGATTAAACATCTTGCTAGAGCAACTCTTTGCTGCATACCACCTGACAATTGATAAGTAGGAGTATTACCAAAACCTTGTAAACCAACTATATCTAACCATTCTTCAACCTTTTTTGCAGTTTGAATAGGATCCTCTTTTTTCATTCGTAAACCAAAGTTGACATTCTCGGCAACAGTTAACCACTCAAATAACGCACCTTGTTGAAAAACCATACCTCTTTCAACACCAGGTCCATTAATTTCATTACCACCTAGACTAATAATACCTGAGGTAGGTCTAAGAAATCCTGCTGTAATATTTAATAAAGTTGTTTTTCCACAACCAGAAGGCCCTAGAACTGTTAATAGTTCTCCTTTTTTTAGAGTAAAATTTACATCTTTAAGTGCATGAACGGTATCTCCCTTGGGAGACGTAAAGATCATATTTAAATTTTGAGAAATTAGCTCACTCATAACTGAAACTTTATATAAGAATTTTTATTAAAAAAAAGGCACCAATTTATAAAAATTGGCGCCTTTAATTTTTTTAACTATTAATTCCCTGGTAGGAAACTAGTGTTAACTACTTTTGAGTAATCCTTAAGCATAGGATTCTCAGATGTAGCAAACATTTCACCCATAATTGCTAAATACTTCATAAGTATTCCATTATCAGCAAAGTAGTTGTTCATTTGTTCATCTACAGATGGGAAGCCAAAGCTAGCCATTTGATCTGATGTAGATTTAACATCCATAGTTGCATCTTTAGAGATAACACCCATGTCTGATTTACCAGCTTTGTATCTAGCATTAGCTTCGTGAGTAATTTCCAAGAAAGTTCTAACCATACCTGGGTTTTCTTTCATAAATTTATTAGTCACTGAAGTAATATCGATACCAGCGATACCATTATCAGAAGCTTCTTTAACAGATAACATTAATTTACCTGATTTAAGAGCTGTTGCGATTGATTTTTTACCAAACAAACATGACATTGCAACGTCACCGTTAGCTAAAGCAACTGCTGAATCTTCAGGTACCATGTCTACGATAGTCATTTTAGAAGCATCAGCTCCAACAACTTTCATAGTTTCTCTGAATACGTAATCAGCCATAGTTCCTAAAGCAACTGCAACTTTTTGACCTTCAAGTGAAGATGCGTTTGCTTTTGTAATTCCTGCAGAGTCAGCAACAACACAAGTTGTACCTTTCATTCCGTAAAGAATTGAAACATCAACTAATGTGATTGGTTTTTTACTGTTTGCAGCATTTACAAATGGAGTAAGACCTTGTGAGTAAGAGATATCAATATCTCCTGACATCATAGCTTCAGTCATTTCACCACCGGTTGCAAAGTTTGTCCATTTAACAGGAACACCGAAAGCTTTTGCGAATGTACCTTTTACTTTATCTTCTTGGTTTGGACTTGCCCATTCTAAAAAGAATGCAATTCTAACTTCTTTAGCAGCCGCATTTGCAACTGATACAGATAAGTTAAGAGCAAGGATACTTCCAAGAATAAAACTTACTATTTTTTTCATTATTATCCCTCTATTGTTAATTTAATTAAATTAGCCACATTAAAATCGAATTTAAGTTAGATGTAAAACAAAAAAAACTATACACTTTCAGGTTGTAGTATTAAAAGTCACGGTATTTAGAGATGTTAGGTAAAAAAATAATTGTAGAAAACGAGTAAATTTAGTCTAATAGTTTTGCTTTAAATTATTTATTTATAGAGAGAAAAAAAAATATGAGCTCAGAAAATAGAACTGCAGTACCTAATTCACTAAATGAACATTGGATGCCTTTTACATCTAATAAAGATTTTAAAGCAAACCCCAGATTAATTACAGAAGCAAAAGGTGTTTACTTAAAAACTCACCATGGAAAAACGCAAATAGATGCGAGCTCAGGTTTATTTTGTAATCCACTAGGCCATGGTAGAAGAGAAATTACAGAAGCTGTTACAAAACAATTAGAAACATTAGATTACGCACAACCGTTTCAACAAGGTTTCGGTGGTTCTTTTGAATTAGCTACAAGAATTTCAAAACACACACCTGGTGACTTAAATAAAATGTTTTTTACAATTTGTGGATCTACTGCTGTAGAGACAGCGATTAAAATTGCTGTTGCTTACCACAGAGCTAAAGGTCATGCAGAAAGATTTAGATTTGTTGGACGTGAACGTGGTTATCATGGAATGAACATTGGCTGTATTTCAGTTGGTGGAATGGTGAACAATATTAAAACATTCGCAAGTGTTCTAATGCCAGGTGTTCAACACATCAGACATACTCATTTACCAGAACATAAATTCGTTAGTGGTCAACCAGAGACTGGAGATTATTTAGCAAACGATCTAGAGACAATTTGTGCAAATTTTGGTGGTGAAAATATTGCTGCTTGTATTGTTGAGCCAATAGCTGGATCAACTGGAACGTTAGTTCCACCTAAAGGATATTTACAAAAACTAAGACAGATCTGTGATAAGCATGGAATACTTTTAATTTTCGATGAAGTAATTACAGGTTGGGGCAGAACAGGCTCTAAATTTGGTGCTGACGAATTTGGAGTAATACCAGATATTATGACAATGGCAAAAGCTACAACAAATGGTGTTGTACCTATGGGTGTTGTTGCTTGTAATGATTTTATTTATGATGCCGTAATGGATGCTTCACCAACAGGTGCAGTTGAATTATTTCATGGATATACTTATTCAGGAATTCCAGTTGCAGTTGCTGCAGCATTAGCAGTACAGGATATTTTTGAAAAAGATGATATTTTTAATAGAGCAAAAAATTTAGCTCCTTATTTCCAAAAAGGATTGTTTTCTCTTCAAGATCTAGAGTCGGTAGATAATATTAGAGGATATGGAATGATGGGTGGAATAGACATGAAGCTAAACACTAAACCAGGTAAAGCTGGGTTTGAATGTTTTAAAGCATGTTATGAAGCTGGTGTTAACTTTAAAGCTACAGGAGATTGTTTAATTATAGCTCCTCAATTCATTTGTGAAGAAAAACACATTGATGAAATTATTGAAAAGTTAAGAACTGGTATTACTAATTACCAAAAAAATCAAAAGAACTAGACAAAATTAACTAATCAAAGAAAGTAGAGTTAACTATGAAAATAGGTGTACCTAAAGAAATTAAACCTCAAGAACATCGTATTGGATTAACCCCCGATAGTGTTAAAACTTTAATATCAGAGGGTCATGAAGTTTTAGTTGAAAATAACGGTGGTTTTGAAGCTGGTTTTGAAAATGAACAATATACTAGCATTGGTGCAAAAATTATTGATAAAGCTGAAGATATTTTTAATGATGCAGATATTATTGTTAAAGTAAAAGAGCCTCAATCAGGTGAAGTCAAAATGATTAGAGAAAATCAGATCGTCTACACTTATCTTCATTTAGCAGCAGCAAAAGAATTAACCGAAGGTTTGATTAAATCTAAAGGTGTTTGCATAGCCTATGAAACTGTAACAGACGACAATGGTAGACTACCATTACTTGCACCTATGAGTGCGGTTGCAGGACGTATGTCTGTTCAAGCAGGTGCGCATTGTTTGGAAAAAAATCAAAACGGTAGAGGTCTTTTATTAGGAGGAGCTCCTGGAGTTGAGGGAGGTACAGTTGTTATTTTAGGTGGTGGTGTTGTTGGTGAAAATGCAGCAGTCATTGCAACTGGTATGAGAGCTAAAGTTCATATTGTTGACAAATCTGAAGCAAGATTAAAACAATTAGTCGAAATGTTTGGTGATAAAATTATCCCAGAGCAAAGTGATAAAATTGATTTAAATAAATTAGTAGCAGAAGCAGATCTTTTAATTGGGGGTGTTTTAATACCTGGTGCAGAAGCTCCAAAGTTAGTTACTAAATCAATGTTAAAATTAATGAAAAGAGGATCTGTAATAGTTGACGTTGCAATTGACCAAGGGGGTTGTGTTGAAACTAGCAAACCAACAACTCATGGTGATCCAACTTATATCGTTGATGATGTTATTCATTACTGTGTAGCAAATATGCCAGGGGGAGTTCCAAGAACTTCAACAATAGCATTAAACAACGCAACACTTCCTCATTTAGTTAAAATTGCAAACAACGGTTATGCAAAAGCATTAAGTGAAGATAAACACCTTCTTGCAGGATTAAATGTTTGCAAAGGTCACGTAACGTATAAAGCAGTTGCTGATGTTTTTGGACACGAATATGTTGATCCATTAAAAACTCTGTAATCTTTTTAAAAATGTTGTCGGATAAAATTAAAGACTATTTAAATGAATATATTAGTCAGGAAGTTTATGTCCAAGTAGCTGTTGCTAAAGGTAAAAATAAAATCACAACAAATGCAGCAATTAATAAATATTTTGAAAGTAATCATTTTAAAGGATTAGCTGAAGGAAAACCTTACAATACTTTTTTAAGTGATTTAGAAGATAAGTGCTTAGGAAAATTACTTAATTCCCCAATGAGAGATAGTAAGTCTAATGACAAGATTATTATTGAGTTACAGAAAAAACTTAATGAATTAAAAAATGAAGAATTGAATGATACCTACTGGGAGGTTGAAACTGGTGAATTTCTTAAAGGTCAAGACATTAAAGAAATAGAAGAAGAAAGAGACACTCTTATTAAATTTCTAACATCTAAAGATGATGCAAATGAGACGATAGCTACTCTTTGTAAAAATTATGAAAAATTGTGCAAAGAAAAATACCCAGAAGCACCATTGCCCCTGGAAATTTTAGATAATTAGAAATTCAGACAAAACATTCCCAAAAATTTCTTTCTAGGATAGTTGATTTTTTAAAATGACTTTTAAGTTTACTCAAATTTTTATTCTTACTGTTCTTAAAAAGAATATCTAAATAATCAATATTATCTTTAGCAACCTGCTGATATTCTTTTGATGAGTACATCTTAATCCAAGAGCTATATTTACTTTTTTTCCAATTTTTAATTTTTGAAAGTTTAAATCCAATCTCTCCATAACCAATAATACATGGAGATAAACTTGAGAATATATCAAGATTGTTACCATTTTTACCTACACTCAATACATGTTCTGTGTAAGCACTATTGGCACTCTCAACTTTAATATTACTAAGAGATCTAAGCGATATCTTCCATTTTTTACAATAACTTATGTGAAGTTTGATTTCATGATCAATTCCTTTAATAAAATTTACTGATCTATTAATTTCTTTAAAGGACTTTGATTTATAAACACTTAGAGCTAAAATTTTTAAAAATTGTTGTAAAAATATATAATCTTGAACTAAATACTTTTTAAAATTTTTATCTGGCAGTTTGTTGCTTACCAAATCAGACAAAAACTTATGATCAGTATATTCAGACCATTCCTTATTACAGCTACTCTTTAATTTATAAAAATAAGTTTTTTTATTATTGTAAATATCCACTATTCCTTAATCGAAGTTTTAATTTTAGAGAAATCAAATTTAGCGTCTTTTTTAAAGATCAGTAATGTTATCAGTGGTGTGAATGTTGCTAAAATAAAAGACCAAAATAATAACGCAGTTGAAATCCATAATGGAAAAGCATCAGCAGGAATTAATCCACCGATTAAGATGCTTTTATCAAAAGTCTGATTTGGAAATAATAGAAGACCTGAAACCAAACCTATTATAACAGAAATTAAAGAAAGTTTCTCATTTGCATCACCTTTAAACATTCCATAAAAAATAGGAAATACTGCAGCACAACATAGTAAATCTGCAAATAAAAACATGAATAGGACGCTATATCCTTTTGATGCTATTAAAAAAACAATTACTGATAGACCACATATTAAATATCTAGAAAGCGTAAGGTAACTATTCTTATTTTTTAAACTAATAAATTTATTTCCTTCAATAATAATTGTACTTGAGATTGCATTAATAAGTGTATCCATACTACTAATTACTAAAGCTA
This sequence comes from uncultured Candidatus Pelagibacter sp., assembly GCA_905616395.1. Classification (GTDB taxonomy): domain Bacteria; phylum Pseudomonadota; class Alphaproteobacteria; order Pelagibacterales; family Pelagibacteraceae; genus Pelagibacter. Next base: position 1,914 of record CAJQSQ010000017.1, on the reverse strand, counting down.
AGACTAAAATTAATATTGAAATAGTTAACAAAGAATTAATTCCAGTAAATGGCTCTAATAAAAGAGTAAAGAATAAAGTACTAGGGTCTGCTGCTTTATCAACTGATACTGCAAGAATTCCAAAGAAACCTAAAACAAGCATAAATGGGATTACAATAAAGAAGGCAGACATAAATCCTTTTCTTAAATCATCTGAACTTTTTGCTGCAAATACTCTTTGCCAAACACCTTGATCAAATAAGTTGGTTGCAAAAACAGCAATGAAGAAAGTTAAGCCAGCAGTATATCCGTAAAAATATTTACCACTCATTAAAGTACCAGCTTTCTCATTAATCAAATCCATTGAAAAAGTATTATTTCCAGAATTAAAAATATGATTGATAGCAAATATTAATAAAATCATAATTATAATAAATTGAATTTTATCTGTAAAAATTGAAGCTCTAAGTCCTCCATAAAGAGTGTACGACAGCGTAGCAACAATTATTATAAGAGAGGTTTGCCAAAGTGGAAACCCAGACATTAGATTAACAACTTTTGCAATTGCTGTAACTTCAGCTGCAAAATAAACAAACATGTACATTATTGTTAATAATAAAACTAAACGAAACATCGCCTTACCAAATCTAATTAAAACAAATTGAGTAAGAGTATTACCATTAGGCATAATTTTTCTCATACGCTGACCAATTGTAATAAAGGCTAAAAAGGGTAGAGCTTGACCTAAACCATAACCAATTATAGCGCCTAAACCACCCCAAGTCGCAGCTTCTGATGGGCCAATTAAGATCCACACACCAAAACATGATGCAACTAATGATGCGGTTAAAGATCTTTTACCAATTGATCTATCTGCATTTAAATATGAGTTAATTGAAAGTTTACCTTTTGAATAAACTATTCCAATAGCAGCAAATGCTAATGAAGTTAAAAGTAGAGTAATAATGGTAGTTGATTGATCTAGATATATTGTGTTCATTTTTTCCCTTCGTTGTGATTATACAACAGGTTCTTTGGGTATATTCTCAGCTTTTTATGGCACCCCAGAAACTGATATTCTTAAAAAAAGAATATAAAAGTTAATTAAAGAAATAATTAAATTAAGTCAAATTTTAACCTCAAGATGTGAACATTAAGTAGTGATATAATGTACAAAATTATTGTGTTTGTTGAATAAACCTCATTAATAACTATATACACTTCAATAAATGTCTGAAATTCAAATATCCATTAACAACTTATCTAAAGTTTACGATAATGGTTTTAAAGCTCTTAATGATGTTAGCCTTAAAGTAAAACAAGGTGAAATTCTTGCAATGCTTGGACCAAATGGTGCAGGAAAAACAACTTTGATCAGTATAATTTGTGGAATTGCCAAACCTTCTTCAGGTACAGTTACAATTGATAATTTTGATATTATAAAAGATTATAGAGAAACGAGATCAAGAATAGGACTTGTTCCTCAAGAATTAAACTTAGAATCCTTTGAAACTGTTTTTGATACCGTGTCTTATTCTAGAGGATTGTATGGAAAACCACCCAAACCAGAGCATATTGAAAAAATTTTAAAGGATTTAAGTTTGTGGGATAAAAAAGATCAAAGACTGAGGCAGTTGTCTGGTGGAATGAAAAGAAGAGTTTTAATTGCAAAAGCTTTGTCTCATGAGCCTAAAATACTATTTCTTGATGAACCAACGGCAGGTGTTGATGTTGAACTTAGAAGGGATATGTGGATGGTTGTTGAAGAGTTAAAAAAAACAGGGGTCACAATTATTTTAACTACCCATTATATTGAAGAAGCTGAAGCTATTGCTGACCGTGTAGCTGTGATCAATCAAGGAGAAATTATTATTGTTGAAGATAAAAAAGAATTAATTAAGAAAATGGGTCATAAAAAATTAACCATTGAATTAC
>CAJQSQ010000016.1 GCA_905616395.1 uncultured Candidatus Pelagibacter sp. | reverse complement strand
AATTTTCAGAAATGAATGCATAATTTGTAGTAGAGGCAAATTCTCTAAAAACATCCATTGCGCGGGTGCCTTTCACTTTGTTGTTATTATCCATTTTTGAGTTAAATCCTTCAATTTTGATTGGAAGATCTTCATTTATTTTATCTATAAATGGATCAAAATTTTTAAAGCAAACATTAACTTTGTGTTCTTTTGAAAGAGATTTGAAATCGTTTAAAACATTATCTGGTATAAAAGGTGACTCACTTAATTGATTAGCTTTAGCATTTACTATGAAAAAAATAAAAAACACTAAGGTGGTTAAAAATTTTTTCATAAATATTTTATAAATTAACGTTTAACTATTTATTGCATTTACCAATAGAACCTAAAGAACACTTAGAGCCATCAATCCAAGTTGCATTGTTTAGATTGGCACCTTCAAATGTGGCATTTAGAATATTAGCACCTGTAAAATCAGCTTCAAAGAGGTTGCTATTACTAAAGTTTGTCTCAATTAATGATGAGCCTTTAAAATTTACTCTTGTTAAGTTAGCACTTGAAAAATTAGCTTTTTCAAAAATACCTCCTTCAAGATTTGCTTCATATAAATTAGTTCTAATAAAAGAAGATTCTACAAAATTACCATTAGATAATGTAGCATTCATCATTACACCTTTATCAAGGGTAACTTGAATAAAGCTAATAAAAGATAGATTAGAATTTGGTATATAGGCTCTACTTAAATCTTGGCCTTCTGAGAATTGACAATTAGAATAATCCACTCCATCAGTTGGAGCATCATCACAACCTGCTTTTGCACCACTAGTTAACATTAAGCTTAAGACTAAAATGGTCAAAAGCTTACTAATAAAGCTAGTCCCCAATATTTTTTTCACAATTAAATGCTAACAAATCTTTCTTAAGATGTCTTGAGTTAATTTAATTAGGTTTTGTCCAATATCCATAAACACAACGTGTACCACGTCTAGAACAATCATAAGTATCATGCAAAACGCCATCTTTAACAACAGTTATGTGCTTTGAGCAAGATACAATTAAAGTTCCACTTGGAAGTTCATCCTTTTTTAAATGAACTTTGCAACCTTGTCCTATAAACATCGTTGGCGTCCACTGCCACCCAAGTTTTTCAAGATATTTTTTAACTACTACTCTATGCGTGCCTGATCTTGGGCTATCATTTTTTTGTTTTAAACTTCTCGCAAGTCTTGTTCTTGATGTTGTTCTAAATTCTTCATTTGCCTTATAAAGATCATCATAAATTTTTTGATAAGGAAGACCTGATACAATTGCTATAGATCTAACTACACAGTCTCCAGCTTTTCCTTTATAACCTGCAGCTGCTCTACCTCCGTCATTAATCTTTAAATCTAAATTGCTACTAGAAAATAATCTCTTAAAGAAATTCAAGATTTACTTTTGTGATCAAGGATCTCCACCATACACTGAGTTGCATATTCACGCCATTCCTCAGCCGATTTATCCTTAAGGTTATTAAGGTGGTTCATGTTGCTATCTATATTTTCTTGATGCTTAGCTTTATCAGCTTCTTCTAGGTTTTTTTCCATATTAGTAAGATTGGTCTTCATTGCATTAATCCAACTATTGCCTAGCTCAACACATTTAACATCATCCCTCTCATCACAAATTTGTTTAAAGAAATTGAAAATAACGTCATCGGCTTTTATCTCTTTACTCATGTTAATTTCCAAAAATACCTAATTTAACATCATAATCAACTGCAATTCCGTAATCAGGGTCATCATCACTATCAACAACAAGCTGACCTGCTCTGCTTAATAATCTATGACAATCACGGGTTAGATGTCTTAATTTAACTTTTTTTCCAAAACTATTATATTTATCAGCAATGTCTTCAATTGCTTTTAAAGCTGACTGATCAATTACTTTTGATCCTGCAAAATCAATAATAACTACTTGTGGATCTTCTTCCGGTTTAAATAATTCTAAAAAACTATCAGTTGAACTAAAGAAAAGTGGACCTTCTATTTCATAAACCTTAGCACCCTTTTCTCTAATGGAAGGTCTCTCAACTGCTCTAATTCTAGATGCAGACTTCCAGGCAAAAACTAATGCTGATACAATAACACCAACAATTACTGCAACAGCTAAATCTTCTAAAACAGTTACAACAGTTACAAGAACAATAACTAACGCATCACTCTTTGGAACAAAAAATAATATCTTTAAAGAATTCCACGCAAAAGTTCCAATCACTACCATAAACATTACACCAACAAGTGCTGCAATTGGGATCATCTCAATATAGCTTGATGTATATAAAATAAAAATTAATAAAAATACTGCAGCAGCTATTCCTGCAATTCTTGTTCTACCACCTGACTTTACATTAATCATAGATTGACCGATCATCGCACATCCACCCATACCACCAAAAAAACCAGTAACTGTGTTTGCAAAGCCTTGTGCTAAACATTCCTGGCTAGCGCCTCCTCTTTTATTAGTAATTTCACCAACTAAGTTAAGGGTTAACAAGCTTTCAATTAAGCCAATTGCAGACAATATAAATGCGTAAGGGAAAATAATCTTTAGAGTTTCAAAGTTTAAAGGAACACTTGGAATTGAGAATATAGGCAATCCTCCTTTAACACTTGCAAGATCTCCAACACTTGGGATATCAATCTTTAATACTAAAACTAATACAGATGTTGCTAAAATAGCAGCAAGTGTAGCTGGAACTGCTTTAGTAATCTTTGGTAGTAACCAAATAATCAACATAGTTAGTGCTACAAACCCTATTGAATAATATAAAGTGTTTCCTGAAATCCATACTGATTGCCCAATTGCATTAAGGGTTTTAAACTGACTAAGTTGTGAAATACCAATAACGATTGCAAGGCCATTAACAAAACCAAGCATTACAGGTTGAGGCACCATTCTAATAAATTTTCCAAGCTTAAAGACCCCTGCTAGTAATTGTAAAATTCCCATTAACACTACAGTTGCAAACAAGTATTGAGCTCCATGATCCATAACAAGCGAAACCATAACAACAGCTAAAGCACCAGTTGCTCCTGAAATCATTCCAGGTCTTCCCCCAAATACAGCTGTAATCAACCCGACGATAAAGGCTGCATAAAGTCCAGATAAAGGTGCAACTCCCGCAACAAAAGCAAAAGCAATAGCTTCAGGAACTAACGCTAAAGCAACCGTTAAGCCTGATAAAACTTCAATTCTAAATAAAGAAAAGGATGCCCCTTCCTTTGGAATGTAATTTTGTGAGTTAAAACCAATAGATTTTGCAAATGATGAGAGTGTGGTTTTAATCAATGTATTTTAATTTTAATTATTTGTGAATCGAGGTGTTATCTATTTAGTAAAGCAAGCGGTTGATAAAGTCTACTTTCAATTAATACGTGTTAAC
>CAJQSQ010000015.1 GCA_905616395.1 uncultured Candidatus Pelagibacter sp. | reverse complement strand
AGTACAAGATGTTTCATTTGAGGGAAGTGGCTGTGCAATTTCAATGGCATCAGCATCAATCATGACTGATTTAATGAAGGGAAAAGAAGAAGCTCAAGTCAAAGAAATTGTAAATGATTTTTTGGGTATGATCAAAGAAAACCCTGAATTAAAATCAAAAAATTTGCAGGAAGATGAGAAAACTAAGTTAATGTGCTTATCTGGAGTAAAACAATATCCAATGAGAGTAAAATGTGCAACATTATCATGGCACACTTTAATTTCTGCAATTGACAAAACTCAAGAAGAAATCAATACTGAAAACTAGATAAAATTATGGATTTAAGAGAACAAATAATAGCTGAAATTAGAAAAATTTATGATCCTGAGATACCGGTTAATATTTATGAATTAGGTTTAATTTATGACGTTAAGGTAAAAGAAGATAAAGCTAAAATTATAATGACTTTAACTACACCCAATTGTCCTGTCGCTGAAAGCTTACCTCAAGAGGTTAAAGATAGTGCCATGCAAGTGGAAGGAATTAAAGAAGTTGATCTTGATTTAGTCTTTGAGCCACCTTGGGAAAAGTCAATGATGTCTGAAGCAGCTAAATTGGAATTAAATTTATAATGAATCCAATAATTAAACTAAGTGATAATGCTGCAAGTCGTATTAAAGAAATTATGTCTGGAATTGAATCAAGCTCAATTGGTGTCAGAGTTGCAGTTAAATCTGGTGGTTGTGCAGGCATGTCATATGTAATGGAATATGCTAAAGAAGTTAATCCAACTGATGAAATTATCGAAGATAAGGGTGTAAAAGTTTTTGTGGATGCGGGTGCTGTAATGTATCTACTTGGAACTGAGATGGATTATAAAAAAGAGGACTTTTCTTCATCATTTGTGTTCAATAACCCTAATGAATCTGAGCGTTGTGGCTGTGGAGAATCCTTTAAAGTCTAATATAGCGAATACGCATATCAGTATTGCAATTTACGCATATCTAAGGTAATAAACAGATATGAACAAATTTGAATTTAAAAATCTTGTTAAAACATTAGAAAAGTCATTAAAAGAAAGAACATTTTTTAAGACTCTTCGAACAGAAGTAAACACCGGTGCTAACGGCACACAAGACTATGTTGTTAAAAAGGGAATTAACAAAGATAAAATAGCAACCACTAGACAGTAATTATCTTAGCTACTGTAATACATTTCAAACTCAACAGGATGAGGCGCATGTTCAAATCTATGGATCTCTTCAAATTTTAATGCAATGTAAGCATCAATTTGATCATCTGTAAATACATCACCTTCAGTTAAAAAATCTCTATCCTTATCTAAACTTTCCATAGCTTCTCTTAGGGAGCCACAAACAGTTGGGATATTTCTAACCTCTTCAGGAGGTAAGTCATAAAGATCTTTATCAAAAGATTCACCTGGATGAATTTTATTTTTAATACCATCTAAACCAGCCATAAGCATAGCAGCAAAAGTTAAGTAAGGGTTTCCCGATGCATCAGGAAATCTTATCTCACATCTAGCACCATTTTTATTTAAACTAATCGGTATTCTACAAGATGCAGATCTATTTCTTGCAGAGTAAGCTAACAGTACGGGTGCTTCAAATCCTGGTATTAATCTTTTATAACTATTTGTTGTAGAGTTTGAAAAAGCATTAATAGCTTTTGCATGTTTTAAAATACCACCAATATAATGTAATGCTATCTCTGATAATCCGGCATAAGCCTCACCAGAAAAAACGGGCTTATCATTTTTCCAAATTGATTGATGAATATGCATTCCAGAACCATTGTCACCAGCAACAGGCTTCGGCATAAACGTTGCTGTTTTTCCGAATGAATGAGAAACCATTTGAACTACATATTTATAAAGCTGAACATTATCTGCCGTTTCAACTAAAGTTCCAAAAACCATACCTAGCTCATGTTGACTTGGAGCAACTTCATGGTGATGTTTTTCAACTTTAACACCTACTTCTTTTAAACTTTTTAAATATTCACCTCTCATATCTTGTTCACTATCAACTGGAGGTACTGGGAAATATCCACCTTTAACTGGAGGTCTATGACCCATATTTCCATTAGCATATGCTGTCCCAGAATTATAAGGACCTTCTTTGCTATCTATTTTGAAACCAGTATTATTTGGATCATTATTAATTCTAACATCATCAAAAACAAAAAATTCAGGTTCAGGACCAAAAAATGCTTTATCCCCGACACCAGATTTTTTTAGGTATTCTTCTGCTTTTTTAGCTGTACCTCTGGGGTCTCTTTCGTAAGGAGATCTTTTAACTGCATCCAAAATATCACAAAAAAGTATCAAAGTGTTATGAGAAGTAAAAGGATCCATTACAAGTCTTGAAGTGTCTGGCTTTAAAATCATATCTGACTCGTTGATAGCTTTCCAACCAGCTATGGATGAACCGTCAAAAAATACACCCTCATTAAGCATTTCTTCGTCAACAATCGTATGGTCCATAGTTAAAT
>CAJQSQ010000014.1 GCA_905616395.1 uncultured Candidatus Pelagibacter sp. | reverse complement strand
CTGAAATCATTGCAGTTGATAAAAATGAAGATGGCAAACCTGACATCATTGCAGTTGATAAAAATGAAGATGGCAAACCTGACATCATTGCAGTTTATAAAAATTAAGATGGCAAACCTGACATCATTGCAGTTGATAAAAATGAAGATGATAAGGCTGATTTTAAAGCTGCTGATATGGATGGTGATGGAATACCGGATAAATTTGTTTCTATTAATAATTCTTTTAAAGATATTGATACTGAATTAGATATTAGAGATAGAGATAAAGTATTTAATCTTGAAATATTTAATTTAGAAATATTTAATAAGGATAATGAAATCAATTACGATGTTTATCTTGATCAGTCCTTATACCTTAAGGAAATCTATCTAGAAAAACCTTTTTTTGATTTTCCCAATTTATACGTCCTTACCTTAGATAGGATTGTAAATTACAATAATAAAATTGTATTGGGAGAATGTTCAAAAATTTTGGTAGGACTCGACAGTATACTTTCTGGTAGACTTTGTGGTTGGCAAATATTATATAATATTATTGAAAAACCTGCGCTTATTTTTGGAAACGGATTTTTTGCAGATCAAATGTACTTAAAACCTGTTGAAAAAGTTGCATCTAATTCCTTTATTAATATTTTATTCAATACAGGGTTAGTAAGTCTATCGATTTATATGGCTGTTATATTGATTTTTTTTATCAAATACTTTAAATTTAAAAATTTAAATCACACAAACGTATACATTTCAATTTCACATTATTATTTTATATATTTTATTTTTAGATCTTTTTTTGAAGATAATCTGGCGTTTGTTAGTGTTGACCTCATATTACTGGGGACAGTTTCAGTGTTAATAAAACATAATAGCCAACGTACTAGTGATTAATTTTTCTGATTTATTACTTGGGTATTTGAATAACTTTTTTATTTTTTACTTCAAAAATTACATCACAATTTTTTAGTGTATCCAAGCTATGAGATACAATTACCACAGTCAAATCTTTACTCAAATTGTTTATTTCTTCCATGATCAATTTTTCTGTATAGCTATCTAAAGAGTTTGTTGCTTCGTCTAAAATTATCAATTCAGCTTCTTTGTATAGGGCTCTAGCTAAGCCTATCCTTTGTATTTGACCGCCAGACAAACCAATTCCTTGTTCACCTACTTTTTTATTATATCCACCTTCAGATTTTATTATTAACTCATGAATTTGTGACTTCTTAGAGACCAATTCAACTTTTTCCTTATTGATTTTTTCTTTTTCTTTTCCAAAGGCGATGTTCTCTGAAAAAGAATCGTCACTTAAAAATATTTTTTGTGGAACGTGAGAAACTTTTGAATGCCAGCTATCACACGTTTCTTTTGATAGTTTAGACCCATCAATATAAATGGCTCCTTTTTGAGGTTCCAAAAGTCCCATAAGTAAATCCAAAAAAGTACTTTTACCCTCACCTGTTTTGCCAATAATTCCAATTTTTGAACCTTTTTTTATTTCAAAACTAACATCTTGTAATATGTTACTCTTTTTATCATATGAAAACGAAACATCTTTAAATGAAATTAAATTTTTAAAACTAATATCTTTTTTTTTAATCTTTATATTTTCTTTTTTAGAGAGAGAGTAATTACTTAGTATATTTGTTACTTCTTCTACTTGATGAAATGAACCTTTAATTGATATAAAATTCACATATATGGTATTAAGTAAGGGTAAAATTCTTTGTGCACCGACAGCTAAAGCTGCTAAAGTTGGAAAAATTGTCAAAAATTCTTCTTTGCTTTTTGTTTCATTCCAATAAATTAATAAAATTACAAATAAGAAAATACCTAATGCCTCCAATATATACCGTGGTGATTGCTGAATAAATTGAAGAAAAGCACTATTTCTAGCTAAGTTAAAATTTTCTTTTTTAAAGAGTTTTATATAAAAATTGTGGGATTTATCTAAAATTATATTTCTTATTGCACCTATTCCATCTTGCAAACACTTAACCACATTATTTTGTGATAAGTTAATAATTTTACTACTCTTATTAATTTCTTTTTTACTTAACAAGCTGATTAAATAATACAATGCCACAAAAAACAATATTGAAATTATCATCACTTGTGGATTTATTAAAATTAAAATAGATACTATACATAAAAAAATTATTCCACCTGAAATACAATTAATAATTGAACCAAGAACACTACCTACTTGAACAGATTTTTGTGTTATAGCTGAAATTATGGTTGATGATTTTTCTACAATATAATTAGAATAGGAATCTAATAATTTGAATTCATACATGTTTATGCTTAATTCTGCAGTTACTACATATGATAACCGTGCTGTACAATAAATTAAAAATATTCTTGAAATAGCATTTAAAATATATA
>CAJQSQ010000013.1 GCA_905616395.1 uncultured Candidatus Pelagibacter sp. | reverse complement strand
TTTATAATAGAGTTAAAAAAAGTTTTATTTCTCCTTATTTTTTTACTCCAAAGAGTACATTCCGAAATCACATCAATTTTAATCATTTTCTTGATCTGAGTATGCCTTTACAATCTTGGAGACTAGGGGGTGCCTAACTACATCAGAGTGATCAAAATCTATCACAGAGACTTCATCTAAATGGCCTAATAATTTTTTAGATCTATTCAATCCAGACATGTTCTTGTGGGGCAAATCGATTTGGGAAGGATCACCATTTATAACAATCTTTGAATTCTCTCCGATACGCGTTAGAAACATTTTAATCTGTGTATCTGTTGCGTTTTGTGCTTCATCTAAAATTGCAAAAGAATTTTTTAAGGTCCTACCCCTCATAAATGCTAGTGGTGCTATTTCAATATCACCAACTTCAATCATTCTTTGAATTTTATCAAAGTCAAAAAGGTCATATAAAGAGTCATATAAAGGTCTTAGATAGGGATCTACTTTTTCCTTCATATCTCCAGGTAAAAAACCTAATCTTTCACCAGCTTCTACTGCAGGTCTTGATAAAATAATTCTTTCAATCTTTTTATCAAGTAACAATGTCAGTCCAACTGCAACAGCCAAAAATGTTTTACCCGTTCCAGCGGGACCTGCTGATATAACAATATCACTTTGTCTTAAAGCTCTGACATATTCTTTTTGTCTTTCAGATCTTGGAATAACTGATTTTTTAGGAGTTTTAATTATGTCTGAAACATTTTGATTTTCTACTTTCTCTTTAATCATAAATTCATCTACTGAAGAAAGTATATCTTTTTTTTCTATACTTCCGTTATTTACGAACTGGTTGGCTAAAAATTGAATAGCATTTTTTGTAATTTCATTTTTTTTTGGTGTTGATTTTATTAAAATAGAATTACCCCTAGAATATAGATTGGTGTCAGTAATTTTTTCTAGCTCTTTTAAATTTTCATTAAATTCACCAACAACACCCATTAATAAATCATTGTCTTGAAATATAACACTCAAAGAATTGTTATCAGAATAGACAAATTTTAAAATAGAACTAATTTTTTTTGATGCTACTTTATTCAATTTTTAGGCTACCTTCTTTTTGTAGTTTTCATTTAATATACCAAACAAGCTGTTTTGATTACTATTTGTTATTTCTATTTGCACAACTTTCCCTATGCAGTCAGTGTTGCCATCAAAAATTACCGATGTCATAAACTCAGTTCTACCAAATAATTTAATTCCATCTTTCATTTTATTTTCAACCAGAACATTAAGAGTCTTACCTTCTAGAGATTTATTTTTATTTATCTGATTTTCAAACAATTTTTTTTGAATTATTTCTAATCTTTCCTTAGATTTTTTTTTATCTACTAATTCTAAGTCAGCAGCTACGGTGCCTGGTCTTGGACTAAAAATAAAAGAATATGAATTAATAAACCCTACTTTTTCAATTAACTTCATCGTATATTTAAAATCATCATCATTTTCTTCTGGGTATCCAATAATAAAATCACTTGAAAACTCTATATTGGGATTAATCTTTTTTAATTTTTCATAAATTATTAAATATTCTTCAATAGTGTGTTTTCTATTCATTTGTTTTAAAATTTTGTTTGATCCGCTCTGTACTGGTAGATGGACTAAAGGCATTATTTTGGTTGATTTTTTATAAACATTTATCAAATCGTCAGTCATGTCTTTGGGGTGAGATGTAGTATACCTAATTCTCTCAAGCTCATTAAGGCTTTCTAACTCTAATAACAAATCAGATAATCTAAATTCTTTATTTTTATGTTTATAGCTGTATGCGTTCACATTTTGCCCTAATAAAATAATTTCTTTTACACCACTTTGAATTAGCTCTTTTGCTTCATTTATGATTTGATCAAAGGGTCTGGAATATTCGGGCCCACGTGTATAAGGCACTACACAAAAATGGCAGAATTTATCACAACCCTCTTGGATTGTTAAAAATGAGGAAACTTTACTATCTTTATTTTTGATTTTACTTAAATAATTAAATTTAGAAATTGTATCAAATTCTGTTTCTTCTTCTTTTTTTTTATTTTTGGAATGATTTAATATTGCTTCATTTATTTTGTGATAGGACTGTGGACCAATTACAATGTCAATATAGGGTTCTCTTTTTAACATTTCTTGATTTTCGGCTTGAGCAACGCAACCTGCAACAATTACAATTGGTTTTTCTTTTTCTCTAAAAATTTTTTTAACTCTTCCTATTTCATGGTAAACCTTTTCTTTTGCTTTATCACGAATATGACAAGTATTTAAAAGATAACAATTTGCATCTTCATATTTTTCAGTTTTTTCAAAACCAATTTTTTTAACTGTATCAAATATACGATTTGAATCGTATTCATTCATTTGACAGCCAAAGGTTTTAATAAAAATTTTTTTTAACATTATTTTAGGATTTTTTTTTAACCCCATATAATTCTAATTTATGATCAACTAGTCGATATCCATACTTATCTGCAATTTTCTCTTGTAACTTTTCTATTTCTTCGTCAACGAATTCTATAATTTCCCCTGATTTAACATCTATTAGATGATCATGATGTCCTTCATTTAATTCTTCGTATCTAGCTTTACCCCCCTTAAAATCATGTTTTGCTAAAATTCCAGATTCCTCAAAAAGTTTTACTGTTCTATATACTGTGGCAATACTTATTTTTGGATCAACTTTTGAAACTCTATTATAAAGTTCATCTACATCTGGATGATCGTTTGATTCTGACATTACTTTTGCAATAATTTTTCTTTGATCTGTAAGTTTAACTCCTTTGGCTAAACACTTTTGTTCGATATTTTCTGACATTTCTAATTTTAACTTAAATAAATAGGATTAATCAAATTCTTTTTGATTTTAAATTTATCACATAAACTAGGGACTTCTTCATACTTAACTTGTTCAAATCCCGTAAAATCCTCAAAACTAAAACAATAATAATTGATTTTTTTAGTTAGAAATAAAGCTTTAATCGTCGCTAACGAGTTTCTAATTCCTGCGAAGCTACCTGGTCCTCTATTAACATAAATATCATCAATTTCATCTAACGAAGAAGAGTTTATCTTTAAAAAATCATTAATTAAGATCATTAATTTTTCAAAATTAATTTTACTATTTTCATGACTACAAGTATAAATATTTTTATTAACTATGAGTGTTAAAAAAATTTTATCTCTTGTGGCATCTACTATTAAATTTTTCATTATAATAATGTTATTTGCCATCAATTCTAAAGCAGAAGAAAATAATATCAAATATTATTCTGAAGATAGTGGCATTCTTTCTTTAATGTATCACCGATTTGATGAAAATAAGTATCCTTCAACAAATATACAAATGGATATTTTTGAGGAACAAATGTCTATAGTGGATACTTTAAATTACAAATTTTATGATCCAAAATATTTACAAAAAAATTTTAATATTCCAAAAAATAAAAAAGAAATACTTATTACTATAGATGATGCATTCTTATCTTTTTATAAAAATGCATGGCCCTATTTGAAGAGAGAGAAAATTCCTTTTATTTTATTTGTTTCAACTGAAGCTGTAGGCAAAACTGGATACATGAGTTGGGAGCAAATACAAAAAATAGAGAAAGAGTCATACGCTTATATTGGTAATCATTCACATTCCCATAATTACTTGGTTGACCTAAAAACAGAAGATTTTTTGTCTGATATTAATACTTCAATTAAAATTTTTAATCAGCACTTAGGCTATAACCCTATTTTTTTTTCATACCCATTTGGTGAATATAGCAAAACTATTAAAGATTTTATTTCTAAAAATTTTGATTTTGCTTTTGGTCAGCATTCTGGTGTTATTGATATTAATAAGGATATTCATGAATTACCTAGGTTCCCAATTAATGAAAAATATGGTGACCTAGAAAGATTTAAATTTTTAATTAATCTTAGTCCACTTCAATACAAATCTTTAAACCCTGAAGATAAATATATTACTAACGATAATCCACCAAAACTATCTGTCGAATTTTTTGAAAATCAAAAAAATATAGAAAATATTAATTGTTTCTCTGATGAAGGTAATGGATGGGATCAGTCAAATATTAGTTTTAATAAAAATATACTAAAATTAAACTTTAGAGAAAAATTTATATTTAGAAGAGGTAGGGTTAATTGTTCACTTAATGACGATGGAAAATGGAGATGGTTTGGTGTTCAATTCTCAGTGAAACAAAATTAAATTAAACTTTCTAAATTTTTGCTTGATGGCAATAACTTAGCATCATCAAAATCTGTTAAATCATTTTGTCTAATAATTTGTTGTAAAATTTTAACATACTCTTTTCCTGTCTCTGCATATTTATCTAGGTATTCAGTAAGAATCATACTGTCTAATTTTTTTCTTTTATCTCTCAATTCAGCTCTTGCACTTCTAAAATCTTTATAAGAAGAGTGTGTATTCAAATTTCTTTGATAGGCTTTTACAGACGCTTGTAAAACTTTAAATCTCATGACTTTATGAGTGCTATCATCTTCTGCATCAGCTGGCTTTATTCCTTCTCCACTCCACGTCCATTGGCCAAATAATGCGTTTCCTTCTTGAGCAAATCTTGATGTTCCCCAGCCAGTTTCCTTTGCTGCCTGTGCAATGGCCATTGAAACTGGCACTTCATCCATTCTAATTTTTAATGTAGATAAATCTTTATTTACCACTCCATATTGTTTGAATTTTACATTCAACCATTCTTGTTCTGCCTTTGTATTTTTACTTTTATTTAAAATACTAAAGAGCTTCATTCTATCTAACTTAATACTATTATTTTCATCAATGATTAAAGGCAAAATTATCTGAATAAAAAGGTCTTTTCTTTTTTTGGCATTTTCTATTTTTACAATCTCTTTTGGCAATAGATCTAGACTTATAGGCTTTACTAACTTATTTTTTCTAAC
>CAJQSQ010000012.1 GCA_905616395.1 uncultured Candidatus Pelagibacter sp. | reverse complement strand
ACCTTGTTTTAAAGTCATTGTTGAGCTAGGACAGCCAGAACAGCTTCCTTGCAGCTCTACCTTAACAATTCCATCTTTAAATTCTTTAAACTTTATATCACCTCCATCTTTTGCAACAGCTGGCCTAATCTTTGATTCTAAAATGCTTATGATTTTTTTTTCAATTTCATTGTGTTCTTCTTTCTTTTCTCCAAGCAACTCATTGGCAATTACAAACTCTTTTCCTGTTGAATAAAAATCATTAATCAGTGAAATAGCTATATGCTTAATATCTTCCCAATTTACTTCTTCACTTTTATTTATAGATATAAAATCTTTTCCTAAAAATACACCTGTTACCCCATTAATTGATAAAACATTTCTTACCAATTCGTTGTCAGTTTCTTCTTTTTTTATCACTTCAAATGAGCCATTATTGGAAACCGTTTTTCCAGGCAAAAACTTAAGTGAATTAGGGTTTGGTGTTACTTCAGTTTGGATAAACATGTACTTATATATAAAGATAAATGTCTAAATTTAAACCAATTAATAAATATATTTGATTAAAAACCTACTAATTCTTTCATTTCTTTCATCTTTTTTGAGGCAATTTTGTCGGCTTTATCAGATCCCTCTAATAAAACTGAATCCAAGAATTTTTGATCTTCTAATAACTTTTTAATTTCTTTGGAAATTGGCTCAATTCTTTCAATTAGAACTTCAGACAATTTTTCTTTAAATTCAGAAAAGTTTTTTCCATTGAATTCAGTTATAGTTTTTTCTAAATTCTGGTTTTTCAAACTTGAATAAATCCCCAATAAATTTTCTGCTTCTGGTCTTTCTGTTAGATTATTAATTTTTCCTGGCAAAGGTAATGGATCTGTTTTAGCTTTTTTTATTTTATTTATTATTTGATCTTTATCATCTGTAAGGTTAATTCTACTTAGATCTGATGGATCTGATTTGCTCATTTTTTTTATTCCATCTTTAAGACTCATTATTCTAGAAAATTGTTTTTGAATTAATGGCTCTGGTACTTTCAAAAAATCTGTTACATCAAAATCATTATTAAACTTTTGAGCAATGTCTCTACAAAGTTCTAGATGTTGTTTTTGATCATTTCCGACCGGAACATGAGTTGCATCATAAAGTAAAATGTCTGCAGCCATCAAGACTGGGTACGAATAAAGGCCAATGCTAGCTTTTTCTTTATCTTTTCCAGCCTTTTCCTTAAATTGTGTCATCCTATTAAGCCAACCCATTCTTGAAACACAACTCAAAATCCAAGCAGCTTCTGAGTGTGCTGAAACCATTGATTGGTTAAAGATTATACTTTGTAACGGATCAATTCCACACGCAATAAATGTAGCTACGGTCTCTCTTATGTTTTTTTTTAATTCTTTTGGGTCTTGCTTAACTGTTATTGCATGAAGATCTACAACACAAAAGATACATTCATTTTCTTTTTCGTTTTGGAGCTCTACAAAGTTCTTAATTGCACCAAGATAGTTTCCTAGATGAAGGTTTCCTGTTGGCTGAACTCCTGAAAAAATTTTTTTACTCATGACTAATAGTTTAAATTAATATCACTTCTTTTAAAAGCCTTGATTAAAATTGCAATTAAAAGGTAAAATATTAGTCCCAATACAACTGCACCAATTAGATACATAACTTTAAAGCTTGCCTCGTAAAGTAACTTGTCATTGAAAAAATAAATTAAATACTTAAAGAATACTCCCATTAATACTGAGGCTAATAGAATTTTAACAAACCTATTTAAAAATACTAAATTAAAACTGAATAAATCTTTTATTTTTAGGAAAATAAATAATAAAATGGCATTAAACCAGGATGATATAGTGGTTGCTATTGGTATTATTATAAACCCAACTTCCTTGAAAAAAACTACACTAATAAACACATTCAACAAAACAGATGTTAAAGAAATATAAAAAGGCACCTTTGTGTTATGTCGTGCGAAAAAAAAGGCTGAAAAAACTTTAATAAGAGAAAATGCCGGTAACCCAATCGCAAAATAGAACAAAGCTTTTGCTGAGTTTACAACACTTAATTCGTTGAAAGAACCATATCCAAATAAAGAAGATATAATTTCTTCAGAAGCAATAAGTAACGCTAGTGCTGCTGGAATACTTAAAAATAAACTTAGCTCTAAAGCTTTATTTTGAATCAAATTTATTTTTTCTTTTTTATTCCTTTGAACATGTTTGGAAAGTTGAGGGAGTATTACCGTTCCTATAGCAATTCCTGCAATAGCAAGATTTATTTGATAAATTCTATCTGCATAATAAAGATAAGATACTGCACTAGCTTGGAAGGATGCGATGATTGTCCCTACTAAAATATTTATCTGAGTAACACCAGAAGAAAAAATACTAGGAAGTAATTTTTTGAAAAAAAGTTTAACTTTATTATCAATTTTAAATGACAAATTAATTTTAGGAGAAAAGTATTTTTTTACAAAAAAATATAAAAAAATAAGCTGCAAGATACCTGAGATGGTTACAGCATAAGACAAATAATATACCAATTGATCATTTAAAATTTTTCCAAAGATCAATACTCCAATTAAAAGAATATTCAAAATTATAGGCGCAGCCGAAGCTATAGCAAATTTATTATGTGAATTTAAAATGGCAGAAAAAAAAGATGCTAAACTAATGAACATTAAAAAAGGGAAAGTAATTCTTGTCAAAGTTATAGCTAATTCCATTTTTTGATAATCACCTTCAAAGCCTGGTGCTATCAAAAAGACAAATATCGGCATCATTATCTCAATAACAAGGACCAAAAAAAACAATCCTATTGCCAGTAATGTAAAAATATTATTTGCAAATTTTTGTGACTCTTTTTTATTATCTAACACTGATGAATAACTGGGTACAAACGCTGCATTAAATGTTCCTTCTGAAAATAATCGTCTAAATGTATTTGGTATCCTGAATGCCACGAAGAAGGCATCTGCTAATGGGCCTGCACCAAGGAACACAGCTATCAATATGTCTCTTATATAGCCCAATAATCTACTTATTATGGTAAAAAAACTAAATGTGCCTGTTGACTTAATTAAGTTCATAAATCATATTAGTCTTAAATTCGCTCCATTTGTATATCTAATTAACATAAATGAAAAAAACTAAAATAGACCATTACACCGATAAGGAAGCTTTAGATTTCCACAGCAAGAATAAACCTGGAAAAATTGAGATCAATTCTTCTAAACCAATGACCACAAAAAGAGATTTAGCACTAGCCTATTCTCCAGGTGTTGCTGTACCAGTGCAAGCAATTGCTGATGACCCAGAAGCTGCCTATGATTATACATCTAAAGGAAATTTAGTTGCAGTCATAAGTAATGGCTCGGCTATTTTAGGAATGGGTAATTTAGGGGCACTAGCATCTAAACCTGTGATGGAAGGAAAAGCAGTTTTATTTAAAAGATTTGCCGATATAGATTCTATTGACCTAGAAATTGACTCGCAAGACCCTGACGAAATTATTAATAGTATCAAAAACTTTGCCTGTAGTTTTGGTGGTATTAATTTAGAAGATATTGCGGCTCCTGATTGTTTTATAATTGAAGAAAAATTAAAAGAGCTTTTAGATATTCCTGTTTTTCATGATGATCAGCATGGTACTGCAATTATTACAACTGCTGCATTAATTAATGCCCTAGATATATCCAATAAATCAATAAAAGAAATTAAAGTCGTTGTGAATGGTGCTGGTGCATCAGCAATGGCTTGTACTAATTTATTTAAAAATAGCGGTGTACCTCAACAAAATATAACTATGGTGGATAGATCTGGAGTAATCTATCGAGGCAGAGAAGGATTAAACCAATGGAAATCATCTCATGCCATTGAAACAAAAAATAGAACATTAGATGAGGCCATTAATAATGCTGATGTTTTTTTAGGGCTTTCTGCAAAAGGTGCTCTTTCCAAAGATATGGTAAAAAAGATGGCAAAAAATCCTATAATTTTTGCTTGTGCTAACCCTGACCCAGAAATTACACCTGAGGAGATACAGGAAGTGAGAAATGATGCTATTATTGCTACTGGAAGATCAGATTATCCCAACCAAGTAAATAATTTAATTGGGTTTCCTTATGTGTTTAGAGGAGCTCTTGATGTAAGGGCAAAAACTATCAATGAAGAAATGAAAGTAGCTGCCGCAGATGCTATAGCAAAGCTAACAAGAGAAGATGTTCCTGATGAAGTCGTAGCAGCAATGGGTGGTGATAGACCTCATTATGGAAAAGAATATATTATACCTTCAACATTTGATCCAAGATTAATAAGTGTAATACCTGCGGCTGTTGCAAAGGCTGCAATGGATAGTGGTGTTGCAAGAAAAAATATTGATGATTTTGAAATATATAAAGAACAACTCAAACAAAGACTTAATCCGTCTCTTACAATTATGCAGGGTATTAATTCTTATATTAAAAAAAATCAAAAAAGAATTGTTTTTGCGGATGGTGAGGATAAAAACACTCTTAAAGCAGCAATCGCATTTAAAAATTCAAAATTAGGAATTCCAATTTTAGTTGGTAAAAAAGAAAAGATTAAAGAAAGAATAAAAGAAATTGGTTACGACGATCATTTTGGTATTGAAATAATAAATTCTACAGATTCAGAAAAGCGAGAAAAATATGTCAATTATTTATTTAAAAAAATGCAAAGAGAGCAAGGTCTTTTAGAAAGAGACTGCGATAGACTTGTAAGAAATGATAGAGTCATATGGGCATCTTGTATGGTTGCATGTGGTGATGCTGATGGTGCAGTTACAGGAAATACTAGAAGATTTGGAGCATCTTTAGATAAGATAACACAAGTGATAGACCCAAGAGCAGGTGAGATAATGTTTGGTTTGAATATGGTTGTTTCAAAAGGGAAAACTATTTTTGTTGGAGACACAAGTGTAAACGAGTATCCAAGTTCCGAAGAGCTTGCAGAAATAGCTATATCTGCTGCGAGAGTAGTTAAGCTATTTGGCTTTGTTCCAAAAGTTGCTTTTGTTTCTCATTCTACTTTTGGTCAGCCCCTTACAAGTAGAACTAAACACATAAAGAAGGCTGTTGAGATTTTAAAAGAGAAAGATGTAGATTTTGATTTTGATGGTGACATGCAGCCAGATGTTGCTTTAAATGAAGAATACAAAGAACTATACCCTTTCTCAAGTATTGTAGGAAATGCAAATATATTAATAATGCCAGGTCAACACAGCGCTGCTATTTCATATAAAATGATGAAAAGCTTAGGTGACACCAAAGTTATTGGTCCTCTTTTAATTGGATTAGGTCAACCCATTGAAATAGCACCTCTAAGATCCTCTACATCAGAAATAATAAATTTAGCGTCTGTTGCTGCATACTCTGCTGATGTAATTGACTATAAAAAAAATTAATTCTTTTGAATTCTTAAATCTTCAACCAAGACAATACTTGCAATAACATCTTCTACATCTAGTATTTTTTTTGCTTCATTTATTACTTCTTTTCTTTCTTCTTTGGTTAAAGAAATCCCATAAATAAATATTTTTTTCTTATAAGTATCAATTTGATAATTGGTTGCTTTAATTTTTTTGTTAAATATTAAGGCCGTACGGAGCTGTGACGTAATCAATAAATCTTTTGCGGATTGTTGAAAATTAAAATCTTCTTTTATTTTAATATCATTTTTAACTGATCTGGCACCTTTTGTCTCCCATGCAAGTTTGGTAATTTGAAGTTTTTCTTCAGGATCGTCTACTTTTCCTGTTACAAATATTTTTCCATCTAAAACTTTTGTGCTTACAGTTAATATATAGCTCTTCTCTCTTAGTGCTAATCTTGTAGCTAAATTTTTTTGCATTACAGAGTCGTCTATTTGGGTTCCTAAAGACCTTGGATCAAACGCAATACTTACTCCTGTTCCAAAAATCCCTTTTGAACTAATCCCAACACATCCTGATGAGATTAAAAAAATTAAACTTATTAAAAATATTTTATTTTTCATTTTTTAATTTTAAACAATAGTTATAAATCTCTTTTTTTGATACATTTGTATTTTGACTAATTAAATTTGTAATATCTTTTATACTTAATTTTTTAATTAATTTTTGAATATTTTTTTTATCAGATTCTTTCAATATTATCGATGAATTTTTTTCTTTTACTTTTTCAGAAATAACAATCGTTAACTCTCCTTTAGGATCAGATTTAAATGGTTCAAGTGTGTCTACTTCCGTTCTTATATATTCCTCATAAAATTTAGTCATTTCTCTGCAAACTAAAATTTTTCTATTTGAAAAGTAATATTTTAAATCTTTTATTGATCTATTAAATTTTCGTGGAGAAATAAAAAAAACAATACAGCTTTCTAAGTTTGCAAGTTTTTCAAAATCTTCTTTTAATTTATTATTTTTTTCAGGAAAAAAACCATAAAAAAAATATTTTTCACTAAATCCACTTATAGAAACTGCAGAAGAAACTGCTGATGCACCTGGAATTGGAAAGATGTCTATGCCATTACTAGCACATTCGTTAACTAGTATAGCTCCTGGATCTGAGATCGATGGAGTTCCAGCATCAGAAATTAAAGAAACAATCGACCCTGATTTTAAAATATCAATGACTTTTGATAAATTTTTTTTTTCATTAAATTTATGGTTTGCAATAAGTTTTGATTTAATTTCGTACCGTTCTAATAAATTTTTTGAAATACGTGTATCCTCACACAGTACATAATCCGACTTTTTTAATACTTCTAGAGCTCTTAAAGTGATGTCACTTAAGTTTCCAATAGGAGTAGATACAATATAAAGACCACTTTTAACTTTATTATTTATATTTTCAGTATGTAGAATCATCAAATTATAATAGTTATAATAATAACATTAAAATGAACAAAATTATTAAAATTATACTTTTTTTAGCTTTTGCTTTCTCAATAGCTCCCTTAACACTTTTGGCAAATGATAAAATTAAGATTGGTCTTCTTGTCCCTTTAACTGGAAAGAATTCTGAAATAGGACAATCTATAATAAAGTCTACACGCCTTGCTATTAACACAATAAATAATGCATCAATTGAGATCATACCAAAAGATACACAATCAAACCCTGAGATCACCTTAAGAGCAGCCAAAGAGTTGGCTAATTCAGGGATAAAAATTGTAATTGGTCCTGTTTTTAACGAAAGCCTAATTTATCTAGATGAGTTAAGTGAACTAACATTCTTAGCTCTAACCAATAAAAATAATAATTTTTCGGAGAATGTTATTAATGGTGGAATTAATGCAACTTCACAATTAAATGCAATTAAAAAATTTATAGAATTAAATGAAATAAAAAAAACAATCTTTCTTACTCCAGACGTAAGTTTTAGGAATGAAATTGAAAAAGCTATTTCTAATTCTAAAATAAAAATATTAGAAAATTATATTTATGATACCGATCCAACCAAACTTACTAAACAAATTGAAAAAATTACACGCTATGATGTTAGAAAACAAAACCTTGAAGATGAAATAAATAGACTGGAGAAATCAGAACAAAACAATAAAGAGCGTTTAATCGAAAGATTAAAAAGGAGAGATACTCTTGGTAGTGTAAAATTTGACTCAGTTGTAATATCTGACTTCGATGAAAGCTTAAAAAGTGTAACAACTTCACTGCTTTATACGGATATATCTCCTAAAGAAAAATATTTTATTACTCTAAACCAATGGTTTGATGAGTCTCTTTTAAAAGAGACTAGTTCGCAACCTTTGTATTTTCCTTCTGCAAATAAAAGTAATTATGATGAATTTTCCAATGAATATTTTGAGAAATACAATCAATACCCCAATCAATTATCATTTCTAAGTTACGACTTGGTTGGGCTTGTTTATTATTTAATTCTTCAAAACAACTCTGTTGTTGATAAAAAAATGTTTAAGAAAAAAAACTTGTTTAAAGGAAAAGTTGGAATTTTTGAAATTAAAAATAATAAAATTAATCACATTTTAAACTTTTATAAAGTTGAGGATGAAGAATTTAAAAAAGTTTTTTGATTTTTTTAAAAGCTTTAAATCTATGATCTATTTTATATTTTTGTGATGCTCTCATTTCACCAAATGTAATTTTTTTTCCAAGTGGTATAAAAATAGGATCATAACCAAACCCATTTTTACCTTTTATAATTGGTGAAATAAAACCTTCAACCTTGCCAATAGAATTTATTATTTTTTTATCTTTATCATAAATAGTTAAAGCACAAATAAATCTAGCTTTTACTTTTTTTTGTCTCCAATCTTTGTCTTTTTTATCTAATTCTTTAAAAACTCTATTCATTGCCTTTTTAAAATCTCCTTTTTTACCCCCCCATCTAGCTGAATAAATTCCAGGATCGCCATTTAGAACATCTATTTCTAAACCTGAGTCATCAGACAAGCATGTCATTTTTGATTTTTTGGAAAAAAATTTAGCCTTGATTAATGAGTTTTCCTCAAATGTTTTCCCATTTTCTGGGGGGCTTTTTATTTTAAAGTCTTTTGGAGAGTATATTTCAAGGTTTTTTGGCAATAAATTCTCTATTTCTTTCAATTTTCCTTTATTATTGGTGCCTACTAATAATTTTATAATTTTATTCTTTAACATCTAGCAATTATTAAATTTCATACCATATAAGTTGTCATGGAAAAAGATCAAAACATTAATTCTGAAGATCAAAACGAAGAAATTAAAGAGACTGAAGCGAAAGAGGAAATTCAAGAAGAACAAGGGGATTCCTCAGAAAAAAATCAAGAAGTAAAAGAGGTTACACCTGAAGAAAAAATTAAAGAGTTAGAAGATAAGGTTGCTAGAGCTTTTGCTGAAATGGAAAATCAAAGAAGAAGGTTTGAAAAAGAAAAAGAGGATGCTTTTGATTATGGTGGATTTTCTTTTGCAAAAGAAGCTTTGAATCTAATTGATAATCTAGAGAGGTCAAAACAAATTCTAGAAAGTGATGAAGTATTAAAGGATACTGAAGCTTTAAAAAAAACTTTAGAACATTTTGAAATTATAAATAAAGATATGATTTCAATTTTCTCAAAAAATGGAATTACTCCAGTAATTTCTATTGGTAAGAAACTGGATCCTAATCAACACCAAGCTATGATGGAAATTGATGATGACCAAAAAGAACCAGGAACAATAGTTCAAGAAATCCAAAAAGGTTTTATGATGAAAGATAGGCTTTTGAGACCAGCATTAGTTGGAGTTTCAAAAAAAACTAAAGCTCAAGATGGGCTAAAAAGTGAGGAAAATAAAGAGAATTCAGACAATTAATAATAATTGCCAGAACTTGTAGATTAAAAATTAACACTTATATGAAGGATAGGAATTAAATTATGAGCAAAATTATAGGAATAGATTTAGGAACAACAAATTCATGTGTGTCTATCATGGAAGGTAGCCAGCCAAAAGTTTTAGAAAATGCTGAGGGTGCAAGAACAACTCCTTCGGTTGTGGCTTTTACTGAAGATGGAGAGAAACTTGTAGGTCAACCTGCCAAAAGACAGGCTGTTACTAATCCTGAAAATACTATTTTTGCTGTAAAGAGATTAATTGGAAGAAATTTTGAAGACCCTACTGTAAAAAAAGATATTGCAGCTGCCCCTTTTAAAATTGTTAATTCAGAAAAAGGAGATGCTTGGATTGAAGCTAGAGGAGAAAAATATTCTCCTTCACAAATCTCTGCTTTTATTCTGATAAAAATGAAAGAAACAGCTGAAAAATATTTAGGACAGGCAGTAACAAAAGCTGTGATTACAGTTCCTGCATATTTTAATGACGCTCAAAGACAAGCAACAAAAGATGCTGGTAAAATTGCTGGTCTTGAAGTTTTAAGAATTATTAATGAGCCAACCGCAGCTTCCCTAGCATATGGTTTGGATAAAAAAAAAGAAAATAAAAAAATTGCTGTGTATGATTTGGGTGGTGGAACTTTTGATGTCTCTATCCTTGAGTTAGGTGACGGTGTATTTGAAGTTAAGTCTACAAATGGTGATACATTTTTAGGGGGTGAAGACTTTGATAACACTATTGTTGATTATTTAATTGGTGAATTTAAAAAGGACAATGGGATTGATTTAAGATCTGATAAATTAGCCCTTCAAAGATTAAAAGAAGCTGCTGAAAAAGCAAAAATTGAATTATCTTCTGCAGAACAGACAGATGTTAATTTACCATTTATAACTGCAGATAAAACAGGCCCAAAACATATTAATTTAAAAATGACTAGAGCAAAATTAGAAGCTTTGGTTGAAGATTTAATATCAAGAACTTTACCACCATGTAAAACTGCCCTTAAAGATGCAGGACTTACTGCAAGTGAGATTGATGAAATTGTGATGGTAGGTGGAATGACAAGAATGCCTAAAGTTCTTGCTGAAGTTAAAAACTTTTTTGGTAAGGAACCAAATAAAAGTGTAAACCCAGACGAAGTAGTTGCAATGGGTGCTGCGATTCAAGCTGGTGTTCTTCAGGGTGACGTTAAAGATGTGCTTCTTTTAGATGTAACACCTTTATCACTTGGAATTGAAACACTAGGTGGAGTTTCAACGAAATTAATTGAAAAAAATACAACTATCCCAACAAAAAAAAGCCAAGTCTTTTCTACAGCTGATGATAATCAGCCTGCTGTATCGATAAGAGTTCTTCAGGGGGAAAGAGAAATGGCATCTGATAATAAAATGTTAGGAAATTTTGAATTAGTTGGTATTGCACCAGCAGCAAGAGGAATACCTCAAATTGAAGTAACTTTTGATATTGATGCAAATGGAATTGTTAGTGTTTCTGCAAAAGACAAGGGAACTGGAAAAGAACAGAAAATTCAAATCCAAGCCTCAGGTGGCTTAAGTGATGAAGAAATTGAAAAAATGGTTAAAGATGCTGAAGCAAACAAGGATGAAGATAAAAAGAAAAGAGAATCGGTAGACGCAAGAAATCAAGCTGATACTTTAATTCATTCTACAGAAAAAAATATAAAGGAACATGGTGCTAAAGTTTCAGATGCAGATAAAAAGGCAATAGAAGATGCTTCATCTGCTTTGAAAGAAGCAATCAAAGGGACTGATATCGAAGATATTAAAAAGAAAACAGAAACTTTAGTTCAAGCTTCTATGAAGTTAGGCGAAGCAATTTACAAGTCTCAAGAAAAAAAAGAGGGTGCGTCTAAAGAAGGTGATAAAAATAGTGAAGTTAAAAAAGATGACAATGTAGTTGATGCAGACTTTGAAGAAGTAAAAGAAGAGAGTAAAGAAGAGAGTAAAGAAGAGAGTAAAGAAGAAGTAAAAGAAGAGGGTAAAGAAGAAGATAAAGAAAAAAGCGCTTAAGACTTAAAACAACTATCATCTTAGAGTAACTTATGGCTAAAAGAGATTTTTATGACGTCTTAGGTGTTAGCAAAAAAGCAAGCCCTGAAGAATTAAAGTCAGCATATAGAAAATTAGCAGTAAAACATCACCCTGATAAAAACCCTGGTGATAAAACTTCTGAAGACAAATTTAAAGAAGCTGGTGAGGCATACGGCATTCTTTCTGATCAAGAAAAAAAACAAAACTATGATAACTTTGGCCACGCTGCCTTTGAAGGTGGGGGGGGTGGAAGACAAGGTGGTGGCTTTGGTGGAGCTGATTTTTCAGATATTTTTGAGGACTTTTTTGGAGATTTTGGTGGTGGTGGAAGATCCAGAAGTAGAAGTACCAATAATAGAGGTTCTGATTTAAGATACGATTTATCAATTACTCTTGAGGAAGCATATGAGGGTAAAAAGCAGGATATAAAATTTTCAACAACTGAAAAATGTACTACTTGCAAAGGAAATGGTTCAAAGCCTGGTCATTCTCCAGGTAAATGTTCGGTTTGTGGAGGGAATGGTAAAGTGAGATCTAATCAGGGGTTTTTTACTGTTCAACAAACCTGTCCTCAGTGTGCTGGAAGTGGAGAAGAAATTACAAACCCATGCACTGATTGTAATGGTCAAGGTAATAAGCAAGCTTCAAAAAAAATATCTGTCTCCATACCAAGAGGTGTTGATGATGGAACAAGAATAAGATTAGCTGGTAAAGGTGAGGCTGGAACCAAAAGTGGAGCTAGTGGAGATTTATATCTATTTGTTAACGTTCATTCTCACGATCTTTTTAAAAGGTCTGATGAAAACCTATTCTTTGAATTTCCCATTTCTATTGCTGATGCAGCATTAGGGACCACAATAGAAATACCAACAATTGATGGTGGAAAAGCAAAAATTAAAATACCTGACGGAACTCAAAATGGAAAACAATTTCGACTAAAGGGTAAAGGTATGCCCTATATGAGAGGAAGTGGAAATGGAGACCTTTATGTCCAAGTAAATACTGAGGTTCCTATTTCTTTAAATAAAGAACAAAAAGAATTACTTGAAAAGTTTAGAAAAATTGAAAACGAAAAGTCTAATCCAAGTATTAAACAATTCTTTCAAAAAGCTAAAAGTTTTTGGAAAAACTAAAGACTAATTAGTTAAAAAAGGTTAATATTTTCTTAGATGAAAAAAATTAATTTAGCTATTTCTGGCTGTCTTGGTAGAATGGGCCAACAGTTAATTAAATCCTCAAGGTCAAACAAAAATTTTAAATTAGTAACACTCACTGAGAGCAAAATTCTTAATAAAAAAATAGCAGGAATAAAGCTTAACTTTAACACGGATGAAGCTTTTAAAAATACTGATATTATAATAGATTTTACTGTACCTAATTGCACGCTCGATATCCTAAAAATTGCATCTAAATTAAAAAAAAGAGTAGTGATTGGAACAACTGGATTTACCCAGAAAGAAGAGACTCTAATTAAAAAATTTTCCAAAAAAATTCCTATTTTAAAAGCAGGCAATATGAGTCTTGGGGTTAATTTATTAATGTATTTAACTGAAATTGCCTCAAAATCACTAAATGATGAATATTTAAGCAAAGTATTTGAAGTTCATCACAAACACAAAAAAGATTATCCATCAGGAACAGCTCTAATGCTAGGAAAAGGAATAGCTGATGGAAAAAATAAAAATCTTTATAATTTAATAGGAAAAAAATTTTTAAATAAAAAATCTTTTCCTTATGGAAAAAAAATTAATTTTAATTCAATTAGAAAAGGTAAAATTATTGGAGAGCATGAGGTTACATTTTCAAGTGGAAAAGAGATAATAAAATTAAACCATGAAGCATTTGATAGAGCGCTTTATTCAGATGGTGCTTTAACTGCTGCAAAATGGCTTATCAATAAAAGACCAGGACTATATTCAATGAGAGACTTATTGAACTTTAGATAATGGATGAAAAAGAAAAAGCTAAAAGAATACTAAAGATTTTAAATAAGATTTATCCAACAGCCCCTATCCCACTGGATCATACTAGTAACTTCACTCTTTTAATGTCGGTTCTTTTATCGGCTCAATGCACCGATCTAAATGTTAACAATGTAACAAAAAATATATATCCAAAATATAATAAACCTGAACATTTTGTAAAATTAGGTAGAAAAAGAATTGAAAAATTAATTAAAAGTATTGGCCTCTTTCGAGTTAAAGCAAAAAGCATTTATTTAATGTCTAAGCTGCTTATAAAAAATCATGGGGGCAAAGTGCCTAAAAGCTTTGAAGAACTCGAAGAACTGCCTGGTGTAGGCCATAAAACAGCAAGTGTAGTCATGTCTCAAGGTTTTGGAATTCCAGCTTTTGCGGTTGATACTCACATACATCGATTAGCTCAAAGATGGGGCTTAACAAGTGGTAAAAATGTTATTCGGACTGAAAAAGATTTAAAAAGAATATTCCCAGAAAAAACATGGAGCAAATTACATTTACAAATAATTTATTATGGAAGGGAATTTTGTAAAGCTAGAGAGTGTTATGGTTTGACTTGTAAAATTTGTACGACTTGTTATCCTAATCGAAAAAACCCAGTAAAAATAAAAAAAGCTTAATATGAAAATACTTGGAATTGGTAATGCAATTGTTGACGTTATATGTAAAGTGGATGATCAATACTTGATAGATAATCAATTGACAAAGGGTACAATGAAATTAGTTGATGAACAAGAGTTTCAAAAACTTTTATCTACTCTAAAAATTGAAGAAACAGTATCTGGTGGATCAGTTGCAAATTCTATTGTTGGATTGTCTCAATTAGGAAATGATGTTGGTTTTATAGGTAAAGTTAATGCTGATGATTTAGGGCAAAAATATGAAGAAGGTCTAACTAAAGAAAAAGTTCAATATTTTTATAATAAGAAAAAAGAAATCTCACCGACCGGAACTTGTTTGGTACTAATTACTCCTGATGCAGAAAGAACAATGGTGGTTTTTTTAGGTATAGCGGGAAAAATTAGTGAAAAAGATATTGATGAAAAAGCTGTAAAAAGAAGTGAAATCATATTTTTAGAAGGCTATTTGTGGGATAAAGGTGAACCAAAATCAGCTTTCGACAAAGCAATGTTATTCTCTAACAAAAGAGCAATGTCTTTATCAGATCAGTTTTGTGTAGAAAGGCATAAAGATAATTTTTTAGATTTGGTTAAAAATAAACTTGATATTACTTTTGCCAATGAACAAGAAATTAGATCATTAATTGATGCAAAAAACTTTGAAGATATTATTGAATTTGGGCAACAATTAGGAAAACTTTTAATTGTCACACGTGGTGAAAAAGGAAGTGTTGCTATTAAAAATCAAGAAGTTGTAGAATGTCAAATTAAACCTAATTTAAAGATTGTAGATTTAACAGGTGCTGGAGACCTCTTTGCAGCAGGTTTTCTCCATGGGTTTATTAATAATATTTCAACAAAAGAATGTCTCGAAAAAGGAACCGAAATGTCTTCAAAAATAATCCAAAAAATCGGTGCTAGGCTAAATTAAGCTATTTTAGTCAATAAAATAGCCATTTTTATGGCTTAATATAAATGTTTCATCTTTGAATAAGTCACTTATTTTTTTTCTTAATCTATAAATGTGTGTTTCTACAGTGTGAGTTTCCATGTTTGCTGAGTAACCCCAAATATTTTTTTGTAAATCTGCAACATCGTGTTTAATTTTTGTATTATTTAAATATAAAATAATTTCAATTTCTTTTTCTGTTAATCTTAAATTTAAATTACCTTTTGAAAAAAATTTAGAATTTAAATTTAATTCGTAATCTCTAATAATAATTTTAGACTGTTGGTCAAATTTCAATTTGATTAATTTAATATTAATTACTTCTAATAACTTTTTTAAAGATAGGGGCAAATCATTAAAATCTAAAATATTTTTACCAGTTATATTTTCATTTAATAATAGTTTATGGCCAGTTTTTGAAATTACTAAATAATCTATTATATCTAAATCAAGGTTCTTCTTAAATTCTTCTTCATTTTCAAATTTTATAATTTTAAAAGATAAATTTTCTTTTATCTCATCCAGGATTTCATATAGTGGATTAAAGTTTATAATAAAAACATTATGCATAATACTATTTATGATAATTCATGTACCAAATAAAAACACTCTTATAATTGACGACTTTAAATTAAGATGCTGCATTGGAAAAAAGGGCTTAAATTCTAACAAAAAAGAAGATGATTGCTCTACGCCTAAAGGGCTGTTTAATCTAAAAAAATTATATTTTAGAAAAGATCGTATTGGTATTCCAAAGTGTAAAATCAATAAAAAGGTCATTAAAAGAGGTATGGCCTGGTGTGATGACACAAAAAACAAAAAATACAATGAAGAAATTAAAACACGTCACAAAAGTCTTAAAGAAAATCTATATAGAAAAGATCATAAGTACGATTATATAATTTCAACTAATCATAATGAAAGAAAAATCCCAGGCAAAGGTAGTGCAATATTTATTCATTTAACAGATAGTTACGAACCAACCGCAGGATGCATTGCTTTGAAAAAGAAAGATTTTGAAATATTATTAAAATTAATAGATAGAAAAACTAAAATCAAAATTGGTTAAGTTCTACTACCAAATATTTTTGAACCTACTCTTACGTAAGTTGCGTTATTTTTAATTGCCTCTAGGTAATCCTCTGACATACCCATACTTAATTCTTTAAAACTTAATTCTTTGTTTATGTGATTCATCTCAGAAAAATATTTTGATGAGTTGCCACCATTTGGAGGAATACACATTGTTCCAATAATATCTAAATTCAAATTTTTACAAAACTTGTAAAAATCTTTTAAATTTTTTTTATCTATTCCAGATTTTTGATCTTCATCTCCAATATTTACCTGTATCAATATTTTCGGTTTTTTTCCTTGTTTTACCTGCTCATCTGCAATTTTATTAGCTAATTTTTCGTTATCTAATGAATGAATATAATCAAATATTTTTAAAGCAAATTTAACTTTATTAGTCTGAAGACCTCCAATTAAATGGAGTTGAATATTACTATTTTCATTTTTTATATCAGTCCACTTTTGCATAGCTTCCTGAACCTTATTTTCTCCATAATGTAGATGGCCATGCTCTATTAATGGCAAAATACTTTCAATAGGAAAGGTTTTTGATACCGCTATAATTGTAGGTAATTTAACTTGATTTACCTTTGATTTAATAAGCTCTTCTATGTAAATTAAATTTTTAACAATGTTATGCATAATAAAATTTTAAACAAATATTACTTTATTAATAAATTTGATGAAAGTCACATAGATAAACAAGATAAAGGAACAGCTATAATTTATAGAAATTACGATCAAAAAGTAGATGAAAAACTAATTATAAAAATAAAAAATTATTGTAAAAAAAAAGGTAACAAATTTTTACTGTCAAATAATATAAAATTAGCTGTTAAACTTAACTTGGATGGGGCTTACATCCCTTCATTCAATAAAAATATAAAACACCTCTCATATTCTTTAGCAAAGAAATTTATTATTTTGGGTTCTGCTCACAATCTTTATGAAATAAGAACCAAAGAGCTTCAAAAAGTCGAATCTATTTTTTTATCTTCAATTTTCAAACAAAATAAAAATTATTTAGGTGTTAAAAGATTTAAATTACTATCTCTTTTAACCAAGAAACCACTCATTGCACTAGGAGGTCTATCAAATAATAATTTAAAAAAGTTAAATCTTATTATCTGCCAGGGTTTTGCTGGTATTTCTTTTTTTGAACAAAAAAAAGGCCCCTAAAAAGGGGCCCTTTTATTAATTTTCGATCTAAACTAATTAGAATGCAAATGATAATTCTAACTCGTAAGATTTAAGATCAGCAGTTGCAACACCAGCTACGTTATCAGTTTCATGCATATGACCAGAAATTGACATTCCACCCATAGTGTATGATGCAGACCAACCAGATGATTCTTGATCAGTTCCAACAGCAGTCGCTGAACCAAGATCTAGCTCATGAGTACCGTAAGATACTGAAAAGTCATCATTTATTTGGTAAGAGATACTCATTGATGTACTGTCATCGTCTTGAGTTACAGTTGGACCATCAGCTTCTGATTCTTGGTAACCAATAGTTACTCCACCAAAAGCGTATGTTACAAACGCTACAGATTCATCGACAAATACACCAGCAGTTTCTTCAACTTCACCAGATGCGAAACCAACAGTTAAACCATCAACCATTTCTGGAGAGATTTTAATACCCATATCGCTGTACATTGATACTCCACCAGCAGCAGCATTTACGTATGATGCGTGAACTGATACACCTGAGAATGAAGGTGAGTCGTATCTAATCATGTTATCTCCTGAAGCACCCTTAATTCTATTAGAGTCAGCACCAGCTGTTAGATCCCATACTTCTTCATAAGCAGTAGGAGTCATATCATCCCAACCACTTACAACTGAATCACCACCGTGACCAGCCCAAGTAATTGTTCCTAAAGCGTCTGTAGAAATTTTAACAGATCTGCTATCCATTACGTTTGCAGTACTAGCAGTGTTTGCGTCGTTACCATCTAGTTCAAATTTTACAGCGATGTTTAATCCACCGTCAGTTTCTCCTGAACCTGAAAAAGTAACACTGTCACCCATTGAGTAGTAACCAGCACCATTTTCGTCTGTAGTACCGATGTATAAAGCAGCACCACCAGAAACGCTTAACTCTGCAGCGTTAACTGACACAGCAGCTAGTGAACCAGCTAAAGCTGATAAACCTATTTTTTTTAAGTTGTTCATATTTTTCCTTTGTTATTGTTATTGTTATTATTAATAATAAACATGGTATAAATATCATTTTTTGTTAAATAATTTACTTAATCATTGTTTTTATAAATAAATTCTTATTTGTGTTGCATATTTACAACAAACAATTTTTCTTGATTTATCTGTATTTATTAGAGTTTTTAACTATATTGGTTAATTATACTAATTTATCCTAAAATTTATCTATGATTCGAAAAAAAATTACTCAAATATCAGTTTTTCTAACACTTATTTTATTTGCACTAAACTCGTGTGGTACGCCCGGTGATGCAAGAAAAATCTCTCCAAATCCAAAAGATAGGGTGAAAAAGAACCTTGAGGAAGGGAGGGGATTTAGAATAATGGACTCTGCCAAAAAACTAAAGGGAAATGGTAATTTTGAATTTGCTAGTTCAAACGAACTATGGAGAGCTTCTTTAGATACGATCGATTTTATGCCATTAGCTTCTGTTAATTATAGTGGTGGCATCATAATCACAGATTGGTATTCAACTGATCAAACCTCGAATGAGAGTATTAAAATTTCTATAAGATTTTTATCGAATGAAGTTAGATCAGATGCTCTGGACATTAAAGTTTTCAATAAAAAATGTGTGGCTCAATCTAATTGTACAATATCAGAAAAGACTGGAAATTTAATTCCTGAATTAAAAGGAAAAATTTTAAAGACTGCAGCAATTTATGAAAAACAGAAAAAAGATAAAAATTTTAAACCGTATGTTGCCGAGCCTCCTTCTAATAATCAATAATACAAAACTAAATTTTTAATTTTGTGGATAGATATAATTTTAAAAGTGTAGAAGAAAAGTGGCAAAAACTTTGGAAAAAGGAAAAGGTATTTTCAACTAAGTTAGATAAAACTAAAAAAAAATTTTATTGCTTAGAAATGTTTCCTTACCCATCAGGTAAAATTCACATGGGGCATGTTAGGAATTATACTATTGGTGATGTGTTAGCGCGATTTAAAACCTTACAAGGCTATAATGTTCTACATCCAATGGGCTGGGACTCGTTTGGTATGCCAGCTGAAAATGCTGCAAGACAAAATAATTTAGATCCTAAAACCTGGACAGAATTAAATATTAAAACTATGAGATCTCAACTTAAAAAGCTTGGGTTATCGATTGATTGGGATAAAGAAATTTCAACTTGTTCTGAGGATTATTATAAACATCAGCAAAAATTTTTTTTAGAACTTTATGATAAAGGTTTGGTTTATAGAAAAGAGAATTATGTAAATTGGGACCCTATAGATGAAACTGTTCTTGCTAATGAACAGGTGGTAGATGGAAAGGGTTGGAGATCGGGGGCCATAGTTGAAAGAAAGAAGCTAAATCAATGGTTTTTTAACATATCAAAATTTTCAGAAGAGCTTTTACAAGGGTTAGAGACGCTAGATCAATGGCCCAACAAAGTAAAGGTTATGCAAAAGAATTGGATTGGAAAATCTTTTGGGTGTGAGGTTGAATTTAAAGTTGAAAGTGAAAAACCCATTGAAAGCATTAAGTGTTATACAACAAGACCTGATACTCTTTTTGGTTTTTCTTTTCTTGCACTCTCAGTTGATCACCCTTTAGCAAAATATTATGAGGACGATAGAAAGTTTCAAGACTTTAGAGATGAGTGCTCTAAATCAGGTACTACAGAAGAATCTATTGCCTCAGCAGAAAAACTTGGCTTTAAAACTGATATGATTGCAGTTAATCCTCTGGATAAAAATATGAAAGTTCCAGTTTATTTTGCAAACTTTGTATTAATGGATTATGGATTGGGTGCTGTGTTTGGCTGTCCTGCACACGATCAAAGAGATTTAGATTTTGCAAAAAAATATAATTTAAAGATTACAGCTGTTGTTAAGCCAGAAAAAGATAAAGACTTTGAAATAAACAATGAGGCTTATACAGGTGATGGATTTCTTTATAATTCAAATTTTCTTGATGGTTTAAAAGTTCCAAATGAATCTGTTGTTAAAACAATTGAATTTCTTGAAAAAAATAATTTAGGAAAGAAAAAAATTAATTATCGATTAAAGGATTGGGGAATATCAAGGCAAAGATATTGGGGCTGTCCAATCCCAATTGCTTATGATGAAAATGATCAACCCATTAAAATTCCTATAGAAATGTTACCTGTTAAACTTCCAGAAATTGATAAATTAAGTAGTACCGGTAATCCTCTGGATACTGAAAATGAATGGAAATATTTTATTTTAGATGGAAAAAAATATAGACGAGAAACTGATACACTAGACACATTCGTTGATTCATCCTGGTATTTTCTAAGATTTTGCTCCCCTTACAATACCAATCATGGCTTTACTCAAGAAGAGGTGGATTATTGGATGCCCGTTGATCAATATATTGGTGGAGTTGAGCATGCCATTTTACATTTATTATACTCAAGGTTTTTTATGCAAGCTATCTCACATAAAAATGAAACTTTTAAATTGAAGGAACCATTTAATGGACTATTTACACAAGGAATGGTTTGCCACGAAACCTATAAGGACCAAAATAATAAATGGTTAAGCCCTGAAGAGGTGTCCTCTGAAGATGGTAAAAAATTTTTCAAAAAAAATAATCCTTTAGAAAAAATTATTGTTGGACCAACTGAATCTATGTCAAAATCTAAAAAAAATACTATTGACCCAGAAAGTATAATTAAAAATTATGGAGCAGATTCTGTAAGACTGTTCATTTTATCAGATAGCCCCCCAGAAAAAGATGTTCAGTGGTCAGATCAAGGTATGCTAGCATCATTTAGATTTGTTCAAAAATTATGGATACTAAATTCTAAAGTTTTAGAAAAAGTTAGAAATACTGATGAGACTAATGAGGGGGAAAATTTAACCAAATTTACCAATCAATTAATTTACAAAGTAACCCAAAACTTGGAAAAATTTCACTATAACGTAATAATTGCAAATTTTTATGAAATGTATAATTTTTTAATTAAAGAAATTGAAAAACCTATAAAAAAAGAAATTTTAGCTGAGAATTATAAAAAAATTTTAATATTAATGAATCCGTTTATTCCACATTTTTCTGCTGAGTGTCTAAGTAATATCAATGAAGAAAAAATAAATTGGCCCTCCATATCAAAAGAAGAGTTAGTGGAAGAGGAGATTAATTTTGTTGTACAAATAAATGGTAAAAAAAGAGCTATTTTAAAAGTTAATAGAGGTATAGATGAAAATTCAATCTTAGATAAAATTAAATTAAACATTGGAACTGAAAAACTTCTACATAACCAAAAAATAAAAAAAACAATTTTTGTGTCAAATAGACTTATAAATATTATACTGTAAAAATGTTTAAAAATATCCTTATCCCAATTATATTATTATTTTTATCCTCTTGTGGTTATGAAGCAATCCACTCTAAAAAAAATTCTATTAATTATGATTTTTCTATAAACAAGTTAACATTTGTTGGGGATAGAAAAGTTAATATAAAATTAAAAGAAATGCTGAATTATTATACTTTAAGTGAAAAAGATAAAAATTTTACTTTAAAAATAACTAGTGATACCAAAAAAGTAATACTTGCGAAAGATATTGCTGGTGACCCTACTAGCTTTAAATTTACTATAAAAATAAATGTAGAAATTATCATGAATAACAATTCTAGAGATGAATTTAATATTATTGAAAGCTTTAATTATAATAATATTTCTAATAAATTTAGTTTAGATCAATATGAAAGACAAATTATAAGTAATTTAGCTGAAAGTGCTGCTCTAAAACTGACGTACAAGATATCAAGTATTAAATGATACTAAAATCATTTGAATTAAATAAAATAAAATTAAATAATTATAAATTTTATCTATTTTATGGTGATAATGAAGGTTTAAAAGAAGAAACTATTAAAAATTTATTCAAAAAAAATTATCTAAATAAAATATATAGATATGAGGAAAAAGAAATATTAGATAATACAATTAATTTTTTTAATACCATTCTGACTAGATCCTTCTTTGATAACGAAAAACTTATAATCATTAATAGAACTACAGACAAAATTAAGGAAATTATAGAAGAGTTAATAGAAAAAAATCCAGACGATATACAGATAATCTTAAATTCAAAAAATCTTGAAAAAAAATCTACATTGCGTAAAATTTTCGAAAAAGAAAAATCAATAATATGTGTCCCATTTTATGAGGACAATAACCAAACATTAAATTCAATGATTAATCTTTTTTTTAAAAAAAGAAAGATTCCAATATCTCAGCAGCTTGTAAATATCCTAATAGAAAGAAGTAGAGGAGATAGAAAAAACCTAAATAATGAACTAGAAAAGATTGAGAACTATTCACTGAATAAAAAAAACTTAAATCTTCAAGAAATAATAAAGCTAACTAACCTTGCAGATAACTATAGCGCTTCAGAACTAGTGGATCACTCTCTTGCCAAAAACACTAGGAAAACCGTCACTATTTTAAATGAAAACAACTATTCTGATGAAGATAATATTATAATTATTAGAACATTATTAGCAAAACTTAAAAGATTAATTAAAATTTATGAATTACTTGACGAAAAAAATAATATTGAACAAGCAGTTTCTTCATGTAAGCCACCAATTTTTTGGAAAGACAAACCACTTGTTACTCAACAAATGAGATCTTGGAAAAAAGACCATTTAAAGGATTTAATTTATAAAACTAACGAAGTTGAACTTTTAATCAAAAAAAACTCTACTATTGCTAAAAATATATTATCAGATTTTATAATTGCTAATTCAATAAAAACTAATAATTAGATTTTATTATTTCAATTATTTTATTTAACTGATCTAAATCTTTGTATTCAAACAGTAAAGTTCCTGAATTATTTTTCTTATTTTTAATTAAAACATTAAGGCCAATTTTTTCTCTAATTGAAACTTCTAAAGCTTGTAAGTTTGTGTCTTTAGAGGATTTAAGAAAATGTTTTTTAGTTTTAAAGATTTTAACAAGATTTTCTGACTGTCTCACTGAAAGGTTTTTTTCAACTATTTTAGTTGCTATAAATTCGGCATTATCCAAACCAACTAAAATTTTTGCATGTCCAGGTGTTAATTTTTGAGTTTCAATTAGCTTTAAAACTGCTTTGGGTAAGTTTAATATCCTTAAAAAATTAGCTATATGGCTTCTACTTTTTCCAATAAATTGTGCCACTTTTTCTTGGTCGTAAGAGAACTCATCAATAAGACGTTGATAACCGCGTGCTTCTTCTACTGCATTTAAATCGTTTCTTTGAACATTCTCAACAATAGCAAATTCTAAAGATTTTAAATCATCTACATCAGCAACAACAACTGGAACTTCGTGTAACCCTGCCTTTTGTGCTGATAGCCACCTTCTCTCTCCTGCAATTATTTCAAACTTTGAACTATCATCACTAGATTTTCTAACAATAATTGGCTGGATAATGCCTCTCTCTTTTATTGATTTTGTTAAATCTTTTAAACTTTCCTCATCAAATATTTTCCTTGGTTGAAACTTATTACTTACAAGATCAGATATTGAAACTTTATTGATATTTATTTCTGCTTTTGTTTCACCTATTAAAGATGACAAACCTCTACCTAGACCTTTTTTTATTTTGTTTGTATCCATTATGTGGCGCTCCCTATTTTTTGTTCTTGATTAATAAATTCATCTGTAAAATTAAAATATGATTTACTACCCGGACAAGATTTGTCATACATTAAAACTGGCATACCATGTGATGGGGCTTCAGATAGCCTGACATTTCTTGGTATCACCGTTAGATAAACTTTTTCATTAAAATAGTCTCTTGCTTCTTTTTCTACCTGAGTAGATAACCTGTTTCTTTTATCAAACATTGTCAAAAGTATGCCTCTAATTTTTAATTCAGGATTTAAATTAACTTTTATTCGTTCTATGGTTTTCATTAGCTGGGTTAAACCCTCTAAAGCAAAGAATTCAGTCTGAAGTGGCACTAATAGTGAGTGAGAAGACACCAGAGCCATGACTGTAAGCAAACTTAGTGATGGTGGACAGTCTATAAGTACATAATCATAGCTTGCTCTAGAATCATTTAAATAAGAGGTTAATTCGCGTTTTAAAATGAAGGCTCTCATGCTGTCATCAGCTGTCTCAACCTCAAGCCCAGATAAATCTACATTCGAAGTAATAATATCTAAATTTTTGAACTCAGTTTTTCTAATCACATCGGAAATGGTCTTTGTTCCATTCAACACTCCGTAAATAGTGTCTGTTGAACTTTCTAAATTGGATAGACCAAGTCCTGTAGTGGCGTTTCCCTGTGGATCAAGATCAATAACTAAAATTTTTTTCTCTTGTTGGGCTAACCCCGCTGCAAGATTAATTACTGTTGTTGTTTTTCCAACCCCACCCTTTTGATTTATTACAGAAATAATTTGCATTTAGTTTTTTAATGTTTTTTTTTAATATTTTTTATATTTAATAAAAATGAATCTTTGCTTGTAATACTTTTTTTCTTTTCAAAATCGAAATCCCAATTTATTAAAGTTTCTTCTAAAACTTTTTCTCCATTTTTTCCCATGAAGACGATTAAATTTTTATAACTACTAAAATTTTTACAAACTAAATCTAAAATTATCGGTAAAGGTTTAAAAGCCCTTGCCATTATTGTACCCGAGTCTAAATTTTGTGCCTCAAAAATATTTTCTTGTATGACTTCGGTATTTAATTTTAAATTTCTTGATACTTTTCTTAAAAAAGAGCTCTTATGGTGACTTTTTTCATATAAGTGAACTTTGCTCAAATTTTTCTGATTTTTGATCATAATTGATATAATTATACCTGGCATTCCTCCTCCTGAACCTATATCTGTTATTATATTACTATTTAAATCAACAAAATCAATGATTTGTGCTGAATCAATTATATGACGTTCTCTAATAACCTCGTTTTTTGCTGTTTCTTTGCTTATTATATTAATTTCTTCATTTCCTCTCTGTAATATGGATAAAAATAGCTCAAAATCAATTAATGTTTCACGTGGAACATTTTGGTCTTTTAGTAGTGGATATTTTTTAAATATTTCTTCCATTAAGCTATCAGCTTAGTAGACTTTCTTTTTACATGTGACAACAAAATATATACGGCAGCTGGAGTTATTCCATCAATTCGCAGTGCTTGTCCCATAGTTTTTGGTTTTATTTGTTTAAATTTAGCTTTTACCTCATTTGATAGTCCAGAAAGATCATCATAATTAACTTTTTCAGGTATAACTAAATTTTCGTCTCTTTTAAATGCTAATATATCTGCTTTTTGTTTTTTAAGATAGCCTCTGTAATGAGCATTTATTTCAATTTGCTCATCTATTTTTTTATCAAAATAAGGAATTTCAGGCCAAATTTCTCTTATTTTTTTCATATCAACACCTTTTTGGGTTAATATTTCATTAGATTTCCTTATAATACCATCTTTTGCAATTTTAATATCAAAGTTCTTTATTTTTGTTGGAGATATTGATGATTCAGACATTATTTTAGATATTATTTCTAATTTATGCTCTTTATCTTTAAAAATATCTTCTCTTTCTTTTGATATTAATCCAATTTCAATTCCTTTATTTGTTAATCTTTGGTCGGCATTATCTGCTCTCAAACTTAGTCTATATTCTGCTCTTGAGGTGAACATTCTATAAGGCTCTGCAACACCCTTTGTTACCAAATCATCTATCATAACACCAATATATGCATCTGATCTATCCAAAATAAATGGCTCTTCTTTCTTAAAAGATAATGCAGCATTAATTCCAGCAATTAATCCTTGAGCGGCTGCTTCTTCATATCCTGTTGTTCCATTT
Source organism: uncultured Candidatus Pelagibacter sp. (assembly GCA_905616395.1). GTDB lineage: Bacteria > Pseudomonadota > Alphaproteobacteria > Pelagibacterales > Pelagibacteraceae > Pelagibacter. Next base: position 55,144 of record CAJQSQ010000012.1, on the reverse strand, counting down.
ATTTGCCCGGCAAGGTATAAATTTTGAATTTTTTTAGTCTCAAGAGTTAAAAATAGTTCTCTAGGGTCAATATAGTCATATTCTATAGCATAACCGGGTCTAATTATCTTAACATTTTCTAAACCAATGATATTGTTACATATTTCTTGTTGAACATCCTCAGGTAGTGAGGTAGATATTCCATTTGGGTATATTGTGTGATCATTTAGTCCTTCAGGCTCTAAATATATCTGGTGACGGTCCTTATCTGCAAACTTTACTATCTTGTCCTCTATTGAAGGACAATATCTTGGACCAACCCCCTGTATGCTTCCTGAGTACATGGCACTTCTTTTTAGATTTTTTTGAATTATCTTATGAACCTTTTCATTCGTATAAGTCATTCGACATGAAACTTGTTTGTTTAAATTTTTTTTAGTTAAGAAAGAAAAAAAATAAGGGTCATCGTCTGCAAACTGTTCTTCTAAATTATCATACTTAATTGTTCTGGCATCGAGTCTTGGGGGTGTTCCTGTCTTAAGTCTTCCTATTTTAAAATCATACTTTTCAAGTTGTTCACTTAATCCTGTTGAAGGCTTCTCATCAAATCTTCCAGCTGGTGTTCTCTCGTCACCAATATGAATTAAACCATTCAAAAAAGTACCTGTTGTTAAGATTAGCTTACCGCATAAAATTTTTTTGCCTGACTTTGTTTCAAATCCACTTATAGTGTTTTTATTAAAAATAAACCTTATTACCGGATCAGAAAAAATGCTTAAATTACAGTAGTTTAGTAATTTTTTTTGCATATATTTACGATATAATGATCTATCTGATTGAGTTCTGGGTCCTTGAACTGCAGGCCCTCTACTTCTATTTAATAATCTAAATTGTATACCTGATTTATCTGCAACCTCTCCCATCACACCATCTAAGGCATCTATCTCTCTAACAAGATGACCTTTACCAAGACCTCCTATTGCGGGGTTACAAGACATCTCACCTATGGTTTCAATTTTGTGAGTGAATAGGGCAGTGTTAACCCCAAGACGTGCAGATGCTGCAGCAGCTTCACAACCTGCATGACCTCCACCAATAACAACTACCTCAAATGATAAATCATTTTTCATAACTTAAATTTATAACTGATATGAATATTTACAAGTAGACAGTATTTTTTAAGAAATACTTGTTAAGATAATCGTGGCTACATTTTTATGATTAAAATTGACGAATTAGTTATGGTTATCAACAAAAATGATAAAAATAAGCTAAAAAACCCCTTAAAATGACGACTATTTACCAATACAAAAATCATTGAAAATACTACCTAATATCTCCTCAACGTCTACTTTTCCAACAATCATTCCTAAATGTCGAGTTGCTAAACGAAGATCTTCAGCAGCTTTATCAAAATCTTCAGCTTCATTTTTTTCTTCAAAGTTTTTTAAATAATTGAAACTTTGTTCAAGATGTTGCCTGTGCCTTTCACGTGTAATTAAAATATCATCACTTGTGATAAATTTATTTTTTAATTTGTTTTTAATTTTTAAAATTAAATCTTCTAAGTTGAGATTGTTTTTTACTGAAATTAAGACATGTTCATAATTTTTTATTTCAGAATTTAAATCTTCTTTTAGAAGATCAGATTTATTAATCACAAGTATTGCATTTTCATTCATCAATTCCTTCAAAACTCCTTTAAAATCAATACTTTTAGCATCTATAACAATCAACTTTAGGTCTGCATTTTCTGCCTTATCAAGAGCTAATTTTATTCCTTTTTTTTCTATTTCATCTTTAGAATCTCTAATTCCTGCAGTATCGGAAACTACCACTGGATAGCCATCAATGTTTAAGTGCGTCTCGATTACGTCTCTTGTTGTTCCGGCTATTTCTGAAACGATTGCTGCATCACGATTTGAAAGGTGATTTAACAAACTAGACTTTCCAGCATTGGTTGGGCCTATGATTGCAATCTTAAAACCTTCTCTAATTCTTTCACCAACTTTTTGATCATCTAAAATTTTTTTTATATTTAAAATTACTTCATTAGAAATTTTTTTTATATTCTTGAAAATATCTTCTGGTAAATCCTCGTCTGGAAAATCTATTTTTGCTTCGACGTGTGATAAAATTTTTAAAAGTTTTTCTCTTAAGCTATTAAATTTATCAGCTGACTTTCCGTTCATTATTTTTATTGCCTGCTGTCTTTGAATTTCAGTTTCTGCTGAAATTAAATCTGCAATACTTTCTGCTTTCAGTAAATTTATTTTTCCATTTTGAAACGCCAATTTTGTAAACTCACCCGGCTCGGCTAGTCTGCAATTCTCTACTTCTGAAATGGAGGCATGTAGAGCATCAATTACTGCTTTGCTGCCATGTATATGAAATTCAACCATATCCTCACCAGTGTAGCTCTCAGGGCCAGGAAACCACAGTATTATGCCTTCATCAATAAGCTCAGAAGTGTTGATTTTATTGATTTTTCTTAATGTCGCAACTCTTGGCTCTGGAAGTGCCTCATTGGTTAATAGTTTTATAACTTTTTTAGTGTCTTCTCCAGAAACTCTAACAATAGCTATTCCAGAAATTCCTGGACCAGTGGAAAGAGCATAAATTGTCATGCTAATATTATAGCTTCAATTTTGTAGTTCTGTAAAACTTTAAATTAATTGGTAGGAGATTTGTACTAAGCTGGTTTATTCATTGAGCTAAAGAAATCTGCATTACTTTTTGTTTCTTTAAGTTTTGAATTAATAAATTCAATAGCATCCATTGTTCCCATTGGACTAATAATTCTTCTTAGCACATTCATTTTTGAAAGATCATCTTTATCAAACAATAATTCTTCTCTTCTTGTTCCAGATTTAGTTATATCGATTGCTGGATAAATTCTTCTTTCGGCAATTTTTCTATCCAGAACTGTTTCACTATTTCCAGTTCCTTTAAATTCTTCAAAAATAACTTCATCCATTCTTGATCCTGTATCAATCAACGCTGTTGAGATGATTGTTAAAGATCCACCTTCTTCAATATTTCTTGCAGCACCAAAAAATCTTTTTGGTCTTTGCAATGCATTTGCATCAACACCACCTGTTAAAACTTTTCCAGAACTTGGTATCACAGCATTATAAGCTCTACCCAACCTTGTTATTGAGTCTAATAAAATTACTACGTCTTTTTTATGCTCTGTTAATCTTTTTGCTTTTTCGATTACCATTTCAGCAACAGCAACATGTCTTGAAGCGGGCTCATCAAATGTAGAGCTGATAACTTCCCCTTTAACTGTTCTTTTCATATCTGTTACTTCTTCAGGTCTCTCATCAATTAATAAAACCATCAAGTAACTTTCTGGATAGTTTTTAGCAATTGAATTTGCAATACTTTGTAAGATCATTGTCTTACCAGCTTTAGGAGGTGAAATAATTATCGATCTTTGACCTTTACCAATTGGGCTTACAAGGTCAATTAATCTTGGGGTTAAATCTGGTTTTTTTTCAATCTTAGTTGTCTCAACTTCCATCACCATTTGTTTATCTGGGTAGAGTGGAGTTAAATTATCAAACGCAATTTTGTGACGAGCTTTTTCTGGCTCTTCAAAATTTATTTTTTCTACTTGTAGTAATGCAAAATATCTTTCTCCTTCTTTGGGTGCTCTTACAGGACCTTCAACCGTGTCTCCTGTTCTCAAACCAAATTTTCTTATCTGACTTGGGCTAACATAAATATCATCTGGTCCAGCTAAATAATTTGATTCCATTGCTCTTAAAAAACCAAATCCGTCTTGTAATAATTGCAAAACTCCAGCTCCTGTTATCTCTTCTTTTTCTGCAACTTTTTTTAATATAGCAAATAAAATTTCTTGCTTTCTAAGTGTGCTAGCATTTTCAATACCAAGCTCTTCTGCTTGTGTGATTAATTGTTCAGATGATTTTAATTTAAGTTCTTGTATATTCATGAGTAGGGGGGGTTTAAAATTTTTGTAAGATGAGATAAATATATATACTCTTTAAACTATTACAAGCATAGATCTCGGTGCTCTTTAAAACTCAATAAAATAGGGCATTTTATAGAGTATTTAAGAACTTAAATTTAGTTCTCTAGCAAAATCCTCTACTTTAGACCAGTCAGTAAACTCAAAGGACTTTGAGGTGTCTGTTGGGCCTTTAGTTATAAACATTATAAGTCTAATTATATATTTATCAAAAAAACCATAATTTGGATAATTAACTTTGCCAGCAAACACACCTAGCTTATCAGGTTTCCAATTTGAAATTTTTAAAAATTTTTTCATATAAGGATTTGTTTCTGGAGTATTTTTTTCTGGTTTTCTTGCAACAACATTTACCGAAAAGAAAGTGCTTCTTTTTTTTTCAAGTGTTTCTTTGTTTGAAGAAATAAATTTATATAAATTTTTATTATGCTTCCCATACCTGATGCTTGCTCCAATTATAATATCTTCATAAGACTGAAGATTAAAATCATGTGCTTCTTCTAGAGAGATTAATTTTATAGATTCACTATTTTTTGAAAAGTTTTTTATTTTTTCACAAATAATTTTTGTTTGACCATCTGTGCTTGAGTAAATTATTAAAGAACCAGACATTTTAATTGTTACTATTTTTTATTCATTATTTGTTGTGGCATTTTCTGATAATATTTTTTTTCAACTTGGTATTCTATATCCTCTTTATCTTGTGCTGAGCCCTCTGCTTGTGTGAAGGTGTATTTTGCAAAATCTTTACACCAGTCTTTGTTGGTATTAAGACATTCTACTGGATGGACATTGCCGCCCCATTCTTTTGCATCATTTACTAGTTCATGACCTAATTCATCGGTGGTTTCGAGACAGTCTGCAACAAAACTTGGAGAATATATTACAATTTCTTTCTTACCTTCAGAAATTAATTTTTTAATTACGTCTTCCGTGTAAGGTGTTATCCATTCCTCAGAACCGAAGCGACTTTGAAAACTCATCATGCACTGTTCTGGCTTAATATTTTTTAGATTATTAGTAATAAGATTAAATGTTTCGAAGCAATGTCTATAGTAGTCATCACCTTTACTGACAACTCGTCTTTTTTGCATTCCGTGAAAAGTTATTACTAAACTATCGATTTTCTTTCCTTGATTTATTAATTCATTTAATTTTGAGTCAACTTGATTTACAGAATTATCAATGAAGGCATGTGTCCTGTGAAAGTTCGTGATGACTTCGAAGGTCGGTATTTTTACTCTCTTCGACAACTCTTTTGCCAACGCATCTATGCCTGAAGCTATTGTAGCCTCTGAGTACTGAGGGAACATTGGTATAACTAATAGTTTTGTAGCGCCAATACCTTTTTTTAAATCATCCTCCCAATCATCGTAAACTTCATTTACGTACGGAGGTGATAAAAGAAAAGCATGATTTACTTCAACATAACCTTCTGGATCAATTTTCTTTAATTCCTCACTTACATTTTTTGTAAAATCTCTTGTGTTAGTTATCAGTGGAAAACTTTCTCCATCCCAGATTCTTGCATAAAGTTTTGCAGACTTTTGTGGTCTGAAAGGTAACACAAAAAAATTTAAAATTATTTTCCAAATCCATGGATTTATATCAACAACTCTTGGATCACCTAAAAATGCACGAAGATATTTTCTTAGTGCTTTAGTTGTTGGCTCGGAAGGTGATCCAAGCTGAACAAATACAACTTTTGTTTTTCTTTTAGGGTGCGTGTACTGTTGTGTCATAATAAATAGGTTTTTATAAATATTGTTTTAATCTTTAATTTAATAATCTTTTACCATCTTCACTAAATAATCCACCATGTTAGGATCTGTTTGGGGCAATACGCCGTGCCCTAAATTAAAGATATACGGATGATCTTTGAATACATCTAAATATCTTTTTGTTTCTTTTTTTAAATTTTCTTTATCAGTTAATAATATCTTTGGATCAAGTCCTCCTTGAACGGGTATATTAATCTCTTTACATATAGAAACGGGATTTACATCATAGTCGATATTGACAGCATCGGGTTTAACAATATCACAATAATTTTTATAGTTTTTCACTCCTCTTGGAAAACAAATTACTGGTACGTTCAATGATTTTACATAATCAACTAAATTTAGTGTTGGAATATAAACATAGTTTGGTAAATCTTTTTCTTCTAACAAGCCAGCCCAGCTATCGAAAATTTGAATAACAGTTGCACCATTTTTTATTTGCTGGTCAATATGTAATTTTAAAAATTTTTCTAAAATTATTAAAATCCTATTTATTAAAAATTCATCTTTGAAAAAATCTTTTATTAATTCTTTTTTTGGTGAATGTTTATTAATCATATAAACTAATAATGTCCACGGTGCTCCGACAAATCCTATTACATTTTTATTTTTAACTAAACTATTTTCACTTACTTTTTTAATTGATTTATAAACCGGATATAATTTTTCTATAAAATCAATTTCATCAACCCTGGAGATATCATTTAAATCTAAAGAGCCAAGTTGTGGGCCAAAGTCTTTTTTAAATTCTACTTTCTGATTTAACCCATACGGTAACATTAAAATATCTGAAAAAATTATTGCTGCATCTAAGTCAAATCTTTTTAAAGGTTGTAGAGTAATCTCTGATGATAAATTTTCATTCAAACACAAATTGATAAAGTCTGGATTTAATTTTCGAATTTCCCTAAACTCTGGAAGATACCTACCTGCTTGTCTCATTAACCATATTGGAGAATTAGTTGTCTTTTTGTTTATTATGGTTTCTTGAATGGGTGTCATAATAATAAGTAAATATTTAATTATAGTATTAGTTATATAGTATGTGAATATTGGTAATTAATTGTTTTACACATTTTATACATGATTTATTAACAATTAATAATTTATAGAAGTGAATTATATTTTATAAATTAGGCCTTTATTTAATTTTATTAGATAAAATGTATATTAATAGTTCACATGTTTATTAATGTTAATAAAACCGAGTTTTTACACTGAAAAATAAAAAACATCATTATTTTAAAAAATGATAAAAATAATACTTAAATATCAACTTTTAATACATGAGTAATACATATCAAATATACCTTATTTCTGACTCCACTGGAGAGACTCTGGATAGAGTGTTTTTAGCAATTAAAGCTCAATTTAAAAACATAGAATACGATATTAAATCTTATTTTTTTACAAGAACAGAAAATCAAGTTTCCAAAATAATGGAAGAAGCAAAAAAAAATGATAATGCAATAATTTTATATACAATTGTTGATACTTCTCTTGCAAAATTTTTAGCAAGCAAAGGAGATGAAAAAAAAATTCCATGCTTCAGTGTTTTGGGAAATTTAATAATGAATTTTTCTAAACTTTTAAATCAAAAGGCATCTCACGTCCCAAGTGGACAACATGCTTTGAATGAAGAATATTATGAAAGAATTGAAGCTATCCAATTTACTATGGCACATGATGATGGAAACCTTGTTGAAGATATAGATAAAGCAGACTTGATATTATTAGGGGTAAGCAGAACAAGCAAAACACCAACATCAATTTACTTAGCAAACAAAGGTTATAAAACCTTAAACATTCCTTTAGTGAATGAACAATCAATACCAGAAATTTTAAAGAAAAATCCAAAACTTTCTTGTGTAGTTGGCTTAACAACTGAACCTCAGCGGCTAGTTGATATTAGAAAAAATAGAATGAATGCTCTTAAAGAAAAAGAAAACACAAACTATACAAATATTAATAAAATAGAAAAAGAAATTAACGATGCTAAAAAAACATTTATCAAATACAAATGGCCAACAATTGATGTTACCAGAAAATCAGTAGAAGAAACTGCAGCATCTATAATTAAGATATATGAAATAAATAAAAATAATGGTTAAAGAAATTATACTTGCATCAAAAAGTGGTGTTAGGAAAAAAATCTTAGAAGAAAATAATATTCAATGTAAAATAGAGCCATCCAATGTGGATGAGGATAGTGTAAAAGAAAGTCTACTAAAACAAAGGGCATCGCCAACAATTATTTCAAAAAATTTAGCAAAATTAAAAGCTAATAAAATTAGCCAAAAATTTATAGAGGAAATGGTGCTTGGAGCAGACAGTGTAATAGATTTAGAAGGTGAAATAATATCAAAGCCAATCAATAGAGCAGAGGCACTAGAAATACTAAAAAGGATGAATGGAAAAACTCATCAATTGATAAGTTCAGTTTGTATTTCAAGAGGCGGATCAATGATATGGAATTACACAGATAAAGCCTCATTAACTATGAAAAATATGACCCTTTTGGAACTAGAGAATTACTTAAAAAAAATTTCTGATGAGGACCTCTATGCTTATAATGTTTATCAAATTGAAGGAGAAGGAAGAAATTTATTTTCAAAAATAGAAGGGGATGAAGATACGATCATGGGCCTTCCAGTTAAAAAAATTAAAGAATATCTTAATATTATAAAATGAAAAAAAAATTTTTAGTTATAGGAAATCCAATTGATCATAGCCTATCGCCAAAACTACATAATTATTGGATCAAAAAATATAAAATTGATGCAGCTTATGAAAAAAAACTTTTAAATAATAATGAGATAGAAGATTTAATTTTTAATATTAGGGAAGAAAAAATTCATGGGTTAAATGTAACAGTACCATTTAAAAAGATGGTTATACCTTTCTTAGATGAGTTAAGTGAGGAAGCAGAAATTTCTCAATCAGTAAACACAATCTATAAAAAAGATAATAAAATTATAGGTGATAATACTGATATAGAGGGTTTTAAACTTGGTTTAGAAGAAACAGGGCTAGAAACTAAAAATAAAAAAACTCTAATACTTGGGGCAGGTGGGGTTGTCCCTTCAATTATTATTGCCCTTAAAAAAATGCAAGCTGGAAAAATTTATCTAAGTAACCGAACAGAATTAAAAGCAATAGAACAAAAGAAAAACTTTCCAGAAATTGAAATAATTAAATGGGGAGATATTTTAGATTTTGATATAATCATAAATGCAACAAGTATTGGATTAAAAGAGGAAGATGAAATTAATATTAATTATCAACAAATTAGCAAAGACAAATTTTTTTATGATGTAATTTATAATCCACCAGAAACAAATTTTTTAAAGAATGCAAAAAAGTATGGTGGAATAACAACAAATGGTAAAATGATGTTTATTTATCAGGCTCAAAAAGCTTTTTTCATCTGGCATAAAGTTATTCCAAAAATAGACAGTGAAACAATTAACCTTTTAGATGTATGATTAGAATTGCAGTGGTAGGAGATATTGGTTCTGGAAAAAGTCATATCGCTAACTTTTTTGGTTATCCAGTTTTCAATGCTGATCTAGAGGTTGCAGAAATATATAAAACAAACAAAAATTGTTTTAAAAAATTAAAAAAAGATTTACCTAAATATTTTTCAGTATTTCCAGCAAATAAAATGCAAATTATAAATGCAATAGAGAATAGTGAAAAAAATTTAAAAAAAATTACAAAAATTATTCACCCTGAAATTAGAAAAAGATTGTCTATTTTTTTAAAAAAAAACAAAAAAAGAAAAGCTGTAGTTTTAGATATTCCACTTTTATTAGAAAATAAGTTAAATCATAAGAATGATACCATAGTTTTTATTCAATCAAAAAAAAGTGATATTATAAAAAAACTTAAAAAGAGAGTTAATTTTAATTTTAATTTATATAATCAATTTAAAAAAATACAGTTACCACTTAGTTATAAAAAGAGAAAATCTAACTATATTATTAAAAATAATTTTACTAACAACCTCGTTAAGATAAGTGTAAAAAAAATACTAAAAGAAATTATATAAAATGAAAGAGGTAATACTAGATACAGAAACAACAGGACTATTCGTTAGAGATGGACATAGAATTGTAGAAATTGGATGTATTGAGTTAGAAAATTTGATACCGACTAAAAATAGATTTCACTGTTATCTAAATCCTGAAAAAAAAGTTTCTAAAAAAGCACTAGAAGTGCATGGTTATACCGATGAATTTTTATCTACCCAAAAGAAGTTTGCAGAAATAGTTGATGAGTTTTTGGATTTCATAGAAAATAAAAGACTTGTCATACACAACGCTGAATTTGACCTATCCCACTTAAACAATGAATTAGCATTACTAGGCAAGAAAAAATTAAACAATGAAAATGTTATAGATACACTTGCGTTAGCCAGGGATAAATTCCCAGGTTCTCCAATAAGTCTTGATGCCTTGTGTAAAAGATACCGAGTAGATAACTCAAAACGAACTCAGCACACCGCTCTTGTTGACTGCGGTTTACTAGCCAAAGTGTATATTAATCTTTTAGATCAAAAAGAGCCAACTTTAAATTTTAAAAATGAAGATAACGAAAAAATAGTTATAAACTCAAATGATGTAAATCAGTACTATAAAAAAGTAGTTAAACCATCAGAGGCAGAACTTAGGCTTCATAAAGAATATTTAAAAAACAATCTAAAGAAAAATTTTTTTAATTAGCTCTTTGTTTGTACAATTCAGTGAAGTCAACTTTTTTGTCAAATTTTATTCCAGGATATCCAGAGTCAGTTAATAAATTTAAAAAAATTCTCTCTAAGTCAGGGTAAATTTTATTAGGTACATCACATAGAATAATTTTTTCCATTCCTTTTTTATCAGAAATTTTTTCATCAACTTTAACTATAGATGTATAAGTTATTTCAAAATGTGATTTTTTTAAAACTTCTGGCTTATCTATAAACTTAAGTATTGTATTTACTTCAACGATTCCATTTTTTATGGCCTTTGAAGTAATATCAATATTTAATTGGTACTTGGGAATTTTTTCTTTTACAAATATATGTGTTGAAACATCAGGCGTCTCACTTGACATATCCTTAATGAAGCTACCAATAATTTTATAATTTTCTGTCATTTTCATCCTCTATATCTTCAAATTCACCATTAATAAAATCCTGTTTTTTATTTATAGGCTTTTGTTTAATTGATACCTTTTTAAATATCAATTTTCTTGTTGGTGGAAATATAATTAATAAACCCAAGAAGTCTGTAGCAAAACCAGGTAAAATTAAAAGTAGTGCTGCAAATGCTAGAGCCGCACCTGAAATAATCTCATAAACTGGAAGTTCATTTTTTACCAATTGAGACATTCCTGATTTTAGAGTGTTAAATCCTTCATATCTGGCGTAAATGATCCCAAAAAAAGCCGTTATAAAGATAAGTAAAATCGTGTTAAAGGCTCCAATTTGAGAACCCAACTTGATAAACAAATAAATCTCAATAATAGGAATGCCAATTAGCAATAATAAAAATGTGTTCATTTGTCTTTAGTCTAAATTGCTAGTTGTAATTAATCAACATAGTAAATATTATTAAATTATGAATTATAGTTTTGAATACATAGATATTATTCTTTTAGCAATGATTGCTGGCTTTATCTTTCTTCGTTTAAGAGGAATACTTGGCAAAAAAACTGGTTTCGAAGGAAAAATTCCACCACAATTTGAAAAAGAATTTCAAAAAACAAATATAGCCCCAAAAACAGATAGTGAAAATTTTGATGAAGTATCACAAAAAGAATTTTTAAAAGGTGCAAAAATTGCTTATGAAACAATTATTACAGATTTTAGTGATAGTGATAACAAGCTAATATCAAGTAAACCACTTTTGGGTAAAAAAATTTATGATCAGTTTAAAGAGGCTCTTGATGATAGGGCTAACAAAGGTCATTTTGCTGAAATAACTTTTATAGGGATCAAGTCAGCTGTAATTAAAACGCATAAAAAAATTGAAGATAGTTTAGAAGTTACAGTGGATTTTGTTAGTGAAATCATAACATGTATAAAAGATAAAGATAAAAAGATTGTGTCAGGAGATAGTGAAAAAATAAAAACTGTTTATGATACTTGGGTTTTTTCAAAAGACATCAAATCATCAAATCCAAATTGGCTATTAATTGATACTATTACTTAATTGATTAAGAAGATAACAGAAAAAGACAAAGAAGATTGGGAAAACTTCCTAAATAACAAAAAAAAAAATCTTAATAAAAATTCTGTAAAAAAAAAAGATATAAAAAGTCCAGACAAAGACAAACAGGACTGGGAAAACTTTTTGAACACTAAAGAGAAAATTCCCAATAAAGATTTTTTCCATAAAAAGAACATAAGATATGAGAAGATAAAAAAAATAGATCTTCATGGTTATACGATTGAGGAAGCCAATAAGGATATAGAACAATTTATCCAAAAATGTTTTGATGAAGATGTTACAAAAATAATAGTGATTACAGGCAAAGGACTAAGGTCTAAAAATAATGAAAACCCTTACCTTTCAAAGGATTTGAGTATACTAAAATATTCAGTTCCAGAGTTTATTGAAAACAATAAAAGTTTAACACAATTTATTATTGAGATTACAGATGCTAAGATTGAAGATGGTGGTAGTGGAGCTTTTTATATTTATCTTAAAAATAAGAATAAATTTAAAGAATAAATTTAGATAAATCTGTATCCTTAACAAGTTCATCTAGATTTTGTTTTACATATGCGGAATCTATTATAATTTTTTCACCAGCCCTATCTGTTGCGGTAAAACTAATATCATCTAATATTCTTTCGATAATAGTGTGCAGTCTTCTAGCACCAATATTTTCTACAGTATTATTAACTTCTGAAGCCATATTGGCAATTGCATCAATACCGTTATCAGAAAATTCTAGTTCAACGTTTTCTGTTTTTAAAAGAGCAACGTACTGTTTAATTAAACTATAGTCTGGCTCTTTAAGAATTCTTTTAAAATCATCACTAGTTAAAGCTTCAAGCTCAACTCTTATTGGCAGTCTACCTTGTAATTCTGGAAGTAAGTCCGAAGGTTTGGCTAGCTGGAATGCTCCAGATGCAATAAATAAAATATGATCAGTTTTAATTGTACCGTACTTTGTGCTAACTGTTGTTCCTTCAATTAGAGGAAGCAGATCTCTTTGCACTCCTTCTCTAGAAACATCTCCACCAGATCTGTCTGTTCTTCCTGAAATTTTATCTATTTCATCTAAAAAAACTATTCCATTATTTTCTGTTGAATCTTTTGCTGATTTTATAATTTTATCTTCCTCTATTAACTTATCAGCTTCATCGTTAATTAAAATTTCATGAGACTCTTTAACGGTCATTTTCTTCTTTTTCTGTTTATTTCCAACAGATTTTCCAATCATCTCTCCAATATTTATCATTCCAATATTTGCTCCTGGCATTCCAGGAATTTCAAACGCAGCTTGAGAGCCACTATCATTTATTGCAATTTCAATTTCATTGTCATCTAAATCACCATCTCTTAATCTTTTTCTAAAACTTTCTCTAGTAGCGAGGCTTGCTTTATTTCCAACTAGAGCATCTAAAACTTTTTCTTCTGCTAATTTTTGAGCTTTTGAATGAACTTCTTTTCTTTTTTTTACTTTTTCCATTGCAATTGCAATTTCAAGTAGATCTCTTATAATTTGTTCAACATCTCTTCCAACATATCCAACCTCGGTAAACCTTGTAGCCTCTACTTTTACAAAAGGAGCTTCAGCTAATTTAGATAGTCTTCTAGAAATTTCTGTTTTACCAACTCCAGTCGGTCCAATCATTAAAATATTTTTAGGTAAAACTTCGTCTTTCATTTCACCTTCTAAAGCTTGTCTTCTCCATCTATTTCTTAAAGCAATTGCAACTGCTTTTTTAGCTTTATTTTGTCCAACAACGTATCTATCTAATTCAGAAACTATTTCTCTAGGAGATAAAGAACTAACTAAAGAGTTATCTTTCTTCTCAGTTTTTTCTTTTGGAAAAGGTGTAACGTTTGTATCTTTCATTAAATTTTTTCAATTTTAATATTATTATTAGTAAATACACAAATTTCAGACGCAACTTGAATTGCTTTTCTTGCAACTTCTTCAGCACTCAAATCTGTATCTAATAAAACTTTAGCAGCAGCCAAAGCATAATTTCCACCTGATCCTATACCTATAGCATTACCTTCTGGCTCTAAAACATCACCAGTTCCTGAAATTATAAAGCTATTTTCTTTATCACCAATAGCCATTAAAGCTTCTAGTCTTCTTAAATATTTGTCAGTTCGCCAGTCTTTTGCTAACTCGACAGCTGCTCTTGGAAGATTACCAGCATGCTTTTCAAGTTTTGCCTCTAGTCTTTCAAACAAAGTTAATGCGTCTGCAGTTGATCCAGCAAATCCGGCTATTACATTTCTTTTTTCAATTTTTCTAACTTTTGCAGCAGTGCTCTTTATAACAGTATTACCCATACTAACCTGGCCATCTCCCGCCACCACTACTTCATTGTTTTTTCTAATAAGCACTATTGTAGTCATAGATTATAAATGGATATTAATTTTTATTCTTCAAGTAGCAGATTGCAAATATTGATATAGTCAATTAATCCCTATATACATATTATATATTATGAGCAGAATTGGAAAAGTTTCCAGAAAAACAAAAGAAACTAGCATCAGTGTTGAAGTTAATATTGACGGTAAAGGTCAATATAAAATTGATACTGGAATAGGTTTTTTAGATCACATGCTTGAACAACTATCAAAGCATTCGCTGATTGATTTAAAAGTTAAAGCAAAAGGTGACACTCATATAGATCTTCATCACACAACAGAAGATACTGGAATAGCAATAGGTGAGGCTTTAAAGAAAGCTCTAAAAAATTACGTAGGGATTAGAAGATATGCTCACGCAATGATTCCAATGGATGAAACATTAACACGGGTTGCAATTGATGTTTCAAATAGACCTTATTTAATATGGAAAGTTAAATTAAAAGTAGAAAGACTTGGAGAGATGGACACTGAGCTTTTTAAAGAATGGTTTCAAGCATTCTCTCAATCAGCAGGAATAACACTGCATATGGAAAACATTTATGGAGACAATAGTCATCACATAATTGAGTCTTGTTTTAAAGCTTTAGCAAGGTCATTAAGAACGGCATTAGAAATAGATCCTAGAAATAAAAAAAGTATTCCATCAACTAAAGGCTCATTATAAGTTTAATGAATGTCACAATTGTTGATTATAATTCAGGAAATATCAGCTCTGTAATAAATTCTTTCAAAGAAGTTGCTAAAGATAAAGTTAATATCGAAGTAACTTCAGATTTAAATAAGATTAAATCAAGCGACAAGGTGGTTTTACCAGGACAGGGTTCGTTTAAGAGCTGTGTTGATGCATTAAATGGCATAACTGGCTTAGTAGAGACACTTAATGAGTTTGTGATAACTAACAAGAAACCTCTTCTTGGAATTTGTGTTGGTTTACAGATGTTCGCAGACCTTGGTTATGAAGAAACTGAAACAAAAGGTCTTGGTTGGATTTCAGGAAAAGTCTTAAAGATTGATAATCAAAATAATAAATTCAAACTTCCACACATTGGTTGGAACGAAATTAGTATTATTAAAGAAAGCAAGATTTTTAAGGATATAGAAAATAAATCACACATGTATTTTGTACACAGCTACGAATTTATTCCAGATGATAAAAATGTAATTTCAGCAACAACAGATTATTCATCAAATATTGTTTGCTCAGTTGAAAAAGAAAATATCTTTGGAACACAATTTCACCCCGAAAAAAGTGATAAAATTGGATTACAAATAATAAATAATTTTATGAATTTATAAAATGAAAATATTTCCAGCTATAGATATTAAAGATAAGAAATGTGTGAGATTAATCAAAGGAGACTTTAATAATAAAACTGAATACGAAATGTCACCGATTGATCAAGCTGGTAAATATAAAGATCATGGTTTTAAAAATTTACATATTGTCGATTTAGACGGCGCCTTAACCGGAGAGACAGTTAATTTAGATGTCATTAAAGAAATAGTTCATAAATTTGATTTAAAAATTGAAGTAGGTGGAGGTGTTAGAAGCATTGATAGTATTGAAAAATACACAGATGCAGGAGTTGAAAAAGTTATTTTAGGAAGTGCAGCTATAAAAGATAAGAATTTCTTAAAAGAAGCATGTCAAAAATTTCCAAATAAAATTGCCTTAGGTCTAGATGCTAAAGATGGATACTTGTCAGTTTCAGGATGGAAGGAAAACTCTAATCAATTGACTTTAGATTTTTTAAAAGAAATAAATGATTATGGTGCTAGCAGATTAATCTATACAGACATAAATAGAGATGGCACCAAACAAAGTCCTAATTTTGAAGAAACAACTAATGTTGCAAAAGTATCTAATTGCCCAGTAATTATTTCAGGAGGGGTGTCTTCAATTGATGACATTAAAAAAGCAAAAGGTTTAAAAAATATTGAAGGAATAATAGTTGGTAAAGCCATATATGATGGTGATATTAAATTGGACGAATTAGTGAGAGAATTAGATGCTTAAAAATAGAATTATACCCTGTTTAGATGTTAAAAATGGTCGCGTTGTAAAGGGAATTAACTTTGTAGATTTAAAGGATGCTGGTGATCCAGTTGAGCAAGCTAAGATTTATAGTGATGGTGGCGCTGATGAAATTTGTTTTTTAGATATTACTGCCTCTAATGAAAATAGAGATACAATTTATGATGTTGTTGAAAGAACTTCTAAAAATTGTTTTGTACCATTAACAGTTGGTGGTGGGGTTAGAGGTGTTGAAGATATTAACAAATTATTAAATTGTGGAGCAGATAAAGTTTCGATTAACACTGCAGCAGTTCAAAATCCTGAAGTGATAATTGAAAGTTCAAAAAAATTTGGATCACAGTGCATTGTTGTTGCAATAGATGCTAAAAAAAATGGTAATAAATGGGAAGTTTTTACCCACGGTGGAAGAAATAACACAGGTCTGGATACAGTAGAATTTGCAAAAAAAATGGAAGATAGTGGAGCAGGAGAATTACTAGTTACTTCTATGGATAGAGATGGCACTCAAATTGGTTATGATAATGATTTGATGTTTAAAATATCTTCAACAGTTAATATACCTGTTATTGCCTCAGGTGGAGTGGGTAACCTGGATCATCTAGTAGATGGTATAAAGTTAGGAAATGCTAGTGCAGTGCTAGCAGCCTCAATTTTTCATTATGGAACTCACTCAATTAATGAAGCCAAACAATATTTGAATTCAAAAGGAATTCCCGTTAGGATTTAGACATGTCAGAAAATCTATTAAATTTAGTAAATATAATTAGAGATAGGAAAAATAAAAATGAAGATAAATCTTACACTTCATCACTGTTATCAGGTGGCCTGTCTAAATGTATAGATAAAATGGAAGAGGAATTTAATGAGCTTAAAGAGGCCCTAAATGATAAATCCAAAATAGTTCATGAAGCTGCAGATACAATTTATCATATACTAGTTACACTTGAGGCAGCTGACATCAAGTTTGAAGATGTCTTGAAAGAATTAGAAAACAGAAAAAAACAATCTGGCATTGAAGAAAAAAATAATAGGTAATGAGCTACGATAGAAATAATATTTTTGCAAAAATTTTGAGAAAAGAAATTCCTTATAAAAAAATATTTGAAAATGACCATGTTCTATCCTTTCATGACATTAATCCTCAAAAAAAAATACACGCATTAGTTATTCCAAAAGGTGAGTACATTGATTTCGATGATTTTAACAATAGAGCTTCAGATCAAGAGATAGTTGCGTTAAGCAAAGCTATTACAGAAGTTTCAAAAATATTAGGAATATCAATAGATGCGGGCAAAGGTTATAGAGCTTTAACAAATTTGAGTGAGCATGGCGGTCAAGAGGTTCCACATTTACACTTTCATTTATTTGGAGGAGAAAAAGTTGGAAAAATGGTTGAGTGACAGAAAAAATTTATCGCAGTTATTTAGAGATAAAGTCTCTAGGTGAATTAAAAGAAGTTAAAAAACCTTCAGAAAATTATTTTATAGAGCTTGCTGATCCAAAAGATTTTCAATTAAACAAATTTTTTTATAAAAATATTGGTAAAAATTGCCAGTGGATTGATAGACTTGTTTGGACAGACTTAAATTGGATAGATTATATCTCCAATGATGAGTTATTTACCTATATTCTTAAAGATAAAAGTGAAATAGCTGGATATTTTGAATTGTTATTTAGCAAACAAAATAAAGAAGCCGAAATTGCTTATTTTGGAATTTTGGAAGAATATTATGGAAAAAAATTAGGTGGGTACCTGTTAAGTGAAGCAATTAAAAGCTCATTTAATATGGGATGTGAAAGAGTTTGGGTTCACACCTGCTCTTTAGATCATAAAAATGCGTTAAAAAATTATTTAGCTCGAGGCATGAAAAGTTTTAAGTCTGAAACTTTAATCAGATAATTAATTATTTTCAGGTAATTTAAAAATCTTATTATTTATTTCTTGGTTTTTTTTAACAGAAGAAATAAATGTTATTGACAAATTTTGATAGATGTCCTCGGTTTGCCATCCAATTAAATTTAAATAATTCTTGTCAAAAAAAATGTTAATTTCATTATTGTTCTCAAAAATTTTAAAATTTATATACTTGTTATCTATTTCTCTTGGCTCTAAGTTTTCTATTTTAGAAATTAAATATTCTTTATCTAGTAAAAACTCTAAAGGTGTTTTATTAAGTGGGTAACGGTAATAACCTTTTTTGTTGGTAGTTTTAATAACCAAAGATTTTCCATTTGATACTATAATTTTCTTTCGATAATTATTATATTCACAAAAAATTTTTTTAGGATATTCAATGATACATTTTCCATCTTCACTTTTATCATTAATTGTTTGTACAAAGTCGAAACTTAAATTATTGGTAAGTTTCATTTGAGAAATTATCTTACTTTTTTGTGATGAGTTGGCTGGAATGTAAAAGCTGAAAAATAGTAAAGTAATTATTATTTTAAACATTAAAGAACATCTCGTTTACCAACATGATTAGCCTTACTCACAATCCCATCAGTTTCCATCATGTCAATAATTCTTGCAGCTCTATTGTATCCTATTTGTAATTTTCTTTGTAAAAACGAGGTAGATGCCTTTCCTTCAGATCTAATAATATCAAGAGCTGCTTGGTATAATTCATCTTTATCTCTTGAGCCAGAGGCATCCCCACTCATTTCCTTTTCATCTGCAAAATTTAAGATTTCATCTATATAATCTGGCTCTGCTTGATTTCTTAAATAATTGTTAACTTTTTCAATCTCGCTTTCTGACACAAATGGAGCGTGAATTCTAACTATCTTATTTGCAGAAGACATATAAAGCATATCTCCTTTACCGAGTAGCTGTTCCGCACCTTGTTCACCTAAAATTGTTCTACTATCTATTTTTGAGGTTACTTGAAAAGATATTCTTGTTGGAAAATTTGCTTTGATGGTTCCTGTAATAACATCAACACTTGGTCTTTGTGTGGCCATTATAATGTGAATACCAGCAGCTCTTGCCATTTGTGATAATTTCTGAATATAATTTTCTATCTCTTTTCCAGCAACGAGCATTAGGTCAGACATCTCATCTACCACAACAACGATATAGGGCATAGCCAAAATGTGTTTAGCATTATAGCCATCAATATTACGCACCCCTTCCTTAGTCATAAGTCGGTATCTATTTTCCATCTCTTTAACAACCCAACCTAAGACAGAGGCAGCTTTTTTTGCTTCAGTAATTACAGGACATAATAAATGAGGTATGCCTTCATAAGTTGAAAGTTCAAGCATTTTAGGATCAATTAATATGAACTTACATTTATCAGGTGTGTGTCTGTAAAGTAGAGATAAGATAATAGTATTTATACAAACAGACTTACCCGATCCAGTCGTTCCAGCAATTAATAAGTGAGGCATAGAAGCTAAATCTCCAACAACAGGAATACCAGAAATATTCTTACCTAGCGCAATCGGTAATCTGATATCTTTTTTATTAAAATCCGAGTTAGAGAGTATTTCACTTAAATAAACATTCTCACGACTAGAATTTGGAAGTTCTATACCAATAGTGCTACGTCCTGGTATAGTAGCAATTCTAGCAGATTCAGAGCTAGTGTTTCGAGCAATGTCATCTGAGAGATTAATAATTTTTGAAACCTTAACACCGGCTGCTGGCTCAAACTCATTTAGTGTTACCACGGGGCCATGACTAACTTTCTTAATATCTCCACTAACCCCAAAATCTAATAAGATTTTTTCTAAAAATTCACTATCAATATAATCTTCATCTTTTAATTTTTCTCTATCTTTTTGTGTGGGGATTTTAAGCAAATCAATAGTAGGTAGTTTGAAGCGAATTTTTTTGCTAAGAGATTTATTTTCACTTTTTATAAAGGGTAAATCTTCTTGAATTAAATTTGTAATTTCTTCTTGCGGTATAAACTCACTAATTATTTCATTTTTATTAGTGTAGCTCTTTTCTTTTTTAACAAAGATTAACTTAATAAATTTTATTATTATTTTATAAAAAGTAATAATTTTAAAATGGATACTAATTAAAAATAAAATTAAAATAATTAAAATTAACAAGTAATAAGAAATTTGAGAATTAATATTGATTAAAGAAGTTAAAAAAGTTGTTTCTAAATATTTTCCAATAAAACCACCATTTCCATTAATATAAAGGTTGAAGGCAGTAGGGTAAAAAAAAGAAAAAAATAGAGAACCAAATGAAGAATAAAGAACTGAATAAAAAATACTTTCGAATATTAAAAAAATTTTCTTATTTAGAACCATATTTATACCAGAAAAAATAAGTGTAAATGGAATTAGTAAAGCAATGAGTCCAAAAGTTTGAAAAAAAAGATCAGCTGTATAACTTCCGTTAAAACCAAGTAAATTTTTAATTTCAGTATTATCTGGAAAAATAAAATTAGGATCGTCAGGAGAAAAAGTTGCAAGAGAACCCAGTAAAAGGAGACCAATTATAACAAGAGCAATCCCAGCGGTTTCAATAATTCTATTTATGCCAAAATTAATTGTATTGTTGGCTAATTTTTTAAATTCCATAAATAAATGAGTCTAATTAATCACTTTGTATCATCTAATTTTTATTGTTAAAATTAAAATTATTATGAATGTTTGTATTATTGGTGAAGGTCTAACTGCTCTATCTTTAGCTAAAAGCCTTATAAATAAAAAAATAAATGTTCACTATTATCACAAAAGTAGAAATGGTAATTTTTCTTCAAATAGAACAATAGGAATATCTAAAAGTAATTTAGAATTTTTTAAAGAAAAAATTTTCAAAATTGCAAAAACTAATTACTGTAAAATAAATAAAATAGAAATTTATACAGATAAAATCGATACAGAAAATTTATTAAAATTTGAGAATGATAAAAAGGATCTATTTTATATAATAAAAAATGATGATCTTTTAAAGTCATTAAAAAGCAACCTTAGTAAAAGTAAGTTTTTTAAAAACATAATATTAAAAAAAAATATTAGTGAAGAGTTTTTAAATAAAAAAGAATATGATTTAATAATTAATTGTGATGCAAATAATTTTTTAGCGAAAAAATATTTCACAAAAAAAATTAGTAAAAATTATCATAATCTTGCTTATACCACTATTTTAAAACATAAAAAAATAAAGAATAATACAGCAACTCAAATTTTTACAAAGCAAGGTCCAATTGCATTTTTACCAATCTCAAACATTGAAACATCTGTTGTATATTCAATAGATATTAGGAATAAAAAATTTAATAATAGTGATGTAATAGATTTAATTAATAAAAATAACCCTAAATATAAAATTAATAAAATTAATAAATTAAATAGCTTTGAGTTAAGTTCATCTAATCTAAGAAACTATCATCATAAAAATATTTTGGCTTTTGGAGACATACTTCACAGAGTGCACCCATTAGCAGGACAAGGATTCAATATGACAATACGGGATCTTAGAATTCTAACTAAAATTATCGAAGACAAAATTGAATTAGGTATTCAATTAGATTCACTCATATTAGACGAGTTCGAAAAAAAAACGAAAGATAAAAACTTTATTTTTTCTAAAGCCATAGACTTAATCTATGAGTCTTTTAACTTAGATAAAAAAATTCAAAATAAAAGTTTTAGCAAAATTATTAAAGGTATTGGGAAAAATAAGAATCTAAATAATTATTTTATTAAACTAGCTGACACAGGGATTAATTTCTAAGCTTACTGAATAGTTGTATTATGAAAATCATCAAAACTATAAGTTTTTAATATTTCTGAAATTTTATCTTTTCGCGCTTCTAAATTTTTACTCTCTAATAAAATTTGTTTTTCTTCTAGTGAAAAAGGAGAAGCCATCGCCAGGGCATTTATTGTTTCATTCAAATCTTGTTTTTCTAAAGATTTCCAATTTATGATATATCCCTTTTTTTCAAATAATAATTTTAAATCCCTAAATATTGACTCAAGATCAGAAAATTTTAATTTCTTTTTTTCAGGAATTAAATCAAGTTCAAAATTATCATAATTGGTTTCACAAATACGGTAAGGTTCTGTACTTTTAATTTCTTTAGTTATTTCAAACCGTGTTATTCCATTTAGATCAACCATATATCTACCATCTGATGTATCTTTAAAGTTAGTTATTTTTCCTAAACAGCCAATCTTATGAAGCCCAGGGATTGAACTATCATCATTATTTTTTGGCTGAATCAAACCAATCATTTTGTTTGTTTTCATACTATCATTAATCATTTTAATATATCTTGGTTCAAATATATTCAACGGAACTGTTGTATATGGAAATATAATAAAGTTACTTAATGGAAAGACAGGGATAGTTTTTGGTAAATCTTGTTTTTTCATTCTTTCTTTTAGCAAATTTTTGAAAATCTATATACTAATCAAAAACTTTATTATTGATTGAACTAAAAAAACCATCTATTTATAGTGTCTTTTATAAGCGGGTCTAGCTCATTGGTAGAGCGAATCGTTGCCAACGATTAGGTAGAGGGTTCGATTCCCTTGACCCGCTCCAAAATTTTAAAATATACTAATTAATGAGTGATCTACTTAATAAAAAATGTGTACCATGTGAGGGTGGAATTTTACCTTTCGATATCAGTGAAATTCACAAATATCAAAAAAAAGTTGATGGTTGGAATGTTGAAAAAGATACAAAAGAAATATACTTTTTAGAGAAAAATTTTATCTTTAAGAATTTTATTAATAGTCAAAATTTTATAAATAAAGTTAGTGAAATATCAGAAAATGAAAATCACCATCCAGATATTTCATTTGGTTGGGGATACGCTAAAATTGTAATTACCACTCACGCTATAGAAGGACTGTCAGAAAATGATTTTATTTTAGCAGCTAAAATTGATCAAATTTTTAATGTCTGAAATGTCTTGTTTTAGAAAAAACTAAAATGGTACCAGTTTGGTTTGCAAATTTTATTATTTCTTTATCTCTAATTGATCCAGAAGGCTGTATTACAGCTGAAACACCTGATTGTACTAATTTTTCAATACCATCTACAAATGGAAAAAATGCATCAGAAGCTGCCACAACATCTTCTTTTAGGTTTTGAAATTTATTCATTTTATCTATAGCAATTTGACAGCTATCAAGTCTACTAGGTTGTCCTGAACCAATGCCAACTGTTGCTTCTTGACTGGCAAGTACAATTGCATTGGATTTTACATATCTACAAACATTAAATGCAAAAATTAAATTTTTCAATTGGGATTTATTTGGTTTTTGTTTTGAAACGATTTTAAAATCTTTAAGTTCAAATACTTTTAAGTCTTCAGATTGTGTTAAGATAGATTCATTCACAGAGCCAAATTTAATTAAATCTTTCATTGTAAATTCTGTTGCATCAATAATTCTTATATTTTTTTTCTTTTTTAAAATTTTTAAAGCATCAATTTCAAAACCATTTGCAATGACAACCTCTAAGAAAATTTTATTAAGCTCTAAAGCTAGAACTTTATTTATTTTGAAATTACATGAAACTATTCCACCAAAAGCACTAACTGGATCAGAAGCAAGAGCTAATTTATAACTTTTTAAACTATCTTTACTGATCGAAACACCACAAGGATTGGCGTGTTTTACAATAACTGTTCCAGAGTTTTTAGGTAAAGATTTAGATATTGTTAATGCAGAAAAAATATCATTATAATTGTTATAGCTTAACTGCTTACCATGTATTTGTTCAATATTAAGATTTTGAGTTTTAGAATAAATTGCAGCTTCTTGATGTGGATTTTCTCCATATCTTAATTTTTCAATTAGGTTTCCATAAATAATTTTCTTTTTTGGGAAATTGGTTTTTCTTATCTTATTAAAATAGTTAGAAATTACAGCATCATAATAGGCCGTCTCAGAGAAGGCCTCTGAAGACATTTTTTCTCTAAACCCAATAGATGTTGATCCTTTGTTATTTTCTAATTCATTAATTAGAGTCTCATATTGGTTTGAAGATGTGATAACCGTAACGTCGTTATAATTTTTTGCTGCTGCCCTAACCATAGTGGGACCCCCAACATCAATATTCTCTATTATTTTTGAATGATTAGTTGTTTGCTCTAAAGTTTTTTCAAACGGGTAAAAGTTAACAATAACTAGGTCAATTTCATCATACTGATTAGCCTTTAATTCCTTAGCATGAGATTTATCATTTCTTTTACTTAATATGCCTGCGTGAATTTTTGGGTGCAGGGTTTTAACTCTTCCACCAAGAATTTCTGGTGAACCCGTATACTCAGAAACTTCCAGACATTTAAATTTAAGTTTCTTTATTTCTTTATAGGTGCCCCCAGAGCTAATTAACTCAATCTTGTATTTAGTTAAAACCTTTAAAAGACTACCTAAATTTTTTTTATCAGATACTGAAATAAGAGCTTTTTTTATTTTTTTCATTATAATTTTGTGATTTCCCATCTTATAGTTTGATTTTCTTCATTAGTCATTCCTGAAATAAATATATTTTGATTATCTGTGAAAGAATTTTTTTTACCAAAATATAACCCTTTATCAATATTCATTATTGAGTTGTCTGAGCTAAACTTCCAGCCCTCTCCATCAAGATCTATAAATATTGACTTTCCATCTTTTGTTTTCATTACTTTAACGTTTGGTTCTAAGTGAAATCTAATTTCAAATTTTAAATTCGTAATGCCCTTATTAGAAATAATTTTATCGTGTCCAATAAATTTCAATTGCTCAGGGTAGAATTCTATTTCTCGAGCATGAACAATTCCATGTAGTTTTAAATAACCATCATGAGAAGCATTAATTTTCCAATAATTTTTTTCAAATACAATATTTTTTTTTAGTATTCTTAACCCTTGGTTAATTCTAGATTTTTTGTCTCTGAGTTTATTAAAACTACAAGAAGATTTATCATCTACAATTAGCGTGCTGTGGACTGCACTCGATTTAGATATTTCATTTAATTGGTGATTAACCTTTTGAAAATAACCACAATTACTAATTAATTTTTTACCATTTGATATTATTTCAAAAGACAAAGCTCCAGCCTGATAATTTGAAGATAGTTTTGTATTTGGGCTTGATCCAATATCCATTATCAGAGAATTTTTTTTATTGTTAAGAACTGCATAGCCACCTAGCTCATTATTTTGATTTTTAAAGTTATAGCCAAGTCTTTTTAAATAAAGGTCAAAATTATGATTATTTGTTCTATGGTTACCATTAAAGAGAAAATCTACTTTATTGTTTTGCCAAATAAAAGCGTAAGCCTGACCTAAATAATATATATTTTCATTTATAAAGTCAGGTATTTCATTTTGAGATTCTTTGAACCACTCTCTAATTAATATAAAATATTTTAAATAAAAACTTAACTGCCTAATATTCCTTGATTTTGGAAAGCCATCATTATCCAATGAATATTTTGCTAATTTTTTTAGTAAATCTAAACCAGTATTTAAATAATTATTATTTTGAGGGTAGGATAGGCCAGTTAAAATGATAGCAGCACAGCCTATTATCTTATCATTGATTATTTCAGAGGTTTCAATTTCATTAATAAGATGATTGATCTGCTTCTTTATAATACTATTAAATTTGTCTTTATAATCAATACTTCCATCTTCATAGGTAAGCCTAGAATTTGAAATCCAAGCTATTATTCTTTTTCCAATTATATTAATTTTCCAATTTTTAGAGTTGTATCTGTTATTTGTATCAATCCATTGATAAATAACATTTTGGGTGTCTTTTTTTGAAGATTTAAGATCTAGACTAAATAACCAAAAAAAACTACTTAAGTTTTGCTGGTCTTTTTCTTTTAAATTTGGATTATCCCAAATTTCATTTAATGAATAATTTTCTATATTAATTTTTCTTTTGTCATATTTTATAAGACAATCTAGCAAGCTAGGGCTTGGTTGGTATTCTATTAAACCAATAGACGAGGGTGTAATTTTTTTATTATAGAGATTGGAGTTTAAATAAAAATGACGAATTTTTTTTTTAATAACCGTAAGTGAATTATTTAAAATCATTATTCTAACTTGATTTTAAAAGGTCTATATTTTTTTTTATATCTCCATTATTGTTTTTAAATATAGTTGTCCCAGATACCAAAATGTTTGCACCAGCTTCTATTGCTAGTTTATTATTATCAAAATTAATTCCTCCATCAATTTCGATATCAAAATCTAAGTTTTTTTGATCTCTCATCTCTTTTAATTCTTTTATTTTTTCTAAAACTTCTGGCATAAACTTTTGCCCTCCAAATCCAGGATTTACACTCATAATTAGAACTAAATCGATCTCGTTTAATAAGTCAGTTATTAAACTAATTTTAGTTTCTGGGTTTAGTGAAATTCCTACTTTTTTATTTAAACTCTTTATATGTTCTGTTGAACTTTTTAAATCCTTAGTAGCCTCTGGATGTATGGTAATAATATCTGCCCCTGCATCAGCATAATCCTTAATATACTTATGCACAGGAGAAATCATTAGGTGAACATCAAATGGTAGTTTTGTATGTTGTCTTAAAGCCTTAATAATTGGAGGTCCCATTGTTAAATTTGGAACAAAATGGCCATCCATCACATCTACATGAATCATATCAGCACCACCTTCTTCAAGTCTTTTTATTTCGTTTCCTAACTGACTAAAATCAGCAGATAAAATTGAAGGTGATATTTTTATTTTTTTCATTGATTACCAATATTAGTAGTATCAATTTTATTTTAATTTGAATTAATTATTTGCCAAAAATACGATAAATTTCTGTAGCAATTTCACTTTCTAAAGGAAAAGATAACATTCCCATGACAGAATATCCTAGTAGATAAGGCATAAGGTAAAATCTAATCATATAAAAGAACCATGCCACATAAAGTGGAACAAGAGGTTCTATAATAAATGAAGGAGTAATGGGCTTAAATAAACGAATTAATGGATTTGTTAATTTTACAAAGGCCTTCATAAAAAAAAATTCTGAGTTTTCTCTTTGAAAAATATTCATCGCAACCCTTCCAATTAAAGTCCACATAACGACACCTAAAATATAGTCAATTATGAGAATAGAAGGATGCATTTCTGGCATAAATATAAAGAGGAATTTTTTTTTAACTTAACTAAGGGGCGAAACAAATCGCCCCTTAATATAAAATTTAATTAGTGTTGTTTTCCAAGAATTGTTTTACCACTTGGAATACGAAGTTCATCAATCATGTCTTGAGTAGCTGCATCTGGTGCTTTTGTTAATAAACTAACAACCACCATAGAAACTAAACTAACTGACGCTCCAACGATACCGAATGTAAGTTGAGTAATACCCAAGAATCCAGCTCCACCAGTACGTACCCAAATTAGATACCAAGTACCAGAAGCTAATCCTAGAAGCATTCCTGCAACAGCACCAGGACCATTCGCTCTTTTCCACCATACACCTAGTACAAGCGGGAAGAACAATCCTGACATCGCAAAGTCAAAAGCCCAGATTACTGAACCTAAGATACCTTGGATACCCATTGCGGCAATAGTTGCTCCAGCAAAACCAATTATTACAAGTAATACCCTTGCAACAATTAATCTTTTTGCAGCTTCTGCTTTTGGATCAATGATCTTATAATACAAGTCATGAGACAAAGCATTAGCAATTGCTAAAACTAAACCATCAGCAGTAGACATGGCAGCAGCCATACCTCCAGCAGCAACCAGACCTGAGATTACATAAGGTAATCCAGCAATTTCTGGAGTAGCTAACACAACCGCTTTACCACCCATGAAAAACTCATTTAATTCAAGAGTTCCATTTCCGTTAAAGTCGCTAACAAACATTAAGTTAGCTTGGTTCCAGTTTTGATACCAATCTATTGCTTGAACCTCAGCTATTGACTTACCAATAATCCCTGTTGAAAGTGTTGGATCAATCAGTGATAGTTTTGATAATGTCGCTAACATTGGCGCAGTTGAGTATAAAATGAAGATGAAAAGTAGCGACCATGCTACAGATCTTCTAGCTGATTTTACACTTGGAGTAGTAAAGTATCTCATCATAACGTGAGGCAAAGAAGCTGTTCCCGCCATCATACAAATTGCTAGAGAAATGAATCCCCAACTTGTTCCGTTAACTGATGAGTGTGCTTTAGTTATTCCAGCTAAACCTTTTGGTACTGTAGCTAAGTCGGCAGCAGAGTTTTTAACAAACCCAAACTGACTTTCTAGTTCAGCAATTCTAGCTACCTCATCTCCCAACATCAAATGTGGGAAGAATCCAGCACCCATTTTACTACTGATCCAGAATACAGGAAGTAAATAAGCAATAATTAAAACTATATATTGCGCAACTTGCGTCCATGTAACTGCTCTCATTCCACCAAGCATAGAACAAAGCAATATACTTGCTAATCCGACATACACAGCAATTTTAAAAGGAATATCTAAAGCTACTGAAGCAATAGTTCCCGTTGCATTGATTTGTGCAGTCACATATGTGAATGAAGCTACCGTTAATACTAGTACTGCGGAAAGTCTTGCTGCGTTACCACCATATCTTGTACCAACAAAATCTGGAACTGTGTAACAGCCAAATTTTCTTAAGTAGGGTGCTAGTAAAGTAGATACAAGTATATAACCACCTGTCCATCCAACTAACAACGCCATATAGCCATAGCCTTTGAAATAAATACCACCTGCCATTGCAACGAATGATGCACCAGACATCCAGTCTGCCGCAGTAGCCATTCCGTTAAATACAGTAGGTACTTGTCTCCCCGCTACGTAGTATGCGTCCATCTGAAGTGTACGTGATAACCATCCGATTATCGCATAGATAGCAATTGTGAATACTACAAAAGAAATTCCTATTGCTTTTGCAGACATCCCCATTTGTTCAGCAATCGCCATTAAGATTATGAACCCTATAAAACCACCCGTATAGATCCCATAAACTTTTGGTAGATTGTCTATAAATTTACCTTTTATCATTAGCTATCCTCTCTTTCAGTGAAACCAAACTCTTCATCTATCTTCTCTTGTCTACCCGCAAACCAGAAATTCAAAATTACAAATGCTAATAATGAACCCTGACAAGTCATATAATATGACAGTGGATATCCAAAAGGTCTGAAGCTAGATGCTTCCATTTCGGTTCCGAAAAAAAAGATGCCAATTGAGAATACAAACCAGATTGCTAAAGTTACAAACAATAGCCCCCTAGTTTTTTCCCAGTGTTTTGTTTTATTTGACATTTTACTCTCCCTATATAGTTAAGAGAGAAACACTACTCATAATGAGGTGGATTGAAAGCCTTTAAATAGTTCGAATTAGAGCCATTTTTGTAATATAAAACACATAACAGGTAGGTAAAAGTTGCTTAAATATAAACTTAAAATAAAAGACATAAAACTTGAAGATATTAGAGTTTATCTCTTTGCTTTATTTAAAGGAATACTTCCAAAGAAAAAAATTAAGAATATTGAAGACCTTACATTATTTATTCAAACACAGTCAGCCTGGGTATCACAAGTAACTCTATATAATTATTTAAAAACAAGAATGGGGACAAAGTGGGTACTTCATTTTGATGATGAAATATTTTTAGCATCTATTAATAAAGCTAAATGGAATATTTACACCATAGCACTTCAGGATCTTACTTTTTACAGCCTATCATACTTGAATATTTTTTGTAATTATCAGGATATGGATAAAGCCAGTGAAATTTATAATAAAATTTTAACTAAGGAAACCGAAAATGGAATGCCTAAAGAAATTATTTTACAAGCAAAAGAAAAGTTTAAAGAACGATTAGAAAAGATTGATTGGAATACATATTACAAGTCTTGGCCATTTAATGAAAGTGCTCTGACTTTATATAAGTGGGCACCAGTGGCTGAAGAATTAAAAACATTAGACAGAAAGATTGTATTAAATTCTATGATTTTAAAATGGGAAAATATTGAAAAAGAATTTAAAGAATTAATTAAAATTTAAATATTTTTTCTATTATCTACCAAACTTTGAACAACACTTGGATCAGCTAAAGTGGATGTATCACCTAATTGATCATGCTCATTAGCAGCAATTTTTCTTAAAATTCTTCTCATAATTTTCCCAGATCTTGTTTTTGGAAGTCCAGGAGAGAAATGAATAATATCAGGTGTTGCAAGTGCTCCGATTTGTTTTCTTACCCAAAGTTTCAAATCTCTTTCAAGATCTAAATCAGATTTTTCTCCAACATTTAGAGTTACATAACAGTAAAGACCGTTACCTTTAATATCGTGCGGATATCCAACTACAGCAGCTTCAGCAACTTTTGGATGAGCAACAAAAGCACTTTCTATTTCAGCAGTTCCAAGGTTATGACCAGAGACAATAATAACATCATCTACACGACCAGTTATCCAGTAGTAGCCATCCTTATCTCTTTTAGCTCCGTCACCTGTAAAATATTTTCCATCGAACTGAGAGAAATAAGTATCGATAAATCTTTGATGATCACCATAAACAGTTCTCATTTGTCCAGGCCAAGATTGAGAAATGCACAATCTTCCTTCACCAGCTCCTTTAATTTCTTTTCCATTTTTATCAACTATAGAAGGCTTAATTCCATAAAAAGGTTTACTTGCAGAACCGGGTTTTAAATTCATAGCTCCTGTTTGTGGGCTAATTAAAATTCCACCTGTCTCTGTTTGCCACCACGTATCAACAATGGGACATTTAGAATTTCCAACTATTTTGTAATACCACATCCAAGCCTCAGGATTAATAGGCTCTCCAACAGTTCCTAATAATTTTAAAGATTTTCTTGAAGTTTTCTTAACAGGTTTATCACCCTCTCTCATTAAAGCTCTAATAGCAGTGGGTGCTGTATAAAAAATATTAACTTTATGTTTATCAATAATTTGCCACCATCTTGAACTGTCAGGGTAAGTTGGAATCCCTTCAAACATTATTGTTGTTGCACCATTAGCAAGTGGACCATAAATTATATAACTGTGACCAGTAACCCAACCAATATCAGCTGTGCACCAATAAATATCTTTTGGTTTATAGTTAAAAATATATTGATGGGTCATAGATGCGTAAACCATATAACCACCTGTTGTATGTAAAACTCCCTTTGGTTTTCCAGTAGAGCCAGATGTGTATAGAATAAATAAAGGGTCTTCTGCATTCATTTCCTCAGGCTCACATTTATCTGATACACCTTTAATTAAGTCGTCATACCAAACATCTCTTCCTTTCACCCAGCCAACTTTATTTCCAGTTCGTTTTATAACAATACATTTCTTAACTTCTGGACATTTTCTTAATGCTTCATCAGTGATTGCTTTTAGGGGGATAGTTTTACCACCTCTAACACCTTCATCTGCGGTAATGATATAATGTGAATCACAGTCATTAACCCTGCCAGAAATAGAGTCTGCTGAAAATCCACCAAAAATAATTGAGTGGATCGCACCAATTCTAGCACAAGCCAGCATTGTTACTGCAAGCTCTGGGATCATAGTTAAATAAATTGTAACTCGATCACCTTTTTTAATTCCTAATTTTTTTAAACCATTTGAAGTTTTTGAAACTTCGCTATGTAATTGTTTATATGAAATTTTCCTAGTATCCTTTGGATCATCACCCACCCAAATAATTGCTGTTTTATCTTTTTTATCTTTAAGGTGACGGTCTATACAATTAGCAGAAGCGTTTAATGTTCCATCTTCATACCATTTAATTTTAACTTCTTTTTTACTATATTTTACGTCTTTAATTTTTTTGTACGGTTTAATCCAGGTAATTCTTTTCCCTTCACTCTTCCAAAAGTCATTGTTATTTTTAATCGAGTCTGAGTATTTTTTCTGATATTTTGCTTTATTTACTAGAGCACTTTTTATCCACTCAGGCTTAGTCTTTATGATTAATTCTTTTTCTTCAACTTTTTTTAAAACCTTTTTTCTAATAGGCTTTATTTTTTTTTTAGCCTTAGTGTTTTTAGGAGTTTCCTTTTTTACCTTTGATGTTGATTTTTTTTTTGGCATGAATTTTTTTATTTAAATAATACTCATCTTATTTAAAATTTTCCAGCTTTTAGAGTCTATGGGCATAACGGATAATCTGCTTTGTTTAATAAGCGATAAATGACCAAGAGACTTGGTTTTTTTAATCTCTTCAAGCGTTACATTTTTCTTTAATTTTTCTTTAAACTTTACTTGAACAGCTACAAATCGTCCATCCTTGTCAGTTTTGTCTAAGAAAGCCTCTTCAATAACCTCAACTATACCAACAATTTCTTTGCCAATATTTGAGTGATAAAAAAAACAAAGATCTCCTTTTTTCATTTTTCTTAAATTTTTAGCCGCTTGATAATTTCTTACCCCATCCCAAGGAGCGCCTTTAGCACCAGCCTTTTTTTGTTGATCAATAGACCAAACATCAGGCTCAGATTTCATTAACCAGTACTGCATCTAATTGTTTTCCTTACAGGTCACCATAATTTTATTTAACACTTTTATTTTACGTTATTTTAATAAAACACGTGACATGTCTGATCAACTCTTGTTGTGTTTATTAGTTAATAACATAAGAGAACTTATATTTTTTCTATGACACTTTCAACATTATCAATGCTTATTCAATGCAATCATCTTCTTCATGTGGTTGTGATTTTGGAAAGCGAAGTTTGGATAGTTTCTCCAGTGATGACATTTAAATTGTCAATAAATCTACCTACTGTGAACCTTCGTAGCCTTCCAGTACTTTTGATATAAAACTGTGAGACAAAGTGTTTCTTACCCTTCTTATATTTACAAAGATATAGGCCTTTATATTGTGTGGTCTTGCATATGTTAAATGGTGCATAATCTCTATCTTTGGAATTACCTTTACCACTTATGAAGGTAGCTTTGTAGTTTCTGATAGCTCTATTATTAAACCCTAGTTTTTTTTCCATATATTCCCTAAAAATTTAGAAATAAAAGTATATTTAATTTTTTTTATAAAAAAATTGCTATAAATGATTGATAAAAAAATAAAAATTAAACATAAACCTAAATGAAAAAAAAAATATTTTTAACGGGATCTAATGGAAGAATAGGCTCATCTTTAAAAAAAAATTTAAAAAAAAATTTTATTATTATTGAATCAGATATTAGTAATGGCAATGATTTAAAAAATAATGAATATTTAAAAGAGATATTCAATAATAATAAAATATATGCTGTTATATTTTGCCATGGTCATAATTCTACACCACTTTCAAAAAACTCAAAAAAAGATTCAAAAAATTTAGACGAGAGCTCTATAAAAAAATTTTTTGATATAAATTTCTTTTTGAATTTAAATGTTATTAAAAGCTATATAAAATTTCAAAAAGAAGGTAGAATAATTAACTTCACTTCTTTATATAGCATCAAAACACCAAAACATTTTATTTATAAAAACTTTTCAAAAGAACTTGGTTATTGTGTATCGAAATCTGCATCAAACATGATGATGAAATACTTTGGAACACAGTTTGGGAAAAAATATTTGTTTAATAGTATTGTGCTTGGTGGGGTTGATCAAAAAGGATTAAATTCTTTTTTTAGAAAAAATTATAATAAAAATAATCCAAAAGGTAGAATGATGAACTTAGATGAAATAGATCCTGTAATTAATTTTTTATTAGATGAAAAAAATACTTATACTAATGCCCAAGAAGTTTATGTAGATGGTGGATGGTTATCTTGGTAGTTATTATTTTTACTTTATTATAGTAATTAATTTTATGTTAAAAAAAAAAATTAATAAAAATATTTTTACTATAATAACAGTCAGGACAAGCTCAACAAGACTTCCTAAAAAGTGTTTAAAATTAATAAATAAAAAACTTATCATAGAAATAATAATAGATAGAGCAAAAAAAATTGGTTACCCGATCATACTTGCTACAACAACTGAGGCATCAGACCTTCCTTTATGTAATATAGCTAAGGAAAATAAAATTTTATATTTTAGAGGTTCAAAAAATAATGTTCTAAAAAGATGGAATGATTGTATTAACAAATTTAAAGTAAAGGTTGCTGTAATGGTAGACGCAGATGATTTGCTGTTTGATTATGTGACTTATAAAAATGCAATTAATAAAATCATTAATAAAAATTGTGATTATATAAAATCTAATAAAAACTCTATCACGGGATTATTTACATATATTTTTAAAGCTTTTGTAATTAAGCGAGCTTTTAATAATTCCAAAAATAATAATATTGAAATGATTGCTCCTTATTTAAAAAATAATTATAAATCTTATTCTTTGAGACTAAAAAAAAACAATAATATGAGATTTACACTTGATTATAAAGAAGATCTCATTTTTTTTCAAAATATATTTTCTAAATTTCCCTTCACAATAAAAACAGCTAAAGTGATAAATTATTTAGAAAAAAATAAAAAAATTACAAAAATTAATCATTTTAGAGAAAAAGACTATAAATTAAACCAAGGAAAAAAATATGTCACTTTATAAGGGATGGAAGTTTAAAGGTAAAGAATTGAGTTATATAAAAAATATTTTATCTTCAGATTTCAGAGCAGATTCTTCAGGAACAATGAATGAAAGACTAGAGGTGAAATTTGCAAAAATTCACAAACAAAACTATGCCGTTACAGCAAACTCTGGAACTTCTACGCTGCATATGGCTTTGAATGCTTTTGGTGTAGGGCATGGGGATGAGGTTATTATTCCTGCCTTAACAGTTGCAATGTGTGGATATGCAGTTTGGCAATGCGGAGCAGTTCCAGTTTATGCAGATGTTAAAAAAGATACTTTTCTAATTGACCCGCATGATATTGAAAAAAAAATAACTAAAAAGACCAAAGCAATTATGGTTGTTCATCTTTATGGATTAATGTGTGACATGTCAGCAATAAAGAGAATAGCAAAAAAAAATAAATTATTTATATTAGAAGATTGTGCCCAATGTTTTTTTGCCAGTGATGAAAAAAAAAGAATAGCAGGAACAGTTGGGGATGTGGGTAGTTGGAGTTTTGAAAATTCCAAACATATCACAACTGGTGATGGAGGAATTGTTTCAACTAATAATGCAAAACTTGCAAAGAAAATGAGAGAATTTGCTTGTGCTGGTTTTAAAAATGTAACTGCCAAGAGTGGTAAGGTAAGAATTGATAGAAATAAATTTCAAGATCCAAATTGGAAAAGACATGCTGTTTTAGCTTATAATTATAGATTACCAGAGGTTGCTGCTGCGATAGGGCTTGCCCAGATAGAGCGGTTGAATTTTTTTTTATCAAAAAGAATTGTAATGGGTAAGAAATTTAGAAAAGTTATTTCAAAAAATAATTTTGATATTTTGATAAATCAACTTATCCCAAATCAATTTACGCATAGTTACTATACTTTTCCGTGCATATTTAATGGGAAAAAATATGGGGTAAAATGGCAAGAGTTTAGAAAAAAATTTATATATTTTGGTGGTGATGGTATCTATGCTGCTTGGCAAACTGTAAATAATGAACCAGCATTTAAAGATGCAAAGGAAAAAGGTCTTTATTCTGGTTCAATGAAAATTTCTAGTTCATATGGTTGGGGCGATGCAGAGAATGCTGAAAATATTCAAAAAATAATGATGCAATTTACCACCAATCAAAGAAATTTGGCAGAAATGAATAAACAAGAAAAAGCTTTAAATAAAACCTTAAAGTATTATAAAAATAAACTGAAACCCTAGATAAGATGTGGGATAAAGTTTTTAGATAATAAAATTAAATGGACTTAGAATTTTCAATTTCTGGAAGAAAGATTGGTTATAAACACCCACCATTGATTATTGCTGAAATTGGCATTAATCATGAAGGAAATCTTGATTTAGCTATTGAAATGGCAGATTCAGCTATTAATGCTGGTGCTGAGATAATTAAACATCAAACTCACATAATTGAAGACGAAATGTCAGAAGAAGCAAAAGCAGTAATACCAGGCAATACAACAGTTTCAATTTATGAAGTCATGAAAAGATGTGCACTTAATGAAGTTGATGAAAAAAAACTTATGAAACATATTATTGATCGAAATGCGATATTTATAAGTACACCCTTTTCAAGAGAAGCAGTAAATCGTTTAGTCAAATTTGATGTTCCTGCTTATAAAATAGGATCAGGGGAATGCAATAACTACCCATTGGTTAAATATGTGGCCAAAGCAGGTAAACCAATAATATTAAGTACAGGAATGAATACTGTGGAAAGTATTAGGCCATCTGTTGAAATAATGAGAAAAGCAGGTGTACCATTTGCCCTTCTACATTGTACAAATATTTATCCAACTCCACCTGAATTAGTTAGGTTGGGTGCATTAACTGAATTGAGTCAAGCTTTTCCTGATGCCATAATTGGTCTTTCAGATCATACAATAAATAATTATGCATGTTTAGGTGCCGTTGCTTTAGGTGCATCAATTCTTGAAAGACATTTTACTGATGATATGAGTCGTCCAGGCCCAGATATTGCCTGTTCAATGGATCCAATTTCATTAAAAGAATTGATAAATGGTAGTAATACTATTTTTTTAGAGCGAGGTGGCTATAAAAACACTGTTAGTGAAGAGGCTCAAACAAAAGCATTTGCGTTTGCATCAGTTGTTGCTACTAAAAATATTTCTAAAGGAGAGATTTTGACTGAAGAAAATTTGTGGGTGCGTAGGCCTAGTGGAGGAGATTATTCTGCTGCAGATTATGATTCATTAATTGGTAAGGTTGCACAAAAATTTATATTAAAAGATGCTAGAGTTACTCGTGCGTCCTTAGGAGAAAAAGGTAAAGATATTGCGTAAGATTATCTTTTTAACCGGTACGCGAGCAGATTTTGGAAAAATTAAGTCTTTAATACTTCGAACTCAAAAAGATCCAGAATTTCAAGTTACTATTTTTGTAACAGGTATGCACATGTTAGAGAAATATGGATCAACTCATATTGAGGTTGATAGATCAGGAATAAAAAATATCTATAAATTTATCAATCAAAATTATTTAGATCATATGGATATAGTTTTAGCTAAAACTATAATAGGGTTTTCTGACTATATTAAGGAAAATAATCAAGACATGATCATAGTACATGGGGATCGAGTTGAGGCACTAGCAGGAGCAATAGTGGGATCTTTAAACAATATAAAAGTAGGACACATAGAGGGTGGTGAGGTCTCAGGAACTGTTGATGAGGTTATACGACATTCAGTGACTAAGTTAGTTAATTTACATTTTGTATCAAATAAGTCTTCGTATCGCAGAGTAATGCATTTAGGAGAGCCAAAAGAAACAATTTATGAAATAGGATCTCCAGATATAGATGTTATGAAATCTAAACTACTACCAAATATAAAGAAAACTCGTCGTCATTATAAAATAGGATTTGATAATTATGCCATACTTTTATTTCACCCGGTAACTACAGAAGTTAAGGATTTGGCCAAACAAACGTCAATACTTGTTGATGCCTTGATACAAAGCAAAAAAAATTTTATTGTTATTTACCCAAATAATGATTTCGGAACTGATAAAATTTTTGCTGAATATCAAAGGTTAAAAAAAAATAAACAGTTTTATTTAATACCATCAATGAGATTTGAATATTTTTTAACCACTCTAAAAAACTCAGAATTTATAATTGGAAATTCTAGTGCAGGGATAAGGGAAGCACCATATTTTGGAGTTCCTACAATTAACATTGGGAGTCGCCAACATAATAGATCCAAAGGTTATTCAATAACGAATGTTGATTACGATTTAAATAAAATAATTTCCGCAATCAGTAATGTTAAGAATACAAAAAGAAAAAAAACTAAAATATTTGGATATGGTGGTAGTGATATAAAATTCTACAATATTCTCAAAAAAAAAGATATTTGGTTAAAAGATACACAGAAATATTTTAAGGATTACAAGTTCAAATTTTTTTAAATGAAAGGGATGTTTAGAAAGATTTTGCTAAATCATATAGCTCAATGTACTGCACAATTTTATAAAATATGCTCAACACATTTATAGAGTTAGTTATTATTAATTAATTTGGTTTATTAAATTTTATTAGCATCATTTAGAAAGACATGTAGTTATAAAATTGTTTTGAAGCCCAATTGATAGTTTTTATTATTGATTTTGTATGCCCATAATCATCGGTCCAAGTAAAAGAAAATAAAATTTATGGTAAGGGAAAATATATAGATGCTCAGGGTAATATTTATGAGGGTAAGTTTAAATATGGTTTTTTTATAACTAAGATAGATAAAAAGACCAGAAACGTAATTAAGTTAAAACCTAAAATTGGCCAAGAAATTTTTAATGAAATCAAAGGCTTAGGCTCTGCTTCAACAAAATAGTTTGAGGCTGTAAAAA
Source organism: uncultured Candidatus Pelagibacter sp. (assembly GCA_905616395.1). Lineage (GTDB taxonomy): Bacteria > Pseudomonadota > Alphaproteobacteria > Pelagibacterales > Pelagibacteraceae > Pelagibacter. Next base: position 16,376 of record CAJQSQ010000012.1, on the reverse strand, counting down.
ATCCTCAGGCACTTATGAAATGACAGATAAAGGCGAACGAGACATGATTTCAGTTAAGGCAGCAGCTACAAGGTGTGTTGGTTTCATTAACCAGTATTGCATTACAATTTTACTCCAGCACCTTTTAAAAAAATAGCATTCTCATCTAAAGGCCATCTAGGTTTTGCTGGATGATCCAGCTCACTAAATTGTTTAAGTTTAAATTTTTCTAATCCAACCATTGCAATCATTGCAGCATTATCACCACATAAATTAATGGGAGGAAAGATTGCTTCGAAGTCCTCTTCCTCACAAAGGTTAGTCAGGACTTCTCTAATTCTTTTGTTTGCAGCGACGCCACCCGCAACCACAAATTTATTTTTATTTTTTATATTTATATTTTTAAATTCTTCAAAAGCGATCTTACTTTTCTTATATAGTATTTCTTCGATTGTTTTTTGAAAAGATGCTGCAAGATCATATTTTTCTTGATCGGTTTTAATTTGTTTAGAGATCTTTAAAACAGCAGTTTTTAAACCCGCAAATGATAAATTGCAGCCACCTTTATAAAAAATTGGCTTGGGTAATAAATATTTATTTGGATCACCTTTTTTTGCGTATACCTCAATCTGCGGGCCACCAGGGAACTCTATTCCTAATAGTTTTGCTGTTTTGTCAAATGCCTCACCCACAGCATCATCAATAGTGGTTCCTAATCGTTTATAACTTCCTAAACCTTGAACGCTTAAAAATTGAGTATGACCTCCAGAAATTAAAAGTAACAGATAAGGATAATTTAATTCAGAATTTAGTTTTGGGCTTAAAGCATGCCCTTCAAGATGGTTGACTGCAATAAAAGGTTTATTAAGTGAAGAGGCCATTGCTTTACTAAAACTTAAACCGACAGACAAGCAAACTATAAGACCTGGTCCAGCAGTTGCTGCTATAGCATCCAGGTCCTCCATTTTTACTCCGCTTTCATCAAGTGCTTTTTTAGTGATTAAATCTATTTTTTCCATATGAGATCTTGCAGCAAGTTCAGGCACAACGCCGCCGAATTCTTTATGAACATCTACCTGACTTGAAACAATACTTGATAAAATTGTTGGCATACCTTGCTTATTTTCAGTTATGATAGAGGCAGCCGTTTCATCACAGCTTGATTCAATTCCTAAAATTATAGGTTTTTTATTCATTAAATTAGTTTTTATTAATAATACATTCTAAATATAAGTATGAAGTATAAAGCAATTAAATGAAAAATAGAAAAATTATTATAGGCGCTAGAGGAAGTAAATTAGCGCTAATTTATGCTGAAAAAGCTAGAGAAAAAATTCTTAACCATTCAAAAGGTTTTGGAATTGAAGAAGTAATTATTAAAGAAATTGTAACTAAAGGTGATCAAGTTCAAGACAAAAGATTGTCGGATGTAGGTGGTAAGGGACTTTTCTCAAAAACTATAGAGGTTGAATTGTTAGATAATAAAATAGATATAGCTGTGCATGCATTAAAAGACATGCCTTCTGAAGAAACCAAAGGATTGTTAACAGATTGTTTTTTAGGAAGAAATGATCCAAGAGAAATTTTAATTAGCAAAGACAATAAATATTTAAAAGATCTAAGCCCAAATTCAATTATTGGAACATCCTCATTTAGAAGAGAATTTCAGATTAAAAAAATAAGAGATGATCTTAATTATAAATTAATTAGAGGAAACGTTGGTACAAGAATAAGAAAACTTAACGAAAATTTATATGATGCAATTATCTTATCATATGCCGGAATTGATTCTTTGGGACTAAATCAAAATATCTCTCAAGTTTTTTCTACTTCAGAAATTATACCATGCGCTGGACAAGGGGTTATTGCTTTGCAATGTAGAAATAATGATGAAGATTTAATTAATTTATTAAAACAAGTTGATCATCAATCAACACACATCACTATAAAAGCTGAAAGAAGTGTTTTAAAAGTTTTAGAAGGTGACTGTGAAACAGCAGTGGGGGCATTTGCAAAAATTGGGGGTGATAAAATTAATCTTGAAGTAGAGCTTTTTTCACTAGATGGCAGTAAAAGATTTCATTTAAAGTCATCCAAAAGCATAAACAAAGCGGAAGAATTAGGAATAGAGATGGGAAAAACACTTAAAAAGATGTCTAATAATTCTTACAAAAAATAATATGCATATTTTATTCACACGACCCTTAGAAGATTGTCATGAAATGATATTAAAATTTCAATCATTAGGTCATGAAATATCTCATTTACCTCTAATTAATATTGAAGGTTTAAACTATGAAGCTCCAAACTATTCTGCATTTAAAGGAATTATTTTTACCAGTACTAATGCTATTAAATTTTTAGATATAAAGAACATGGATAAAAAATTAAAATGTTTTTGTGTTGGAAGTGCTACTGAAAAAAAAGCTAGAAGGGCTGGTTTCCAAAATGTTTTTGCAGCTGATGGAAATGTTAATAATCTTAAGGAATTAATCTTACAAAATTTTAACCCTTCTGAAGGAAAGCTAATTTATATAAGTGGAGAAATAATCTCTAGTGATTTAGATAAAGAACTCATTTCAAGTGGCCACACAATAGAACGATTAACTAATTACAGAGCCAACTCGATAGAAAAATACGATGAAGGTTTTATTGAAAAACTAAAATTAAAAATGCCTGAAATCACTTACATTTATTCGCAAAATAGTGCGATTAATTTTTTAAAAGTAATTAAAAATTATCAGCTAGAAACCTTATGGATGAATACTAATTTGATGTGCATTGGAGAAAAAACCTCTTCAATTCTTAATGAAATTAAGTGGAAAAAAATTTTTCTTTTTAACCCTGGAGAAGAGGAATTTTTGCTATATAAAATTTAATTATGGACATATTTAGTAATTTTAGTGATCTGTTTATTTCTGTTTGGTCTAAAGGAATTCGTGGAGTTGATATTTTTCAGATACTAATTGGTATTGGAATATTTTTTATTTTTTTAATTTTTAGAGGAATAATAAGTAAAGTTATTATCAAAAGATTAGAAGCAATTTCAAAAAGAACTACAAATAAATTAGATGACACCTTTGTCCATGCAATGGAGGGTCCAGCTAGATTTTTGCCAATTGTTCTAGGTTTCTTTATTGCAAGTTATTATATGTCTTTTGCAGATGATGGCAGAGCTATAGTTGATACAATTAATCGTACATTAATTACAATTTTAATATTCTGGGTTATCCATCAAATTATTGAACCAATTTCTTATATTTTAAGTGGCCTAGATAAAATGTTAACCCGTGAGTTAGTGGGCTGGATTATAAAATCTTTAAAGATTTTAATTTTTATTTTAGGGTTAGCTGCTGTTCTGGAACTTTGGGGAATAAAAATTGGACCAATTATTGCAGGACTAGGTTTATTTGGTGTTGCTGTTGCATTAGGTGCACAAGACTTATTTAAAAATTTGATTTCGGGAATTTTAGTCTTAGTTGAAAAAAGATTTAAGATAGGGGATTGGATTTTAGTTGAAGGTATTATTGAAGGCATTGTTGAGAAAATTGGTTTTAGATCAACTGTTTTGAGAAAATTTGATAAATCTTTAGCTATAATTCCTAATTTTCAGTTTGCTGAAAATGCAGTTATCAATATTAGTGAGACAACTAACTGGAGAATAGATTGGGCAATAACACTTCAATATGACACTACTGTTGATCAATTAAAAAAAATTAGAAATGAAATTGAAGGTCACATTAATAAAAATGATGATTTTGACAAAGCTGTGGGAGTTGCGGTTAGAGTTGAAAAATTTTCAGATAGTTCAATTGATATGAGAGTTAGATGTTTTACTGCTTCTAATAGTTTTTCAACATGGTTGGAAGTTAAAGAAAAACTTGCAATTGAAATAAAACAAATTGTTGAGGGAAACAAAGCAGCTTTTGCTTTCCCAAGTCAGTCAATTTATATTGAGAAAAAATGATAGCTATTTTTTACCTAGTACTTCAAATATTAAAACTTTATTCATATGTCGTTTTAGCTAATGTGGTTATTAGCTGGCTTGTTGCATTTAATATCTTGAATACTCAAAACAGATTTGTTTATTCCATTTTAGAGGTGACTTATCGATTAACAAATCCAACACTTAATAAAATAAGAAGTTTCTTACCCAATTTAGGATCTGTAGATATTTCACCAATTATATTACTGTTATTGATTTGGTTTATAGAAATGTGTATGAAGCTGTACATTGCACCAATGATTTTTTAAGGAAATACATGATTTTAATAGATGGAAAAAAAATAGCAGCTGAACTTAGAGAAGAACTTAGACAAGAAGTTGTAGAACTAAAGAATAAACATAATAAAATTCCAGGGCTTACTGTTATCTTAATTGGAGATATGGCCCCTAGTCAAATTTATGTTCGTATGAAAGAGAAAGCTGCGAATGAAGTTGGACTAAAATCTGAAATAATTAGATATCCAGAGGCTGTGGAAGAAAAAACTGTATTAGATAAAATTGAAGAACTTAATAAAGATGAAAATATTTCAGGAATTTTAGTTCAATTGCCCTTACCAAAACACATTGATAAACAAAAAGTTATTGAAACTATTTCACCAGGTAAAGATGTTGATGGATTTCACCCAATGAATGTTGGTAATCTTTCATCAGGCTATGAAAGTTCAGTGCCTTGCACTCCTTTAGGATGCTATCTAATGATTAAAAAAATTGAACCAAATCTAAGTGGAAAAAAAGCTGTTATGATTGGTAGATCAAATCTAAATGGTAAGCCAATGGCACAATTACTTTTAAAAGAAAATTGCACAGTAACAATTACTCATTCAAGAACTAAAGATTTAAAAGCAGAATGCTTAGAAGCAGATATTATTGTTGCAGCAGTTGGTATTCCAGAACTTGTAAAAGCCGACTGGGTTAAAAAAGATGCAATCGTAATAGATGTTGGGATCAATAAAACTGAAAACGGTATAGTTGGAGATGTTGCTTTTGAAGAAGTTTCAAAAGTTGCAAAAGCTTTAACACCTGTTCCAGGTGGAGTAGGGCCAATGACAATTGCCTGCTTGTTAAAGAATACAATTGAGTGTTTTAAAAGGTCTCAAAAGTAGTTGATAAAAAAAATTTTTAATAAGCTTCATATCTTTCATAGTATTTATATTAAACAAAATTTTTTTAAAAAAAGAATATCTTATTCAATGGATGGCGAAGATCTTGTTGTAAAAGATTTTTTTAATGAAAAAAAAGAAGGAATTTATATTGATGTTGGGTGCTTTCATCCTTTGCGAATGAATAATACGCAGTTATTACACATGAAAGGCTGGAGCGGTATTAATGTTGATGTAAGTGAATTTGCAATAGATTTATTTAATCATGCAAGGCCTAATGATTTAAATTATCATTGTGCTGCTTCAGATAAAAATGAAATTATTAAACTATATTTTGAAAAAGAACAAAGTCCATTAACCACAAGCAAAATGAACCATGCTAAAAAGTATTTCAACGGTAAAATTAATGAAAAAAGAATAGAGGCTTTTAGTTTAGATGAAATTATAGAAAGAGGAAAATTTAAAAATACTAAAATTGACTTCTTAGATATTGATGTAGAAGGCTCAGATTTAAACGTTTTAAAAGGCTTATCTTTTGATAAGTTTCAGCCTAAGTTAGTATGTGTAGAAATACACGCAAAAGAAATAAAAAAAAGTGATATCTACAATTTTCTACTTGATAAAAATTATGGGTTACTTTGGTCTGGTACTTTTAGCCATATTTTTAAAAGATTAGAAAATTAAAACAGAAAATAATAAGTGATAAAAAATGTTTTTAACTTTAAGAAAGTTTTGATCTACCACCATCAACTGCAATAACTTGACCAGTTATCCAAGAGCTATCTTCTGTAATCAAAAATTTTGCAAGTGCTGCAGAATCTTTTCCTTCACCCAATCTTTTAAGAGGATGTGCTTTTGCAATTCCTTCTGCAATAGCAGGATTTTTTAACATTGGTTCTGCGATCTTAGATTTTGATAAGCTTGGTGCAATACAATTTACTCTAATATTTGGAGCAAACTCAGCGGCTAACGTTACAGTTAACCCTTCAACTGCAGCTTTTGCAGATGCAATAATTGTATGATTAGTAAATCCTCTTTGAGCCGCAACAGTTGAAAATAAAACAACTGAACCTTTATTTTTTTTTAAACTTTCTTGATATCCCTTTATAGCTTCAATTGCTGAGTAAAGGTTTAATTTCATACATTTATTCATGTCAGCCTCTGTAACCATTCTTAATGGTTTTAAATCAATAGAACCTACGCAGTATGCTATACCTTTAATTTCATTAATATCTGTTTTTACTTTTTCTATAAATCCATCTTCTAAAACATCAGCAACAGTATAAGAGCAACCTAATTTGTCTGCAATCACTTTAACATCACCTTCATTTCTAGCAACTAAGTGAATATCATTCCCTGAATTTTTTAATTGTTCAGCTAAGCTAGAGCCTACAGAACCTGTCGCACCAAAAATAAGATATTTTTCTGACATATAATTTTTATTTAGTTATATTTAACTATGAAATTGTTTTTTATACTTGGCAATCAATTATTTCCATTAAAATACGTAGACCGCTTCAAAAAGGACCATTCTTTTTACATGGCAGAAGACCACGAACTATGCACTTATGAAAAGCATCATAAGCAAAAGATACTGCTATTTCTATCTTCTATGAGGTCTTATGCAGACATGCTTAAGGTGAATAAGTACAAAGTTGAATATTCTAAAATTGAGGACAAAAATTTTAAAGACACTTATTTTAAGAAATTAAAAATTATCATTGACCAAAAAAAAATTACTGAGATTTCAAGCTTTGAGGTTGAGGATAAATTTTTTGAAAAGAAAATTTCACAATTTTTAAAAAAAGAAAAAATTAACTGGAATATTGTTCAAACTCCAATGTTTCTAAATTCAAGAGATGAGTTTAAAAATTATTTAGCAAAATCAAAAAAACCTTTTATGGCAACATTTTATAAAGAGGTTCGTAAAAAATCTGGAATATTAATGGGGGCAGATGGAAATCCTATTGGAGGTAAATGGAGTTTTGATGAAGATAATAGAAATAAGTTACCGAAAGATATATTAATACCAAAATTTCCAAAAATTAACGAAACCAGTCATACTAAAAAATTAAAACCTATTATTGAAAAGTTTTTTAAAGATCATCCTGGTAACACAAGTGATTTTTGGCTTGCAACTGAATACAGTGATGTTGTTAAACTTTTAGATTTTTTTATTAAAGAAAAATCCAATTTATTTGGTGACTATGAAGATGCTGTTAATCAAAAAGACAATATTTTATTTCATAGTGCATTAAGTCCGTACATTAATTTAGGATTGATAACTCCTGAAATTATCATTCAAAAAATTTTAGAATTTCATAAAAAACACAAAATTAGAATGAACTCGCTAGAAGGTTATATACGTCAGGTAATTGGCTGGAGAGAGTTTATGCGTGGAATTTATCAAGGGTATTCTAATGAAATGGAAACTAAAAATTTTTTCAAACACGAAAGAAAAATGAAAAATTCTTGGTATGAGGGCACAACAGGCTTACCACCACTTGATCATGCAATTAAGAATGCAGTTAACCACGGCTGGTCTCATCATATTGAAAGATTGATGATTTTATCAAATATAATGAACCTTTGTGAGGTGAAACCAACTATTGTTTACAAGTGGTTTATGGAGATGTTTGTAGATTCTTCTGACTGGGTGATGGTTCCTAATGTTTATGGAATGGGTCTGTTTAGTGATGGAGGTATTTTTGCAACAAAACCATACATTTGTGGATCAAGTTACTTTATGAAGATGATGGATTTTAAAAAAGGCGAATGGTGCAATACGATGGACGGCCTTTATTGGAGATTTATAGATAAAAATAGAAAATTTTTTTTAAAGAACCCTAGATTATCAATGATGGTTTATGTATTTGATAAAATGAAAGATGAAAGAAAAAAAATGATTTTATCTGAAGCAGATAAATTTATTAAATTAAATACTGCATAATGTATATTTCTATAACAGGTATAAAAGTTAAAGGCTTTTTTGGAATGTTAAGATTTATGAGATACACAACACCAAGTTTTGCAGCAGCAAGAAAAGCGAATGGTAATTTGTTTTGTGACTCAAAAAAGATCAATAAGTATTATCATACCCTAACTGCTTGGGAGAATAAGAATAAGATGATGGATTATTTAAGAGGTAGACATCATGTGTTGGCAATGAAGAATTTTAGATCTATTGGAACAGGTTCTGTTTATGGATATGAAGACGACTTAATGCCGAGTTGGGAAGATGTAATAAAAAAATGGAAACAAAATTTTAAAGAAATTTAAATTGAAAAAAGAAAATCTACCCTCAAAGATTTGCATTACCTGTAAGAGACCTTTTACATGGCGAAAAAAATGGAAGCTAAATTGGGATAAGGTTAAATATTGTTCTAAGAAGTGTTCTGGGTGATTTATTTATCTTTATTTATAATATCGTTTTTAGCAGCAACTATCTTACCATTTTCATCTGAACTAACGTTAGCTGGCTTAGTGGCAACATCTAATTATGATAATTTATTGTTATTAATTGTTGCAAGTTTAGGTAATGTTTTGGGTTCAGTTGTTAATTGGATTTTAGGTTTTTATTCGAGAAAACTCTCAAAAAAAAAATGGTTTCCATTTAAAGATGAACAAATAGAAAAATCTTCTAAGTGGTTTAATAAATTTGGAAGATGGTCCTTATTATTTGCTTGGGTACCAATTATTGGAGATCCACTAACACTAGCGGCAGGATTACTTAGAGTTAAGTTTATAGAATTTTTAATTTTAGTAACAATTGGAAAAGTTAGCAGGTATTTAGTTATTTTTTATTTGCTTAGTTAATTTTTACTGATCGTGTTAAATACTTAAATGCTCGAAATATTTATTCAAACCTTTTTTTTATATTTTATTGTTATTGATCCATTAGGAACAACGCCACTATTCTTAATTGTCACTCAACATATGGAAACCAAAGATAAGATTAAAACAGCCTTAAGTGCCACAACAATTGCAGCTGTTATACTGCTATTTTTTGCATTACTCGGAAGCTCTTTACTAAGATATTTAAACATATCTTTTCCTGCCTTTACAATTGCAGGTGGAATTATTTTATTTTTAATTTCTATGGAGATGCTGTTTGATAAGAGACAACAAAGAAAAGAAGGTGACCTTGAATATAATTCAGAAAGAGTAAGTGTATTTCCTTTAGCAACACCATTGATAGCTGGGCCAGCGGGGATTACCTCTGTTATTGTTTCTGTTTCAGATATAGGTAATAATTTTACAAATCAAGCTGTTGGAATACTAGCATTAGTTTTAGTTTTGCTTTTAACTTTTACGATTTTTTTTATTGCTTCAAAATCTTCAAAAATAATTAATAAAAAGATAATTAGTGTAATTTCAAGAGTAATAGCAATCATTCTAGCAGGGCTAAGTGTTCAATATATTTTAGACGGACTAAAAACTTTTTTAGCTTAAGATATTGTTCTAGAGAGCATTCTAAATTAGTATAAATTTAGTAATGAATATAATTGTCTTACAACATATCAAAATTGAAGACCCAGGTTATATCAAAGATTTAATGTTGGCTGATAATGTTAATTTGACTACCATAGAATTAGATGACGGTGAGAAGATACCAAGTGATTTAACAAAATTTGATGGAATGTTTTGTATGGGTGGTCCTATGGATACTCATATGGAAAAAGAATATCCCTGGTTAATTGATGAAAAAAAAATGATTAAAGAATTTGTTGTTGGTCTTAAAAAACCTTATTTAGGTTTTTGTCTAGGCTGTCAGTTGTTGGGTGAAGTTGTCGGTGGTAAGGTTGTTCAATCCAAAACTCCAGAAATTGGCATGATGGATATAAATTTTTCTAAAGAAAAAGAAAATGATATTTTGTTTTCTGCTTTTCCTGAAAAGATTAAAAGTTTGCAATGGCATTCTTATGAGGTTGATGGTCTTGATAGTAATAAAGAGGTAACAATTTTAGCTTCATCTCCAGTTACTAAATACCAGATTTTTAAATATCAAAAGCATGCTTATGGAATCCAATTTCATATAGAAATTAAAGATACAACAGTTAATGAATGGGGCTGTGTTCCTGAATATAAGGAGGCTTTAGAGGATCAATTAGGTGAAGGTGCTCTAGATAAATTTGATCAAGCTGCAAAAGATAATATGCAAAGTATGAATGACTACTCTAGAATTTTATACTCAAACTTCAGGGATAAAATTATTTCTAAATGATTTTTATTTTTTTCTTTTTTTAAGACCCAGCTTGTCACTGTGTCTTAGTCTTAGAATAACTATAGCTGATGCTATTAAGACGATTGCAACCGCTTCATAAACTAACGCTGAAGGATCCATTTCTTTTCCTTGCAATATAATAAACCGTGCTAATGCAGTGATAGCAATTAAAAGAGGTAGAGTAATACTGATAGATTGCTGAGACCAAAAAACTCTAACCATTGCCAATACCTCTAAGTATAGAAACATTAGTAGAAGGTCAGCTAACATTACAGATTGATTTAGAAACATATTCTTAATTTCCATAACAACGGCTATTACTGTGCTAATTAAAATAATACTTAACAATACTAACTGTAAAGTTTTAGCAATTTTTTCCATTATTTTACTTTACTAAAAGGTAGCCATTTTTCAAATACTGATTTAGACGGTCCATCATAGGGAATAGAATAAGAGTTAGGATTTGGACTTGTTAAAACCTCTATTCCTTTAGAAAATATAAAAATAAATACGATCACAAAAACTATTACCATTACCTTAAAAGGATCAAAGTTTTTTGTTTGAAAAACACTATTGGATTTTTGTTCAGCCTTATGAAATTGTTTGAAGGTCATATAAACTGCAAATATTAAACCGACGTGTGCAACGTAGAGACCAGCCCAACCAAAAGCAAAGGTTGAATAAGAAAATATATAAAGACTGAAAACAGTTGTCCAAACAAAACTTAAAACTAACAGAATTTGTAATCTTACCGATCTTGGTAATGCTCTTAAATCATTTCTGCTATCATCAAATAAGATGTTTGCACTATCTATCATCCAATTTTTTAGTGAATTCATGAAATTATTTTAATTGTTTTCAAGAGTAAAACAAAGGTCTATTTGTCCATTTTTTCATTCTAGGTTAGCTTTTATTAGATTTTCTAAGTTTGCAGAACTTTGAGCTCCTGAAATAACATCTTTTCCAATTTCAAAGAAGGGGACACCATTAATTTCTTTTTCTTTTGCAATACCAACATAAGAATTAACTTTTTCAACATTGTTTGGATTGAAAAAATTATTCACCTCACTTTCTTTAATATTAAATTCTGTTGCAATATTAATTAAAATTTCTTTATTTCCAATATCAAGACCTTCAACAAAGTATGAATAATATATTTTTTCTTTAACCTGATTTTGCACATTTGTCTGCTTAGCTAATTTGATCAACAGATGAGAAAGTACTGTATTAGGTGTTTTTTTAATATTATTAATGTTAAAATTAAGACCTACTTTATTGGCCTCTTCAGTCATTCGATCATACATTGGTTGAGCAAATTCTTTCCCACCAAATTTCATTTTTAAATATTGATCTCTTTCAATTCCTTCTTTTGGCATATCTGGATTTAATTGAAATGGAACATGCTCTATCTCAAACTTAGTTTCAGGAAAATTTTTTACAGCTTTATTTAGTTTTGTCTGACCAATAAAACACCAACCACAAATTGTATCTGCAAATACTTTTATAATCATTTTTTAATTAAACTTTGTAACTATCTTGGGTATATAATTTTTAAAATTAAAAAAACCTTTATTACAAAACTGCCATGAAAATTGATCTATTTCACGATAAATAAATTCAATATTCTTTAATTCATTAAGTTGTAAGTAGTCTAAATTTTCTCCTACAGTTGGATAAAGTGCATAAACTGTTTCTTTAATATTCTTAAGTTCATCAATTTTAATTACTTCTGCTGTAATTGATTTTTCTTTAAGCCTATTTAACTGGTCGTCAATTAAAAGAGTTTTAAAATTTAGTGTATTTTCACTTAATTGAATCTGTCTTGTTTCATTTGTATTTGAAATTATTAAGATTTTTTTAAAGTTGTGACCTTTAAAATCAGATAACTCCATTGAAAGATTGTTATCAAATACTAATAACACCTTGTCTTCTAATAAACGAGGGTTAGTAAAGCTTTTTTCTGTAATTGTGTAGCTTTTTTCAGTAATTTTTGGAGCAGCTTCTTCATTTATTTTAATATTTTGAAATCGATTGCTAGTAAATTTTTTTATATTCCATTCTGTAGCTAAATAATTTTTCCCCTGTGTTTGAATTCCAGCAACCCATCTCCAACCTAAGGTATTAGATGCAGCATCTCCGTCAAAGAGATGTCTCATAAAAAATTCAGCACCTAGCTGCCAAGGTAAATTTAATGTAAAAATCCAAATACTAGCAAACCACATTCTTGTATGATTATGAAGATAGTTAAATTCTTTAAGTTCATTGACCCATTCATTAAAACATTCAATATTCGTTTTGCCCTCTATAGCGTCTAGGTAATCTTTATTATCTTTAAAGTTTTCTTTAATATCTTTTAATTCTTCCAAGTAGTCAGTCCAGACATTAGGTCTTAATTCAAGCCATCCTTTCCAATAAACCCGCCACAGTACCTCTTGAATAAATTTCTCATTTTTTACAAATGAAAATCTTTTTAATGATTTATTAATAATCTCCACCTCATTAATTAAACCATGGGTTACATAAGGTGAAAGACATGAGGTGTTATCTCTTTTTTGAGGACCAAAATCAAAATTTCTTAACTTGGAATATTCTAAAAGATTATTTTCAATAAAATGATTTAATTCCTCAACAGCCTCAGCTCTTGAACCTTTAAATTTCATATTAAATTATCTTAATTGTTTTTTATGGAAGTTAATAAATTTTTCTACGTTTGATTTATTAAACGTTTTGTTTTCTTCAAAAGAAACTTTTTTCATTGAGTACGCACCACTTTTTGTTTGTCTAGACATTATAGTGATATTGCCTTTATATAATTTAAGCTTAACAGTGCCATTTACTTTATTTTTTTTAAGATCCACAATCTTTTGCAGTTTAAACCTTGCTTTCGAATACCAGTAACCATTGTAAATAAGTTCAGCATATTTTGGCATAATTTCGTCTTTTTTATGCATAGTTTCTTTATCTAAAGTAACCGATTCAATAGCTCTATGTGCAGACATTAACAATGTTCCGCCAGGTGTTTCATAAACACCTCTAGATTTAATTCCAATAAATCTGTTCTCGACCAGATCAACTCTACCTATTCCATTTTTACCAGCAACATTGTTAAGTTTTTCTAATAAGTTTCCAGGTGATAATTTTTTACCATTAACAGTTACTGGATCTCCATTTTTAAATCCTATATTCACAAATGAAGCTTTATTAGGTGCTTTTTCAGGAGATACCGTTCTTTGAAAAAGAAATTCAGGAGCTGAATTTTTTGGGTTTTCTAAAACCTTACCTTCAGTTGATGTGTGATATAAATTATCATCAATAGAAAAAGGAGGAGCACCTTTTTTATCTGTTGGAATTGGAATATTATTTTTCTTTGCATATTTAATTAAATCTGTTCTAGAGTTTAATTTCCATATCCTCCAAGGTGCAATAATTTTTACTTTTGGTCCAAAGTAATGATAGCCTAATTCAAATCTTACTTGATCATTTCCTTTACCAGTTGATCCATGTGAAACAGCATAAGCTCCAAATTTTTTAGCAGCAGCAATTTGTCGTTTTGCAATTAAAGGTCTTGCAATTGAAGTACCCAATAAATAAACACCTTCATAAATTGCATGCCCTCTAAGCATTGGAAAGACATAATCTTTTACAAAAATATCCTTTAAGTCTTCAATAATAATATTTTTAACACCTAATCTTTTTGCATTCCTTATAATTTTTTTTCTATCAATTTCTTGACCAACATCAGCAGTGTAGCAAATAACTTCTGCATCATAATTTTCCTGAAGCCATTTTAAAATAATAGAAGTGTCTAGTCCCCCAGAATAAGCAAGTACAATCTTTTTTTTAGATTTCATTTACTTAGCTGCAATTTGCTTTTGTAGCATTATAAGCTTTAGTAAATCCTAGTAGAGAATAGTGATCAATTGTTGAAGAGCCGTTTTGAGTATTGCCTGTAACCATTATTCTAGAACCCCTCTTCATAGTTTTAATCATCTTAATTTCAAGTTTATTGCTAGTCATCCACGCAAAACCATCTTGAATAAGATCAAGTTTATATTTATTTTTTCCTGATTGAGCTATTACAGAATTTTTATTATTAAATTCATAACCAGCAGTGACACTTATTTCATTAGTTATTTTTTCCCCAGGTCTAAAGCTGATAAATAACCTAGCTTCTCTAGTGTTTTTTTTGGGTGATTGTAAAACAGGTTTTGATTGAGCAAAACAAACTTTACCTGTCTCATCATTCATTACATATGTAGCCCAATCCTTATGACTTCCCATTTTTTTAACTTCAGCACTAACTTGGCTAGCAAAAGTAGTAATAAAAATTATAAATATAAATTTTTTAATTATGGACATGGGTTAGGGTAAATTGTTTGTACTTCATTTATTTCTTTAATTACTTCATCAGTTAAATCTATATTTACACTTTCCACGTTAGTTTTCAACTGCTCCATTGTAGTAGCGCCAATGATAACCGATGTTACAAATGGCTGAATTTCTAAAAACTTCAAAGACATTTGTGCTAAATCCAAACCGTGTTTCTTTGATATTTCATAATATAGTTCAACAGCTTTTTCAGCATTTTGATTATTATATCTAGACCAAAAATCACCATCTCTTTCCATTCTAGAATCTTTTGGTAATTGATTATTTCTATACTTTCCTGATAAATATCCACACGCTAAAGGAGAGTAAGCTAATAATCCCGCTTGTTCTCTTATAGATATTTCTGCAAGCCCAATTTCATAAGTTCTATTTAATAAATTGTAAGGATTTTGAACTGAAAGCATTCTTGGAAGACCTTTTTCTTTTGAAAGCTCTAAATATTTAGACAGCCCCCAAGGAGTTTCGTTAGATACACCAACATATTTAACTTTTCCCTGATCTATAAATTTTTTTAAGTTACCCAAAATATCTTCAAACCTAGTCCACTCACTACTGTCATCATGCTCATAACCTAATTTCCCAAAAAAATTAGTTTTTCTTTCTGGCCAATGTAGTTGATATAAATCGATGTAATCAGTCTTTAGTCTTCTTAAACTTCCCTCTAGTGCTTCTGTAATATTCTTTTCTCCAAAATGATTTCCACCACCTCTAACGTACTCTCTTGCTGGGCCACAAACTTTAGAAGCCAAAATTACCTTGTCCCTCTTTTTTGTTTTTTCAAACCAGTTACCAATAATTACTTCAGTATCACCGTAAGTTTCTTCTCTTGGTGGAACTGAATATATTTCTGCGGTATCCCAAAAATTCACACCCTGGTCTAAGGCGTAGTCCATCTGCCCAAATCCTTCTGCTTGAGTATTTTGTTCACCCCAAGTCATTGTTCCAAGACAAATAGTGCTTACTTCTAGGTCTGTATTTCCTAACTTTTTGTAATTCATAATTATTTTAACCTTATTAAGACATCTTGAAATAATAGTAAAAGGCTATTATATGTAAGTCATGATATTCAATAAACAAAATTTGCTAAATAAAGTAAAAGAAGCCCAACAATCAACAGTAGTAATGGATGAGGGCTTAAGAGCCTATATGCTAAAAGTTTATAATTACATGGCTTCTGGGATTTTGTTAACAGGACTTGTATCTTTAATATTTTTTAAACTATCTGTAGTAACAGATGCTAACGGATCTATTGTTGCCCTAACAAGCTTAGGTAATACAATTTTTCTTTCAGGTTTTAAGTGGGTTGTAATGCTTGCACCTTTAGGAGTTGTCTTTTACATGAGTGCTAAGATTAATAAGATGGCAGCATCTACTGCTCAAACAACTTTTTGGGTTTTTGCTTCTTTGATGGGAATTTCATTATCCTCAATATTTTTGACCTACACTGGTGCTAGTATTACTAGAGTGTTCTTTATTACTTCAATCACTTTTGGTGCAATGAGTTTGTATGGTTATACGACTAAAAGAGATCTCACTAAATTAGGGTCTTTCTTGATGATGGGTTTAATTGGAATTATTGTAGCATCAGTTGTTAATATGTTTTTGAAATCTACGATGATGGATTTTGTAATTTCTATTTTAGGTGTTTTAATTTTTGTAGGCCTTACTGCTTATGATAC
>CAJQSQ010000011.1 GCA_905616395.1 uncultured Candidatus Pelagibacter sp. | reverse complement strand
ATCTTGAATATGTCTCTTCGTAAATATTTTGTAAACTTTGAGCACTACAATTATTTAACTTACTGATTTCATTATTATTGAGAGCTAGTATGCACTTAATTAGCTCTGTAGTAGGGGTTTCTTGTATTTTTTGATGGGTTACAGTTGAAGATGAAAATTTTGAAATGTTAAAATCTGTTTTATCAAATGTAAATTTAGAAATTTTTCCATTAACATTATTAATTGTCATACCATCATATAAGACAAGAACCTTTTTGTATTTGCGACTTTCAAACACACCTTTTTTTGCAAATATTGTCTGTGAGTTTTTTGAATCTGATTTATCGTTCAAAAATATACTCTCCAAATCACCATTTATATTTTTTTTATCAAAATAAATTGTTAAGTTTTTAATGACATCAATAAATTTTCTTGGCTTCAGTATATTTTCAAAAAAATCTAGATCAGATGAGCGTATAAAAGATCTTGCTTTATCTTGTGCAAAAGGAGCGATGAATACGTTTAGTAAAAGACTTAAAAATACAAATATTAATGAAAATTTTATAAAAAAATTTATAAAATCAATCTTTTTTATTCCAAAGTGCCAAAATACAATCAATTCATTTTTTTCCTCATATTTAAGGAAGGTGTATGCAAAAGCTAAAAAAATAGCAAATGGGTAAATTCTACTGAATATTTTTGGAAAACTAAGTATTGTGTAGTTGAAATAAACCAAGAAACCATGCCCATCTTCAATAACGAAATCTAAATAATTTACTGCTTGGAGAACCCAAATAATTATACTGATAGTAAATAGGGTTAAAAAGAAAAATATTGTGCACTCTTTTGCTAATTGTCTATAAATGATTTTTTTCATTGAAATATGATAATTTAGTTCATATATAGCACTCAACCCGTACAGAGTGTATTAAAATTTATGTCTATTAAGATCAATTACAAAAATAATATTTCTAGTAAATCTGCAAGAAATCTTGTCTTATTTGTTGATGAAAATTTCAATATTCGAGGTCTTAAGAAATATATTTCAAATTCTGAATTTTTCTACATAGCTGATTTATTAAAAAATAGTGATTTAAAAAAAGATTTACTTTTTTTTGAAGTTAATTCAAAAAAAACAGTATTTTTAGTGTCTATTAAGAAAGATATAAAAATATCAGATATAGAAAATTTGGGAGCTAAATTTCATAGTTATATTAATTATGATAAGAAAAACGAATACTTTGTAAATTCAGATACAATTAATAATAAAATAAAAAATTTCGTAGGTTATTTTCTACATGGACTGAAATTAAAATCGTATGAATTTAATATTTATAAATCAAAAAAAAATAAAAAAATTGTGATTGTAAATGTTGTAGGAAATAAGAATAAGATATCTACTCAAGACCATTTAAGATTTAAAGCTCTGGAGGAAGGAAGTTTTTTTGCAAGAGACCTTGTGTCAGAACCGGGAAATATTTTACACCCAGATGAATATGCAAAAAGAATAAATACACTTAAAAAATTTGGATTAAAAATAAATATATATGATGAAAAAAAATTAAAAAAAATTGGAATGAACGCTTTACTTGGTGTAGGACAAGGAAGTATTCGAGGATCATACCTTGTAACAATGGAGTGGAATGGAGCAAAAAATAACTCTAACCCTTTAGCTTTTGTTGGAAAGGGAGTTTGTTTTGACACTGGTGGTTACTCGTTAAAACCAGCAAAGTTTATGGAAGACATGACTTATGATATGGCAGGTTCTGCTACAGTTGTGGGATTAATGAAAAATTTAGCATTAAGAAAAGCAAAAATAAATGCCGTTGGTGTTGTAGGGCTTGTTGAGAATATGGTGAGTGGAAACGCTCAAAGACCTGGTGACATTGTTAAATCTTATAGTGGTAAAACAATAGAAATATTAAATACAGATGCAGAAGGTAGATTAGTTTTGGCTGATGCTTTAACTTTTACTGAAAAAAAATTTAAACCTAAATTTATGGTTGATTTGGCAACTTTAACTGGCGCTATAATAGTTTCATTGGGCTCTGAATATGCTGGCTTATTTTCAAATGATGATAAATTGTCAAAACAATTATTAGAAGCAGGTGACAAAGTTGAAGAAAAATTATGGAGAATGCCTTTACACAAAAATTTTGACAAACTTATAGATTCAAAAAATGCAGATATGCAAAATATTAATTATGTAGGTGGTGCAGGATCTACAACTGCAGCACAGTTTTTACAAAGGTTTATTTTAAACAAAACACCTTGGGCTCACTTAGATATAGCTGGTATGGCATTTTCAAAATATGGTGGTGCTTTAAATTCGGGTGGAGCAACCAGTTATGGAGTAAGATTATTAAACCAACTATTAGAGGATAATTATGAGTAATACAGAGCAAACACTATCAATCATTAAACCTGACGCGGTCGAAAGAAATCTAGATAATGAAATCAAAGAAATGTTTATAAATAAAGGTTTCAAAATTGTTAAAGATAAAAAAATTCAGATAGCAAAAACTGAAGCAGAACAATTTTATAAGGTTCATGAAACAAAACCTTTTTATAATGATTTATGTGCCTATTTAGCGTCAGGACCAATAGTTGTGATGGTACTAGAGAAAGAAAATGCAGTTTTAGGTAACAGAGAGTTAATGGGAGCGACCAAACCTGAGGATGCTGTAGAAGGAACTATAAGAAAAAAATATGGAATCTCTATTGATAAAAATTCTGTACATGGTTCTGATAGCGTTGAAAACGCTAAAATTGAGATTGATTTTTTCTTTAAAGATTAATTAAATATTTTCTTAATAGCTAAAGGGTAGAGCTTATGCTCTTGTCTTAGAACTTTTTTAGCTAATGAAGTGGGGGTATCTTTTTTTAAAATTTTAATTTTCTTTTGTAAAATTATTTTTCCAGAATCAAGTTTTGCTGTCACAAAATGAATGGTACAACCAGCTACCTTATCTTTATTCTGTATAGCTTTAATGTGAGTATTAAGCCCCTTATACTTTGGCAGTAAAGAGGGATGTATATTAACTATTTTTCCATTAAACTCATTAATAAAACTTTTAGATAAAATCCTCATGAAACCAGCAAGACAAATAAATTTTATATTTTCTTTATTTAACAAATTTAATATTTTTGTTTCCGCTATTTTAGCACTTTTAAAGTTTGATACATATTTTTTGATATTAAATTGATTTGAAAATCTTAAGCCTTTGGCTTTAGAAGTATTCGAAAAAATTAAATCTATTGATATAGGTGAATTTTTTATTTTAGAAAATTTTATTAAATTTTTTAAATTACTTCCAGTTCCAGATATAAAAACTGCTGTTTTAATCTTTTTAAGACCAGTCAATTTTACCATTAAGTTTAACTTTATTTTTTCCTGTGATTATTTTTCCAATAACATAGGGCTTAAATTCTTTTGTAAAAAATTTAGTAATTTTTTTTAAATTTTTAGGATTAACTATTAAACAAAAACCAACCCCACAATTGAATGTTTTTAACATTTCTTTGTCGTCAATATTATTTTGTTTCAACCATTTAAAAATCTTTTTTGTTTTAACTTTATTTAAATCTATGTCAGCAACTAATCTATTTGGAATAATTCTCTTAATATTATCTGCTAATCCACCACCCGTGATATTTGCGCACCCATTTAAAAGATTGTTATCAATTAAATTTAAAACTTCTTGTACGTAAATTTTTGTAGGTCTTAATAATTCTTTTTTTAAAAATAAATTATTTTTTAAATTAATTTTTTTATTTTTAAGAACATGTCTAACTAAAGAATAACCATTTGAGTGAACACCACTTGAGGGTATAGCTAGCACTAAGTCATTTTTTTTAATATTTTTTTTGATAAGGATTTTTTTTTCATCCACTAAACCTACTGCAAAACCCGCTATATCAAATTTACCTTTTTCATAGGTTCCTGGCATTTCTGCCGTTTCTCCACCAACTAATTCGCAGTTGGAGATTTTACAACCTTTCACTATTCCTTTGAGAATTGATTTTAATTTATTTAAATCGATTTTATTAATAGAAATATAATCTAAAAATAAAAGTGGTCTTGCTCCTTGAACAATGAGATCGTTTACACTCATAGCAACTAAATCAATACCAATTGTGTCATATTTATTAAGTAAATTGGCTATCTCTACCTTTGTACCAACACCATCAGTACAAGCCACAATTTTAGGATTTTTAAGATTTTTTGGGATATTAGTTATAGAGCCAAAGCCACCAATATTATTAAACTTTTTTTTGCCTTTATTATTTGGTGATATTGACGATATAAATTTAACAAAATTATCAGCAGCGTTTATGTTTACACCACTTTTTTCATAGGTAAATTTTTTTTTTTTCATTAGTATAATATATGCAAATAATTAATAAATTTTATAAATTACTGAATGTATATATTTATTTTATTTTATTCTCTCTATTAATAGTATTTTTTTCCACAACTTATTCGATTGCAAATGCATTTAAGGTATCTGACATCGAAATATCTTCTCCATTTGAACTAAATTTTGAAAAAAATAGTGTAATTGATAAAGGATTTCAAACTTCCTTTTCTGATTTGATTTCAATGATTACAACCTCTGGTGATAAAAAAAAGATTAAAAATGTTTCAATTAAAGAGCTTAAAGGCATGATCGATTCTTTTACCATTAGTGATGAAAAATTTATAAATAATGAGTATTTTGCAAATTTAGAAACAACATTTAATAAAAAAAAAATTCTTAATTTTTTAGAAAAAAAAAATATTTTTCCATCAATACCACAAAGAAATAAGGTTTTACTATTTCCTATCCTTGTAGAAACTAAAGATAATAATATTTATCTTTTTAATAATAATATTTTTTACGATAAATGGAATGAACAAAAAAACTCTTATGATTTATTAGATTATTTGTTACCAAGTGAAGATATCGAAGACCTGATAGAATTACAAAGAACATCTAAAGACATTGAAACTTACGATTTTTCAAATTTAATTAATAAATATGATATTAAAGATAGTATAATTTTAATAATATACAAAGAAGATAATAGCATAAGAACACTTTCAAAAATAAATTTAAACAATACTCTGAAAATCCAAAACAAGAACTATCCTAAAATAGATATTATAAATGAGGATGGCTTTTTTAATATTGTTAAAAGCTTAAAGCAATTTTATGAAGATCAATGGAAAAAAAATAATGAAATTAACACATCAATAAAACTTCCTATAACAGTATCTATTAATTCAAAAAAAACTAAAAAGATTATAGAGTTAGAGCAGGCACTTTATAGTATAGATCTAGTTTCTGACTTTAATATCTTGAATTTTAACAATGAGAGTATTCGGTATAAAATTATTTATAATGGCACACCTAATATGTTTTTAAATGACATGAAAAAAAAAAACTTTGAATTAGAAATGAAAAATAATATTTGGACATTAAAATGAAAAGTTTAAATCAATTATTATTAGATTTTGATTATGAGCAAAACTTTAAAGATGATGATTTTTATGTTGGTAAGAGTAATTTTTATGCTTTCGAAATAATTAATAAATGGCCAAAATGGGAAAAAAACTTTTTAAACATTAATGGTAAAAAGTTTTCAGGAAAAACCCATTTAGTAAATATTTTTTTGAAAAAGTTTGATGGTATTAGAATTGATATTAATTCATTAAATGATGAAAACCTTAAATCTATTAAACCTTACCAAAACATAGTTTTAGAAGATTTAAATTTAGATATAAATGAGAAGCTGATTTATTCACTCTTTAATATAATAGATCAAGATAACAAGTTTTTGATAATTACTTCAACTAAACCAATATCTGAGATCAATTTTCAGTTAGAAGATCTTCGATCTAGAACTAAGAACTGTCTTTTTGCAAATATTCAAAACCCTGATGATGAGCTAATGTTTGCGCTGATATTAAAAAATTTATCAGATAGACAAATTACTTTGGATAAAAAGCTGATTGATTTTATCATTAAAAGAATTGAGAGATCGTATGGCAAAATATTTGAATTCATATATAAAATTGACAAGATTAGTTTAAAAAAAAAAAAATCAATCGACTTTAAAATTATTAACGAAGCTCTTAAGGAATAAGTGAATAAATACAGAACACATACTTGTAGTGAGTTAACAATAGACAGTAGTGGTAAAGATGTTATTTTATCAGGCTGGATAAACAAAAAAAGAGATCACGGAAATTTATTATTCATAGATTTAAGAGATAATTATGGGATGACTCAGTGCATCATCGATAAAAGTAACGATAATTTTAAATCATTAGAAAAAATTCAATTAGAAAGCGTAATTAAAATAAAAGGTAAGGTTGTTGAGAGAACAAAAGAGACCATTAACACTGATCTTCAAACTGGAGAGATAGAGGTTAATATAAATTCATTTGAAGTGCTTGGTACCTGCAAAGAGTTACCAATGCCGGTTTTCAGTGATCAAGAATATGCTGAAGAAATTAGACTCAAGTATAGATTCTTAGATTTAAGAAGAAAAAAAATTCATGAAAATATTATCTTAAGATCAAAAGTTATTTCTTTTATTAGAAGTGAGATGTCTAAACTTGGTTTCTTGGAATTCCAAACACCAATATTAACATCTTCTAGCCCTGAGGGTGCAAGAGATTTTTTAGTACCAAGCAGACTAAATCCTGGAAAATTTTATGCACTACCTCAAGCACCACAACAATTTAAACAGCTAATAATGGTATCTGGTTTTGATAAATATTTTCAAATAGCACCATGCTTTAGAGATGAAGATGCAAGGGCAGATAGAAGTCCAGGTGAATTTTATCAGCTTGATTTAGAAATGTCTTTTGTTGAACAAGAAGATGTTTTTCAAGTTGTTGAAAAGTTAATAGTCAATGTTTTTAAAAATTTTTCTTCAAAAGGATTAATGTATGAAAAATTTCCAAGAATACCTTATGAGGAGTCTATGCTTAAGTATGGATCAGATAAGCCAGATTTAAGAAATCCATTAATAATTTCTGATTTATCAAACATTTTTACACGTGACGATGTTACTTTTGAGATATTTAAAAAACTTGTAAAATCTGGCTCTAAAGTAAGATGTATAGTTACAAAAAATACAAAAGATAAACCTAGAAGTTTTTTTGATAATATTGATAAGTGGGCAAAGGAACAAGGTGCATCAGGTCTTGCTTATTTTACAATTGAAAAAGAACAAAATCTTTCAGCAAAAGGACCGGTAGGAAAATTTTTCTCTAAAGAAGCCTTAGAAGAAATTATGAAAATCACTGGGGCCGAAATAGGGGACAGTATATTTTTTGCCTGTGGAAAAATAAATGACGTTGAAAAAATAACCTCTTTAGCAAGAGATAAAATTGCTAAGGATTTAGAATTAATTGATGATAATACTTTTGCGTTTTGTTGGATTGTTGATTATCCAATGTTTGAAAAAAATGAAGTAACTAATAAAATTGAATTTAGTCACAATCCATTTTCAATGCCTCAAGGTGACATAAAAAATATTGATTTTGATAATCCACTTAATATTAAAGCCTATCAATACGATATTGTTTGTAATGGGATAGAACTATCTTCTGGTGCAATTAGAAATCACATACCTGAGCTTATGTATAAACTTTTCTCAATTGCTGGATATCAAAAAGACCAAGTTGATGAGAAATTTAGTGGAATGATCAATGCTTTAAGTTATGGAGCACCCCCTCATGGAGGTATAGCACCTGGAATAGATAGAATTGTGATGCTATTAGCAAACGAGAAGAATATTAGAGAGGTTACAATGTTTCCAATGAATCAAAATGCCCAGGACTTAATGATGAATGCTCCATCAGAGATAAATGAAGAACAACTTAAAGAACTTGGGTTAGCTTTAAAGCTAAAAAAATAATATTATTTTTTACCTTTTAAACTTATTTTAACATCAGATAAATCAATAAGATTTTTTTTGTAATTATTTCTAACAAAGCCTTTGCTAGTAACATCTTTTATAATTTTAAGTAATTGATTTTGATCCTCAGTATTTTCTTCTTCTGGTGAAGATCTGTCTGATCCACCAATAGATGGAGTGTGTGCTAAATCTTCTCTATTTTGATATGAAATCGCTAATTCTCTAAAAATATAATCAAGTATTGAAGAGGCACTCATTATTCTGTCATTACCGTGCACTTTTCCAGATGGTTCAAATTTAGTATCAACATAAGCACTAATAAACTCATCTAAAGGCACACCATATTGAAGACCAAGTGATATTGCTATTGCAAAATTATTCATCAAAGCTTTTACTAGCTCACCTTCTTTACTTGTGTCTATGAAAATTTCACCAATTTTACCATCCTCATATTCTCCAGTGTGGAGATAAACTTTATGGTCACCAATCGTCGCTTTTTGAATATAACCTTTTCTTCTATCAGGCATACTAAATCTTTTACCCACACCTTCGTTAATTTGTTTAATAAAAGCAGTATTATTTTCTTTCGAAACAATTTTTGATTGGCTTTGTTCAGCAATAATATCTAGTTTTTTAGGCTCAATTACTTTATTATTTGGATCTAAACTTTTTGTTTTTCTTGTATCAAGTTTTACGTCTAAAACTTCAAATTTTCCATCATCGCGCTTTTCAAGGTTTGCTAACTCTGTTTCATTAATATCATCTAGATAATGATTAACTTTAAAGCTACAGGTGTAATAAGTTTCTACTAAATATTTTGCCATTTTTCCTTTAATTAATTTTTTATTTTGAATCGTAAGACAATTAATTTATATACAAATCCTTACTTTAGTCTAATTTAAATAATACAATTTAGGATTGAAGAACTAATTAGATAATATGTTGACACTTTTCAAAAAAATTTTCATTTGGTGGAACCAAGAAACATTAGGCACAAAATTAAAAACTATTTTTTATGGAAAACTTGCTGGAAAAGATTCTGGTGGCAACAAATATTACGAAAGTAAATCTGGAAAAAGATGGGTAATTTATAATGATGAAATTGATGCTTCAAAAATACCCACTGAATGGTATTCTTGGATGCACTACACCAATAATAGAATTGAAAACAATCACGAATTGAATAAGTATGATTGGCAAAAACCACATCAATCCAATCAAACAGGTACTGAGAATGCCTATCATCCAAATAAAAACAATGATCCAATCAAAAAAAAATATACAATCTGGAAAAGTTAATTTCTTATTTTTTTTAATTTATTTTTTTTTAATAAGCCAGTCACTACCCTTAATAGCTAATGAGGGAAAGTTTGTTGAAATTAAGGTTTTAGATAAAGTAAGCTCAAAGACTGATCTTTTGAAATTAGAGATAGGTAAAGAACTTAAATTTAAAGGTTTATTAATAAAAAGTCTCAAATGTAAAAACTCAGAATTTGACGACAACCCAGAAATAACTGCTTATATTCAAGTTAAAGATATGACAAATAAAGATAATAATGAAGTTTTTATTTTTAATGGATGGACCTTTTCATCCAGTCCTGCTGTAAACCCTTTTGATCATGCGGTATATGACATTTGGTTAACAAGGTGTTATTAGATTACTTTTTCATTATCTAGCCAGCCAACATTAAAGTCTGACTCAATAAATTTTTTATGGTTTAGTAGAATTTTATGAAGAGGTATCGTTGTAGTTATTCCTTCAATGACAAATTCATCTAAAGATCGATTCATTCTTTGTATTGCTTCAGTTCTATTTCTTCCCTGAGTTATTACTTTACAGATCATGCTATCGTAATATGGAGTAACTTTATAACCTTGGAAAATTGCACCATCAACTCTAGTTCTAAAACCTGATGGCTGATGACACATACCTATCGTTCCAGGGGATGGTTGGAAGTTTTTACTTGCATCTTCTGCATTAATTCTACATTCTATTGCATGCCCTCTAGGTTTAATATCACTTTGTTTTAAAGCTGTTTCACCAGTGTACGCTATCCAAATTTGTTCTTTAATTATATCAATCCCTGTTACCATTTCAGTTACTGGGTGCTCTACTTGAACACGAGTATTCATTTCAAGAAAATAAAATTTACCATCCTCATATATATATTCTACTGTTCCAGCACCTTCATAGCCAATTTTACTAACCATGTTTACCGTTCTTTCAAAAAGATCTTTTCTGATCTCATCAGTTAAGACAGGACTAGGAGTTTCTTCTATTAATTTTTGATGCCTTCTCTGCACAGAGCAATCTCTTTCATGAAGATGAACAGTTCTATTTTTGCCTGACAAAACTTGAACTTCTATATGTCTTGGGTTTTGAAAAAACTTTTCAATATAAACCTCATCATTTCCAAAGTATTTTTGTGCTTCAGATTTTGCTGTTGAAAATAATATTTCAAATTCTTCTTCTTTGTTAACAATCTTCATTCCTTTTCCACCTCCACCTCCAGAAGCTTTAATTAAAACAGGAAAGCCAATCTTTTTACATAACTCTTTTGCTTGTTCTATATCAGTTACACCACCCTCTGAACCTTCAATTATTGGAAGGCCATGTTGTTTTGCAATTCTTTTTGCTTGAATCTTATCTCCCATCATTTCTATAAGTTTTGAGGTAGCACCAATGAATTTAATATTATTTTCTTCTAAGACTTTAGCAAAAGTTGCATTCTCAGATAAAAAACCATAACCAGGATGAACGGCTTCAGCTTTTGTTAACTCTATTGCAGACATCAAGGCTGGAATATTTAAGTAACTGTTTGCTGGTTGGTGAGAACCAATACAAACACTTTCGTCAGCTAGTCTTACATGCATACTGTCTCTATCTACATCTGAATGAACAGCAACAGTTTCTATTCCCCATTCTTTGCATGCTCGAATAACTCGAACTGCAATTTCCCCACGGTTTGCAATTAGAATTTTCTTAAACATTATTCAACAATGATAATAGTTTGACCATACTCAACAGGTTGGCCATCTTCTACGCAAATTTCTTTTATAATTCCATCAGCTGTAGAGGGAACATGATTCATAGTTTTCATAGCCTCAACTATCATAACCGTTTCACCCTTTTTAATTTTTTTACCAACTTCTGCAAATTTTTTAGCTCCAGGTTCTGCTGCAAGATAAGCTGTGCCAATAATAGGAGACTTAACTTCGGTTCCAGATATAACGGTAGACTTAGCAGTATTAAGGACTGGTGTGGTAGCAGCAACACTTACTGCCTGATTTAAGTTAGCTGGGTTTGATTTTGATACTTTAATTTTAGTGTCTTTGTCCGTGTATTCAATTTCAGTTAAATTGAATTCATTTAAGTAATCAGTTAATTCTTTAATAATATTTTTATCTATTTTCATTTCTGCAACATGTTTTGCATTGCAATTATGGCTAAAATATAACCATTATCACCTAAACCAAAAATTCCACCAGTAGCAATATCACTAATTAAAGATTTATGTCTAAATTCTTCTCTTTTATATATATTTGATATGTGAAGTTCAATAATTGGTTTTTTATAAATATCTAACGCATCCCTGATAGCAACAGATGTGTGGGTAAATCCAGCAGCGTTAATAATTATACCATCAAACTTATTTTTAGCTTCTTGTATGGTTGTAACTATTTCACCTTCTATGTTTGACTGAGAAAACTCTAAATTAATATTTAAATCTTTAGCTTTTTTTAAACAATTTTCTTTTAATTTATCAAAAGTTATTGATCCATATTGTGATTGTTCTCTTTCACCTAATAGATTAAGATTAGGGCCGTTAATAATTATAATATTATTACTCATCTGTTTCTTATACATTATGAAAAAAATAAAAAAAATAAAAATTAAGTTAAATGGTAAATTTTCAACAATAAATGAAAATTTAAGCTTCTCAATTTTTTTAAAAGAACTAAAAATTCCTCTTAAAAAAGTAGCAATTGAATTAAATCAAGAAATAATAGATAAAAATAATTTAAAAACGATAAAACTAAAAAATAATGACAAAATAGAAATTGTTCATTTTATTGGAGGAGGGTAAAATTGGTTAACGATAAATTAATAGTTGATAAAAAGAAATTTAATTCCAGATTAATAGTCGGGACCGGAAAATATAAAAGTATGGTCGAATGTGCAAAAGCTATTAAATTATCTGGTGCAGAAATAGTTACCGTTGCAGTGAGAAGGGTAAATATCTCTGATAAAAAAAAACCTTTATTGATGGACTATATAGATCCAAAAAAAATTACCTATTTACCAAACACTGCTGGCTGTTTTAATTCTGATGAAGCTCTTAGAACTTTGCGTTTAGCGAGAGAAATTGGTGGATGGAAACTAGTAAAACTTGAGGTCCTAGGAGATAAAAAAAATCTATTTCCAGACATGATTGAAACATTAAAATCTACAGAAGTTTTAACCAAAGAAGGATTTAGAGTAATGGTTTATTGCAATGATGATCCTTTGATGGCTAAAAGATTAGAGAATGTTGGAGCTTGTGCAATTATGCCTCTAGCAGCACCCATAGGCTCCGGGCTTGGAATTCAAAATACAACAAATATAAAAATTATAAGAAGTCAAACAAAGCTCCCTTTGATAATTGATGCTGGGTTAGGACAGGCGTCCGATGCAGCTATTGCTATGGAATTAGGCTGTGATGGAGTATTGGCTAATACTGCAATTGCTAAAGCTAAAAAACCATTTCAAATGGCTTTAGCATTTAGAAATGGAGTAATTGCAGGAAGACAATCTTATTTAGCTGGTCGTATAGAAAAATCTATATACGGAAGTGCATCTTCACCAAAAACAGGAATTATTTAGGCAGCTGGTTTTTTAAAAAATTTCTTTTTAAAAAAAGGTTTTTTTTTGTAAGGCTTCTTTTTAATTGGACTTTCAAATGATTTAACTTCTTTTTTTTGCTCTTCTAGATTTTTTAACTTTTCTATATGTTGAACCGTTTCTATTGTTTTTTTAGTTTTGTTTTGAAGGTCAATTATATATTCGGGAATAATAAGAGTATTATCTGCTATTATATCTATTTTAATTAAGTTTTTTTCTTCAAAATATTTTAAATCTTCAATAAAATTTTCTTTCATAAAGTCTGATATTTTTTCACAAATCTTAAGTTCTACAAATTTTGCTTTTGTTAAAACAGCTTTAACCTCAACTAATTTAAGAATTTTCATGGCGAAAGACTCGTCTGTAAGCGTGACTTTCCATTTTACAGCACTTTCCCTTAATCTTTGTCTGGACATCTCTAAAAGTCCAAATGTACTAATTCTTCCTATTTGAATTCTTGCCCTATCAGTTCTGCATTGCTCTTTAAGTTTTCTCTCAACCAACCTTCTATTTCCAAAACTTAACATGTCAATAAAATCAATAATAATTAGACCAGACAAGTCTCTTATTTTTATTTGTCGAGATATTTCCTCTGCTGCCTCAAGATTAGTGTCTAAAGCGGTACTCTCGACATTTTTTTGTTTAATAGAGCTACCTGAGTTTATATCAATTGAAACTAATGCTTCGGTTGGATTTATAACTAGGTAACCACCTGATTTTAGTTTTATTTCTGAGTCATAAATTTGATTCAATTTTTCTTCAATGTTCTCTTTGAAAAATAAAGGAACTTTTTCTCTATATTTTTTTATTTTTTTTACATGAGAGGGCATCATTAACTTCATAAAGTTTTGTGCTTTTTTGTAACCTTCATTACCTTCAATGATGATACTATTTGTGTCTTCATCGTACATATCTCTCAAAGTTCTTTTTATAATGTCACTTTCTTGATGGATTAATGATGGAGCTATAGAGTTTAATGCATTATCTTTAATTTCATTCCAGGTTTTAATCAAAGTTTGAAGGTCATGATCTATATCATTTTTTGTTTTGTTTGACCCTGCAGTTCTTACAATAAGTCCCATTTCTTTTGGAATACTTATATCGTTTAAGATAGTTCTAATTTTTTTTCTTTCTCCTGGGTTAAAAATTTTACGAGATATGCCACCACCTTTCGGTGTATTTGGCATTAGGACAATATATTTACCTGCTATAGAAATAAAAGTACTTAGTGCGGCACCTTTTTGCCCTCTTTCATCTTTTAATACTTGTATTAAAATTACCTGGTTAGGTTTTATAACCTCTTGAATCTTGTATCTTTTAGATCTAAATCTTACTTCAGGTCTT
Organism: uncultured Candidatus Pelagibacter sp.; assembly: GCA_905616395.1. Taxonomy (GTDB): domain Bacteria; phylum Pseudomonadota; class Alphaproteobacteria; order Pelagibacterales; family Pelagibacteraceae; genus Pelagibacter. The sequence goes on along the minus strand of CAJQSQ010000011.1, from coordinate 12,713 downwards.
TTACCAAATGATACAGGTGAAGATTGTTCTTTGTTTTCATCAACTTGAGCACCATCTGTAACTGGAGCATCACTCTCTCCTGTTATCTGCTCATCACTCTCTAATTCAGATTCAGGTTTTGCTTCAACTGGATCGTTAATATCAAGATTGCCTTCATTAATATTTTTTTGCTCTTCCAGTTCACTTTCTTTTAGAAGTTCTTCTCTAGCTCTTTCTTCTTCTTCCTTTATTTTTGCTAAATCACTCTGAGGTATTTGATAATAGTCTGATTGAATATCATTAAAAGATAAGAAGCCATGTCTATCTCTACCAAAATCAATAAATGCAGCTTGCAAAGATGGCTCTACACGACTTACCTTACCAAGGTATATGTTATTTTTGATTAAATTGTTTTTTAAGCCTTCGTACTCGTAGTCTTCAATGCTTTCACCTGACTTAAGTACAACTCTTGTTTCGTTTGGATGCGAAGCATCAATGTATAAATTTTTTTCCATATATTTTTGATTAATTGTTTCATTTTATATTTAAATAATTTTAAATTTTGTTTGAATTCTAGTGCCTTAACATTACCAAATTCTTATATATATTAAACTAAAATGCATCGAATAATTAAAAATATATTTATATTAGTTTTAAGTATTGGTCTATTATCTGCATTTTTAATATTAGCTGTTTTGTGGGCTTTTTCTAACGATTTACCAGATTATAAATTCCTTAAAAATTATAAAGCATCAGTTTCTAGCAAAGTTTACTCAGGTGACGGCGAGTTAGTAAATGATTTTTCATCAGAAAAACGAATATTTGTACCTTATAAATCAATATCAGAAAAAGTGATTAACTCTTTCTTATCTGCAGAAGATAAAAATTTCTATTCACACCCTGGTGTAGATGCCAAAGGAGTATTAAGAGCAATAATTAATAATATTTTCAATGTAATTGCATCAAGAAGACTAGAGGGTGCATCTACCATAACCCAACAAGTAGCAAAAAATTTTTTATTAACAAATGAAGTAAGTTTAAATAGAAAAATTAAAGAAGCAATTCTTGCTTTTAGAATAGAAAGGGCTCTTTCAAAAGAAAGAATATTAGAACTATACTTAAATCAAATATATCTTGGTGAAGGTACTTATGGTGTTGCATCAGCTAGCTTAGAATATTTTGACAAATCAATTAGTGAATTAAATTATGAAGAGGCAGCTTTATTAGCGGCTCTACCAAAGGCCCCAAGTAGATATAATCCTTATAAAAATATTGAACTTGCAAAATTTAGAAGAGATTTAGTTATAAATAATTTATTTGAAAATAATTATTTAAATAAAAAAAATCAAGAAGAACTTTTGTCAAAAAAAATTATACTAAAAAAAAGAAAAAAAGTTTTTACAAAAGATACAAGTTATTATGTTGAAGATATTAGAAAAGATGTTGTTGAAAAGTTAGGATTTGATAAAGTTTATAAGCAAGGATTAAATATAAGCACACCTATTAATCTTCATTTACAAAAAATCGCAACAGAGTCATTGAGGCAGGGTCTTATTGAATATGATAAAAGAAAAGGTTGGCGTGGAGCATTGACTAATATTAAAAAATTAGAAAAATGGAATAAAAAAGTAGATAAATTTAAGTTAGAAAAATCAATTAACTGGGACTTAGCAATAGTTAATAAGATAGATAAATTTTCAATAGAAATTGAAACAGAATATGAAAAAAAAGGAACTATTAAATATGAAAATATTTCATGGATCAAAAAAGATTTTAAAGAAATATTAAAAATTGGAGATGTTATTTATGTTGAAAATATTAACAAAAATATATTTGCCTTAAGACAGTTGCCAGTAGTTAATGGAGGAATTGTTGTTATGGATCCGTTTACTGGAAGGGTGTTAGCTTTAAGTGGTGGATTTAGTTTTAAAAAAAGTGAATTTAACAGAGCAACGCAGGCACTAAGGCAACCAGGTTCTGCTTTCAAACCTTTTATTTATGCTTTAGCTCTTGAGAATGGATACACACCATCAACTTTAATTTTAGATGCACCATTAGTTTTAGAACAAGGAACTTATTTAAAAATGTGGAAACCAGAAAACTATGGAAAAAAATTTTATGGACCATCAACACTGAGAATGGGATTAGAAAAATCTAGAAACTTGATGACAGTTAGAATTGCACAAGCCCTTGGAGTTAAAAAGATTGTTAATTTTTCAAAAAAACTTGGTATTTATGAAAATCCTAGTGAGCTTTTATCAATTTCATTAGGTTCTGCTGAAACAACTTTATTAAAATTAACATCTGCATACTCTTCATTTGTTAACGGAGGAAAGCTAGTTAAACCAATAATGATAGATAGAATTCAAGATAGTGAAGGGAATACAATACTTAATAATGAAATGAGAGAGTGTATAAATTGTGATCAAATATCTTACTTAAGTGACAATTATCCAAAGATAGAGGATAAGTTTGAACAAATATTTTCCCCAGAAACAGCATATCAAATGACCTCGATATTAGAGGGGACGATTCAAAATGGAACAGGAAAAAATTTAAAAGATTTAAATTTAGACTTAGCAGGAAAAACTGGAACAACGAATGGAAATGCAGATACATGGTTTGTTGGATTTACCTCAAAACTAGCAATAGGGGTTTATGTAGGTTCAGATAATCCAAAATCACTTGGAAGATATGAAACGGGAGCAAAAACAGCATTGCCAATTTTTAAAAGCTTTGTAAAAAAAGCTGTAAAAAAAGAAGATGCAAGACCATTTAAAGTTGCAAAAAATATTTTGATGAAAGTTATTGATCCTATTACTGGAAAAAAAGCTGAAATTGGAACTAGAACAACAATTATTGAAGCTTATAAAGATATGAAAGTGGAAAGTTTATTGAATCAAGATATTAATAATAGATTAAAAAATAATAATATATTAAGGTTCTATTAATGGATAATGAATATTTAAATTACAAATCTGAAATAGAGAAAATCAATCAAAGAGTTAAGGAGTACCTTTGAAACAAATAATATTCATAAGAAATTAGAAAAGAATAACCAAAAAATACTAGAAACTAACTTCTGGCAAGACAAATCAAATTCACAAAAAGTTATTAAAGAAAAAAAATTATATGAAGAATTAATAAATTCATATGAAAATTCATCCAAATCAATAATTGACCTAGATGAACTGAATGAACTTGCTTTAGAAGAAAAAAATCAGTCTGTCGTAAATGAAGTTCTAGAGAGCGTCAAAAATCTTAAAAAATTAGCTAAAAAAAATGAAACTAAATGTTTTTTATCAAATGAAACTGATAGTTTAGATTGCTATATAGAAATTCATGCTGGCGCTGGTGGTACGGAGAGTCAGGATTGGGCAGAAATGCTAAGAAGAATGTATTTAAAATGGTCGGATATTAAAAATTTTAAATCAGAATTAATTAGCGAACATAAAGGAGATGAAGCTGGCATAAAATCATCAACTATTAAAATTGAGGGTGATTATGTTTATGGATGGTTAAAGGCTGAGTCTGGGATTCATAGGTTGGTTAGAATATCTCCTTTTGACTCTGGTGCTAGACGACACACTAGTTTTGCTAGTATTTGGATTTATCCAGTTGTGGATGAAAATATTGAAATAGATATAAATGAAAAAGATTTAAGAATTGACACCTATAGATCAAGTGGAGCGGGAGGACAGCATGTAAATACTACAGACAGTGCAGTAAGAATTACTCACTTACCCTCTAAAATTGTTGTCCAATGTCAAAATGAAAGATCACAACATAAAAATAAAGAGACCTGCATGAATATGCTTAAAGCAAGGTTGTATGATTTTGAATTAAAGAAAAAAGAAAAAGAAAGCCAAACCATCGAGTCTTCAAAGTCAGAAATTGGTTGGGGTCATCAAATTAGATCTTATGTACTTCACCCATATAGAATGGTAAAAGATAATAGAACTAACTTTGAAAGCTCAAATCCTGATAAAATCTTAGATGGTGAGATTGATGATTTTTTAGAAAGCTCACTATATAAGGTAAAATGATGAAAAGAATAATTAAAATTCTTATAATATTAACAATAACCCTTGCTGCTATCGTCATTTACCTAAGCATATATGGAATAAAGACAGAAAAGTTTAATAATGAAATAAAAAAGAATATTTCAAAAATTAATAAAAATATTAATCTTTCATTAAATGAGGTCAATTATTTATTAAACCCACTAAACTTCAGTATTAATATTTCAGCAAAAAATCCCAAAATATTACTGGAAGATAAAAGTCTAGATTTAAGAGATATTACTACCAATATATCGTTAAAATCTCTTATAAATAAACAGTTTTCTATTGATGATTTAGAAATTTCCACAAAAGAAATTCAAATTAAAGATCTAATCTCATTAACAAGAAAAGTTAAAGGATCACCGCAACTATTTATTTTAGATAGTATTACTAAAGCAGGATTGATTTCTGCAAATATAAATCTCACGTTTGATTTAGATGGGGAAATAAAAAAAGATTATCAAATAAATGGGATTGTTAAAAAAACAAAATTTAATATTTTTAACCAAGTAGAAATTGAAAATTTAAACCTTTCATTTAATATAAGTAAAAATCAATTAACATTAAGAAAAGTAGAAACAAAAATTAATAATATAAAGTTACAATCACCCTTAATTAAAGTTGAAGAAAAGAAAAATAGATTTTTTATTGAAGGAGAAGTGATAAGCGATCAGCAAAATTTTGATATAAATAAACTAAAACCTATACTTGGTGACTTACTGAGCACTATTGAGACAGAAAAGATAGATTTCAATTCTATAAATACCTTTTCTTTTAACGTAAACAAAAAATTAAAATTGAACGATTTAAAACTTGAAACAAACTTAAATCTAAAAAATTTTAAAATAGTTAAAAATCCCCTAAATTTAAAAACTTTTTTACCCAATTATACTGAACAAATTAAACTTGAAGATCATAAGATTAAAATTAAATTAATAAAAGATATATTGAATATTAAAGGAGAGGGGAATATCTATATTGGAGATGAGCTTGATCAAATATCTTATACTATTATTAATAATGATGGAAAAATAACATTTGATACAAAGCTTAATATTAAAAACAACCCATTAATAATAAATTTTTTAGATTATGAAAAGAAAAAAGGAGATAGTTCAGATATTTTATTAAAAGGTATTTACAAAAAAAATAAAGAACTAGTATTTCTAATTATTTCTATAACAGAAAAAAATAATCAAATTTTAATTAAAGATTTATTGTTAAGCAAAAACTTTAAAATTAAAGATTTAGATTACGTTAAGCTTGATTATAGAAATAAAAATGACTTTATTAATAAAATAGAATTAAAAAGAAATAAATCTAATTTTTCCATAAAAGGCAAAAGTTTTGACGCAACTCAGCTTATTAACAATAGTATGAATGATGATGAAAGTTCTACAATTTTTGAAAATTTTAATTCTAAATTTGATATTAAAATAGACACAACCTTTATAAACAAAAATGATTATACAAAAAATTTATTTGGAAATTTTTCCTTTAAAGAAAATAAATTAGATAAATTGAACCTAGAGTCTACTTTTTCTAATAATAAAAAAATGAATTTATCCGTTGAAACTAATAAGCAAAATGAAACTATTACAAAATTCTTTTCAAACTACCCAAAACCTTTGATTAAAAGATATGATTTCATAAAAGGATTTGAGGAAGGTTATCTAAATTTTAATTCTATTAAAAAAGATGGTATTTCCGATTCTGTATTAATAATTGATAATTTTAAAGTTAAGGAAGTACCTGTTTTTGCCAAGCTTTTAAGCTTAGCATCGCTTCAGGGAATTGCAGACCTTTTAACCGGTGAAGGAATAAGATTTACTGACTTTGAAATGAGGTATTCAAGTCAAAAAGGTTTTACTAAGATAGAAGAAATGTATGCAATTGGACCTGCTATTTCAATATTAATGGATGGATATATTGAATCAAAGAAATTGGTTAGCTTGAGAGGAACATTGGTTCCCGCAACAACTATAAATAGATCTATAGCTTCAATTCCATTACTAGGTAAAATATTGATAGGCGATAAAACGGGTGAAGGTGTTTTTGGGGTAAGTTTTAAAATAAAAGGACCTCCAAAGAAATTATCTACAACGGTTAATCCAATTAAAACTCTAACACCTAGATTTATAACAAGAACACTAGAAAAAATTAAAAAGAACTAAATTAATTCAACTTTAATATGTTTTTTTTTACCTAGAGAAAGTTTAATTAAACTGTCTTTAAATAAATCTTCGGTAATTAAAAACTTTTCATTAGAAATAGCCTGACTATTTATTTTAATCCCATTTCCTTTAATTAATCTCCGAATTTCGCTTTTCGAGCTTTCTAACTTAGATAAAATTACTAAATCTAGAATACCCATTTTATCGTCTAACATTTGTTTGTTAATTTGAATAGTTGGCAGGTTATCACCCAATGAATTTTCAGAAAATGTTTGTTTTGCTGTTTCTTGACATTTACTTGCCTCATCTTCACCATGCAGCATTGATGTAGCTTTATTAGCAAGTAAAATTTTTAGTTCATTAATATTATCATTTTTAATATTTTCAATTTCATAAACATTAATATCTGTAAAAATTTTTAAAAACTTCAATACATCTCGATCATCGATATTTCTCCAAAATTGCCAGTACCCATAGGGTGAAAGAAATTTTTTATCTAGCCAAACAGCTCCAGATTCAGTTTTACCCATTTTTGCTCCTGATGCTAATGTAATAAGAGGTGTCGTTAATCCATAAACATGATTGTTTGAATATCTTTTAATAAGATCAACTCCATTAATGATATTACCCCATTGATCTGAGCCACCAATTTGAAGCATACATTTTTCTTTTTTATTTAATTCTAAGAAATCATAAGCTTGTAAAATCATATAGTTAAATTCCATATAACTTAATGACTGTTCTCTTTCTAATCTAATTTTAACACTATCAAAACTCAACATTTTGTTGATTGTAAAATGTTTTCCCACATCTCTTAGAAAAGAAATATAATTTAAATTTTTAAGCCAAGTATAATTATTAACAAATATAGGTTTTGTTTTTGGGTCTTTATCATCTAAAAAATTTTTTAAAATTTTTTCAATATTATTTATATTTTTTTCAATTTCTTCTTCAGATAAAATTGTTCTAGTTTTATCCTTTCCAGAGGGGTCACCTATTCTAGTGGTACCACCTCCCAATAAAACTATTGGTTGGTGGCCATGTTTTTGCAACATTCTAAGACACATAATCTGAAGTAAGCTACCAACATGAAGACTTTCAGCTGTACAATCAAAACCTATGTAAGCTCTGATTTTTTCTTTATCTAATAATTGGGACAGATTTTCTTCTCCAGTACACTGGTAAAAGAAACCTCGATCTTTAAATTCTTTTAAAAATTTATTCATAAATATGTTATCTAGAATATACAATATTTACTTAAAAAATAAGAATGGAAAAATTTTATACTTCTTTAGGGTTAATGAGTGGCACATCTATGGATGGGGTTGATGCGTCAGTTATTAGGTCTGATGGTGAAAATAACTATGAGCCTATATCTGATAAATATTTTGAGTATGATGAGATAATCTATTCAGACTTACTAAATCTAAGGGATAAAATAAATTCAATAAAAGATCTGACAACTAATTCTTATCAAATTAATGAACTTGAGAGAAAAATTACATTATTTCACGCCAAAATTAGTAAAGAAATTATAATGAATGCTGGAATAGATGTAGATTTAGTTGGTTTTCATGGTCAAACAATTTTTCATAATGCTCAGGAAAAAATATCAAAACAAATTGGAGACGGTAATTTACTATCAAGTCTTTTAAAAAAGGAAGTAGTTTATAACTTTAGAGCAAATGACATTCTTAATGGAGGTCAAGGAGCACCATTAGCTCCAATCTTTCACAACTTACTTGTAAACCAGAATCAAATTTTGAAACCTGCTTGTGTTTTAAACATAGGAGGTATTGCAAATATTACTCTTGTTGTCTCAAAAAATAATGAAGACCTAAAAAGTTATGATGTAGGTCCAGGCAATTGTCTTTTAGACGAATGGGTTAGAAGACACACACAAATGAAATATGATGAAAATGGAAAAGCTTCAAACACTGGAAAAACAAGTGAAGTTATTCTTAATCAAGCGATTGATAATTTTGATAATACAAGTAATCAAAAAAAACTTTCATTTGATATAAAAGATTTTGATTTAAGTTTTGTAAAAGGTCTTTCATATGAGGATGGCTTATCAACATTGGTAGATTTTACTGCGATAATAATTTACCAATCAATTTTAAAATCAATCAAAATTAAAGAAAATGAAAAGTTACTAATAATAGTTTGTGGCGGAGGAAGAAAAAACTTATCTTTAATGGAGAGTATAAGAAAAAGGTTACCAAAAAATATTTCCTTAAAAATAATTGATGATTATAAAATCGATGGAGATTTCATTGAGTCTCAAGCTTTTGCTTATCTTGCAATTAGATCTGCACTTAAAAAAGTAATTTCATACCCTAACACTACGGACGTGCAAAAATCTTCGATAGGTGGAGTTTTAGTTAAAAACTATTAAGCTTAAAATAAAGCAGATTCTTTTTTGATATATTTATCTAAGCTTTTTACCAATACATCTTCTGTTTTAGTAAAAAAATGATTGGCATCATTTATAGCTTGAAAGTCAACTTTAATACCTTTTTGCGCACTCAATCTTTTATCTAAATCTGTAATGTGTTCTACAGGAACTAATTCATCTTTTTTCCCATAAATCATTAAACCTGAAGTAGGGCATGGAGATAAAAATGAAAAGTCATATACGTTTGGTTGTGGTGATATTGCAATAAATCTATTTATTTCTGGTCTTCTCATTAATAGTTGCATTGCTATTAGTGATCCAAAAGAAAATCCTGAAACCCAGCATTGTGAATTGTCAAAATTTTCACGTTCTAACCAATCTAGTGCTGCAGCTGCATCAGCTAATTCACCTTGACCATTATCAAATTCACCATCACTTTTCCCAACACCTCTAAAGTTTACTCTGCATACAGAAAATCCATTTTCCATAAAAGTATGAAATGTATCAACCACAACTTTATTATTCATTGTTCCACCGTATTGAGGATGAGGTTGTAATACTAATGCTATCGGTGATGTAATTTTTTCACTTTTGTAATACTTGGCTTCCATTCTTCCGGCAGGTCCAGGTATAAAAACTTCTACTATTTTGTTATCCATAAATGATATTGATTATTATTCTCAAAAAAAGTTACATCTATCATAAGTGAGCGACAATATGTTAACTTTTTTATGTAATCTATACTTGACTAATTTAGTCAAGTTTGTATAAAAACCTATTGTTTAAAGGGTAAATAATAACTTAATATCAAAAAAATGAAATTAACTTCAAAAGGCAGATATGCGGTAATGGCTTTAGCTGATTTAGCTAATTTCAACAGCGTAGATCCTGTATCTTTAAGGGATATATCATTAAGACAGGGCATATCATTAGATTTTTTAGAACAAATATTTTCAAAACTAAAAAAACACAACATAGTGAAAAGCACCAGAGGCACTAATGGTGGGTACATTTTAAACAAAGATCCTGCTCAAATTAAACTAGCAAATATACTTAATGCTGTAGATGAAGAAGTTAAAACTGTTCAGTGTAAAAAAGAGTCAAAAAAAGGATGTAATAACAAAACATCAAAATGTATTACCCACAATTTGTGGGATGAACTTGAAATACACATTAATAATTTTTTTGAAAAAAAAAATTTAAAAGATCTTATAAGCAACAAATTAGAAAGTATAAATTAAAATGGACGCTAGAGAAAAAGAGATAGAAAAATTAAAAGATTATAAATACGGTTTTTCAACTGATATTGAAAACACAAGAGCTCCAAAAGGATTAAATGAAGAAGTTATTAAATTTATTTCAAACATAAAAAAAGAACCTAAATGGATGCTGGATTGGAGATTAAAAGCATTTGAAAGATTAAAACAATTAAAAGAGCCTAATTGGCAAAAACCAAAATATCCTAAAATAGATTACCAAGATCTTTATTATTACTCTGCACCAAAAAGTATGGATGACAAACCTAAAAGTTTAGATGAGTTAGATCCGAAGTTACTTGAAACATATAAAAAACTAGGAATACCACTGCAAGAACAGGCAAGATTAAATGGTATAGCTGTAGATGCTGTATTTGATTCAGTGTCAGTAGCAACAACCTTTAAAGGTGAATTGAATAAAAAAGGAATAATTTTTTGTTCAATGTCTGAGGCAATTCGAGAACACCCTGAGCTTGTAAAAAAATATTTAGGATCAGTAATTCCTTTATCAGATCATTATTTTGCAACATTAAACTCTGCAGTATTTACAGATGGTTCATTTGTCTACATTCCAGAAGGTGTCAGATGTCCGATGGAGCTATCAACTTATTTTAGAATTAATGCTACAGAGACAGGTCAATTTGAAAGAACATTAATTATTGCCGACAAAGGAAGTTACGTCAGTTATTTAGAAGGCTGCACGGCACCAATGAGAGACGAAAATCAATTGCATGCTGCTAATGTAGAATTAATTGCACTAGATGATGCTGAAATTAAATATTCAACAGTTCAAAATTGGTACCCTGGAGACAAAGATGGTGTAGGAGGTATTTATAATTTTGTTACTAAAAGAGGGTTATGTAAGGGGAAAAATTCAAAAATTTCGTGGACACAAGTCGAGACAGGTTCAGCAATCACATGGAAGTATCCAAGTTGTATTTTAAAAGGAGATAATTCTGTTGGAGAATTTTATTCAATAGCTATCACTAACAATCATCAGAAAGCAGACACTGGTACAAAGATGATTCATCTTGGAAAAAATACAAAAAGCAAAATAATTTCTAAAGGTATATCGGCTGGTTTTGCTGATAATACATACAGAGGGTTAGTGGATATTGCTAGAAATGCAGATAATGCTAGAAATTTCACTCAATGTGACTCGTTGTTGATGGGGAATAAATGCGGTGCGCATACAGTGCCTTATATAAAAAATAAAAACTCTAGTTCAAATATCGAACATGAGGCTACCACTTCAAAAATTAGTGAAGAACAATTATTTTACTGTAATCAAAGAGGTTTAAATCAAGAAGAGGCTGTTAGTTTAATTGTTAATGGTTTTTGCAAAGAAGTGTTACAGCAGCTTCCAATGGAATTTGCTGTAGAGGCACAAAAATTAGTTGGTATTAGTTTAGAGGGGAGTGTTGGGTAAATGTTAAAAATTAAAAATCTTAAAGCAAAAATAGATAACAAAGAAATATTAAAAGGATTAAATTTAGAAATTAAGCCAGGGGAAGTACATGCAATTATGGGACCAAATGGATCTGGTAAAAGCACACTGTCTAACGTTCTTTCTGGTAAAAAAGGTTACAAAGTAAGTGGAGATGTTACATATTTAAATGAAAATTTACTAGATTTAGAGATTGAAGAGAGAGCGCACAAGGGAATATTTTTAGCATTTCAATACCCCTTGGAAATTCCAGGTGTTAATACTAATATTTTTTTAAAAACATCTTTAAATGCAATTAAAAAAGCAAAAGGTGAAAAAGAATTAGATGCCATTGAATTCTTAAAATTAGTTAAACAAAAAGCTTCAGAGTTAAAATTTGATGAAAAAATTTTAAGTAGACAGTTAAATGTTGGTTTTTCTGGTGGTGAAAAAAAGAAGAATGAAATTTTACAAATGTCAATTTTAAATCCCAGATTATCTATTTTGGATGAAACAGACTCTGGTCTTGATATTGATGCTTTAAAAATAGTTTCAGAAGGTGTTAATGCATTAAGAAGTAAAGAAAGTTCTTTTTTAATCATTACTCATTATCAAAGATTATTAGAATATATAAAACCAGATTTTGTGCATGTTTTAATTAATGGACAAATAGTTAAATCGGGTGGGTCAGAACTTGCGCTAGAACTTGAAAAAAAAGGATATGAAAGTTTAAGTTAGATTATGGAACAACTAAAAGTAGATTTTAATAAAGTCATAAAAAGTTTAAAACTTTCAAAGAAAAGTATAAATTATAGAAAAGAAAACTTTAATCAATTTGTAGAGAATGGTTTTCCAAATAAAAGAGTGGAAGATTGGAAATTTTCAGATCTGAATCAGATAATTTCTTCTAATATTGAAAATTTACGCTTCTATACTGACTTTGAAATAAGTGAGATAGATGAAACTACCTTTATTGATAAATTTGCACACAATAAGATAATTTTTCTTAACGGAGTAATTTCAAAAGTTGATTTTAGCTTTGAAGATGACACTAAAGTTTTGATAACAAGAGATTTAAATCAAAATGAAAATTCTAAAGAAGTTAATTCATTGGTTTCATTGAACAATGCTCTCATTACCAGCTATATCAGGGTAACGGTTAAAGAGAACTATTCAATGAATGAGCCTCTAATTATATACAATATTACAACCAAAGAGCTTAAATCAACAGCGATCAATTTGAAAACAGACATTGTTCTTGAAAAAAATAGTAGTTTGAAACTTATAGACTTGTCACCTGCCACTAAACATAAGGTAAAATTATCCCCAATTTTAAATAATAAGCTCTTAACAATTGCACCCACATCACAACCTAAAGCTATTGCTGCATCTTTTGCTGTTCTGGCTGAATTCTCA
>CAJQSQ010000010.1 GCA_905616395.1 uncultured Candidatus Pelagibacter sp. | reverse complement strand
ACTTGGTGTGATTCAAAAAATTAAACAAAATCGATCTAAAAACTTTAAAGGCAAAAATTATAAAATCTCAATTTACGATGATGTTAAATTATTCAATGAAGCAAATTTATTCTGTGAATGGTACGCAAAAAAATTTGTAAAAAAAAATAAATTAACAAAGTTTAAAATTGATATAAAAAAACAAATTCAATTTTTATTGATGCACCTTCAATCAAAAGAAAAAGTTTTTGTTCATAGAGATTTTCATGTATCAAATTTAATGAAGTTTAAAAATAAAATAGGAGTTATAGATTCGCAGGATGCTTTAATTGGAAACAGGGCTTATGATTTAGCTTCCTTAATTGATGATGTTAGATTTAAAACAGGTAAAATACTTAAAGATAAAATTTATCGTTATTATGTAAAATTAAATAAAAAAAGAGTTAACGAGGCCACTTTATTAAGTGATTTTGAAATATTATCCATTCTAAGAAACATGAAAATCATTGGAATATTCTCAAGATTAGCCAAGAGAGATAAGAAAAGGCAATATTTAAAATTAATTCCTTATGCTTGGAAATTAATTGAATTAAGAATTTCTAATAATAAGAAATTTTCTGAGCTCAAAAGCTTGCTAGACCTAAATTTTTCAAAAAAAATAAGAAATCAGAAATGAAAATTAAAACTGCATTAATTTTATGTGCCGGATATGGTAGGCGCTTAAACCCAATAACATTGACAACCCCGAAGCCTCTACTAAAGATAAACGAAATAACTTTATTAGAAAATTGTATTAATTTAATACATTCTTTGGGAATTAATAAAATTTTAATCAATACATTTTATCTTAGTGAAAAAATTGAACAATTTCTTAAAGATAAGAAATTTAATTTAGAAATTAAGATAATTAATGATGGTTTGGATATTTTAGATACGGGTGGTGGAATTTTGAATATGATAAATTCAACCAATGAAACAGATTTTATTACATTTAATCCAGACACTGTATGGAATGAAAATTATAAGAAATACATTAAAGATATGGAGAAGTTATATTTTTTAAAAAAAGTTAAAAATATACTTTTATTAGCCAATGAAAACTTGAGTTTTGACAAAAATTTGAAGGGTGACTTCAATCTTAAAAAAAACATAATTAAAAAAGATGAACTTAATCATTTAATTTATACGGGATGCCAGATCTTGAATAAGAGTTTATTTGACTCATACGCAGTTAGCAATTTTTCAATTTCAAATATTTGGAATAAATTAATTAATAAAGACGAGCTATATGGTTTTGAGAGTTTGGAAGACTTTAAACATTTAACAGATCTTAATATCTATGAACAATTATTAAAAAACTAATAAATCCTTAGCTCTATCCTGATCTAGGTAAGAGCATTTTTCAATATTTTGCTTTGAATCTAAACTTATCAAAAGTGGATTACCCGTTGGTATTTCAAGTAACGTTATTTTTTGATTATCTAATTTAAATAAAAATTTGCATAGCGCTCTTATAGAATTCCCATGAGCTGAAATTAAAATATTTTCATCATTTTTTAGTTTCTCTTGGATTTCTCCAATATAAAATTTCATTACTCTTTCATAAGTATCTTTAAGAGACTCGGTATCGGGAATGCTTTCTTTTGGAATACTTTTATAAACCTCTATATTTAATGGGTGATATGGATTATTTCTACTTAACGGATCTGGCTTAATATCCCAAGATCTTCTAAAAGCGTGGATTTTATCTTCACCAAGCTTTTCTTTCATTTCGTCTTTATTTAGTCCCGTTAAAGCTCCATAATGTCTTTCATTTAATTGCCAGGCTCTAATTGGTTTTCTTTTGTCCCTTAAAGTATCCTGAATAAATTTTAGTGTGTTGATGGCTCTTAACTGAAATGATGAATAAAAATAACTAACATAAATTTTAGTTTCCTTAATATATTCGCCAGCTTTACAAGCTTCTAATTTCCCTTGTCCTGTGAGATCAACATCGACCCAGCCTGTGAACCTTTTTTCTAGATTCCACTCACTTTGCCCATGTCTAACTAAAATTAATTTACTCATCTGCTTGATTTTTAAGTTAATATAGTAAATAACGCTAGAAAAAATAATGTATAAATATCTTTTTAATTTAAAATTTATATTTCATATTTTTAATATTGTAGTTATATGCCTATATTTATTTCCCGGGAGTTTACTAGGTTGTTTTATTTATGGTGATTGTGGTAAACAGCCAACGTTAGTAGGAGATCCCTCTATTCCATATAATCATGTGATTGCTTTTACATTATTATCAATAGTTGGAATATTAGCTTATGAACATAAATTAAAATTTGTATTAATTTACTTATTAATAATATCAATTTTTCTTGAAGCATTTCACATTTTGATTCCAAATAGGGGTTACGAATTTACAGACACAGTAGCAAATGTTATTGGAGTATTGCTAGCTTATATAATATTTAAGATTTACGATGTTTCAAAAAAATTTTTTTTGTAGTTTTTTAATAACTCTATTTTTATTAATTTCTGCTTGTTCTTCAATTCCTCAAAATACTTCAAATAGCTGCTCAATCTTTAATGAGAGATATCTCTGGTTTAAGCATGCAAAGAAAACAGAGCAAAAATGGGGAACCCCAATTTATATTCAGCTAGCTATTATTAAAATGGAATCAGATTTTGATTGGTTAGCTAAACCTCAAAGACAAAAACTATTTAAAATTATACCCTTTAAGAGACCTTCAAGCTCTTTTGGATATTCACAGGCGGTGAATGGTACTTGGGAACAATACAAAAAGGAAACAGGCAACAAACTTGCAACAAGAGCAAGATTTAAAGATAGTGTAGATTTTATTGGTTGGTACACTAATAAAACTGAGTCTCTTTTAAAAATTTCTAAGAAAGATGCTTTTAGACAATATCTTGCATATCATGAAGGGTGGGGTGGATATAAGAATTATAAGAATAATCAAAAAGTTATAGGCTTAGCTAAAAAAGTTAAAAAACAATCTGATAAATACAAAGCACAATTACAAGACTGTCAGAAAAGATTAAATAAAAATAAGTATATTATTTTTTAACGAAGTTGTTTTTTTAACTCAATATCAACCGCGTCTATTCTTTTTGTATTTTTAGCTAATATTAGATACATCGTTGGAGTAACGTAGAGTGTAAAGAATGTTGATATGATCATTCCACCTAGAATAGTAGCACCCACAGCTAACCTTGATGCTTCACCTGCGCCTGGGCCAATGTTGCCTATAACCAAAGGTATCATCGCAATCATTGTGCTTACTGAGGTCATCATTATAGGTCTAAATCTTAGCTGACATGCTTCTTTAATTGATGCTTCAATATTCTTTCCGGCAGTTCTTAGTTGATTAGTATAATCAACTATTAAAATACTATTTTTAGTTGATATTCCAATTAGAATGACAAGGGCTATTTGTGAGAAGATATTAATTGAACTGTTCAAGAATAGGATAAAGACCAAACCTCCAAACAAAGCCAGTGGAACGGTTAACATAATAATAAATGGATGAATAAATGAATTAAAAGTTGCAGCCATTACTAGATAAGCAGTTAGAAATGCTAATCCAAAAATGATAAACAGCTCGTTGCTAGTTTCTTTAAGTTCCTCTGACTTTCCTTTCCATGCAATCTGACTAGAAGAGCTCACCTCTTGCATAGTTTTTTCTAAATATTCTATTGCTTCAGTGAGAGTATAATTTGGGGATAAATTCGCTGATATAGTGACAGCTCTTTGTCGGTTATATCTAGCTAATTTTTTTGCAGATCCATTTTCATTAAATTGAACTAAACCTGCTAAAGAAATTAATTTTCCAGTAGTTTCCGACCTAACAAATATTTTTGAAAGCCCTTCTTGAGATCTTCGATCTGTTAAATATTGTTGAAGAATAATTGGATATTCTTTACCAAGTTTGTTAAATTTAGTTACAGTTTTTCCACCATAAAGAGTTTCTAATGTTTTACCGATTGACTCTGTAGAAACACCCAAATCTTTAGCTTTATTTTTATTAATTTGTAATTTTATTTCAGGTTTATCTCTTGAATAATCTGAATCTAATCTTGATAAATTCTTATTTTTTCTTAATTTTCTAATGACTTTAGATTGTATTTCCTCTAATTCTTCGTAAGTGCTTCCTAATATAACCATTTGAAGTGGTTTATTATAACTTGATACTCTAATTGATTGAGGTGATATTGGAAATGCTACAGCTTCAGGCACAGTTACTATTTTACCTATGGCTTGCCTCATTACAGTCAGTGAACTTTGTTTTCGATTTTTCCAATTATCTAATAGAGCAATAATTATAAAACTGTTAAATGAATTCTTATTACCCCCAAACCCTGGAACTCGCATTATAAGCCTTTTATACGGACTATCTTCAGCTTGTAGAAGAGGAATTAATCTCTTTTCAACATCTTCTGCTCTTTTTTCAGTATATTCAAAAGAACTTCCCTCATCAGTAAACCCAATGACAAGATAGACACCACGGTCCTCCATCGGCATTAATTCTTTTTTTGCAAAATTGAATAAAACACCAGAGATAACAATAGTAAAAATTATGAATGAAATGATAACTTTTTTCTTATTTAACCAGTACTCCAATGTTTCTTCATAAAATTTTGAGAATGATTTAAAAAATTTATCAAAACTTTTTACTAAAAAATTTTGTTTCGGTTCTTTTCTTAAAAATTTGCTAGCAAGCATTGGTGACAAAGTAAGTGCCACAAAAGAAGACACCACAACTGAAAAAGATAGTGCTATAGCAGTCTCTCTGAACAATGTTCCTGCAATACCATCTATAAAAATTAAAGGAAGAAAAACAGCTACTAGAATTAATGTAGTTGCGATAATAGCAAAACTAATTTGCTTTGAGCCCTTATAAGCTGCAACTAAAGGGCTTTCTCCATTTTCAATTCTTCTATAAATTGCATCTGTCATTATCACTGAGTCGTCTGTAATAATTCCAATTGCTAAAATAAAACTTAATAGAACAAAAATATTAATTGATAGTCCAAATAAGTAGAGACCTAAAAAGGATGCTATTAAACTTACAGGTAGTGCAACGGCTGGAACAATTACTGCTTTTAGATTTCCTAAAAACAAATAAATAATTATCACCACAAGTATGAAGGCAATTATTAACGTCTTATACACTTCTTCAATAGCAGTACCTACATAGGTTGCTCTATTGAAAGCCACTTCTATATTAAGATCACCAGGTAATATTTTTTTAACTTCAAGAATTTTTTTTTGAATTTCTTTTGAAAGCTCTACGGTTGAAGCACCACTTTTTGCATAAATACCAATTCCTACAGTAGTCAAATCTAGAGCACCTTTCCTTTGCGCTTTGAATAGGTTTTTTTCTGAAACTGGTCCAAATTCAATATTGGCAATATCGGACAATCTTACAATGTTATTTTGAACCTTTTTTATGGGTAATAATTTTAATTTTTCTAAATTATCATATGATTTATCTAAATTTAAAGTTAAGTCGATATTATTGGCTTCCAAGGTACCTGCTGGAAGGCTCACATTTTCTTTTCTTAAAGCTTGCTCAACTTCTTGAATAGTTAAGTTATTTGCTGCTAGTTTAATTGGATCTATCCAAACTCTAACACTCAAATCTCTTAAACCACCAGTTCTAATAGTTCCAACATTTTTAACACTAGAGAATTTATCAACCAAATATCTTTCAACATAATCTCCAAGTTCTAAATCACCCCAAGTTGCTGAAGTTACGGAAAGCCACATTGTAGTTGTAAAACCAGCTGATTGTTTTAATATTTGTGGACTATCTGCTTCATCTGGTAATCGTCCAACAATTCTTGCTACTCTTTCCCTAATATCATTTGCTGCATTATCTAAATTGATGTCAGTATTAAACTCTACATTTATAGTGCTACTTCCATTTTCAGACTTTGAGTCAATATTTTTAATTCCTTCAGCACCACCTATAACATCTTCTATAATTTGTGTTACTTCTTGGTCAATTATAGGAGCAGATGCAGACTTATAGTCTACTTTAATCTGAACTACTGGAGGCTGTAAACCGTCAGGTAATTCTCTTACTGGCAATTTTGAAAAAACAAATATTCCAAAAACAATTAATATAAGAGACATTACCCAAGCAACTACAGGTCTTCTTATACTTACATCTGTTATATACATCTAATTATTTATTTTTAGTGTCTTTTTTTTCTGACTTATTAAATATATTTAATTTTTTTAACCAATCAAACTTGCTCTTTTTAGCATCATCCTTTTTAGGTTCAGCTTTTTTTTTCCAATTAGATTCAGTTTTTTTTTCACTTTTTTTAATTGGTTTTATTTCAAGTCTTGGTCTGACTTTTTTTAGCCCTTCAGCAACAATATTATTTCCTTGTGATAACCCTGAAACTATTTCAATAAATCCATTATCTCTTATCCCAATCACAACTTCAGTTTTGTTAGTTATATTTTTTTCAGAAACTTTATAAACGTAAGTTTTATCACCCTCCATCATTAAAGTAGTATCAGGTATACCTAGGGAATTCTTTTCATTGTATTTAATTGTAATCTCCAAAAGAGACCCTGGTAAAATATCAAAATTATCATTTTTTAACTTTATTCTTGCAGCTAAAGATCTTTTTTCGATATCAATTCTTCCCGATGTAGAATCTATAATTCCAGAATAAATTTTGTTATTATTGCCCGAAAATTTAACATCAACATTCAAATTTTTTTTAATAAAAACTGAGTAAAGTTCTGGGATATCTACATCCACATAAACTGTTGAAGTATCTTCTAGCTGTATTAAAAGAGAACTTTCTGAAATTTTAATATCATTTGAGAAATCTCTTTTAGTCACTATTCCATCAAAGGCTGCTATTAGATTTCTAGTCTTTAATTTTGTTATTAAATCACCTTTTTTTAATTTTTTATTGAATTCTATTGGGTTAACTATTTCATATTTCTCAATTTTATATGATTTAGTTCTAAATGGAATTGCCGTCCCATAAGTTGAGACTTTTTGTGAAAAATCTTTACTTAAAACTTCAGTTACTATTATTCCGGGAGGAGGTCTTTTGCTAAATTTCTTCTTAAAATGATTCCCTATCATTGTTCTTCCAACAACTACTATTGTAATAATTAAAAAGAAGACAAGAATTACTGTTCCAATTTTTGTAGATCTTTTCATATTTTAATTCTTTCCATATTCACTCCATGATCCGTCATAAATAGTTGGCATATATTTATTATCTATTATGGAATAAGCAAGAGCCAAAACCGAAGCAGTAACACCAGAACCACATGTAAATACCATGTTTTTACCCATCTCGTATCCAGTTGATTTAAACTTTTCATAAATTTTTTCTTTGCTAATAAATGTATGATCTTTATTTATGAGCTCAGAGAAGGGCAGGCAAAAAGAGTTTTTGATAGAGCCGCTCCCCAAACCTTTTCTTGGTTCAGGAACTTTACCTTCAAATCTTTCTAAACTTCTTGCATCAATAACATTAAATTTATTTTCAAAAATATTTTCATTAATTTCCTTTTTATCTTTTACTAACTCCTTTTTTTCATACACAGTATAGCTAGAGGGAATAATTGTGATTACATCACTAGTAGTTGGTTTAGCTTCTTCAATCCATTTTCTTAAACCACCATCTAATACATGGACTAATTTCGGGTTGTGACCAAAATAGATAAAATTATACCAACACCTGCATGAACTAATTATATCCGAATTGTCATAGACAACTATCTGTTCATCATTTTTAATTCCCATGTTAGAAATAATATTTTCCCATGACTTAGCATCTGTTAACATGTGAGGTAGGTCAGTATTTTTTTTAGAGTTTTTATCTAAATTAAAAAAAATTGCATTTTCAATATGCTTGTTCTTGTATTCATTAAAACCGTTGCGGTGCATCTGCGGCATGTGCCATGAGCAATCAATAATTTTTACTTTATCTAAATTTTTTTCTAGCCAATTTGTGTTAACTAAAGACACGTTATCTTTTTTCCAAATATCTCTGATGATATTCTTCTGCTGGACAGTAATTTTTTAATAAAGAATATTTTGTTACAACTTTTCCAGATAAACTTAAATTTATTTTCTTTATAATATTTTCAGCAATCTCTTTTTGCTTGTCACTTAAATAAAATATTTCACTTCTGTACTGTGTTCCAAAATCTGGCCCTTGTGAATTTAGTGTTGTGGAATCATGAATTTCAAAAAAAAAGTCTAAAATTTTTTCATAAGAGATAACTTTAGGATCAAAGTCTAACTTAACGACCTCTGCATGATTAGTGCTACCAGTACAAACCTCTTTGTAAGTGGTTTCTTTACTTTCACCACCACAATAACCAACTTCAGTTTTGATAACTCCTTCAAGTTTACTAAACTTAATTTCTGGCCCCCAAAAACATCCTAGTCCTAAAACTGCTATTTCCATTGCTTATCCTTTAATTTAATCTACAAATTATTCTTATGCTGACTAAAAATCAATCAGGCTTTTTGTACATGTTTCTATCTGTGTGCACTTTTTCAGTTATGGATTTACTTGTAAAATGGTCAAGTGACTATCCAACAGGAGAAGTATTGTTTTTTAGAGGTTTTTTTGGACTATTACCTACTTATTTTTTAATACCAAAAAATAAACTTAAAACTTTTTATACAACCACAAGGTCGAAAGAACATTTATTTAGATGTCTTACGGGCTTAATGGCCTTAATAGCAATAGTTGTTGCATTAAGAGAGCTTCCCTTAGCTGTTGTTGTTAGCTTGTCATACGCTGCACCTTTATTTATTACCATGTTATCAATTTTTTTACTGAGTGAGAAGGTGGGTATTTTTAGATGGTTAGCAGTTTTGATCGGATTCATTGGTGTTATTATAATTGCTGAACCTGGCTTTAAAGGTATGAACTATCTTTATTTTCTTCCATTAATATTTTGTATTGGGATGGCTTTTGTAACCATTACAATTAGAAAATTATCTACAACTGAACCTATATGGCTTATCTCAATTTTTTTTACAATTACAATTTCAATTGCAGGCTTAGCCACAATTCCTATGGGTTGGGTAATGCCTAATTTTCAAGATTTTGTTCTTTTAGCGCTAATTGGAGTAACTGGAGGTTCTGCAAATTTATTTTTAACTCAATCTTATAAACTTTCAGAGGTATCATTAGTTGCACCTTTAAAATATTTAGCTTTAATATTTGCTATTATTTTTGGTTATTTAATTTGGAATGAAATACCAACTATAAAAACACTAATTGGTGCGTCACTTGTAGTTCTTTCATCTTTAATAATCTTTAGAAGAGAAATTTATCATAAACAAAAAATACCATCTACTACTAGACATGAATAAAAAACCAAAATATTGGAATACTGCAAAAAAATATTTATCTAATAAAGATAAAGTAATGTCTTTATTAATTAGCAAATATAAATCTCCTTCAGAGGCTGTACTTACTTCTAGAAAAGACATATTTTTTTCATTATGTAAAAGTATCATTGGACAACAAATTAGTGTTGCTGCTGCTAATTCTATATTTTCAAAATTTCAAAAAAAATGTAAAAATAAAATAAATGCTAAAACTGTTTCTGCACTATCCACTGCTCAGATAAAAAGTTGTGGATTAACCAAACAAAAAGTTAAAGGAATAAAAAGCTTAGCGAAACAAATATTGAATAAATCATTTAACCCTAGGTTAATTCCTAAAATGTCAGATGAAGAAGCTATTATTTACCTATCCCAATTAAGACAGATTGGAAGATGGTCAGCTGAAATGATTTTATTGTTTACTTATAATCGATCAAATATTTGGCCTATACAAGATATTGGTCTTTTAAGAGGAATTTCAAAAAATTATAAAAAAAAATATCTACCACCTGAATCTTATGTGAAATTATTAAATAAAAGATTTAGTCCATACTGCTCAGTTGCAACTTGGTATCTTTGGAGAAGTATAGATCCAGAGCCTATTCAGTACTAAAACCTTCGATAATTTGTAAGTTTCGTTCTGTAGTATCCTTAGCTATAGCCCAACCATCTTGATATTCTTTAGAATCGTGACATTTCATAGCCTGTTCATGATTTGGAAATTCCCAGATTACAGTTCTTAGGTAAGTTTCACCTTCTAAAGTTTTAAATTTTCCACCTCTCACAAGAGGCTTTCCTCCATAACTCTTTATTATTTCTGTAACCTTTGACCCATAATTTTTTATATTTTCTTGGCTATCTATTCTTTTGTACAAAGCAATCCAGTAGGCTTTCATTATTTATCCTTTTTAAATAATTTTTTATATGATAATGAATTTTATGGCAGAGAAATTAATTATCACTTTTGATCAGTATACAAAAATTGTAGAAAAACTAGCAATAGAAATTCATAATAACTATAAGCCAACAGTATTAGTGGGTATTATGAGGGGAGCAGCTCCAATATTAGATATTCTTTCTAGAGTTCTAAAATTACCTATAGCCTACATAGTTATCCAAAGTTACTCAGGAAAAGGAATGGAAGACAAACAAGGTCAATTGATGTTTGCTCGAGAAATTAGCTCTTTAGCTGAGAATAAGGATTTTGACAAAGTTTTATTAGTAGATGATTTATCCGACACTGGATTAACTTTAAATAAAAGTATTGAGTGGTTAAAAAATTATGAGCCAACTAAAAATTATATAAATGAAGTTAAAACTGCATGTTTATGGAAAAAAAAATCATCCAAATTTGAGCCAGATTTTTGCCCAGTAAAACTAGATTCAGACCCATGGATTGTTCAACCTACTGAACATTACGAAGAGATGTCTATAGAAGAAATAATTAAGAGAAATAAATAGGGCCAGAATAATTCCAGCCCTAAAAATTATATTTTAAGCAACCGCAAAACTAACAACACTTAAGATTGCAATAACCCATATTGCTGGTGAAGTTGAAGAAAACTTACCAGTAAATAATCTAATTAATGCGTATGAAACAAATGCTAAAGCAATACCATTACTAATACTATATGTTAAAGGCATAGCAATCATGGCAAGAACAGCGGGAGCTGCTTCACCAATATCATCCCATTCAATATCAGTTATGTTTCTGACAAAAAGAACAGAGACAAATACTAAAGCTGCACCGTCAATTTGTTTAGGTAAGCTTGTTGCTAAAGGAGCAAAGAATATACAAGCTAAAAATAGAAGACCAATTACTAAAGAAGTCATTCCTGTTTTTCCACCAGCCTTTACACCAGCTCCAGATTCAACATAACTTGTTACAGTTGTTGTTCCCATCATTGCACCAGCTACAGTTCCAACACTGTCAGCCATCATTGCTTTTTCAATATCTTTAACTTTACCATCTTTACCAACCTTACCAGCAACGTTTGCCACTGAAGTTAATGTTCCTGCGGTATCAAAGAAATCAACAAACAATAAAGTAAATACTACAGTTGTCATACCAGCTGTTAATGCTGCTGATAAATCAAAATCAAATAGATAAGTCATTGGAGGTGGTGAGCTTGCAATTCCATTAAATTTAGCAAGTCCAGTAGCCCATGCAATAATACTGAATAATAAAATACCAATAATGATATTCCCTTTAACTTTCATTTTTTCAAGAACAATCATTAAAATAAATGCAGCACAACCCAATAGAACAAGTGGATCACTTAGGTCACCTAACTGAACTAATGTTACTGGATTATCAACAACGACTTCCATGATTTGAAGTCCAATTATTGCTAAGAATAGTCCTATACCAGCACCAATTCCTAATTTTAAACTTTTTGGAATTGAATTAATTAACCAAGCCCTGATAGGTGTTAATGAAATGATTAAGAATAAAACTCCAGCAACCAGAACAGCTCCTAAAGCTTCTTGAGGTGTATAGCCCATTCCAGCACAAACACCAAATGCAACAAATGCATTAATTCCCATACCTGGAGCCAAACCTATTGGCCATGTTTTTCCATAAAATGCCATTATGAAACAAGCAAGTGCTGTTGCAACAATTGTTGCTGTGTATACTGCTCCAAATTCAAAGAAACCTTTTTCTGGTCCAGCAAATTCACCTGATAATATGAATGGATTTAAAAACATAATGTAAGCCATTGTCAAAAATGTTGTTACACCAGCTATTACTTCTGTTTTAAAATCAGTCTTGTGTTTTTTATAGTCGAAATATTTTTCTAACATTGATCCTCCTAAGATTGAGATTGATTAATATTAGATTAATCAGAAAAATACTCTTAAAAATCTAAGTTTATCAACATATTTCAACTTATAAGTTTATATTTATGCCATATTTTGGGTGTTATCATTGAACTATGCATAAATTAAAATTTATTTTTATAAGCTTATTTTTTTTAACCCTAGCTACTGGATGCCAAACAATTAAAGATAAAACAGATGCAATTGTTGAAAAAGAAAATGCTAAGTTAAGTGAATACATTGGAAAAACTTCAAGTAATTTGCAAATGAAATTAGGTAAGCCAGATGAAGATTTTAAAAATGACAGTGGAAACTTAGAGCTTGTTTATAATACCAAAAAATATGGAATACTTTGTGAAAGAAGATTTGAAGTAGATTCTAGCTCTATAGTGATTGGCTTTGTATCAAATGGTTGTTTCTAAAAAATTAGAGATTAAATTTTTTCAGAAATTTTTAATGCAAATGCATAATCAATTGCAATTTCTTCTATAGCTCCATCTCTACCAGATTTACCACCATGACCTGCATTCATTTCAGTTTTTAAAAGTAATAAATTATTATCAGTTTTATATTCTCTAAGTTTAGCAGTGAATTTTGCTGGCTCATCAAATAATACCCTGTTATCACTTAAGCTTGTTGTAATCAGCATATGAGGGTAATCCATTTTTTTTATATTGTTATAGGGAGCATAAGAATAAATATAATCAAAGTGATCTTTTTTGTCTTTTGCATTTCCAAACTCATCAAATTCTCCAACCGTTAAAGGTAAAGAGTGATCTAAATTAGTTGTCAAAGAGTCGACAAAGGGTACAGCCATTATAATTCCTAGAAATAATTCAGGGGCTTGATTAACTACAGCACCCATAAGAAGACCACCTGCAGAGCCGCCCATACCTATTATTTTATTTTTTGAGGTATATTTATTTTCAATTAAGTATTTTGCAGAAGCAATATAATCTTCAAAAGTATTTTTTTTATTAAGCAGTTTTCCTTCTTTCCACCACTTCATACCTCTTTCCATGCCCCCTCTAATATGGGCCGTAGCCCAGATAATATCTCTGTTAATTAAACTTAATCTAGTAGTAGAAAAACTAGGGTTCATAGAACTTCCATATGAACCATAACCATAAAGTAACAATTGAGCACTTCCATCCAGTTTAGTATTTTTATGTCTTGTAATTGTAAGAGGAACCAGTCTTCCATCGTGTGATTTACAATCAACCCTTTCAACAATGTAGTCATCAGGATTATGACCAGACGGGATTTCTTGTTCTTTAACTAATTTTTTTTCTTTTGTGCTTAAGTTGTAAGAATAAACTCTAGACTGTGTCTTGGGTGAAGAATAACTTATGTATATCTCGTCTGTATTTTTATTTCTTTGCATTAAAGAGGCTCCAGGAACATATACGGTTTCATCAGAAAAAATTAGCTCTTCTTCTATTCCAGTTGTAATATTTTTTACAAATAATTTATCTAAAGCATCGGAAGTTTCAGATCTTATGATCCAATTTTTTAAAAATGTTAACCCTCCAATTAGAACTTCATCTTTTGCAGCAATAAAGATTTTCCAGTCTGGTTTTTCCAAATTATCACTAATGTCTATTTTAAAATCTTCAGCATTTTCATTAGTATGATTATAAAATTTACCATCCCAAGAATTAACCGAATAAAGAATTCCTCTTTGTCTTTTTTTTATTAATTTAGGCTTAGGATCTTTTTCATTTACATCAAAGTAATATTGTTCAGAAGTATTATGGTCTGAAGAGTTGATAAAGAAATATTTATCATCTGAACTTAAACCAATTCCAACCGTAAAAGCCTCACTTTTTTCTTCAAAAATTAATTGATCTTCGTTAACTTTAGTTCCTAATTTGTGTCTATAAATTTTTCTCGGTCTATGGTTTTCATCAAGTTTTGAATAAAAAATATATTGATCATCTAAACTAAAAGTTATGCCACCCGATGTCTCCTCTATCTTATCAGTTACTAATTTTTTCGTTTCTATGTCTCTAATATATATTGTGTAATATTCAGAACCCTTTGTATCTAAAGAGTATCCTAAATATTTATCATTAAAACTAACCTCTAAATCGCCAACACCAAAGTATTCTACTTTTAGTTTTTCTTTTTCTTCATCACCATTCCAAATTTCTTCAATATTATTAGTTCCAATTTTTTTTCTTAATTTTATAGAATAATTTCCTTTAGTAGTTGTTTTTGACCAATACTCATAATCAAAATCTTTAAAGGGCAAGGATTCGTCATCTAATTTTATTCTTCCTTTGATTTCATCAAACAATTTTTTTTGAATGTTCTTGGTGTCTGATAAGTGAAAATCAGTATATGAGTTTTCTTCTTCAAGATATTTTCTGACTTCAGGGTTTAATTTTTTACTATCCTTCAGAACTTCCAGGATATCATCTTGATGTATCCAGCTATAATCATCTTCCCAACTAATATTATGACACGTTTTTATTTCTGATTTTTTTTTAAGTTGTGGTATTTTCATGGATACAAATTAAATATATGAATATTATCATTTATACACTAGTTTTTTTAGGAATTATTTACTTTTTACTTAAATTAGTAGCCAACACTTCATCAAAAAAAATATCAAAACATTTAAGAAAATTAATTTTCTTAGGTTTAATAATTTTAGCAATCTTACTTGTGGTTGCAGGTAAGTTTTTATTAAGCATACCACTTACGTTGCTTAGTCTAGCTTTAGTTAAGTTAAAAGGGTTTTCAATATTTCAATTAATTGGGTTATTTAGACTTATACAAACACTTAGAAACTCTGGAAGATTTTCATTTAACCAAAATCAAAATATCAAAAATTCTTCTAAAATATCTTTAGAGGAAGCCTACAAAATTTTAAATTTAGATGTAAAAAAAAATATTACTAAAGATGATGTTAAAAATGCATACATAAAAATTCAGAAAAAGATACATCCAGATATCTCACCAGAGACCACAAGGTTATCGACAATTGTAAATGAAGCTAAAGAGATTGTATTAAAAGATATTTCTTAGTTAAGAATTTTTTTTAACTGAATAAAAATTTTATCAGGATTAATTTTATCTTTACCGGAGGTATTGTGTGTTACGGTACTTTCTCCATCTGGGATAATTGGATACATTCTCGGACTGTAATTTCCATATATTAGTGGTGTGTCTGCCATTAAAACAATTGTTTTAATACCAAGCCCTGATGATAGATGACTAAAACTTGAGTCATTGCAAATAGAAGCATCACAATTTTTAATTATTGGTAGGGTTTCGCTTATACTTAATTTATCTAAGGGAACACATTTGTCCTTAAATTTTGTATCAAGTATTTCTTTTAAAATTTCTTGTTCTTCTTTATCTTTACCAGTAGCTAGGAAAAATCTACATTTATAAACGTTAGAGATTAGATGCATAAGTTTTATAAACGTTTTAGCAGGAACTCTTTTAGTTGGACCTGACCCACCTATACCAAGTATGATATTTTTTTGATCATCGTTAATTTTAAATTTTGATCTTATATTTTGTACAGACTTATCGTTGATAAAAATTTTTGGATCACTTTCTATAGTTAAATTTAAGTTTTGTTTTATAAATTTTTTTGCAGCATTGACTATATGTTGGTTTTTTTTTGTGAATAATGGGTATTGATAAATGTTTTTAATACCAGCAAATTTTGCAACTAAATAAAATCTAAGAGATGAGTTAAAAATAAAGATTTTATCAAAATTATGCTCTCTAAGCTCTTTTGCTAGGTTTATAAATCCACTAAAACCTTTATGTTTTGCTTCCTTTAGCTTACTTCCTTGCTCAAGAATAATTATCTTTTCAATATTTTTATTATCTTTTAAGAATTGTTCTGTTTTTGAACTTTGTTTAACTAGAATACTTATGGGTGTATTAAACTTTTTAGAAATAGCATCTATAAATGGAAGATAGATTATCATATCTCCAATCCCCATTTTATTTTGTACTACTAAAATTTTCATTTAATACTTTATCATCTTTACTAAATTTTTATTTTATATAAGTTTATCATATGAGTAAAATTAAAGGTATTTACGCGGCATCAATGTCAGTATTTAATAGCAATTTAAGTCTAAACATTGAAAAGACATTTAACCATGCTGAAAAAATAATAGATATAGGCTGTCATGGTGTTGCTATCTTTGGAAGCACAGGACAAGCACAACTTATATCCATAAGTGAAAAAATTGCTCTATTAAATGAATTATCAAAAAGCAAATATAGAGAAAAATATTTAATTGGAACTGGGCTTAATTCTTTAAATGAAACTATAAATTTAATGAAGGTTGCAACCTCTTTAAATTTTAGTGATTTTTTAATAATGCCACCTGCTTATTATAAGTATGGTGATAAAGAGGTAATAGAGTTTTATTCAAGGGTGGTTGAGGCTGTGCCAGAAAGTAAGATTATTTTATACAACTTTGAAAAGTTATGTGGTTATAAGTTTAGTATTGAATGCGTTGAAGAGCTTGTTAAAAAGTTTCCAAAACAAATAGTTGGTGTTAAAGACAGCTCGTATAACCTATATGAAAATTTAAAGATTGATAATTTCTCAGTAATGCCAGGATCAGAGTTAAAACTTTTAAAAGGTCTTGAACTCGGATGTGATGGTATTATTACGGCAACTTGTAATGTAACAGCTAATTTATCTAGAAAAGTTTATGATGATTTTAATGAAAAAAAACAGCAAACAACGAATGAGATTCTGTGTAGGGTTAGAAGCACATTTGACCAATATAATTTAATATCAGGATTACATTCTTTCATGTCAGATCAAGATGACAGCTACAAAAATGTTATACCTCCTTTAAGTCTTTTAAATGAAAAAGATAAAAAACAGTTGATAGAAGATCTTGGTAAGCTTAATTTCACATCAGAATCGTTAAAGATAGCTTAAATAGATTTAATAAGAATTTCAATAATATATCCAAACAAGAGACTATATTTATTAGTAATTAATTGATAAATCTAACTTTCTTAAAGTATGAAAAAAATAAAAAAAAACCCTATTAAAAAAAAACCTTTAGCAAAAAAAAAGGTTAAAAAAATTATAGATAAAAAACAAAAAAAAAATTTAAAAGTAAAAAAAAATATTAATAATAAAAAAAAGATAAGCAAAAATATAAAAACAAATAAGAAAAAACAAAAAGTTAAAACTAAAAAAAAAGCAACCATAATATCAAGGGTTGTTGAACTTCAGCATTCTTTAAAACCAGAATTTAATTTTAAAATTAATTTTAGTTTAGAAAAATATATTCAAGCTTTTTTCGATAGTATCGCCAATAGAATATTTGAATATAAAACCTTAAAGGCTGAAGAAAAAAGAAGAAGACAACTTGAGGAAATTGAAAAAAAAGAAAAAGAAAAATTACAAATTCAAAAGCAAAAAGTAAAAGAAGAAGAGGAACAAACTAAACTCAAAGAAAAAGCATTAAAAGAAGAAATTAAACTTGAAAAAGAAAGAGCAAGAGACATAAAGTTATTTTTACGTAAGGAACAAGCATTACTAAGAATTGAACATGCTGAAAGACAAAAACAATTTCTAAAACAATTACAGTTAGAAAAACAAATAGAAAAATTTAGAATAAGAGAAATTAAAGAATTAGAAAAGCTTGAAAAGATTTCATTAAAAGAAAAAAGAGATGATTATGCCGGTCTTCAAGCAAGAATAGAAAAATTAAAAGATAAATATAGGATTATACGAGATCAAAAAATTAGAGAAAGAGTAGAGGCTCTAGGAGTAAAAATTCAAGGTGATGAGGATAGAGAAACTTTACTTCAAAAAGAGAAGGACTATAAAATTGCAAGGCAGAAAATTGAACTTTCTCTTGAAAGTTTTTATAGAAGTGCCAGTAGTTTAGTTTTTCAACTTAACAAACGACATATCACTAGACACATGTCCATCTTTAGATGCATTGACCAAAGATTTGAAACTGGTGAAATCTTTATCAAATGGGATGAAGCACCAGATGAAGAGTGGCTCCTATTAATTTATATAAAAAATAATTCTCCAGATGAGGGAATAGTCATTGAAGATAAATCAGACCCTGAAAAAAATTCTTCTCATGAATTCAAATCAAATGAAATATTTAAAGCCTCTGATCTAATGGTCGACTCGTTAACGCAATTAATTTCAAGAAAAAGAGCTAAAAAAGATTAAATTAGATACTATCTTCCTTAATTAATCTTTCAATTTCAGGTATCAGTTCACGACTTTTAAATGAGGGGTAGAATTTTAATGCGTTCTCAATACTCTTAATTGCTTTTTCATATTCTTCAAGTTTTATGAAAATTCTTGCTTGTCCTGATAAAGCTCCAAAGTGTCTAGGCTCTATATCTAAAACTTTGTCAATATCATTTAATGAATTTGTAAACTGACTCATTAAGAAATATACAGTTGCTCTTTTATTCCAAGCTTCAGACCATTTAGGATCACTCTCTAATACATTACTGAAAACTTTTAATGCATAATTATAATCCCCATATTGCATTAGTTCTGTTCCAAATTCTAACCTTTCAGTTAATTTATTATTAGTTGGATGTTCATTCCAGATAGACCAAATTCTCCCCTCTAATAACGTTGCACTTTTTGAATTGTTAACTTTTTCAAGTTGGTTGAAAAGATTATTTAAAATATTTTTTTGTGATGATTGTGCAGAAGAAAAAATACTACATATGAATAGGAATATTAAAAATTTTTTTATAAATTTCATTATAAAAAACATAATTTAATTAATATCCACACTCAATAAATAAAATGTCTATTTAGAAAGCTGTTTCTTATTTTTTAAATATAAAAAGAAAGCAATAACTTCATAAAAGTATGAAAATAAAGTAAAAATTATAGGTGTTTTAAAAAAAGTATAAAGAATTTTATATTTAGGAATTTTTTTCCAAACTAATAAAAAAGCTTCCGCACCACCAATTATTTTTTCTCCATCTTTAATGTGTAATCTGCGCAAAAGAGCTTTATCATCTTTTTGAGTTTCTATTTCGGCAGATTTATTATCTGTAATATCAACCCATTCTATGTCTTTAATATTTTGTTTTTTATATAAATTTATTTCTGCACGACAAATATTACACGAGTTATTAAAATAAACTTTCACAGTTTATTTTTTTTCTTTCCAGGCAGTCATTCCACCAGTCATATTTTTTACATTTTTTAATCCCATATCCTGCATTGTTTTTGTGGCAAGAGCACTTTGACCCCCAAGACCACAAAATACTACGTATTCTTTATTTGGGTTAGTTTTAAACATTTCATTTTCTAAAGGACTTCCGTCTGCTAAGTAAAACTCCAACAAGCCTCTTTCTAAATTAATGGCATTGCCTATGGTCTCTGCTTCAAAACTAACTTTATTTCTAACATCTATAAATTGAACGTTTGGATCATTTAATTTTTCTTTAGCTTCATCTATAGAAATATTTGTTATTTCATTGGAAATACTCATTAATTCATCAAATTTTTTCATTTTTATTCCTTTTTTATTTATTAGTAAAATTACCTAGATTTAGCTAGTTTGTATATGTGCGAAATTCACCAATTGAAAAAACAATTATAACCACTATTTGATTGGTGTGAGTGATTTCTTTAACAAAACAGATTTATCAAGAAATGATGCAGAAAAAATTATTTCTGAAACTCTAAATAATTGTGATGATGGTGAGCTTTATTTAGAAAATTCAAAGAGTGAATCAATTGTGTTGGATGATGACAAAATTAAAAGCTCTACTTATAGTTCTGATTTAGGTTATGGTTTAAGAGCTGTAACAGGTGAGGTTGTTGCTTATTCACATTCAAATGAAATTTCAAGAAATTCATTAAAACAATCAGCTGATAATTTAAGCTCAACCTTGAAGTCAAGGAAAGGTGTTTATAATCACGAGATACCCAAAACAAATGAAAAATTTTATAAAAATATTAACCCCATAGAAGAAAAATCACTTCAATCAAAATTAGAACTCTTAAAAGAAGTTAATACTTACACGAGAGCAAAAGGTGGGATTGTTCAACAAGTAACAGCAAGTTTTTCTGGAGAGCATAAATCAATAGAAATAATTAGATCTGGTGGTGAAGTCTTAACAGATGTTAGACCTTTGATTCGTTTCAACGTTTCGGTGATGCTTGAAAAAAATGGCAAAAAAGAAACAGGTGTGTATGGAATTGGTGGAAGACAATCTTATGATGAATATCTTAAAGATGATAATTGGAAAAAAGTATGTGATGAAGCATTTAGAATTGCTTCTATAAACCTAGAAAGTAAACCTGCTCCAGCGGGAGAAATGAAAGTGGTCTTAGGCCCAGGATGGCCTGCAATACTTATTCATGAAGCGATAGGTCATGGTTTAGAAGGAGATTTTAATAGAAAAAAAACTTCTGCATTTCATAATTTAATGGGTCAGAGAGTTGCAAGTGAAGGAGTTACAATTGTTGATGATGGAACTTTACATAATAGAAGAGGAAGTTTAACAATTGATGATGAGGGCACCCCTACAGAGAAAACTGTTTTGATTGAAAATGGTATATTAAAAAATTTTATGCAAGATCGTTTGAATGCAAGATTAATGAATACCAGATCTACAGGAAGCGGTAGAAGAGAAAGTTACAGGCATGTTGTTCTCCCCAGAATGAGAAATACAATGATGCTAAATGGAAAATACTCTCAAGAAGAAATGATTAAATCAGTAGATAAAGGAATATTTGCTGTAAGTTTTGGTGGTGGCCAGGTTGATATTACCTCAGGAAAATTTGTATTTAATTGCACCGAAGCTTATGAAATTATAAATGGAAAAATTGGTGTTCCCATCAAAGGAGCAACATTAATAGGTGATGGCCCATCAATTTTAAAGGAAGTTTCGTTAGTTGGAAATAATATGATGCTCGATCCAGGTATTGGAACTTGTGGAAAAGCAGGACAGGGTGTACCGGTTGGAGTAGCTCAGCCCTCAATTTTGATTGATAAAATGACTGTAGGTGGAACCCAATTATAAATCATATGGTTAAAGATCAAGATTACCTAAAAAAAACAGCATCCTTTTGCATAGATTTAGCAAAAAAATTAGGTGCAACAGATGCCACTGCAGCAGTAATGCACTCAATTTCTGAAACAGTTAACTTTAGAAATAAAAAATTAGATGAGTCTGATAGGTCAGATAGTTTGGGAGTTGGTTTAACAACATATATTGGCACAAAAAAATCTAGCATTTCATCATCAAATCTTAACGAGGATAATATTAAAACTTTAATAGAGAGATGTATCGAAACAACAAAAATTACACCTGAAGATGAGCTTAATTCTTTGCCAGATAAAGATTTGTTGGCAACAAAAATTAATGATTTAAATTTATATGATGATGACCACATTGAGAATAATGAAAAAATTGAATATTTAAAAGAAGCTGAAGAAGCTGCATTAGAAAAGAAAGAAATTATTAATACAGAAACAGGCTTTACTGAGTCTAAGTCTAACTTTATACTAGCAAGCAGTGATGGTTTTTTAAACGGGTATAAGTCCTCATCCTTTTCAGCATCGTGTGTAGCTGTCGCAAAAAATGCTAATAATAATATGGAAAGAGACTATGAATTTACAAGTACCCGTCATTTGCATGATATGCTCAGACCCAATCAAATTGGATCATTAGCAGCTAAAAAAACAGTTCAAAAATTAAACCCCCAAAAAATAGAAAGTGAAAAAATTTGTATCATTTTTGATAGGAGAATTTCAAAAGGAATATTAAGTGTTTTAGCAAGTGCAATATCAGCCTCTTCTATAGCAAGAGGAACATCATTTTTAAAAGATAAAATAAATGAAGAAATATTTTCTTCCTCAATAAATATTTATGACAAGCCCAATATTGTTAAAGGATTAGGATCTAGATATTTTGATGATGAGGGAGTTAAAACCAAGGAATTAAAATTAGTAGATCAAGGTGTTTTAAAGCATTATCTCGTTGATACTTATTATGGAAAAAAATTGAAATCAAAATCAAATGGTAGAAGTGGTGGAACAAGTAATTTGTATTTTGAAAAAGGATCTATTTCTTACAAAAATCTTTTAAAGTTAAATCAAAGAACATTATATATTACTGAAACAATTGGTCATGGCAGCAACCTAGTTACAGGAGACTACTCGGTAGGAGCCACAGGTTTTATGGTTGAAAATGGAGTATTTAAATACCCAGTTAGTGAAATCACTATAGCTGGAAATTTTAATGATATGTTTAAAAATATAACTTTAGCTGATGATCTAGAGTTTAAATACTCCACTAATGCTCCAACAATGTTAATAGAAGGCATGGTTGTTGCAGGTAAATGAAAGATTTCTGTATTATTGGTTCGGGTATTTCTGGTGCTACAATTGCCAATATTCTTAGCAAAAAATATTCATTAGATGTTTATGATAAGGCCAGAGGTATAGGTGGAAGGTCGTCCAACAAAAAAATTAATAAAGATGAAAGCTTTGATCATGGTGTTCAATATATTTCTCCAAAAAGTGCCCTGTTTAAAAAATTTATCAATAATCTTATTAAAAAAAGAATAGTTAAAAAGTGGCCAGGAAAACACATATTTTTAAGCACAGAAAAGAAGGAAGAAAAAAAACATATTAAGATAATTGGCACAAAGGGAAATAATGCAATTAGTAAATATTTATTAAAAGATACTAACTGTAATTTTAATAGTGAAGTTGTTAAAATTTTTAATAAAAATAAGGTATGGGAAATCTCTTTTTCAGATGGATCAAAAAAATTCTATAAATCTTTAATACTAACCTGTCCATTTGCTCAATTAAAAAAACTTTCAAAAAAATATATTAAACATTCATTCATCAACAAAAAAATTAAGATGGATGCAAATATAACAGTTATGATGACTATAAAAAAAACTAAACCAAATATAAGTAGTTATTTTTTTAGTGATAAAATACTTGGATGGGCTGGAAATGAAAATAGTAAAAAACGTTTTATTAGTAAAAATGATCTTTGGACTCTACAAAGCACTTACTCGTGGGCAAATAAAAAGATTAATAAAAACCGAGAAAATAAAGAACTAAACTCAAAAATTATGATTGAACAGTTTTTTAAGCTTACAGGTATAATAAAAACTAAAGCTTTATTTTCATTAAATCATGGGTGGAAATATTCATCTAATTCAAAACCATTAAATATTAAAAGTTATTGGAATTCTTCTCTAAATCTTGGTGTTTGTGCTGATTGGTTTGTTGGTCCAAGGCTAGAATCTGGATGGATAAGTGCTCATGATCTCTTTAAAAAAATAAAAAAATAATTTTATTCAAACTTTTTAACTCTATATTCCCAATTTCCTAATCTAGAGTATGTAACTTTTAAAATTAAAGAATTTTTTTTATCAAACCAAACATCAAAATTAAGTCTTTTATCTTTTGGTAAAGACATATCTTTTGAGGTTAGTTTAAAATGATCCACATCATAAGTTGTGCCATAAAGTTCAATTTTTTCTTTACCAATAAAAGTCACTATTTGTTCTTTAATACTGCCTGATACTGGACTAATTTGACTATTAGATTGTAAAATTTTGTGGCTCCA
The DNA here is from genome assembly GCA_905616395.1 of uncultured Candidatus Pelagibacter sp. Lineage (GTDB taxonomy): Bacteria > Pseudomonadota > Alphaproteobacteria > Pelagibacterales > Pelagibacteraceae > Pelagibacter. Next base: position 2,979 of record CAJQSQ010000010.1, on the reverse strand, counting down.
CCAGTTTCCAACTACATTATTTGTTGATGCCACACCATTATAAGATGAACCCTGAATATCAAATTTATCTGTTTGTTCATTAAATTCTAAATCTACATATTTTTCTTTATCATTTTGAAGTGTTTTAGAATTAAAAGAAATCAATTTATCTTTGATATATTTTTCCTCGCCGTACCCTTCAATTTCAAAAATTGTTGCTCCAAATAGTTTTACTGTAAACTTAATTTGATTTTTGACTGTTGTCTTATCTCCATCCTTTTTAAAAAAATAGTAATTATAGCCAATAACCTCACCATCTTTTAAAATCTCCATTTCAATTTTATTAAATTCATTATAATGCGCCATGTGGGCATTAGAGCTAAGTGAATATATTAAAAAGAAAATTAGTATAAAAAATTTTTTCATAAAGTGTTAACAATAATAGACTTTAATTTTAAAAGAAGTAATTTATTAAAAATGTTCTTGAAAATCAAAGATATTCCTAAAGTTTATTGGAGTTCTGAAAAACCATTAAATCTTAAACCAAAAATTTCAACTTTCTTTTTTTTGTGTCTTGGATTAACTTTATTTGGTTTAGGTGAGGGATTATTAATTGTCTCTTTTGCTGGAGCCTCACCTTGGTCTGTTCTTGCACAAGGTATTGCATTGAATGTTGATTTTTCTACTGGAATAATAACTATATTTATAAGCATTGCTGTTTTACTATTGTGGTTACCTTTAAAACAAAAACCTGGAATTGGAACAGTTTTAAATGCAATAATTATTGGTTTGATGATTGATGTCTGCATAAAATTTGTGCCAACACCTGAAGATTACATTTATCAAATATTTTTGGCCATTATAGCGGTACTCACAGTAGGGCTTGGTGGTGGTATTTATCTAGTGGCTAATTTAGGAGCTGGACCAAGAGATGGACTAATGGTTGGTTTACAAAAAAAAACAAATTTACCGATTGCTATTGTTAGAGCTTTTCTTGAAATTACAGTGATGTCTATTGGTTGGTATTTGGGTGGTACAGTAGGATTTGGAACATTATTATTTGCTTTTGGAATTGGACCAGCTGTTGCTCTTAGTTTATTTATTGTTGGAAAGTTTTTTAATTAAAGAGGTGTTGACGATTTTTCGTTCTTTTTTCTATCATTAGGATTAAGAATTGCTTTTCTCAATCTAAGAGATTTAGGGGTAATTTCTAATGCTTCATCAGTATTTAACATACTTAGCTGTTCTGCAATTGACATTTGTCTTACTGGAGTTAGCACAACGTTTTCGTCAGTTCCTTGAGTTCTCATGTTAGTTAACTGCTTACCTTTCATAACGTTAATAATCATATCACCAGCTTTTGGGGCTAATCCAACAATCATTCCTTCATAAACAGGATCATTATGAGTTACAAACATTTCACCTCTCGCCTGTAAGTTAAATATTGCAAATGCAACAGCCTTTCCGTTTGCCATTGAAATTAAAGCACCATTTTTTCTGCCATCCATCTCACCTTCAAATTTTCCGTAACCATGGAAGATTCTATTAATTACACCAGTACCTTTTGTTAAAGTTAAAAATCTACTTGTGTAACCCATTAAGCCTCTAGTTGGCGCATGAAAGATTAATCTTTTTTTATCTTTTCCCGTATCTTTAAGATCAAGCAACTTACCTTTTCTTCTATTCATAGAGTCAATAATTTTTGATGAGAATTCTTCATCTAGATCAACAGTAATTTCTTCAATGGGTTCCAGTCTGTTTCCATTTTCGTCTTTTTGATATAAAACCTTTGGAGGGCTTACTGTCATTTCAAAACCTTCACGTCTCATTTGTGTTAATAAGATTTCAAGCATTAATTCACCACGCCCACTAATTACAAAAGCGTCCACATTATTATTTTGAGAAAAGGAAATTCCAACATTATTCTGGGCTTCAGTAACTAACCGGTCTCTAATTTGAGTACTTGTTAATTTTTTACCCTCTGTTCCAGCTAAAGGAGAACTATTAACACTTATAGTTATAGACATAGTTGGGGGATCAATTGGTGTTGCAGGAAGTGGTTCGGTTACTTCTGGGTCACAAATTGTATCAGCCACGTTAGCTTTTTCTAAACCTGCAATTACAACAATATCACCAGCTTCACCAACTTCTATTGGCACTTTTTTTGTTCCTTCGTATCTAAAAATTTTAGTTAATCTACCTTCATCAACTATTTCACCTTTAAGATTTATTGCTTTGATAGGTTGATTAGCTTTTGCTGTACCTTGAGATATTTTTCCAACTAGACTTCTTCCTAAAAAACTATCTGCATACAATAAAGTAGATAACATTGCGAAAGGTTTTGTTTTATCAAGATCGTCCGGATTAACATGCTCTAAAATTAAATCTAATAGTGGATGAAGATTTTCTCTTGGTCCATCAACTTCCTTACTTGCCCATCCAGATCTTCCACTAGCGTATAAAACTGGGAAGTCCAACTGCTCTTCGTTTGCATCTAAACTTACAAATAAATCAAATGTTTCATCTAATACTTCGTTAGCTCTTTGATCCGCTTTATCTAATTTATTGATTATAACAATTGGCTTTAAACCTTGTTTAAGAGCTTTTGCTAGAACAAATTTTGTTTGAGGCATTACACCTTCAGCAGAATCAATAAGTAATAACGCTCCATCTGCCATACTTAATACACGTTCAACTTCTGCAGCAAAATCTCTGTGACCAGGTGTATCAATAATATTAATTCTTGAATCTTTCCAGGTGATTGAGGCAGGTTTAGCTAAAATAGTAATTCCTCTTTCTTTTTCTAACTCACCAGAATCCATCAATCTTTCATCAACAACTTCATTTTCTCTAAATGAACCACTTTGTTTCATAAGAGTATCAATCATGGTAGTTTTACCGTGGTCGACGTGAGCAATAATTGTGATGTTTCGAATATTGTTATTCATAATTTGAGGCTCTTATACATCAATTACTCAAAGAAACTAAAAAAGATGATGA
>CAJQSQ010000009.1 GCA_905616395.1 uncultured Candidatus Pelagibacter sp. | reverse complement strand
TTATATATATAAATTATAGAAATATATATTTATAGAAAATCATTTTAACTCATGAGAGTATGTAATTTAAACATAAGGAGAGAGAGAGATATGAAAATAAAAAAAATACTTTACACATTGTTGTTCTCTTGCGCTTTGAGCTTTAGCTCAAACGTATCTGCACAAGAATTGTGTACTAAATGCTTAGATAACGTACCTCAAGATGTTCGAGATTACGTTTATAATATGGACTATATGGATCCACTTCAGCCATTAGGTGAAAGCCCAATGTTGAACTGGAAAAGTACAAGAACACCACCATGGACTATTGGTTATGCAAGTACATATGCTGGTAACACATGGCGTAAAGGAGCAATGGAACGACTAATGGAAGTTGTTTTTCCTAAATGGAAAGCACTTGGATTAGTAGATGAAATTGTTATTACTCAATCAAACTTAGATGACTCTTTGCAAATTCAGCAAATGAGGCAGATGATTGATGGTGGAAAAGTTGATGCAATGATTATTTGTTGCTCTAATGCTACCGCTCTTAACCAAACTATCAAGTATGGTTGGGAAAAGGGTGTTCCAACTTTTTCTTTTACTGGATACACAACGTCTCCATATTCAATCAATACATCAGTTAACTACCAATTAGTTGGTTTTTATATTGGTGCATGGATGGCTGAATTAATTGGTGAAAAAGGAAATGTAGTAGTTATCGAGGGAATTCCTGGATACTCCGCTTCTGATTCACAAAATAATGGAATGTTAGCTGGTCTAAAAGAATATCCAGATGTGAAAGTTGTTGGACAATTAGCTCATAACTGGACATCGCAAGTTGCTCAGAAAGAGTTATCTCAATGGCTTGCAACACACCCTGAAAAAATTGATGGTGTTGCTGTTCAGTCTTCAGGAGAAACTGGTACTTTACAAGCATTACTTCAATCTGGTCGTGATGTAATCCCACCAATCGCTTTAGGAGGCGAACTGGGTGCTTTATGTTATTGGAGACAAAATGCTAATTACATAGATGAAGCAATCTATGCTTGGCCTCCAGGAGATGAAGTCGAGTTTGGTTTCAATGTAATGATGAGAACTATGCAAGGTCAAGGTCCTAAGATTCAATCTATCTTGGTTGGTCCTGCTACAAACAGTTTTGCTGAAATCTCAACTTTCTTAAATGAAGATTGTGATAGAAACTCAACTGGCTGGGCAAACCCTGGTATTGAAAATTGGGCTGGTAAAGAATATGTAGATAATTTCTTTGCAAGACCTGCTGATCCAACTAAGTGGAAAAAGTAATCTAGCTAATACTTTAAAAATTTAAGTATGAGCTCAGAAAAAAATACAGACAACACCTCTCAAAAAGAGGTGTTGTTAGATAAATCAAAAACAGCTACAGGCGATATATACGTTCAGGATGTTCATAAATATTTTGGCGTTACTAAAGCTTTGAATGGTGTTAACTTTAATGCTAATTATGGTGAAATTCATGCCATAGTTGGTGGTAATGGTTGTGGGAAAAGTACTCTTGCAAAAGTAATGTCTGGTGTATTACCAATTGATAAAGGTAAAGTCTCAATAATGGGACAAACACCCACTTCACCCGTGATGGCAAGAAATTTAGGTATAGCAACAGTTTTTCAAGAGGTTATGATTGCAGAAGAAGCTTCCGTAGTAGACAACTTATTTGTTGGATCAGATGACTTTTGGTACAAAAGCCTAACTCAAAGAGAAAAAAATTTAAAAGCTCAAGAACTAATGGAAGATCTTGTTGGCGAATATGTCGATCCTAATACACTAGCATTTAATTTATCCCTTCCTATTAAAGCTTGGATTACAATTGGAAGAGCTTTCTTAAGAGATAATACAAAAGTGTTAATTCTTGATGAATCTTCAGCAGCATTAGACTTTGATTCAACCGAAAGATTATTTAAAAAGATGAGAGAACTTCGTGATAATGGAGCAGCAATATTTATTGTCACTCACCGTATAGCAGAACTAATAAGAATTAGTGATAAAGCAACAGTATTGAGAGATGGCAAAGATGTTGGTGTTTTAGAAAAAAAGGATCTTAACGAAAAAAATCTATTAGGCTTAATGACAGGTAAAACAGAATCAAAAAGCCAAGTAACAACAAAAGCACTAGAAACAAAAAGTGATCAAGTTGTAATGAAGGCAACTAATGTAATAGTTTGGCCAGAAAGCGAGCCCGTTAACTTAGAACTAAATAAAGGAGAGATAATAGGCATAACTGGTTTAGATGGACACGGTCAAGATGACTTTGTTAAAATCTTAGCTGGTGTTCAAGAATCTAACGGAGGAACTACTGAGGTATTAAGTGATGATAATAAATTTACAAAATATAACGATTTAGATAATGCAAAAAGAAATGGAATATCTTTTGTCTCAGGTGATAGAAAAAAAGAAGGGATACTTGCAAATTTAAGTATTTATGAAAACTTAGTAGTCCCCCTTTATAAGTCAAAAACTACAGGTGGCTTCTTGGGTTTTATTGACTGGCTAGAATTAAATGGAATATTTGATTGGGAGGTTGAAAGATTGAATATTAAAACAGGACCTCGTGATAATTTAATTGGCTCATTAAGTGGAGGCAATCAACAAAAAGTTATGATAGCACGATCCTTTGCACAACACCCTAAAGTTCTTATTTTAAATGATCCTGCAAGAGGCATTGATGTTACAACAAAAAGAGATTTATACAGTCACTTAAGAAAATTTGCCGAAGAAGGTAATACTGTAATTTTTTTATCTAGTGAATTAGAAGAGTTTATTGGTCTTTGCCCTAAAGTTTTAGTTTTTAGAAATGGATCAATTTTTGATATTTTTGAAAACGAAAGAATTAACTCAGATACATTACTCGAAGGTATGTTTGGTCAAACACAAGGTGTTGATTCAACTAAAACAATTTCAAAAGATAGCTCAAGTATTAACAAAAAAACAAATAATAAAGGGAGTCATGATGACAATCCAATCCTTGAAAGTAAAAAAATTATAAAAATTATGGATTTTGATAAAAATAAAGAATTCAAAGATAATAATATACGTAGT
>CAJQSQ010000008.1 GCA_905616395.1 uncultured Candidatus Pelagibacter sp. | reverse complement strand
AAGTAGAGAGATATATAATCTTTTGGTGTTAACATGGCTAATAAATACTCTTATTGTTAGCTACTAGCTAGCTTCTTTATTTCTTATTTTTCACAAGCAATTGTTGCAAATTCAGTTAGTTGCTGAATTTCATCAGGCTCTTTACTGAAAACTTCATCGATCTCTTTATCGGTAAATTTTTCACTTAATTTATCAATTGTGCATGTGCAATATATTTTAGCGCCATCTGTACCTAGATATTGTTTAGAGTTAGTGTAACAACCAATGTATAATTCCTTCTCGTATTCAGGGCTCAGAGCATGACTTTTAGAGGTAAAAAGGAGGATAAAGATTAGTAAATATTTATATTTTTTGATCATACTCACCGACTTTGCCAGTTTTTTGTAAAAGATCGTCAATAAAATCAAAGATCTTTTTCTTTCTCTCATCTGATGTTGGACTTTCGGTTACAATTACAAGAGATGGCTTATTAGATGAGGCTCTAATTAATCCCCATGATCCATCTTTAAAAGAAAATCTTATACCATTAACCGTTAGGACTTCATTAATCTCCTGGTCATCAATTTTAGTCTTATTATCTTTAATAGCGTTTACTTGTTTAACGAGTTCTTCAACTACTTGATATTTCTCTTCATCTTTACAAAAAGGTGCCATCGTTGGTGTTTGAAAAGTATTAGGTAATTCTTTTATAATTTCATGCATACTTTTATTTTCATTATCTAGTAAGTGACACACATGAATTGCGGAATTAATTCCATCATCATAACCAAAACCTAAGGGTTGGTTAAAGAAAAAGTGTCCACTTTTCTCAAATCCAGCTAAAGCTTTTTCAGTATTAACTTTTCTTTTAATATGAGAGTGGCCTGTCTTCCAGTAAATAGTTTTACAGTTATTCTCAGTTAAAACTTTATCAGTTGCGTACAATCCGGTTGATTTTACATCAACAATAAATTTAGAGCCTTTATGAGTTTTAGATAAATTTCTTGCAATCAATAATCCAATTTTATCTGAAAATATTTCATCCCCTGTATTATCAATTACACCAACTCTATCGCCATCACCATCAAAGCCAAAACCTATATCAGCGTTATTATCTTTTACAGCTTTTGCAATTGCATGTAACATTTCTAGATCTTCAGGATTTGGATTATATTTTGGAAAAGTCCAATCAAGATTACAATCAAGTTCTATTACTTCACAACCAATACCTCTTAAAATTTCAGGGGCAAATATTCCAGCTGTACCATTACCACATGCAACAACTGCTTTAATTTTTTTTGTTATTTTATTTTTATTTATTAAATCATCTTTATAAATTTTTTGAAAACCTTCTATTTGTTTTTCACTACCTTCGCCTTTTATAAAATTTTCATTTAAGGTAATTTCTTTTAATTCTTTCATCTCTTCTGGTGCATGAGTTAAACCTTTTTTGATACCCATTTTAACTCCGGTCCATCCATTTTCATTGTGACTTGCAGTAACCATTGCAACGGCATCAGCATCTAAATTAAATTGTGCAAAATAAACAGTAGGGGATAGTGATAAACCTATGTCTTCAATATTACATCCGGTTGAAAGCAGTCCTTTTTTAAGAGCTGTTTTAATTTCTTCACTATAAGATCTGTAATCATGACCCACGATTACTCTTGGATTAGTTTTTTTTGTATGTTTTATGATTTGAGTACCTAAACCTTTACCAAGATTCTCTATTCCGATTCTGTTTATGTCCTTCTCATAGAGCCACCTTGCGTCATACTCTCTGAAGCCATATGGGTCTATTTTTAAATTTGCTGTCATTGTTAACCTTTCTTACATTCATTTTATTTTTTTATTGATATTTTTTTCTCATGTTCTATAAACGTTCTGTTGAATAATTATTTATATGGTATATCAATGCTTTCAGCATACAACATGTAGTTGTTTTGTAAAAAAAAACTTATAAAATATTAAAATATGAACAAAATACTATCACAGGCACTCAAGAAAGCTGTCTCCGAATATACCCCTAATAATAGCGAGCTTTCAAAAAATAAAGGGCCTGATCTATTTTCACTTAGTAATGACACTGAACTTTTTCAAAATGAAAAAGGCATCATTATTAAGATTGATAGAACAAGAGATTCTAAATTAACAGATTTTGGTAGAGCAACTTTAACAGATAGATATTTAGGTCCAAACGAATCTTATCAAGATTTATTTGCACGTGTTGCCAGTGCATACTCTGATGACAATTTACATGCTCAAAGAATTTATAATTATATTAGTAATTTATGGTTCATGCCAGCGACTCCAGTTTTATCAAATGGTGGAACTAAAAGAGGTTTACCAATTTCATGTTTTTTAAATGAAGCATCAGACAGCTTAAATGGAATACTTGATTTATGGAGTGAGAACGTTTGGTTAGCAGCTAAAGGTGGTGGGATTGGAAGTTACTGGGGTAACTTAAGATCTATTGGAGAAAAAATTGGTAAAGTTGGAAAGACATCAGGAATAATTCCATTTATTAAAGTAATGGATTCTTTAACAATGGCAATTAGTCAAGGTTCATTAAGAAGAGGATCGGCTGCTTGTTACCTTCCAATTGATCATCCTGAAATTGAAGAGTTTATTGAAATGAGAAGACCAACAGGTGGTGACCCAAATAGAAAAGCATTAAATTTACATCATGGAGTTTTATTATCAGATGCATTTATGAGAGCTGTTGAAAATGATGAACAGTGGGCATTAAAAAGTCCAGCTGATGGATCTATTCAATCAACAATGGCAGCTAGAAATTTATGGATTAGATTACTGACTGCAAGAATTGAAACAGGCGAACCTTATATTATCTATATTGATACAGTTAATAGACAAATTCCACAGCACCACAAGTTAGCTGGTCTTACAGTTAAAACTTCTAATCTATGCAGCGAAATAACACTTCCAACTGGAATAGATAAAGATGGAAGAGACAGAACAGCGGTATGCTGTTTATCATCACTTAATTTAGAAAAATATGACGAATGGAAAGATGACAAAGATATGCTTAATGATGTCATGAGATTTTTAGATAATGTTCTTTCTGATTTCATTAATAAAGCACCAGAACAGTTTTCTGATGCAACGTACGCGGCAGAAAGAGAAAGAAGTGTTGGACTTGGAGTAATGGGTTTCCACTCTTATCTACAAAAAAATAATATTCCTCTTGAGTCTGTAATGAGCAAGGTTTGGAATAAAAAAATATTCAAAAATATTCAAGAAGGCGTCGATCAAGCATCAAAAGATTTAGCTGATGAAAGAGGTGCTTGTCCAGATGCTGCAGATTATGGATTTAATGAAAGATTTTCTAATAAAACTGCAATTGCACCAACAGCTTCTATATCTGTAATTTGTGGTGGAGCCTCTCCAGGAGTAGAGCCTGTTGCTGCGAATAGCTATACACACAAAACTTTATCAGGATCTTTTAATGTTAGAAATAGATATTTGGTCAAAGTTTTAGAAAAATATGGAAAAAATACAGATGATATTTGGTCTGGTATCACCAACAATCAAGGATCTGTATCACACCTAGATTTCTTATCAGATATTGAAAAAGACGTATTTAAGACTGCTTTTGAATTAGACCAAAAATGGATAATTGAATTAAGTGGAGATAGAACTCCGTTTATTTCTCAGGCTCAGTCAGTTAACTTATTTTTACCTGCAGATATTCACAAAAGAGAACTACATAAAATTCATTTTGATGCTTGGAAAAAAGGTTTAAAGAGCCTTTATTACTGTAGGTCTAAATCAATTCAACGTGCAGAAAATATTAGTGATGCTACAAAAACTGATGTCACTGCTAACGTTTATAAAAAAAAACAAACAACTGAACAACCAGAGTATGAGGAGTGCCTATCATGTCAGTAGAAAAAATGAAGTCTGAAATTATTCAGCCTGAAACAAAAGAGATTGTTCAACCACAAAAAATGGGATTATTAGTTGAAAACCCAGTCTACAAACCGTTTAGATATCCATGGTGTTATGATGCTTGGTTAACTCAACAAAGAATTCACTGGTTACCAGAGGAAGTACCATTAGGAGATGATGTTAGAGATTGGCAAAAAAGTTTAACCGTGTCAGAGAAAAATTTATTAACTCAAATTTTTAGATTTTTTACTCAAGCTGATGTCGAAGTACAAAATTGTTATTTAAGACACTACACAACTGTATTCAAACCAACAGAGGTATTGATGATGATGACTGCTTTTGCTTCAATGGAAACCGTTCACATTGCTGCATACTCTCATTTACTTGATACTATCGGAATGCCTGAATCTGAATATTCTGCTTTCATGAAATACAAAGAGATGAAAGATAAATACGATTACATGCAAAATTTTGATATGAGTTCAAAAAAAGATATCGCATTAACAGTCGCTGTATTTAGTGCATTCACTGAAGGCTTACAATTGTTTGCAAGTTTTGCAATCTTACTTAACTTTCCAAGACACAATAAGATGAAAGGCATGGGTCAGATTGTTACTTGGTCAGTAAGAGATGAAACTCTTCATTGTAATTCTATGATTAGATTGTTTAAAGAGTTCATTCATGAAAACCCAGAAATCTGGACACCTGAATTTAAGAAAGAACTTTATCAAGCTTGTAGAACAATTATAGAGCATGAAGATGCTTTTATTGATCTAGCTTTCCAAATGGGTCCAATGGAAGGTCTAACTGGAAAAGAAGTTAAAGATTACATTAGATTTATTGCCAACAGAAGACTTACGCAACTTGGTTTAGAGGCAATTTATGACATTGATAAAAATCCTTTAACTTGGCTTGATGATATGTTGAATGGTGTTGAGCACATGAATTTCTTTGAAGGTCGTTCAACTGAATATTCTAAAGCATCTACTCAAGGTTCATGGACAGAAGCATTTAGTTAATTTTATCTTAAACCCATATGTGCAGAAAGTAAGAGACACTATGAGTGAAATAAGTAATTTTTTTTCTAAAAGACGATCTGTTATGGCTAGGAAAATGTCATCAGAACCAATTGATAAGAATGATCTAAATGTGATTATAGAGGCAGGTTTAAGAGTTCCAGATCATGGAGCTCTAAGTCCTTGGAAGTTAGTAATATTGCAGGGTGATGCATTAATAAATTGTGATAATGATATTATATTATCAGAATTTATTAGACTTAACCCAAATACAGATAAAAAATTTCAAGAGAAAGAGTCAAAAAGACTACAGAGAGCAGGCGCTGTAATAGCTGTTCTTTCAACACCATCGGAGCACCCAAGTATCCCTCAATGGGAAATGCAACTATCATCTGGAGCTGTTTGCATGAATCTGCTAGCTTGTGCGCAATCTATGAATTATGCAGTTCAATGGCTAACTGAGTGGTATGCATATAATGATAAAATGTTGACTCACTTAGGTGGGAAAAAAGAAATAGATCGAATATCT
>CAJQSQ010000007.1 GCA_905616395.1 uncultured Candidatus Pelagibacter sp. | reverse complement strand
TGTAACTACCACTCTTCTCATTATTTAAATAACCCCACTTTTAAACTTTCGGCTGAATATATTTTTTTATCATCGGCAAACACTAAACCATTTGCAAGACCAACTGTTGTTCCACCTGGTGCCATAACTTTTTTCATATCAATTTCATATCTTACATTTTTAACGTTTTGTAAAACTTCACCAGTAAATTTTACTGTACTCACTCCTAAAGCTCTCCCTTTACCCGGGTTGCCAAGCCATCCAAGGTAAAAACCAACTAGTTGCCACATAGCATCTAAGCCAAGACATCCTGGCATAACAGGGTCTCCTTTAAAGTGACAATCAAAAAACCAAAGGTCTTCTTTGATATCAAGCTCTGCTTTTAAAGAGCCTTTACTAAAAATACCATTGTTCTCGTTGATTTCTGTTATTCTATCAAACATGAGCATTGGTGGAAGTGGTAATTTTGCATTACCTGGGCCAAAAAGTTCGCCATTTCCGCAGCTTATTAGCTCATCATATGTGAATGAGTTTTTTTTCATAAATTTCAGTCCTTTAATACTTGATTTATCATGATTATAATATAGAAATAGTTTAGAACTATTATAAACAGCAATGAGCAATACAAGTATATATACAGAAAAACTGAGAGAATCTGGTTTAAGACCAACTAGGCAGAGACTAAAAATTTGTGAAGTATTGTTTTCACCTGAAAAAACCTTTCACTTTACAATAAATGATCTGACTAAAATGATAGAGGATAAGATGAGTGAAAAAATTTCCTTAGCGACAGTTTATAATACAATTCATGCATTTAAAAAAAAAGGATACTTAAAAGAAATTTCTATCAATTCAGATAAAAGTTATTTTGATACTAACGTCACGGAACATCATCACTTTTTTGACGAAGATACAAATGAACTAATTGATTGTAGCAACGATGACATTGATTCTGTGAATATAAAAAAAAATATCACGGGAAAAAAAATAAAATCTGTAGAAGTATTGATTAAAGTTGCGAGTGATAATCAAAATCAAAATTAATTCAATATTTTCAATAACTTAACATTTACATTAAAACAATTCTAAACTATTGACTTACAGCTTGGAAGGATTATATCTATCTCATAATCATTAAGGAGAAAAATATGTCATTAAAGGGTAGTAAAACAGAAGAAAACTTAAAAGATGCATTTGCAGGTGAGAGCCAAGCAAACAGACGTTATTTATATTTCGCTCAAAAAGCAGATATTGAAGGTTATAACGATGTAGCATCAGTATTTAGATCTACAGCTGAAGGTGAGACAGGTCATGCACATGGACACCTTGAATATCTCGAGGAAGTTGGTGATCCAGCTACAGGGCTGCCGATTGGTGAAACTAAAGATAATTTAGCTTCAGCAGTACAAGGTGAAACACATGAATATACAGACATGTATCCAGGTATGGCAAAAACAGCTAGAGAAGAAGGCTTTTCAGAAATTGCTGATTGGTTTGAAACTTTAGCAAAAGCTGAAAAATCACACGCAGGTAAATTCCAAAAAACATTAGAATCTATTGCGTAAATAAGACTTAATTTATGGTGGGGAAGAACCCCACCATCAAATCCTTAAATTTTAAATATGAGCAAAGAAGGCAGTATAGACGCGCCTATAAGACATCCAATAAATTTTGAGCATCCTGATTTTTTAGATCAAAAAAAATTAGATGACGAAATGAGGAGAACATTTGATATCTGTCACGGATGTAGAAGATGTTTTAATTTATGTGACTCTTTCCCAAAATTATTTGACATGATAGATGAGTCAGAAAATGAGGATGTAGAGAGTTTAAAAAGTGAACAATTTGAACCTGTAGTAGATGCCTGCACATTATGTGACATGTGTTTTATGACTAAGTGTCCTTATGTTCCACCACATGATTTTGATTTAGACTTTCCTCATTTAATGCTGAGATATAGAACAGCTCAAAAAAAATTAAATAAACTACCAGTTATTCCAGCTCAGTTAGCTAAAATAGATAGAAATGCAAAAATTGGTGTAATGCTATCATCACTAATAAACTGGGCATCAAGCACTAAAAATATATTCTTTAGAAAAATATTAGAATTAGTTGCTGGAATTGATATGAGAGTTAAACTTCCTACTTATAATTCAGAAACATTTACAAATTATTTTAAAAAAAACAATATACCAACAAATAGTGAAGCCCCATCTAAAGATAGAAAGGTTGTAATTTATTCAACATGCTTTGTTAATTTTAATAAAAAAGATACAGGTGTAGCTGCATTAAAAGTCTTAAAGAAAAATGGAGTAGAAGTTCAAGAAGCTTACCCAGGTTGTTGTGGAATGCCTTATCTTGAGCAAGCAGATTTACCAAAAGTTGTAGAGCAAGCCAAAAAAGTTTCCAAAGATTTATTGGAGTGGGTAGATAAGGGTTATCAAATTATTACTTTAACAGCTAGTTGTGGTCTAATGTTAAAATTTGAATGGCCTTTACTATTGCCAAATGATAAAAATATTAAAAGGCTTTCAAAAAGCGTTAGTGATATAGATGAATATATCGTTGATATAGCGCAAAACGAGGGCCTAGCTGAAGGTTTACAAGAAATTGATGGTGGAGTTACGGTTCATAACGCATGTCATGCAAGAGCGCAAAACATGGGCATTAAATCTAGAGATATGTTGAAATTTATTCCTAATATAAAAATAGATGTTGTTGAAAGATGTGCTGGTCATGGGGGAACTTTTGGTGTGATGAAGGAAACTCATAATTTAGCTGTAAAAGTTGGAACACCAACAGCAAGACAAATTAAAAATAAAAATAATAAATATATGGCTTCAGATTGTCCTTTGGCAGGTAAGCATTTAAAACAATTAGAAACAGACACAAATATTGCAAATGATGAGGCACTTCATCCTATCGAATTAATGGCAAAAAGTTATAGACTATAATTATGAGTAAAGAAAAAAGACAAATAGAAAAAGAAGATTTATTACCATCTGATGTTTATGCAAAAAGCAGAAAACAAATCAGAAAAGACTTAGTTGAGTTTAAAAAAGATAGAAGAATAGCACTTGGTCCTTATGCCACTTTTTATTTTGAAAGTTTTGAAACTATGGTTGCTCAAGTTCAGGAGATGCTTCACATCGAAAAAGGTGGAGATGAGCAATTAAAAGATGAGTTAGTAGCCTACAACCCTTTGGTTCCAAATGGAAAAGAACTTACAGCTACACTAATGTTTGAAATTGATAATCCAATTTCAAGAGCTGCATTTTTAGGTAAAGTTGGAGGAATTGAAGAAAAAATATTCATAAAAATTAATGATGAAGTTGTTAAAGCTGTTCCAGAAGAAGATGTTGATAGAACATCAGCAGAAGGAAAAGCTTCCTCAGTACAGTTTATTCATTTTAAATTAAATGATGATCAAATTTCTAAATTTAAGTCAGATAGTGCAACTATTGAGCTTGGGATTGATCATAAAGAATACACCCACACTACAAGACTAGCTGAAATTAGTGTTAAATCACTATGTGCTGATTTTATTTAACTGAACCCCAAATATTTTCAGTTTTGACCCAACCTGAATAATCATCAGTCTTTACATTGCACCATATATTCTCACATTTTTTTAAAACTAATAGTCTTCCTTTTTCTAGTTTGGCTATTGGTTTTGAAAAATTAGATGGCTTTTTATATAAGATTTTATCTTCTAAAATAATAATAGAGTTTGATGGTTTCAACTGACTCCAATGAATCCAGCCACTATTATTATCAAAAAATACTACCCTTCTCCAATTCTCTTTTTTGTCTATCTGTTTTACAGGCAAATTAATCTTTCTATAAACATATTTAATAGAACGATCTATGCTTGGCCCATACCTAACATTAGTTTTATTTTTTTTTAGAGATAAAAATTTTCCCTCAGCGCTTATGAATTGAATGTTTAAAATTGATAGACAAAAACACCAAATAGCTATTTTTTTTATCATTTACAAAAACAGTTTTTTCTTTTTTTAAGTTTAACTTTTCTAAAATTTAATTGTAATAAATCTAAGATAAAAATATATCCATCAAGACTTTTTCCAATACCAAGTATTTTCTTTAAAACTTCGTTTGCTTGTATAGTTCCAATTATACCAGCAACAGTACCAAGAATACCTTCTGACTCACAATTTAATAAATCATCTGAAATATCAGAGTCTTGAAAAAAACATCTTAAACAAGGAATTTTTTTATTTTTAAAATTGAAAGTAAATATATGACCATCAAATTTACTTATAGCTCCAGTTACAAGTATTTTTTTAAATTTGTAACAAAAATCATTTAATAAAAATTTTGTGGAAAAATTATCAGAGCCATCAACTATATAATCATAATCTTTTATAATTTTCTTAAAATTATTTTTATTCAGCCTTATTTTGTGAATCTTAATTTTAATACTTGGGTTTATTTCTTTAATTTTAACCCTTGCTACTTGAACTTTAAATTTTCCTATATCACTGGTGTTATAAAGACTTTGTCTGTGTAGATTGGATAAACTAACTTTATCATCATCAACCATTCCAATTGAACCAACACCAGCTCTTGTAAGAAATTCAGCAACAGGAGACCCTAAGCCACCCATTCCAACAATTAAAACCTTTGCAGATATAATTTTTTTTTGTCCTATAGTGCCAATATCCTTTAATACTATTTGTCTTGAATATCTCTCTATTGATGATTTTCTTAATTGCTTATTCATTTACCTGTTGAGCCAAATCCACCATCACCTCGTAATGTATCAGGCAAATTATCTGTTTCTTCAAGCTCCATCTTAATTACAGGCATTAAGATCATTTGTGCTATTCTATCTTTATTGTTGATAAGGAAATCTTCTTTACCATGATTAAAAAGTATAACTTTAATTTCTCCTCTATAATCACTATCAATTGTTCCTGGGGTATTTAAAACTGTAATACTCTTTTTAGCAGCCAAACCAGATCGAGGACGAATTTGAACTTCATAATCCTCTGAAAATGCCATTGAAAGCCCTGTAGGAACCAAATATGAGCTATTAGGAGCTATTCTAATAGGCTCCTCAATAAAAGCCATCAAATCCATACCTGAAGCACCATCTGTTTTGTAAGCAGGTAATTCTACATTAGAATTTAATTTTTTGATTAATACTTTAGCCACTGAATTTTAATTTAATTCTTTAATAACTCTATCTACAATTTCATCAGAAATTTCAGATTTACTTTTTATTGCAAGCTTTTCATCATTCATATTTTTATCTCTATAATAAATTGAAACTTCATTAAAATTAGAGTCAAATCCAATTGCTTTATTAGAAACATCATTTGCTATTATCCAGTCACAATTTTTTTCTTCTAATTTATTTTTTGCATTTACTTCCACATCATTAGTTTCTGCAGCAAATCCAATTACCAACTTTGGTCTAAGAGAATTATGTTTTGATACATAATTTAAAATATCAACATTTTTTTCCAGTTCTAAATGTAATTTTTCCTGTTTTTTTATTTTATCATTGTTTATTTTTTTAATCTTAAAGTCAGCAACAGCTGCTGAAAAAATTGCTACATCTGCTGGTAGATTATTTTGTGTAGCTTTAAACATCTCATCTGCGGTTTCTACTTTAATTAAGTTTATATTACTGCCTACTTCTAAATTTGTAGGTCCAGAAATTAAGGTGGTTTGAAAGCCTTTTTTAGCTAATGATTTTGCTAAGGCATGGCCTTGTTTTCCAGAAGACTTATTTGTTATAAATCTTACAGGGTCAATATATTCATTAGTTGGCCCAGCCGTTACTATGGCTTTTAATTTATAATTTTTATTTAATGCACTAAAGTATGAATCGATTTCTTGAACAATATTATCTGGTTCAGTCATTTTCCCTTCACCAAATTCTCCACAAGCCATATCGCCAATTTCAGGACCTATAATCTTATAACCAAATGATTGTAATTTTTTAAGATTTTCTTTAGTTGATGGGTGTTCCCACATTCTAACGTTCATAGCGGGTGTTAAAAAAATATCTTTATCAGATGCCAAAATTACAGCTGAAGCAAGATCTTCAGAAGACCCTGCACTCAATTTTGAAATTGTATTAGCTGTAGCTGGAGCCACAACAATTAAGTCTGCCCATCTAGATAGTGAAATATGATCCATTTCAACCTCATTTTCAGGGCTAAATAAGTCGTCATAAACTTTTTCTTGAGATAGTGAGGCAACCGACAAAGGAGTAACAAATTCTTTGGCACTTTTAGTAAGAATAGTTTTAACTTTTGCACCTAATTTCTTTAAAGATCTGATTAATTCCAAACTTTTGTAAGCAGATATGCCACCACATATTATTAAAAGTATTTTTCTTTCAGATATATTATTCATTGTGCGAATTAAAATACTACTAGACCAAAAATTACAAGCAGTAATAAACCAACAATAGATTGATTTCTAAAGGTAGTCATTTCAGATCTCTTTTCATTTAAGGCTGTAAATGAGTTTGAATTTTGTGGGATCTGTCCACTTGCTAAAAACGATAAAGCTTGATTAGCCTTATCCATAATCTCTGGAAAATCAGGCAATCTTTTAATTACTTCAGTGGTAGTTTTTAAACTTTCATTTAAGGTATTGATTGGATCTTTTGTTTCTCTTAACCAATTTTCTAAAACTGGTTTTGAAGTCTCCCATATATTGGTATTAGGGTTAAGCTTTCTAGCAACACCCTCAACAACTACCATTGTTTTTTGTAACATCAATAATTGTGGTTGGGTTTGCATATTAAATTTTTCAGTAACTTCAAAAAGTTGTTTTAACAATTTCCCCCCAGAAATATCTTTTACAGATTGACCAAAGATTGGTTCACCAATTGATCTTAATGCTTGTGCTAAATCATTAACGGGCACATCCTTAGGAACTAGACCAGCAACCAAATGTACTTCTGCAACTTTTTTGTAGTCTCTTTGAATAAATCCAAATAAAATTTCAGCTAAAAATCTTTTACTAAGGTCATCTAATCTCCCCATTATACCAAAATCTATAGGAACAATTTGTCCATTATCATCAATAAATATATTTCCTTGATGCATATCAGCATGAAAAAAACCATCTCTTACAGCATGTCTTAAAAAATGCTGAATAACATCAGAGGCTATTCTCTTGGTGTCTATGTTTCTTTTTTGTAAATCTTCTGTTTCACGAATAGAAACACCGTCAACCCAATCAAGTGTCATGACATT
This sequence comes from uncultured Candidatus Pelagibacter sp., assembly GCA_905616395.1. GTDB lineage: Bacteria > Pseudomonadota > Alphaproteobacteria > Pelagibacterales > Pelagibacteraceae > Pelagibacter. Next base: position 114,356 of record CAJQSQ010000007.1, on the reverse strand, counting down.
TTCGCTTGTAAAATTCCAATAAATAGCAGGAACCCTAAAACCTGCGTCATTCTTTGTATTTTCAGCATATTCATTTGCAGCAGCTGCCTCAAATCTTAAATCCATTTCTAAATTAGTTATTTCTTTAAGAAGAAAAACAACTTCTACTAATTTTAATCTTTTTGTTTTTTTAATAAATGACTCAATCATAAAAGCAAAAAGCATCAAAGCATCTATTTCTTCATTAAATACTTTTTTTATATCTGGTCTCAAAATTTTAATAGCAACATCTTTTATGGTTCCATTGTCATTTATTTTTGCTTTATGGACTTGCGCTATTGAAGCTGCTGCAACTGGCTCACTTAAATCAATGATAGAATTGTAGGTATCATCTCCTAAGTCTTTTTTAATTATTATTTTTGCTTCAGATAAAGTAAAGGCTGGCAATCTATCTTGTAAGCCTTCTAACTGTTTTGCTAAATCATCTCCAATAATATCAGGTCTAGTAACTAAAAATTGTCCTAATTTAATAAATGTAGTTCCCATTGATTGTAGAGACTTAGAAAGTCTTGCTCCTTCATTTTCGTTTAAATTAGTTCTACTCGGGGATGAAAAAGAAAATGAAAGTATTTGAAAGAGAATCTTGATTGTTAATGGTGGCTTTTTAAACTTAGAAAGAATGGCCAATGCATCAGAACAAGCTAATTTTCTTCCCAATTTAAATAAGATAAATATTTTTTTTAACATTAGATTTTCCAACCTGAATGGATAGCTACAATTCCACCTGATAAATTTCTATAACTACAGTTAACAAATTTATTTTTATCCATTAAATCGATTAACTCTTCTTGATTAATAAATTCTTCAATGCTTTTAATTAGATATTCATAAGGTTCTTTTTGTCCAACAATAGCCTTTCCAACCAAAGGAATAAGTTTTGAATAATTTTTATATATAAATTCCAAATTAGAGTTTTGAATTTTAGAAAACTCCAGACATAAATAGCGACCTCCAGGTTTTAAAACTCTATAAGCTTCTGATAGAGCTTTGTTTAGGTCCTTAGTATTTCGTAGTCCAAAACTGATTGTGTAGTAATCACAAGAATTATCCTCAATAGGCAATTTTTCAGCTGGAGCTATTATCCAATTGATATTTTTATAAGCACTTAACTTTTCTTTGCCTTTACCAACCATTCCTTTATTTGGATCAACACAAAATATTTTTCCATTTTTATCAGTTGCGTCTAAAAAAAGTTTACCAAGATCTCCCGTACCACAGGCAACATCAATTAAAGTTTTATTATTTGAAGGGTTCATCCAACTTAATAGATTTTTTTTCCAAACTCTATGAACTCCTAATGACATAAAGTCATTCATTAAATCATATTTGTCATAGACATTATCAAAAACACCTTGGACAAGGCCCTTTTTATTTTGGAGATATTGTTGCATATTAAATTTATTATTTATTGATAATATAGTCTCAAATGCCAGAATTACCAGAAGTAGAAATAGTCAAACAATCGTTATCTAAAAAAATAGAGCGTAAAAAAATCAAAAAAATAATAATTACGAATAGAAATTTAAGGTTTAAAATTCCTTTAAAATTTGAAGAATTATTAAAGAATAAAATCATTAAAAAAGTAACTAGATTTTCAAAGTATTTAATCCTGAATTTTTCTGACGGTTCATTTTGTTTAATTCATTTAGGAATGTCTGGAACTATCCATTTAATAAAAAAAAATAATTTAAATAATTTTACTAACACAAGTTTTTATAATTCCTCATGTCTTCCAAAAAAACATAATCATGTTGAAATTCATTTTGAAGGTTTAAAAGTTATATATAATGACCCTAGAAGATTTGGTTTTTTTAAATTCATAGAGAGTAAAGAAGCACTTATAGAAAGATTTAATCATTTAGGTCCAGAACCATTTTTTAAAAACTTTGATTTAAAATATTTGCTAAAATATTTTTTGAATAAAAAAAAGGATATAAAAAGTTTCTTACTGGATCAAAAATTTGTATCAGGAATTGGAAATATCTATGCAAGTGAAATTTTATTTCTCTGTAAAATAAATCCAACAATAGCAGCAATGAAATTGTCCAAAGAGGATTGTAAAAATATTATTTTATTTTCTAAGAAAGTACTTAATAGAGCTATAAAAAAAGGAGGCTCAAGTATCCGTGATTTCAGAGATACACATGGTAAAAGTGGTAACTTTCAAAAAGAATTTAAAGCTTATCAAAGGGAAAATTTAAATTGTGTAAGAAGTAAATGTACTGGCAAAATAAAAAAAATATTTATATGCAATAGATCCACTTTTTTTTGTAATACCTGCCAAAAATAAGCAATTATTCTATTGACCAGTATAAATTCTACAGCTATACCACTGCGCTTATGGCAAACACAAAATCAGCAATTAAAAGAATTAGAAAAATTGCTACGCAAACACTAGTTAATAAGGCTCGTAAGAGCAAATATAGGAATGCTATAAAAAAAATGAACCTTCTTCTTGAAGAAAAGAAAAAAGACGAAGCTTTAAAATTCTTGCCTAAATTGAATTCTGAATTGATGAAAGTTGCAAAAACTGGAATTATTAAGAAAGCTAATGCTTCAAGAAATATTTCAAGAATAACAAAAAAGATCTCAGCCTTATAAAATCATTACAGTTGCTGAAAAATTTCAACCTAAAGTACTTATACCAAATAAGATTTTCTTTTTAATTAACAACACCATATCTAGATTTAGTAAAATTTATTGTTTCTAAATCATACACTCATAGATTTAAAAATTGTAAAACTTATTATTTTTAAATCACACACTCATAGATTTAAAATTTGTAAAATTTATTTTTATTATATTTTGTCCAATTAAATTACATCGCGACAAAAATATTTTTAAGAATAAAAACAGACCCCCTTTAAAAAAAGTTCGCGTTAAAAATGATTCACCTACAGATTTTATTTATTTTTAAATAAGCAAACTTTTTTATTGTATAATTTTCATTTTGCTTCTAACTGACTCCATTCCTACAAATTCTTATGTCGAACAACAAAACACAAAATTTACAAAACGTATCTTCTGAAGCTCTGGACTGGGCCGTAGTTCAAAAAGATATGAAAAATAAAATAGGCAGCGATATATACGAAAGCTGGCTTAGAAAGATAGACTTTATTGAAGAGATGAATAGTTATGTCCTACTTTCAGTTTCTACTAGATTCATCCGGGACTGGATTACTTCAAGATATTTAGATCAAATTTTACAAATAGTAAAAACTTATAAAAAAGATTTAACAAGAATAGAGTTTAAGATTATTGAAAAAAATTCTAAAAATGAAATAGAAAATAATATTCCTAAAAATGAAAATAATGAAAACGTATCCTTCATTAAAGATACATATTTGCAATACAACAGAATAGACCCAAATAAAAGATTTGATAATTTTATAACAGGAACAAGTAATAAACTAGCTTATGAAGCATCCATGAAGGTTTCAGAAAATATTTCTCATTACAATCCGCTTTATATCTATGGGGGTGTTGGAATGGGAAAAACACATTTATTAAATTCAATTGGTCTTTCATTGAAAGAAAAAAACAAAGTTATGTTTATTTCTGCTGAGAGATTTATGTATCAGTTTGTAAAATCAATTAAATCTAATGATATGGTAAAATTTAAAGAGTACTTTAGAAATACCGACATATTATTAATAGACGATATTCAATTCATGAATGGAAAAGAAGCAATGCAAGAAGAGTTTTTTCATACCTTTAACGCATTATTAGATAAAGGTTCACAAGTGATCATCTCTGCCGACAGAGCTCCAAACAAATTATCAAGAATTCAAGATAGAATTAAATCAAGATTTGCTGGAGGACTTGTTGTTGATATACAAAAACCAGACTATGAACTTAGAAGTAAAATTGTTAAACAAAAAACAGAAGAACTAAACGTTTTTTATTCAAATCAAGTAAACATTTCAGAAGAAATACAAAAATTTATAAGCACAGAAATAACAACAAGTATTAGAGAGTTAGTAGGAGCAATTAATAGAGTTGTTTCCTTTTCAAGAATTTACAACAAAGTTCCAAATCTATCAGAAGTTAAAGTAGTTCTAAAAGATCTGTTAAATATTGGTGAAAACAAGGTAACAATAGATTTAATACAATCGACTGTATGTAAGTTCTTTAAAATTAGTAAAAGCGAGATGCTTTCTTCTAGAAGATCTAGATACCTTGTAAGACCAAGACAAACGGCAATATATTTAACAAAAATTTTGACATCTAAGTCATTGCCTGAGATTGGGAGAGAGTTTTCTAACAGAGACCACACAACAATCATTCACTCGGTTAAAACAATTGAAAAATTGAAGGAAAAAGATCCAGAAATGACAAACAATATCAATAATTTAAAAAATCAGATATTGTATAATAAAGAAAATGAAATTTAACGTTAATCAACAAGACCTGCAACAAGCACTTAATTATTGTCAAGGTGTAATTGAAAAAAGAAGTACACTTCCTATTTTGTCAAATGTTTTATTAAATGCTAGCAATTCAAATTTGACAATTACCGCAACTGATTTAGATTTAATATTTATTCATCAAATTAACAATGTTGAAGTTATAGAAGAAGGAAACACGACCACAACGTCATCTATTATGTATGACATCATAAGAAAATTTTCATCAGGAAAGAAAATTAATTTATCTTTGTCAGATGTTAACAAACTTCAAGTTGAGTCTGAAAAATCTGTTTTCAATCTAAATTGTATTAGCGCATCTGAGTTTCCATTAACAGATGAAAATTTTAATCAAAATGAATTTTCTATAAAATCAAAACAATTATTAAAATTATTAAATAAATGTAAATTTTCGGTTTCTAATGACGAAACCAGACACTACTTAAGTGGAATTTTTTTTCATCAAACACAAATTGAAGATAAAAATTTTTTAACAACAGCAGCTACTGATAGTCATAGGATGTCTATTTCAAAAATAAGATTGGATCAGCAAATAGAATTTGAACCAATAATACTTCCTAAAAAAACAATTTTTCAACTATGTTCGTTATTAGAAAGTTATGATGGTGATGTTAAAATTTCAAATATTAAATCTAAAATAAAATTTGAACTAAATAACAGCATATTGATATCTAAGTTAATTGATGGAAAATTTCCAAATTATATTCAGGTAATACCTAAGAATAATCAAAAGAAGCTTGAAATAGATTTAAAATCATTTTTAGACTCTGTTGATCGAGTTGCTTCAGTTTCATTAGATAAAAAAGATGGAGTTAAATTTAATTTGTCGAAAGATGTTCTAAACTTATCAGTTAACAACACAAATAGTGGTGATGGGAAAGAAAGCTTAAGTGTAAAGTTTGATCACGATCTAGAAATAAGTTTTAATTCTAGATATTTAATAGATGTAGCATCACAACTTGATGGAGATAAGATTGAAATTTTTTTCAATGATACGGGGTCGCCGGCTTTGATTAAAGATCCAGCTGATTTTGATAGTATATTTGTTGTAATGCCTATGAAAGGCTAGTTCAAAGTATCAAGTTCAGAATAAATAGTATTCTCCAATTCCTTAGTAAAAATTTCTTTGCTTAATCCGGGTTCAATAGGTTTTAAAATTGAAACTGTTAGAGTCGTGTTAATTTTTTTTTGACCATGTTTTGGCCAAGTATTCCCAGAACTGATAGCAACAGGTTGGCATGAAATATTTAATTCTTCATAAATTCTACCAGATCCTTTTTTAAAAGGAGTTCTGTCCTCTGGAGATAGTCTCGTTCCTTGTGGAAAAATTATTAAAGGTCTCCCTGATGTATTTATTTGTTTAGAAATATCATCAAAAAAACTCAAGTTTTCTTTGGAAATTTTGTTTCTTTTAATTGATATTGATCCTATTTTTTTCAAATACCAGCCAAATATAGGAATCATTAGCAATTCTTTTTTTAAAATAAAAACAGGAGAATTAAAGATAGTTTGTAAAAAAAAAGTTTCAAACATTGACTGGTGTGAAGCAGCTATAAAAAATTTTTTTCCATTAATTATATTTTCTTTGCCTTTAATAATTATCTTAGTTGATAAAAATATTTTTAAACATAAAGACGTCCAAAAGCCCATGATTTTTCCACCAAATAAAACTATTTTCTTTGGTAGTAAAATTGCTGGCAAGAAGATTAAAGAAATAAAAACTATTCCTGAAAAAAAAAATAATGAAAATAAAAAATTTCTTATCATATTAATCAAAAACTAAATCAAATCTTTTAGTTTTTGTCTTTTCTTAATAATATTAATCTTAGACCCTTTAATTATTAATTCTGGAGGTTTTGGTCTTAAGTTATAATTTGAGCTTAGTGACATTCCATACGCCCCAACATCACACATTACTACGAGATCTTTTTCCTTTAATTTCTGAAAACCTTTTATAGTTGTGAATTTGTCAGTACTTTCGCAAATTGGTCCAACAAATTCATAAGTCTTTTTTGAAATATTATTACTTTTTATCACAGGCATAGTTTGGTGATTTGCACCATATAATGCTGGTCTCATAAGATCATTCATTGCAGCATCTAATATAATAAAGTCTTTTTTAATATTTTCTTTTATGTAAACAACTTTAGAAATTAAAAATCCAATATTACCAACTATAGATCGCCCAGGTTCAAATATTATTTTTGCTTTTTGACCCTTTAAAAATTTTTGTATAGCAATGTTATATTTTTGATAGTTTAGTTTTTTACTATTTTTTTCATAAGAAATACCCATACCCCCACCTAGATCAATAAATTCAAAGGTATGACCACTTTTTTTTATTATTTTATTTACCACATTGAGCATTTTTTCGTATGGTTTGTGATCTAAAATTTGACTGCCAATATGAACACTTAAGCATTTAAGATTAATATTTTTTGAATAATTTGTAAAATTTGCCAATTCAAAAAAAGTTTTTTCATCTACACCAAATTTATTTTCTTTTTTTCCAGTTGAAATTTGTTTTAATGTCTTGGCATCAGTATTGGGGTTAAGTCTAATGCCTATATTAACTATTTTTTTTTTTAGTTTTGCAATTTTTTCAATTTCAATAATTTCACTTTTAGACTCAGCATTTATTAATAGAATTTTTTTATCTATTGCATAACTTATTTCAGTTGAAGTTTTACCCACACCTGAAAAAACAATTTTTTTTGGGTCTATACCTGCTTTTAGAGCCATCATTAGCTCTCCCATTGAAACAACATCAGCACCTAAGCCTAATTTTCTAATTTCTCTTATCAGGTTCACATTGGTATTAGATTTAACAGCAAAACAGATTAATGGAGAAAAAGAGCTAAAATTTTTTTTAAAGTTTTTTATGTTTTCTGTAAGTTGTTTGTGTGAATAGCAATAAGTTGGGGTGCCAAACTTTTTTGCTATTTTTTGGACTTTAACTTTTTCAATTGTTAAGTTTTTATCTATATATTTCATCTATCTACTGACTTAGGGAAAATCATTTCATTACCGTCATATTGAGGATCTCCTTTTTTCCCACATGAAAATAAGAAAGAACAAAATATAGAAATTAAAATTAATTTTTTTATCATTTTAAGCTTTTTTATATTTCATTATCATTTTTTTAATATTATCAAAAGATGTTCCACCGTAAGATTTTTTAGAGTTTACAGAGTTTTTTACATTAAATATCTTTAAAACTTCAATTGTAAGCTTTGGTTCAATTTTCTTTAGCTCATCAATATTTAATTCATTCAATTTTTTCTTTTTCTTTTCTGCATAATTTACAATAGAAGCGGTAGTTTGGTATGCTTTTCTAAATGGCATTGAGTGATTTTTAACAAGATAGTCAGCTAAGTCAGTAGCTGTAATATAGCCTGAGTTAGCAAGATCCAACATTTGTTGTTTATTAGGTTTTAGGTTTTTTAAAACTTCAGTAAGAATAGCAATACTATTATTAAGGATTTCATTAGACTTGAAGAGTATTTCCTTGTCATCTTGAAGATCTTTAAAATAAGATATGGGAAGTCCTTTAAGAATTGTCAGCATTGAAAATAAATTTCCATAAACCATTCCAGTTTTCCCTCTTAAATATTCTAATAAATCAGGATTTTTCTTTTGAGGCATTATTGAAGAACCAGTTACTACTTTGTCTGAAAGTGTAATTAAGTTGAAGCCATCAGAGTTCCAAATAATAAGCTCTTCAGCAATTCTTGAAATATGCATCGAACAAACAGAAGCACTATATAAAAAATCCAAAACAAAATCTCTATCTGCAACAGTATCAATTGAATTATTTGTTGGTCTTTTAAATCCTAGTTTTTTTGAAGTAAAATTTCTATCAATATTAAAAGAAGTGCCTGTTAAGGCGGCAACACCCAGCGGACTTTCTGATAAACTTTCTAGATTATAGGTAAATCTTTTTTTGTCCCTATTAAACATTTCCACATAAGACATTAAATAATGAGCAAAAGATACTGCTTGTGCATTTTTTAAATGAGTAAATCCAGGCATTATGGTTTCAATATTTTTTTCTGAAATTTTGAGAATGGTCTTAATAATATTATCTAGATTTTTATTAATTTCTTTAGTTGCTGAAGTTGTCCACATTTTAAAATCAGTAATTACCTGATCATTTCTAGATCTAGCTGTGTGTACATATCCGGCCTCTTCCCCTATAATTTGAAATAATCTTTTTTCAATATTCATATGAATATCTTCATACTTTCTATTATATTCAAATTTATTTTTTAAAATTTCTTTCTCAATTTTATTAAGTCCGAAAATTATTTTATTCTTAATTTTAAAAGAAATAATTTTTTGTCTAAATAACATCTCAACATGTACAATTGATCCTAAAATATCTTCTTGAAAAAGCTTTTTATCAATATCTATTGAATTACCAACTTTTTGAAACAAGGTCGAGGCATCTTTTTTTATTCTCGATCCCCATATTGCCATATTGTTTTTATTTTTTACCATGATAATTAATTATACATATTTAGTATGAAATTATTATTAATATTTATCTACCTAATAACTAGCAACACTAGTTATGCTCTAGAAAAACCTAATTTAAAAAATTTAGTTTTATCAAAAAATCCAAAAATATATGAGGAAGTAGTTTTTAAGGATTCAAACAATTACGATGTAAATTTAGATGATTTTAGGGGAAAATTGTTAATATTAAATTTTTGGGCTACTTGGTGCGCTCCCTGCAGAGAGGAGATGCCATCCCTAGATGACTTACAATCAAATAGTAATTTTGATAATTTAAAAATTTTTCCTATTAATATTGGTCAGGAAAATTTATCTAAATCAGATTCTTTTTTCAAAGAACTAGGTATTCAAAATCTAGAAATATATTTTGATGCACCAATTACTCTGGCTAAAAAATTTTCTTTAAGAGGGGTTCCCACAACTATTTTATTTAATAAAAAAGGTGAAGAGTTTGGTCGTATTATGGGATCTATTGATTTTAATAATTTAGAGTTTATTAATTGGCTAAAACAATACAATTAATTTTTAAAAAAATAAGCAAAACAAACCAAAACAATTATGGCTATAAATTGAAAAAGTACTCTGTACTGCATTAATTTGTTTGAATGTTTTTTGCTAGTTTCACCACCCTTGAATAAGGTTCCTATACCTAAGATCAAGACAACTGCTACGACTATTAAAAGTACAATACCTAAAATTTTAACTAATGTTCCTGTTATCATATAAACTATTGTAGAATAGTTTCTGATTAAAAAAACATAATAAAAACATCTATGACACTTTGTCTATCAACTACAATTATTAAGCCAGAAAAAGATATACCAATTAATAATGCTATTATTTTACTGCATGGCTATGGTGGTGATGGAAAAGATATAAGTATGCTGACCTTAAATTGGAAAAGATTTCTACCTAATACTGTTTTTTTATGCCCAGATGGTCATGAAGAATGTAAAATTAATCCAGCAGGTTTTCAATGGTTTGATTTAACTAAAGATGATCCAAGTTATATTCTAGAAGAATCTAAAAAAGCAGAAATTAAACTTCAAAAATATATTGAAGAAGTTAAAAGTGAGTATAATCTTAACAATTCTCAAATTTGCTTATCAGGATTTAGTCAAGGATGTATGATGTCTATTAATTTAGGTTTAACCAGCAACCAAAATTATAATTGTGTTGTTGGTTTTTCTGGTAAAATAATAAATCAAGATGATCTTAGCAAAAGAAAATCTTCTTCTACTAAAATGCTCTTGATACATGGAGATAAAGACGCAGTTGTGTCACCGACATTTTTATTAGAGGCAAAAGATTTCTTAATTAGAAATAATATTGAAGTTGAAACTAAAATGATAGAGAACTGCGAACATCATATTCCTGTTGAAGCCTCAAGTGTAGCTTTAAATTATATTAAAAATAATTTTCAAATATAATTAAATTCTATTTATTGATAAATTAATTTTTTTCAGTTAGAATTTTTTATAATGATTTTTAATGATCAAAATTTGTCTTTAGAGAAATGTCCTGCATTAGTCTTAAATGCAGATTATAGACCTTTAAGTTATTATCCATTGTCTTTATGGAACTGGCAAGATTCTATAAAATCTGTTTTTTTAGATAGAGTTGTCATAGTTAGCAATTATGACAGAGTTATTAGAAGCCCATCATTTAATATGAGATTGCCAAGTGTTATTGCATTAAAAAGTTTTATAAAACCACAGTCCAACCCTAGTTTCACTAGATTTAACGTTTTTTTAAGAGATAAATTTTCCTGTCAATACTGTGGAGGTGGTGAAGAGCTTACTTTTGACCATCTACTTCCAAGATCTAAAGGAGGGCAAACCAATTGGGATAATGTTATAACCGCTTGCTCTTCATGCAATGTAAAAAAAGGTGGAAGGTTATTGAAAAATTTGGATATGAGCTTAAATCAGGAGCCATATCAACCATCTACAGAAGACCTACACAAAAATGGTAAAAATTTCCCACCGAATTTCCTACACAAGAGCTGGATGGATTATTTGTATTGGGATGTTGAGTTAGAAGCTTAATTATATTTTTTCAGAAATATTAATAGCAATTTTTGATCCAGTTTTAATTAATTTATCTAAAATAGAATACATTCCTTTTTTAGTTGCACCTTCTTTATAGGCTATATCTTTATGATGTAGTTCATCTTCTCTAAACTTAATTATTTTTTCTTTTAATTTTTTTTCATCATTTCCTAATGCATTAATTTGATTTAGGTAGTGTTCATCAATTACTTCTTCTACCGAAGCAGTGCATAACATGGCAGCTTTCTTTCCCAAGATTGTTGAACCAAAACCAAGCCCGACACCAAGTAAATCCCACAAAGGTAAGAGTTTTGTTGGTTTTATATTTCTTTTTTTAATTTCATTTTCAAAGTACTCACAGTGCTCTTCTTCGTGAATTTTCATTTCTTCAATTTTCTTTTTTAAATTTTCATCTTTAACAAATGTATTTAGAGCCAGTAATTGACCTTCATAAATTTTTACTGCACCCCGTTCACCTGCGTGATCAACTCGAATAAATTCTTTTACTTTTTCTTTATTTGTTTTTTTCATAAGTTAAAAAAAGTTTTATAGTTATAGTTACAATTATTAAAGAGATAAAAATATTAATTGTGGCAAGAGATAGTCCCAAAATTTTAAAAGTTGCATCTTTACAGCTAACTGTGACTTCTTTTAACTGATTTAAGAGCGCTTCTTTAGTTAAATCAGTGTTATTGGAATTTAGGTCACAAACTAAAGATTCCTTTATGAAACCTTGCTCTATCCCAAAATGATAAAAAGATATAATGAATGCTATAATGAATGTAATACTTAAAATTACTAAAAAAAATCTTTCAAACTTTTGAATAAAAATAATAAGTAAAATTAAAATTATTGAAATGATATAGGGTATTCTTTCAATTAAGCAAAGATTACAAGGTTGGTGACCCAAAATATATTCAATAAAATAGGCTGCTGATACAGCAAAAACACTGAATAATAATATAAGATGAAGTGTAATTTTTCGGTTAGTCATATTCGTGTTATTTAATTATAAAATATATTAGGACAAAAATTAATACAATTATAATACCCAAAATTGTAAACCATTTTGCAGCATCAGTTTTCATAAATTTGCTAAAAATATCACCAAATTTATAGGACAAGTATGACACGATAAAAAATCTTAACCCTCTAGAAAATAGACAAATAATGAAAAATATAGGCAAATTAAAACCAATCATGCCACTAGTTATTGTGAACACTTTAAAGGGCAAAGGTGTAAATCCAGCAAGAAATAAAGTAGCAAGCCACACATAAAGACCACTTCCTTCAGATAAGCTATTTTTAAGATTAATTACCTTTTCTTCATAATTATAAAACTCTACCACAACCATTCCAAGATCAAAAAAATAAGATCCAATGAAATACCCAAGGATACCTCCAAGTGAAGAAAATAAAGTAGCAATTAAAAAAATTTTTAAATAACCATTTTTTTTTGCAATAACCATCGGAGCAATCATAACGTCAGGTGGGATTGGAAAAAAAGAACTTTCAGTAAAAGATAAAATTGCAAGATAAGTATTTGATCTCTTATGTGCAGCAAGTTTTAAAGTTTTTTGATATAATTCATTAAGCATTTTTTTGTTTTTAATATAAATTATGTTCTTATACTATTTAATTTTATAGTTATAATAAGGAAAACAAAGGGCGAGTGGCGGAACTGGTAGACGCGCACGACTCAAAATCGTGTTTCGCAAGAAGTGAGAGTTCGATTCTCTCTTCGCCCACCAATATATTATGGAAATAAACAAAGTTAATAATTTATTAGAACTATTTTATAATCAATACCAAACACAAGATAAAACAAGTGTGTTTTTACAGTCCTTGAAAGAAGTTGAAAACAAATATTCTTGGGAGGACGTGTATTCGAATATCATTAAACTTTCTGAAGAAATATCAAAATATATAAAAAAAGGTGATAGATGCTTGCTAATATCAGAAAATAGACCTGAATGGATGATATCAGATTTATCTATTATGCTTTCAGGAGGAATAACAGTTCCAGCTTACACAACTTATACAGAAAGAGACTACGAGTATATAATTGATGATTGCTCGCCGACTGTTTTAATCATCTCTGATAAGATACAGTATTTAAAAGTAAAAAACATAATACCTAAAAAAAAATTTATAAAAAAAATAATTTTTTTCGATGTAATTGAAGAATTTAATCAAGAGCTTCATGTAAATATTAATCAAATCTTTGCAAATAAAAATTTTAGTTTGATAAATTTTTCTGAAGTAAAAATTAAAAGAAAAGATGTTGCTTGTATAATTTATACATCTGGCACCCAAGGAAATCCAAAAGGAGTTATATTAAGCCATGGTGGAATTTTAAATAATTGTGAGGGAGCGCTTGGTTTATTAAAAGAGTTTATTTCAAAAAAACCTAAATTTTTGACATGGTTACCCCTTTCTCATTCATACGAGCATACAGTCCAATTTGTCCAAATAGTTGTTGGAGCACAGATATTTTATGCCGAAAGTATAGAAAAACTTATAAAAAATATGGGGAATTGTTCTCCAGAGATAATGACAGCTGTACCTAGATTTTATCAAAATTTACATCAAAAAATAAATACTAACTTTAGTAAAGTAACAGGAATAAAAAAATTTTTAATTAATCAAACTATTAAACTTGGAACTAAAAAATTAAATAGAGAACCATTTTCATTAATAGAAAGTTTAATAAATTTTGTTTGTGACCTTTTGGTAAGAAAAAAGATTAAAGAACAATTTGGTGGAAATTTAAAGGCATTTATTTCAGGAGGAGGAGCGCTAGATAAGGAAGTAGGTTACTTTTTAAATGCAATTGGTCTTCCAACGTTACAGGGGTATGGATTAACAGAAACATCTCCTGTGGTAAGCTGTAATTCTATTAATGAAATTAGAATAGAAACTGTGGGCAAACCTTTTAAGGGAAATTTAGTTAAAATTGCAAATGATGGGGAGATTCTGGTTAAAGGAGAAAACGTTATGTTGGGTTACTGGAATAATGAAGAAGAAACAAATAAAGTTTTAAAAAATGAATGGTTATCTACAGGTGACATAGGAGAGTTCGATGGTGAGTTTTTAAAAATAACAGATAGAAAAAAAGATATAATTATAACCCCAGGTGGAGATAATATTTCTCCAATCAAAATAGAGAGTGATTTAAATAAATCTAATTTCATAGAGCAAAGTTTAGTTTATGGCGATAATAAACCTTACCTAGTTTGTCTAATTGTTTTAAGTTCAGAATATAAAAATATAAAGAATGAAGAAATTCAAAGAGAAATAGAAAAAATAAATAAAAATTTAAGTAAAATAGAAAAAATAAAAAAATTTTTCATAATTAAAAATCAATTTACAATTGAAAACAATATGATGACACCTACTTTAAAATTAAAAAGATATAAAATTGTAAAAACTTATCAAAACGAGTTAGAAAAACTTTTTAATTAATTTTTATAAAAGACATTATAAGTCGCATAAACGTTAATGTTTTTTACATAACAAAAAGATTAAAAAAAACTTTTTATTAAAAAATAAATTTGCAATTTACTAATTAATTAATGAATTGACATCACTTGTATAAAAAAATAAAAATAAGTTAACAACGAATCACTTTGATTCGTTTAACTTAAACAGGGAGCTAAAGATGGCTACAAAGAAAAAAGCTAAAAAAGCTAAAAAGAAAACTAAGAAAAAAGCTAAAAAAGCTAAAAAAGCGAAGAAAAGAAAAAGATAGTATCTTAGACTTTTCAAAAAACGCTTCTCATAACGTTATGTGTGAGAGGCGTTTTTTTTGCCCTAATTTTTAATCTTCAGTATCGGTAATTGGCTCTGAATCAGTGTCAGGTTCTGCAGCAGGTTCTTTAATCTTCGTTGGTGCAGCTATGGCTTTTGCTTGGCTTTCTAAGTTTCTCTTTAATGCTTTATCTAATTTCTTCTGTGTATCTTCTAATGATACACCCATCACTATTTGAAATTCTGATAAAATTCTTTCATACGCTTTTTCAAACAATTGTCTCTCACTGTATGATTGATCAACCATTAAGTCGTCACCTTTATTTAAATCTCTAACAACTTCTGCAAGCTCATAGATTTTGCCTGAAGAAATCTTTGCTTCATATTCCTGTGCTCTTCTACTCCACATGGACCTTTTAATTTTTGGCTTACTTTTTAATATAGATATACATTTATTGACCTGATTTATTGTTGCAAGAGGTCTAAGATGAGATTGCTTATTTACAGGAACCATACCATTGGCTTTGTCTTTTTCAAACTTAAGAACATAAGTCTCAACATCAATTCCACCAATATTAATTTTTTTAAATTCTGTAATTTGGCCAACACCATGTTTTGGGTAAACAACATAATCTTTAACTTTATATTCTCTTTTTTCTGTGTCTTGTTTTTTAATCTTTTTAATCTCAGGCTTAACTTCATTACTTTTTGAAATTCTTAAATTATCAGTTTTTATTTCTACTTTTGCTGGAGCAGCTTTTTTTGAAACTATTTTTAAATTTTTTTTAATTTTAGTTATAGCTACTTTTGTTGCTTTAGTTTTTTTAACAACTTTAGCTTTAGGAGCTGTAGACTTTTTAACTACCTTTGCTTTAGTTTTTTTTTGTACTTTTTTCTCAGGAGTTTTTTTAAAGATTTTCGCTAAAATATTTGTCGTACTTGTTTTCTTCATTTTTATACTTTTCATGATCCTTAGGAGGATCTTTTTTCTCAGTTATATTTGGCCAAACTTCAGAATATTTTGTATTCATTTCAAGCCATTTTTCACTTCCAGACTCAGTATCTGCTACTATCGCGTCTACTGGACATTCTGGCTCGCAAACGCCACAATCTATACACTCATCCGGTTTAATTACAACCATATTTTTGCCTTCGTAAAAACAATCAACAGGACAAACTTCAATACAGTCCATTAATTTACACTTAATGCATTTGTCATTTACCAAGTATGTCATCTAGATAATTCTTTTTTTACTTTTTCTTTTAAGTCAGCCATGGTTTTTGCATCTATATATAATAAACCAGCTAGTCTCCTCATCAAGTTTGTCTCATACATATCTGCGTTATCATCTGAATAAATAATTTTCCATAGAGACTCAATAATTCTAATTTTGTCCGATTCAGGAGCATTTTTGACCTCTCTTGTAAAATTTAGTATTTGGTTAGAATTTTCTTCAATAACTGATGCATCTGCAATTAATTTATCTATATTTGAACTTGAAGCGCCTAACTCAATTAAAGTTTTTTTAATAATCTCTTTTTCTTTATCTTCATAATTTTCATCAATTTTTGCTACATGAATTAATAAAGCAGCAATATTAGAATAAGATTTATCATTATTCACTGTATCCTTCTCCTTTTCTTTATTTTTAAAAAAGCTTATCATTAATTAAAATTAAAATTTTTTAATACTTTAAATGGATTGTTTACAGGGACCGTCTTTTTAAAAGGCTTTTTAATTTGTTTTTGTGGACTGTACCTAAAATAAATATCCTTGTCTTTTTCGAGTGTTTTGTAATTCATTTTCTCAATTAATTTTTTAAAATTTTCCTTACTACATCCTAATAAATTAAGCATCTCTGGTACTAGTTTAATTTCTTTATCCTTTTCGGGGCTAGCGTTAATAATTAGTACAAACAATCTTTCTAGAATGTCAATTCTAACATAATAATTATCAAAATTTTCAAAGCCACAAAGAAGCATAAAATGTTTATCTCTTATATTTTTATCATCCAAAAAATTTAAGCCAAAAGTAGGAGGAGTTAAATTCAAGTTTTTTTGATTAAAGTTTTTCCACAGTAAGGTTCTTAAGGAAACAGCTTCAGGTTTTAGTAATCTAAATAAAAAAACATGATATCTTCCAAATTTAACACCCAAATCTCTTAAAATTTTTCTCTCATCTTGACCAAGTTTCTTTAAGTATTCAGCTACTACTTCTCTTTTAATAACACCATTATTTTCATATAATTGGTAAGCCAATGCTTTAATGGAAGAGTTACTTTCTTTTAAATTTTTTAAGTCAATTAGACTTTTCAATACGAGCTTTATTTTTTCTTTAATCCAATTTCCAATAAACTCAGATAATTTTTGTTTGTCATCATTTTCCAGAATATCATCTACTATTAAAAATATATCAGGGTTTAAATAGTCTTTACCAGCTATTAATTTAGCAATTGGAAAATTTTTCCAATAAATTTTAAAATCATCTTTTATTTCTATCAACCCTGTATCAATAATAGATTGAATTCTTTTTTGCAGTTCTGGGCCCACAGTTTGTCTTGCTGCTTTTTTTAATGACTTAATATCAGTTTCAAGGGCACCAGCTTTTAAATCTATCTCAAATCTTAAACCTTTCAAATCACCAATAAACTGCTCATCAATTATTACTTTATTATCTTCCATTATCTCAGTTTTAAATTCCATATCCTGTTTTAATCCCCTTGCAAGCACACTTGCTCTTTTATCAATAAATGTTTTAGTAAGTTCTTCATGTAATCTGTCAGATAATCTGTCTTCTAATAGTTTAGTTTTCTCTATCCAATAACTTTGACTTTCAACCCAATTAATTTTATTTGAAACATATGACCAAGTTCTAACATTTGCAATTCTATTTGATAAAGAATCAACATTTCCTTCTAATTTATCCAACTTTATTAACTGTAATCTCATATAATCATTAGTAATTTTGCCATCTTTACCATTTAAAAAGCTAAAGACCTTAGTAACCACTTCAAGATGGTTGCCATAAGTTTTTTTTACAAAATCTGGAATTTGACAACATTCCCAAAGTAATTCCAATGTTTCTTGGTTATTTTTAATGTTGTGACCGTCCATATCTTTTAAAAAATATTTTAAAAGTTTTTCATCTCCACACTCATGTATTTTTCTTAACCAATCTCTATTAGGCTTTTCTTCAAGTGATTTAATTAAACTTAAAGCGTTATTGAAATTTAAATTAGAATTTCTCCAAAAAAGCATCTTAATTTCTTCAAATTTGTGATTTTCGAGCAGCTCAACCTCCTCTGCAGAAATCTCTTTACAGTCACCAGTAATTCCAAAATTTCCATCATTTAAATATCTGCCAGCTCTACCAGCAATTTGTCCAATTTCAGACATGTTAAGACGCCTTAACTTTCTTCCATCAAATTTTTTTAAATTTGAAAAAAAAACATTTTCTAAATCCATATTAATTCCCATTCCAATTGCATCAGTTGCAACAAGAAAATCAACATCACCAGACTGATATAATTGAACTTGAGCATTTCTCGTTTTAGGGCTTAATGACCCCATAACAATAGCTGCTCCACCTTTTTGTCTTCTAACAAGCTCTGCGATTGCATAAACTTCTTCAGTTGAAAAAGCTATTATTGCTGTCTTCCTATTTATTCTTGAAATTTTTTTATGACCTACATATGAAAGTTGAGAAAGTCTTTCTCTATTTATAAATTCAGTATCCTCATCTAGTTTATTTACTATACTTTTAATAGTGCTTGAACCCATAAGCATTGTTAGTTTTTCTCCACGAAGATTTAATAATCTATCAGTAAAAATATGACCTCTTTCATGATCTGCACACATTTGTATTTCATCTATCCCAACAAAATCTAAATGTTTATTAATTGGCATAGACTCAACTGTACAAAGAAAATATTTTGCATTTGCAGGGATGATTTTTTCTTCACCAGTAATTAAAGCAACTTTATCTGTGCTTATTTTTTCAATAATTTTGTCATACACCTCACGTGCAAGTAGTCTTAGAGGAAAGCCAATCATACCTGAATCAAAAGAAAGCATAGTTTCAATTGCTAAGTAAGTTTTACCGGTATTTGTTGGACCGAGAACAGCTGTGATTTTATTTTTAGACATTTCTATTTATGGTATCTTTAATTTTTACTCCACCACATGTTGTTACTCATAAAGAACAAAAATAGACTAAAACATGACCGAATCGTAGGGGAAAAAGTTCTCATTTTACTATTTTTAAATCAATCTGATTAATAAATATGTCTGTTAACTATAACATAGTGTAACAATTATTTTCATTAATAAAAATAGGAGAAAAAACTTCTAAAAGTTAAGTTTAATAAATTATCCACCAGAACCTAAGTCAGATGGCTTTATTTTTAAGATTTTCCATATCCCTGATGCTGAAGTTATAATTTTATCATTACATTTAATCTCACAAAATAAAAATACCAGTGTATTAGTTTTTTTAAGAATTCTTGTAAAACCAGTAACTACATCACCCACTTTAGAAGCACCAATAAATTTTAGATCTAATGAAATAGTTACGCAAGGTGCATTTCCAGATGCTCTGTGAGCTGCGGTACCCGCTCCTGCATCAATTAAAGCTGATAAATAACCACCGTGAGTTATCCCAGCAGCATTTAAATGATTTTCATTAATTGTAGTTTTAAACTCATATTCTGTTTCAGAAATAGTTCTAAATAAAACACCACCATTGTGTTTCATAAAGCCAGGCTTAATACTTATTTGCTCAAATTCATTACTCATAGTTCTTTATAATACGAAAGTTAAAATTAGTAAAAATATAAAAATAATTATAAAAAAATATATAACTGATTTTTGTAGCGATGATTTTAGTAGCCAATCTAACATTTTATTTTCCTTTTTGGTGGACCGCCCAGAACTCGAATCTGGAATCTCCCGGTTCGTAGCCGAGCGCCTTATCCAATTTGGCCAGCGGTCCTTAATTAAATAATTTATCCAACATATCAAAGTTTTTGATGTAATTTAAGTTATAAAATATTATGCTGTATTATCAATGAGCAAAAAACTGAATGATGTAGTTATAACGGCAGCATTAAGAACGCCTATAGGCACATATAAAGGATCTTTAAAAGGTTTTAGTGCTGATAAACTAGGTGCACTAGCTATTAAAGAATCTGTCTATAAATCAAAATTAAAATCTGATGATATTGATGAGGTGATTATGGGACATGTTCTCACTTCAGGATTAGGACAAAACCCAGCAAGACAAGCTTCTATTCATGCTGGAATTCCAGTTTCAAAACCAGCACATATAATTAATCAAGTATGTGGGTCTGGATTAAGATCTGTAATTTCAGCCTATCAATCTATTAAATTAGGAGAAAGTAAAATTATAGTTGCTGGTGGACAAGAAAATATGTCTAGAGCACCACATACAATTTTTTATCGAGAAAATAAAAAATTATCTGAAAATAAATTAGTTGACACGATGGTCAACGATGGACTGACAGACTCATTTAATAACTATCACATGGGTGTTACTGCAGAAAATGTAGCAGATAAGTACCAAATCTCTAGAGACGAACAAGATATGTTTGCATTAAATTCTCAAGAAAAAACTCAAAAAGCCATAAATGAAGATAAGTTTAAAAATGAGCTGATCAAATTGAAGATTGATACAGATGGTAAAAATTTTATTTTTGAAAAAGACGAACACCCAAGAAACAATTTAAACTTAGAAGATCTTAAAAAATTAAAAACTGTTTTCAAAGAAAATGGAACAGTTACTGCAGGTAATTCATCAGGAATAAATGATGGTGCAGCAGCAACTATATTAATGTCTAGAGAAGAAGCAGAACTTAGAGATATAGAACCGTTAGCTAAAGTAGTCTCCTGGGCAACTTGTGGTGTTGAGCCAGCATTGATGGGGCTCGGTCCAATACCAGCTGTGAATATGGCTTTAAAAAAAGCTAGATGGAATATTGAAGATGTTGATTTATTTGAAATCAATGAAGCATTTGCAGTACAAAGTATTGCTGTAATTAGAGACCTTAAAATCCCTAAAGAAATTATAAATGTGAATGGTGGTGCAATTGCCTTAGGACATCCAATTGGAGCCTCAGGAACTAGAATTTTAGTAACCCTTATTCACGAAATGGTAAGACAAGGTAAAAGTAAAGGTTGTGCCACTCTTTGTATTGGTGGTGGAATGGGAATAGCCATGTGTATTGAAAGAAATTAAGATTTTATCTTTTAGTTATTTTAAAGTTTTTTGTTCAATAAAAATACAGGTGTGCATAAAAAAGCCTAATAGTGTGCTAAAATAATAAGGGATATACTTTTTTTTAGGTATATAAATCGATTTAAATAATGAGCGAAAAATTACTTGTTCCAGATATTGGTGAATTTGAAAAAGTTGAAGTTATTGAACTTTTAGTAAAGCCAGGAGATCAAATAAATTCAAACGACCCTGTTGTTACTATTGAAAGTGACAAATCTAGTGTCGAAATTCCATCAACAATTTCGGGAAAGATAGAATCTGTAAATGTTAAAGTGGGTGATAAGGTTTCCAAGGGTGATTTATTATTAAGTGTTGAGTCTTCAAAAGAGAGTCCCTCAGAAAAACCAATTCCCAAAGATACAGAAAGCATTATTAAACAAGCTGAATCAGTTTTAGAGAATGAAAAAAAAGAAGAAACTGTTCAGCTAAATTCAGTTGAAGAAAAAAAACAAACAATAATTCAGGTTACAAATGATAATGATATTGATCCTTTTGAAACTCAAGATTGGTTAGAATCTTTGTCTGCAGTTGTTGCAAAAGATGGAAATCAAAGAGCTCACTTTTTGATAAAAGAATTAATTAATAAAGCTTATCGAGAAGGAGCAAATATTCCCTACACGCAGCACACTCCTTATATCAATACTATTCCACCAGAAGCAGAAGCTAAATCAAATGGTGATCAGAATATTGAAAGAAGAATTAGATCCTTAATTAGATGGAATGCAGCAGCCATGGTTGTTAGAGCAAATAAAAAATTTCCAGAATTGGGTGGCCATATAGGTACATTTGCATCGGCAGCGACACTTTATGACGTAGGCATGAATCATTTTTGGAGAGCTAAAAATAATAACTTTGGTGGGGATCTAGTTTATTTTCAAGGTCATAGTGCACCAGGCGTATATGCTAGAGCATTTCTAGAAGGTAGATTAAATGAAAAACAATTAGATAGTTTTAGACAAGAAGTAAAACCAGGTGGACTTTCTTCATACCCACACCCTTGGCTGATGCCAAAGTTTTGGCAGTTTCCAACTGTATCAATGGGTTTAGGACCTATGCTTGCAATTTATCAAGCAAGGTACATGAAGTATTTAATTAATAGAGGGTTAATTAAAGATGAAGGCAGAAAAGTCTGGGCATTTCTTGGTGATGGAGAGATGGATGAACCTGAGTCTTTAGGCGCAATAGGATTGGCTGCTAGAGAAAAGTTAGATAACTTAATATTTGTCGTAAACTGTAACCTTCAAAGGTTAGATGGACCTGTAAGAGGTAATGGAAAAATTATTCAAGAACTAGAAGGAAGCTTTAGAGGAGCTGGTTGGAATGTAATTAAAGTAATTTGGGGGTCTTATTGGGACTCTTTGATTGCTAATGACAAAACAGGTCATTTGGTTAAAGCTATGAATGAAACTGTAGATGGTGAATACCAAGCAATGAAAGCTAGAGATGGAGCTTATGTTAGAGAACGTTTTTTTGGAAAATATCCAGAGACACAAGAATTAGTTTCCAGCCTATCAGATAAAGATATTTGGAGATTAAATAGAGGTGGTCACGACCCTCATAAAGTTTATGCAGCATACGACCAGGCATCAAAAAACCAAGGAAGCCCAACAGTTATAATAGCAAAAACTATTAAAGGATATGGAATGGGTAAGACAGGAGAAAGTGTTAACACTACCCACCAAACTAAAAAATTAGATGTTGATGACTTATTGTACTACAGAGATCGTTTCGATGTCCCATTAACAGATGAACAAGTAAGAAATGTTGAGTATTTTAAGCCTGATGAGAAATCATTAGAGATTAAATATATTAAAGAAAAGAGAATGAGACTTGGTGGTTTCTTACCTGAAAGAACAACATATTCAAAACCTATTAAAGCACCAGCAAAAGATATTTTTGATTTTATGAAAGTATCAACGGGTGAAAAAGAAATGTCTACAACCATGGCATTGGTTAGAATGTTTACAAATTTATTAAGAGACAAAAATATTTCACCTAGATTAGTTCCAATTATTCCTGATGAAGCAAGAACTTTTGGTATGGAAGGGTTTTTTCAAAAAATAGGAATATATGCACACGAAGGTCAAAAGTATGAACCAGAAGATTCTGCGCAGTTAAGTTCTTACAGAGAAGAGAAAACTGGACAGGTTCTAGAAGAAGGAATTAATGAAGCTGGAGCAATGTCATCATGGATTGCTGCAGCAACATCCTACACTAATCATGATATTGAAATGATACCAATTTATATTTTTTATTCTATGTTTGGTTTTCAAAGAATAGGTGACCTGGCATGGGCAGGTGGAGATAGTCAGGCTAGAGGTTTTTTAATTGGTGCAACCGCAGGAAGAACTACCTTAGCAGGAGAAGGATTACAGCACCAAGATGGTCATAGTCATTTAATTGCATCGACAATTCCAAATTGTATTTCATATGATCCAACATTTCATTATGAGCTTGCTGTGATTTTTAGAGAAGGCTTAAGAAGAATGCATGAAAAAAATGAGAACGTTTTTTATTATATTACCACTATGAATGAAAATTATACACACCCAAGTATGCCAAAAGATAAAAATTGTGAAGAAGGAATTCTTAAAGGAATGTATAAAATTAAAGAATTTAGTAGATATAAAAAAACTAAAATTCAACTTTTAGGCTCAGGTACAATATTGAGAGAGATGATGGCTGCTGCTGAAATTCTTCAAAATGAATACCAAATAGATAGTGAAATTTGGAGTGTCACAAGTTTTAATGAGTTGAGAAAAGATGGTATGGAAGTTGAAAGATATAATCTTTTAAATCCAGATAAAGACCAAAAAGTTTCTTATGTAGAACAGTGTTTAGGAAAAACAGAAGGACCAATTTTGGCTGCTTCAGATTATATGAGAATGAATTCTGACCAAATTAGACCTTATACCGACAAAAGTTTTTATTCTCTTGGAACAGACGGTTATGGAAGAAGTGATACTAGAAAAAATCTTAGAAGATTTTTTGAAGTTGATAAAGAGCATATTGTTGCTTATGGATTAAGTGTATTAGCAAAAGAACAGCTAATAGCATCAAAATATGCAAAAGAAGCCATAAAGAAGTATAATATTGATGGCAGCAAACCAATACCAACAAAATTGTAAGATGTCAGATAAAGAAATTAATGTACCAAATATTGGGGAATTTAAAGACGTTGAGGTAATTGAGGTATTAGTTTCAAATGGCCAGTCAGTTTCCAAAAATGATCCACTTATTACAATTGAGAGTGACAAATCTAGTGTTGAAATACCAGCTTCTTTTGATGGAAAGGTTAAGTCTGTTAAAATTAAAGTGGGAGATAGGGTTTCAGAAGGTGATTTAATATTAACTGTAGAGCAATCTGGAGAAGAAAAAAAGAGTATAGAACAAAAAACTATTAAAGAAGCAGAACCGGTCGCAAATCAAGACCAGGTAGAAGAGATTGTAAAAATTAAACAAACACAAAATTTGATAAAAAAAGACAATTCAGAAGCTTCATCTGCAAGCCCAAAAGTACGTAAATTTGCTCGAGAGCTTGGGGTTAATATTAATGAGATAGTTGGCAGTGAAAGACAAGGAAGAGTTGTAGAAGATGATGTAAAGAATTTTATATCCTCTAAAATTAATAAAACTTCAGATAAAACTGAAGTTCAATCAAAAAAAATTGTTAGTGAATTTTCTCATTCTGATTTTGGTGAGGTTGAAGTTAAAGATATGCCTAGGGTTAAAAGATTAGCCTCCACGTATCTAGTTAATTCTTGGACTACAATACCCCATGTAACAAATCATGATGAAGCAGATATAACTGAAATGGAAGATTTTAGAACTTCACTTACTGATATGTACACAGGTGAAAGAAAAAAAATTACTCCATTAGCTTTTATTGTTAAAGCTTTAGTTGCGTCTTTAAAAAAGTTCCCTAGTTTTAACTCTTCAATAGATGATATTGAAAATGGAAAGATAACAATGAAAAAATATTTTCATGTTGGAATTGCAGTCGACACGCCACATGGCTTGATGGTGCCAAAAATTAGAAATACTGACAATAAAAGTATTTCGTATATTAGCAATGAATTGAAAACAGTAAGTGACCAATGTAGAAACCTAAAGATAGATAAGAAGGAATTCTTTGGAGGGTCTATGACCATTACAAGTCTTGGTGGAATTGGAGGTTCATTTTTTACACCAATAATAAATTATCCAGAAGTTGCTATACTAGGAGTGGGTAAAGCACAAAAAAAACAAATTTTTATCAATGGAAAATTTGAAACAAGAACAATGTTACCACTTTCATTATCATACGATCATAGAATAATTGATGGTGCTGAAGCGGCTAGATTTAATAATGATCTAAAAGAAAATTTAGGCAAAAATTTTGCTTATAAATTGGCGGTATAGATTTTAATGTCAAAAACATCTTCATTATTCAGTGCTTTACTATGTACGTTCATATGGGGAACAACTTTTATCGCTCAAGATACGGGAATGGACGATATTGGTCCTTTTACTTTTAATGCTGTTAGGTTTTTTGTAGGCTTTTTAGCAGTAGCCCCTTTAGCTTTTATTTTTGAAAGAAAAAATATCTCAAAATCAGTACAAAGAAATCAAAAAGAATTTACCAACTTAGCTCTTTTAATAGGCCTATCTTTATTTTTAGGATCAGCACTTCAGCAAGTGGCTTTACTTTATACTGATGTCGCTAATGCAGCATTTTTTACTATTTTCTATGTTCCAATGGTCCCGTTTATAATTTTTTTTATGTATAAAAAACCAATCCACTGGAGTATTTGGCCCTCAGTTCTTTTTTGTGTGATGGGAGGTTATTTACTAACTAATTTTTACAGCGCAACAGTTAGAACTGGTGATGCACTTATAATAATGGGTGCTTTTTTTTGGAGCACACACATTATTTTTACTGGTAAAATTATAGAAAACTACAACCTTCCATTAACAATTGGTGCAATTCAAACTTTAATTGTTGCCTCTCTATCATTAATTATAGGATTAATTTTTGAAGACTTTATTTGGTCTAATATTCTTAAAGAAAAATTTCAAATCTTATACGCTGGAATTTTATCTGGAGGTCTTGCATTTGTTTTACAAATATATGCACAAAAAAATATATCCCCTGCTCCATCAGCAATAATTTTTTCTTTAGAAGGTGTATTTGCAACAATTGCTGCTTGGATTTTATTAGATCAAATTTTAGGTATAAATAATCTGTTTGGATGTTTATTTATTTTATTGGGTGTTTTATTTTCACAATTGGTACCAATATTCAAAAAAAATTAATTATATATTATTATAAATAAAATTATTGAAATAATAATTCTATAAACCACAAAAACATTTAAAGAAAATTTGTTTATATAGTTCAAGAAAAACTTAACTGTAAAATAAGAAAATAAAAAAGAAAGAGTGATTGATATTAGTATAAGGTAGTTGAGCTCAAAGCTTTGTTCAATAGCATCTTTTAATTGTAGTACACTCGCACCAGCTATAGCAGGTATAGCCAACAGAAAAGAAATTTTACTTGAATCAAATCTATTAAATCTAAAAAGTCTTGCAGCTGTTATTGTAATTCCCGCTCTACTCACACCTGGTATTAAAGCAAGTATTTGGAACAAACCAATATATAATATTGTTTTAAAATTTAAGTTGGATGATATTTTTTTATCAAATTTACTTTTGTCTGCAACATATAAAATAATTCCAAAAACTAATGTTGTCCAAGCAATTATCTTTAAATTATTTTCTAATAGATTAACTAGACCTGTGGAGCTTATTATATACCCAGCTATTACAATTGGTATAGAGCCAATAATTAATAAAGATAATAATTTTTGATTATTTCTAAGGTCTAGTAACTCTTTTCTAAAATAAAAGATTATTGCAAGTAAGGAGCCAAGATGAAGACTAACATCAATCATTAGAGAGTTAGAATTAAAATTAAAGATTATCTCAACAATATTTAAATGAGCTGATGAACTGATCGGCAAAAATTCTGATATGCCCTGAACTATTGATAGGATTATAATTTCAATAATATTTGAAAACATTTAAAGGTTCGTAGCTTAAATATTCAATGATTTAAACAATTCCATTTGAACATATTAGATATGCACAAATCAAAATAAGAGGAGTTAACCTTATTTATTGCAAATTTAAGGTCATATATATTGACCTTGTTTGTCTTTTATTACTCAAAACTGTGTTATATGGTTATTTTATTAAAGGGTATATATGTCAGAAAAAATGCTTAAATTTGTAAAAATAGGTCAACAAACTCCACCTAAAAGAGAAGTTGGCAATAGAAAAGAAGATTTTAATGAAATTTATAAAGAGTTTATTAACGAAAAGGCAGGTGAACAATCTAGTAGATGTTCACAATGTGGAGTTCCTTTTTGTCAGGTACATTGTCCATTAAGCAACAATATTCCAGATTGGTTAAAATTAACTGCAGAGGGAAGATTAAAAGAAGCATATGAATTATCCCAAAGTACCAACAACATGCCAGAAGTGTGTGGAAGAATATGTCCACAAGATAGATTGTGTGAAGGAAATTGTGTAATCGAACAATCAGGACATGGAACAGTAACTATAGGTTCAGTTGAGAAATATATTACTGATAATGCATGGGAACAAGGCTGGGTAAATCCTATAAAAGTTAAAAATGAAAAGAGTCAAAGTATTGGAATTATAGGAGCAGGTCCAGCAGGACTGGCTGCTGCAGAACAACTACGTAAGTTAGGGTATCAAATTACAGTATACGATCGATATGATAGAGCCGGTGGTTTAATGATTTACGGGATTCCAAATTTTAAGTTAGAAAAATTTGTTGTAGAAAGAAGAACCAAGTTATTAGAAGAGGGTGGAATTAAATTTGTTCAAAATTTTGAAGTTGGAAAAGATGCTACATTAGAACAATTAAGAAAAAAACATGATGCTCTTTTAATTGCAACTGGAGTTTATAAAGCTCGAGAAATAGATTTACCAGGAAAAGATTTAGGAAATATATTTCCAGCTATGGAATTTTTAACAGCTTCAAATAAAAAAGGATTAGGAGATAAGGTAGAATTATTTGATAATGGAACCTTAAATGCTGAAGGAAAAAATATTGTTGTAATTGGAGGAGGTGACACTGCGATGGACTGTGTTAGGACTTCAATCAGACAAAAAGCAAAATCAGTTAAATGCCTTTATAGAAGAGACAAAGAAAATATGCCTGGATCTGCTAGAGAAGTGGCTAATGCAGAAGAGGAAGGAGTAGAGTTTGTATGGCTATCTAGTCCAAAAGAGTTTATTGGAACAAATAAAGTTGAAGGTTTGATGGTAGATAAAATTAAACTTGGTGAACCAGATGATAGTGGTAGACGTAAACCAGAAATTCAAAATAATTCTCACTTTAACATTAAGGCAGACATAGTAATTAAAGCACTTGGATTTGACCCAGAAAATTTACCAAAATTATTTGGATCTGAAGATCTACAAGTTACTAAATGGGGAACATTAAAAACAGATTTTGATACAATGGAAACAAATTTACCAGGCGTTTTTGCAGCTGGAGACATTATTAGAGGCGCATCTTTAGTTGTTTGGGCTATAAAAGATGGAAGAGACGTAGCAATATCAATAAAAAGTTTTTTAGAAAGCAAAGAGCTTAGTGAAGAAAAGGTTGCTTAATGAAAAATTATAAAAAGAATCTTAAAATTCTTGAAGATGGTCATGTTTATTCAAAAGATATGGAGCATGATGCATGTGGAGTAGGATTAATTGCTTCTACAGAGGGTAAAAAATCAAGAAAAGTAGTTGAGTATGGAATTAATGCTCTAAAAGCAGTTTGGCATAGAGGAGCAGTCGATGCCGATGGAAAAACAGGTGATGGCGCTGGAATTCACTTGGAAATACCTTCAGATTTTTTTGCTGAAAAAATAGAACTTACTGGTCACAACTATGATGGTTCAGAAATTTGTGTGGGTATGATTTTTTTACCAAGAAATAATTATCAAGCACAAGAAAATGCAAGAACTTTAGTTGAAAGTGAACTTACAAAAAGTAATTTTAGTATTTATGGTTGGCGACAAGTTCCTGTAGATTCAAAAGTTTTAGGTGAAAAAGCAAATTTTACGAGACCGGAAATTACACAAGTATTATTCAAGCACAATAATAAAGATTTAACAGAAAAAGAGTTAGAAAGAAAAATTTATGAATCTAGAAGAAAAATTGAAAAAGAAGCAATTAAAAATGCAATAGAGGGATTTTATATTTGCTCACTAAGTTCTAAGTCAGTTATTTATAAGGGAATGTTTTTAGCAGAGTCTATCGCAGATTTTTATTTAGATTTAAAGGATGAGAGATTTATATCTCGTTTTGCAATATTTCATCAAAGATTTTCAACAAACACAGCACCAAGCTGGGACCTGGCACAACCTTTTAGAGCATTAGCTCATAATGGGGAAATAAATACACTAAAGGGAAATAAAAACTGGATGAAAGTTCATGAGCAAGAAATGGATAGCCCTTTATTTGATGACATGGAAAATTTAAAACCAGTTATACAGCCAGGATCATCAGACTCTGCTGCATTAGATAGTGTTTTTGAACTTTTAAATATTTCTGGCCAATCAGCACCTCTCGCAAAATTAATGCTAATTCCAGATGCCTGGTCTAAAAAAAGTCAAACACTATCAAAAGATCACCAACAATTATTTAATTTTTTAAATAGCACAATGGAGCCATGGGATGGACCAGCTGCTATTGCAGCTACTGATAATGAATGGGCTATAGTAGCTGCTGATAGAAATGGGTTGCGCCCGATGAGATATACTATTTCAAAAGATAAAATATTATGTGCAGGGTCAGAGACAGGAATGGTTGAAATCGATGAAAAGCAAATTCTTAAAAAAGGTAGGTTAGGACCTGGCGAAATTCTTGGGGTTAGAATAGCAAAAGGCAAAGTGTTTTCTAATGTTGAGATAAAAGACTATCTGGCAAAAGAGTTTAAACATTTTAATAATCAAATAATTGATTTAGAAAAAAAATTTCCAATAAAAAATGAAAAATTTACTTTTTCAGGTGATGAGCTTAAAAAAAGACAGCATGCTTTTGGTTATAGTTTGGAAGATTTAGAGCTTATTCTGCACCCTATGGCGGAGGACGCTAAAGAAGCCATTGGTTCAATGGGTGACGATACTCCACTTGCGGTATTATCTGACCGTTATAGGCCGCTTTATCACTTCTTTAGACAAAATTTTAGTCAAGTTACAAACCCACCAATTGATTCTTTAAGAGAAAACAAGGTTATGAGTTTAAAAACTCGTTTTGGTAACCTTGGAAATATTTTAGATTTTAGTAATTTAACAGAAGAAAATATATATGTTTTAGATAGCCCCATTTTATCTAACTCTCAGTTAGAAAAATTCATTAATTTTTTTGGTCAAAAATCAATAACTATTGACTGTACGTTTGATAAAAGTGAAAATCTTGAAACCTCTATTGAAAGAATTAAGAAAGATTCTGAAATTGCAGTTAGGCAAGGTCTTACGCAACTAGTCTTAAGTGATAAAAATACTTCTGAAGAAAGATTGCCCATTCCAATGCTATTAAGTGTTGGTGCAATAAATACACATCTTATTAAAAAAAAACTAAGAGGCTATGCTTCAATTAATGCTCAAACTGGAGAAGCATTAGACACACATTCATTTGCAACACTCATAGGTGTTGGGGCTACAACAGTTAATCCTTATTTAGCATTGGATAGCTTATACCAGAGGTTTGAGAAGAAATTATTTGGAAGGTTTGGGTACGATGAGTGCATAGAGAGATATGTACAATCAGTAAATTATGGCCTTTTAAAAATAATGTCAAAAATGGGAATTTCGGTCATAAGCTCTTATAGAGGTGGATGTAATTTTGAAACAGTTGGCTTAAGTAGAACAGTAGCATCAGAATATTTTCCAGGAATTTTATCGAAAATTTCAGGTATAGGCTTAAATGGAATAGAAAAAAAATTAAGAATTATTCACAAAGAAGCATTTGAAGACGCAGATTCAGTTTTACCAATTGGTGGAATTTATAGGTACAGAAAAAATGGTGAAGTGCACCAATATCAAGGTAAGCTTATTCATCTTTTGCAGAGTGCCGTTTCTTCAAATTCTTTTGATGCTTATAAAAAATATGCAAAAGGTATTTATAATCTTCCACCCATACATCTTAGAGATCTAATTGGATTTAGAGAAAAAAATTTAAATCCTTCTATAGATATTACAGAAGTAGAACCAATTGAAAATATTTTAACAAGATTTGGAAGTGGAAGTATGTCTCATGGTGCATTATCGAAAGAAGCACACGAAACTTTAGCTATAGGAATGAATAGAATTAAAGGAGCCTCTTGTAGTGGTGAAGGTGGTGAAGATGAGAAAAGATTTACTAAGATGAAAAATGGAGACAGTGCTAACTCTAGAGTTAAACAAATAGCTTCAGCAAGATTTGGAGTAACACTCAAATACCTTAATAACTGTAATGAAATAGAGATTAAAATTGCACAAGGAGCAAAACCTGGTGAAGGCGGCCAGCTACCTGGGTTTAAAGTTACAGAAGAAATTGCAAAATTAAGACATTCAACACCAGGCGTAACTCTAATCTCGCCACCACCCCACCATGATATTTATTCTATCGAGGATCTAGCTCAGTTAATTTATGATCTTAAACAAGCAAATCCAAAAGCAAGAGTTGGTGTAAAATTAGTAGCATCATCAGGCATAGGAACAATTGCAGCTGGTGTAGCTAAAGCTAAAGCAGATATAATTCTGATTTCTGGACATAATGGAGGAACAGGAGCAACACCACAAACAAGTGTTAAATATGTTGGGATACCCTGGGAGATGGGTTTGACTGAAGCTAATCAAGTTTTAACTTTAAATAATTTGAGACATAAAGTTACTTTAAGAACTGATGGGGGAATTAAAACAGGAAGAGACGTTGTTATTGCAGCCATGATGGGTGCTGAGGAATATGGGGTAGCAACAACTGCATTAGTAGCTATGGGATGTATAATGGTTCGACAGTGCCATTCAAATACGTGTCCAGTCGGAGTTTGCACTCAAGATGAAAAATTAAGAGAAAAATTTTCTGGTACACCAGAAAAAGTAGTTAACTTATTTAAATTTATTGCAGAAGAAGTGAGAGAAATCCTAGCTGAGATAGGTTTTAAATCTATGAATGAGATAATTGGTAGAACTGATTTATTAAGACAAGTGAGTAAAGCTTCACCAAACTTAGATGATTTAGATTTAAATCCTTTATTTGTTCAAACAGATCCTGGAGAAAATACAAGATACTGTAAAGATCCAGAAATAAATTCTGTTCCGGATACTTTAGACCAAGAAATTCTACCTGAAATCAGAGATCAAATTGGAAAAGTAAAAATTATTGAAAAAGAGTATATTATTAAAAATACTCATAGAACTGTTGGTACAAGAATTTCCAATCATCTCTACGAGAAATATGGTTCTGAAAAATTAGAGGATAATTTTTTATCTCTAAAATTTAAAGGGTCAGCAGGGCAGTCTTTTGGAGCATTTGGAATAAAAGGCTTAAAACTTATTTTAAAAGGTGATGCTAATGACTATGTTGGTAAAGGTTTGTCAGGAGCAACAGTTGTAGTTAAACTCCCAGATGAAAGTAATTTAATTTCACATGAGAATACCATAATAGGAAATACAGTTTTATACGGAGCAACATCTGGAAAATTATTTGCAGCAGGTCAAGCTGGGGAAAGATATGCAGTGAGAAATTCAGGATCAATTTCAGTTATCGAAGGCTGTGACTCAAATGCTTGTGAATATATGACTGGTGGTACAGTTGTAGTTTTGGGAGATGTAGGAGATAATTTTGGAGCTGGAATGACAGGTGGAATGGCGTTTATTTACGATATAAATAAGAAATTTGACAAAAAAGTAAACCCAGAGACTATAGTATGGCAAACGCCAGAAACAGATTATTGGATAGCTTATTTAGAAAATTTAGTACAAGAGCATCACCAGGAGACAAATTCGGATTTTTCTAAAAAAATAATAGAAAATTTTGATAAAGAAATTTCTAATTTTATTCAAGTTTGTCCAAAAGAAATGATTGATAAGCTAAAAAACCCAATAAGTTTAAAATCTATTATAAAAGAAGTTAGTTAAAATGAAGGATATAAATATTTTTTGTTTTGGTTTTGGCCAAGTAGCAAAAAATTTTATAAAGAAGCTAAGTATTGAGCAATATAATATTAACTTGTCAGCAACATCTAGAAGTAAGTCTTCAAAAAAAATATTTAATGATATTAATTATAATAGCTACCTATTTAATAGTGATGAATTTGATCAAAAGTTAGTCGTAAAATTAAAAGAAGCAGATCATATTTTAGTTTCTATACCACCAGAAAATCAAGAAGACTTAGTTGTAAAAAATTTTTCTAAATTTATAGAAAACTCCAAAGCAAAATGGATTACATACTTATCAGCCACTAGTATTTATGGTGATCATAATGGTGAATGGGTTAATGAAAGTAGCAAAACAAACCCAACCTCAAATAATGGTATCGCAAGATTAAAAGCTGAAAATGCCTGGGTTTCTTTGGAAAAAGATAACAAAATACCAATTCAGATATTCAGGTTATCTGGAATCTATTCTAATGAAAAAAATATTTTGATACGTCTAAAATCAGGAGAAGTGAAATTGATCAATAAAAAAAATCATTATTTTTCTAGAATTCATGTAGATGATATTTCAAACATATTATTTAAATCTTTATCAAAATTTAAGTCAGGAGAAATATATAATCTATCTGATGATAAACCTTCCACATCTGAAGATGTTACTTTATTTGGAGCAAAAATGTTAAATATTGAAAATATTGAAAAAATTGAAGTTGACCAAATTAAAAGTGTGATGTTGAAAAATTTTTATAACGAGTCCAAGAAAGTTAGCAACAAAAAGATGAAAAGTTATTTTAACTATAATTTAAAATTTCCAAGCTACATTGAAGGACTAAACTATATTAGAAGTAATTTTATCTAGTTCTAAGAGTATTCTCTTTAGGCCCTGTTTACTTGATAAGCTGTGATCACCATTTTTTATTATTACTAATTTTTTATTAGCTTTAGTAAATAGCTTAAGAACTTTCCTAGAATAACTTGTTGGAACAACTTCATCTTTATTTCCGTGAATCATAGTTACATTGATGCTGGATTTAATTTTTTTATTTAAGATTTTATTTTTTCTACCATCTTTTATTAATTGATAGGTGATTGGATACTCATAATTACCATGTTTTAAATTATAAATTCCTTTCTTTATAGTTTCATTCTTCATTTTTTTTGAGAACTTTTTCCACATTAGTTTTTGTAAAAACTCTGGAGCTGAACCAATTCCTAAAAAACCTTTAATTTGATCTTTAAAATATTTAAATTGATTTAAGGAGAGCCATGCACCCATACTCGAGCCAACTAAGATAAATTTATTTTTTTTAACTATTTTTTTAATTACTGTTTCAACTTCTTTTGACCATTGAGTGATATTTCCCTTGGTAAATTTTCCTGAGGACTTTCCATGACCAGAATATTCGAGAGCAAGAAAGCCAAGTTTATTTTTTTTAGCAAATTTTAATATGGCCTGAGGTTTTTCACCTTCAATACTTGACATAAAACCATGTAAAAAAACAATATAGAGATTATCCTTATATTCTTTACTTAAGTATCTTATTTCCTTGTTATTAAGGACCCTAATGTATTTAAATTTATTCATATGAGTTTATTAGAATTAATTCTTAATATATAGTTCTATCAAATGTCTTCAGAATTAAAAGTATTGCAAGTAATTCCTAAACTTGGATATGGAGGTGCAGAAACAGGCTGTTATGATCTTGCACACTATTTACCAGAAAATAATTGCAGTTCTTATATAGTGACTAGTGGAGGAGAATTATTAAAATTTATTGATAGAAAAAAAGTAAAAGTAATAAAACTTCCCGTTCATAGTAAAAATCCATTTTTAATGTTTTTTAATTCAATAGCATTGATTTTTATTATTTTGCTAAATAATATATCCATTGTTCATGCAAGAAGTCGTGCTCCAGCTTGGTCTTGTTTGCTTGCAACTAAAATTACAAGAAGAAGGTTTGTTACAACTTTTCATGGCACTTATAATTTTAAAAATCCGTTTAAAAAATTTTACAATTCAGTAATGGTAAGGTCAGATTTAATAATAGCAGGATCAAATTTTATTTTTTCTCATATTAATCAAAATTATCCAAAATATTTAGATTTAAAAAAAAAATTCTTAGTAATTTTTAGGGGTATTAATGTTGATTATTTTGACTCATCAACAACTTTAGACAATGAAGAAAATAGACTTATTTCAGATTGGGAAGTCGATAAAAACAAAAAAATAATCCTAATGCCAGGTCGTTTAACTGCCTGGAAAGGGCAGGAGACATTTATTGAAGCATTAAATCTTGTTAATAAAGAACTAGGATATGATTCTTTTAATGCTGTTATTTTGGGTAGTGATCAAGGAAGAGACATTTATACAAAAAAAATTAAAAGGTTGGCTGAGCAATATAGGCTAACTAGTCAGTTAAAATTTATAGAACATTGTAAAAATATGCCGTTAGCTTACAAAATATCAGACATTGTTGTTTCAGCCTCAGTAGAACCTGAAGCCTTTGGAAGGGTAGCAGTTGAAGCTCAATCAATGGAAAAACCAATAATAGCAAGTGATATTGGGGGGTCTAATGAAACTATTGTTGATAATATAACTGGTTTTTTATTTCAGTCTGGCAATGCAGAAGCTTTAAGTAAAAAAATAGTCGAAGCCTTACAATTAGATGAATCTAGATTGAAATCTATTGGTATAGAAGGTAGAAAAAATATAATTAAAAAGTTTAATGTTGAAAAAATGTGTTTTTCTACATATTCAGAGTACAAAAAATTACTAAATTAAATGCCATTAATTACATTACCAGATGGAAACAGTATTGATTTTCCAAACAAAGTAACAGGGTTAGAGGTTGCGGAAAAGATTAGTAAATCTTTATCAAAGCAGGCTTTGATTATGAGCATTGATGGAGAACTAAAGGATTTATTTTCTATTATTGAAAAAGACTGTTCAATAAAAATTTTTACATCTAGAGATCAAGAAGGACTTGATGCAATTAGACATGATACTACGCACATTATGGCAATGGCGGTTCAAAAAATATTCCCTGGAACCAAATTAGCTATTGGTCCAGCAATCAAAGATGGGTTTTATTATGATTTTTACAGAGAGGATCCCTTTACACCAAAGGATTTGGAAAAAATAGAAATAGCAATGAAGGAAATTGTAGAAAAAGATGAAATCACTCGTAGAGAAGTTTGGGAAAGAGACAAAACTAAGGATCACTATAGTAAATTAGGTGAAAAATATAAAGTCGAACTTGTAGATATGATTCCTGAAGGAAATGAAGTTTCAATTTATTATCATGGTAAATGGTACGATCTTTGCCGAGGACCTCACTTACTATCTACAGGCAAGATTGGTAAGCACTTTAAACTTACAAAAGTTGCTGGTGCTTATTGGAGAGGTGATTCTAACAATGAAATGCTACAAAGAATCTATGGAACGTGCTGGCCATCACAAAAAGAACTAGATGATTATTTAAAAAGAATAGAAGAAGCAGAAAAAAGAGATCATAGAAAACTTGGTAAAGAAATGGATTTATTTCATTTTAGAGAAGAAAGTCCAGGATCAGTTTTTTGGCATGAAAAGGGCTGGAAACTATTTCAAAAGTTAGTTGCTTATATGAGAGATAGACAAAATAAAGCAGGCTACAAAGAAGTAAATACTCCTGAAATTTTAGATAGAGCCCTATGGGAGAAGTCTGGTCATTGGGAAAAATATGGTGAGCATATGTATACCTCCAAAACACCTGATGAAAAAATATTTGCAATTAAACCAATGAATTGTCCAGGACATGTTCAGGTATTTAATCAAGGTTTAAAAAGTTATAGAGATCTTCCACTAAGAATTTCAGAGTTTGGAAAAGTGCATAGGTATGAGCCTTCAGGAGCATTACATGGATTGTTAAGAGTTAGAGCATTTACTCAAGATGATGCTCATATTTTTTGTACAGAAGATCAAATTACGGAAGAGTGTTTAATTGTTACGAATTTAATTTTAGATATTTATAAAGATCTTGGTTTTGAAAATGTAATACTAAAATATTCAGATAGACCAGATTTAAGAGTTGGTGATGATAATGTTTGGGACAAAGCTGAAAAAGCTTTGTTAGATGCCGTTAAAGCTTCAAAACTTGAATATACAATTAACAAAGGTGAAGGGGCCTTTTATGGTCCAAAAATTGAATTTGTTTTAAGAGATGCAATTGGCAGAGATTGGCAATGTGGAACTTTACAAGTAGACTTAAATTTACCGGGAAGATTAGAAGCATCCTTTGTTGACAGTGATGGAACTAAAAAAGTTCCAGTAATGCTTCATAGAGCATTATTTGGCTCACTAGAAAGATTTATAGGAATACTTATAGAAAACTATGCAGGAAAATTTCCATTTTGGATTGCTCCTTTGCAGGTAGTTGTAATCCCTATTTCAGAAGAGTTTGATGCTTATGCAAAAGAAGTTAATGAAAAGATTAATAATGTTGGCATGAACTCTGAAGTAGATTTAAAGAATCATAATTTGAATTATAAAATTAGAGAACATTCTTTATCTAAAATACCACTTTTATTAATTTGTGGTAAAAAAGAAGTTGACAGTAACTCAGTAACGATTAGAAGATTAGATACTAACAAACAAGAAAATATGGAATTAAACTTATTTTTAAAAAAATTCTCAGCTTTAAATAAAGCACCCTCAAACTAAGTGGCAGATTTTAAAGGAAATTACTTTCAAAGAAGAACCAAAGACAGAGGACCTAAGTCCAATAATAGGATTACTGCACCAGAAGTTCAGGTTATCGGAAGTGATGGTGAAAACATAGGAACATTAAATACTAATGAAGCCATATCAATGGCCAAAGAACAAGGTTTAGATTTAATTGAGATAGCTCCAAATGCAAAACCACCTGTATGTAAAATTATTGATATGGGTAAATTTAAGTATGATGCTCAAAAAAAAGCAAATGTTGCTAAAAAGAAACAAAAAATTGTTTTATTAAAAGAAATAAAAATGAGACCAGTTACAGAAACTCATGATTATGATTTTAAGGTTAAAAATGCCAAAAAGTTTATTGGAAAAGGTGACAAGGTAAAATTTACAATACGATTTAAGGGTAGAGAGCTACAGCACTCACACTTAGGCAGAGAATTAATGGATAAAATAAAAGCTGATATGCAAGATATTGGCAAAGTCGAATTGCACCCAAAGTTTGATGGGAAGCAAATGATCATGGTTATTCAGCCTTTATAAGGCTTAATAGAGGTTGTAAATCTATTCCAATATTTGTATAAGTCCGCAGAATTATGCCAAAATTAAAAACTAAAAGTTCAGCAAAGAAAAGATTTAAGATCTCAGCTACAGGGAAAGTTATGATGGCTCAAGCTGGAAAGAGACATGGCATGATAAAAAGAACAAATTCACAAATTAGAAAATTAAGAGGCACGACTGCTATGTCAAAACAAGATGGCAAAATAGTTAAATCATACATGCCTTACAGCTTAAGAGGATAAAATGGCTAGAGTAAAAAGAGGCGTAACAAGTCACGCTAAACATAAAAAAGTTTTAAAAGCTGTCAAAGGTCAATGGGGCAGAAGAAAAAATACTATAAGAGTTGCAAAGCAAGCTATGGAAAAAGCTATGCAATATGCTTACAGAGATCGTAGAACCAAAAAAAGAGAATTCAAATCTTTATGGATACAAAGGATTAATGCAGGTGTTAGATCTGAAGGATTAACTTATTCTAAATTTATTAATGGTTTAACTAAATGTGGAATTAAGTTAGATAGAAAAATACTAGCTGAAATAGCATACGATAGCCCAGAAGCCTTTAAAACGATCGTTCAAAAAGCTCAATCGGCACTAAATTAATCTTCACTATTGTTTTTCTTCGGTGAAGAAATAATCTCTCAATATGTCTGATATTAAAAAAATAAAAGATGATTTTCTTTTAAAGTTAAAAGAAAATTTAGATTTAAATCAAGTTAATCAAATTAAAACAGAACTATTTGGTAAAACTGGGTTAATCAGCTCACAATTTAAACAGCTTGGAAAATTAGCAGAAGATGAAAGAAAAAAATTTGCATCAGATTTAAACTTAGTCAAAAATGAACTTGAAAATTTAATTACTACAAAAATTAATGATATTGAAACAAAAGAGATTAACAAAAAGTTAGAAAAAGAAAAAATAGATATAACTTTACCAGAGAGACCTTTTGTTCAGGGAAAAATTCATCCCGTATCTCAAGTCATAGATGAAATTTCTTCAATTTTTTCAGAAATTGGTTTTAGTGTAGAAGAAGGACCAGATGTTGAAAATGAATATAATAATTTTACTGCATTAAATACGCCTGATAACCATCCCGCAAGAGATATGCATGATACTTTTTATCTAGATGATGCAAAAGAACTATTATTAAGAACACATACTTCTCCAGTTCAAATTAGAACAATGCTTAATGATAAACCACCTTTTAAAATAATAGCACCTGGCAGAACATATAGATCTGACAGCGATCAAACCCATACGCCAATGTTTCATCAGGTTGAGGGATTACATATCGATAAAAATATTAATATGGGGCACTTAAAAGGATGTTTAAATTATTTTATTAAAGAGTTTTTTGAAGTTGATAAAATTAAAATGAGATTTAGACCCAGTCATTTCCCATTTACGGAGCCATCTGCAGAAGTTGATATTGGTTATGAAATAAAAGATGGAAAAATAGTAATTGGGGAAGGTGATAAATGGCTAGAAGTTTTAGGCTGTGGAATGGTTCATCCCAATGTTTTAAAAAATGTTAAAGTAAATCCTGATGAATTCCAAGGTTATGCATTTGGAATAGGAATAGATAGGCTCGCAATGTTAAAATATGGCATTAATGATTTAAGAGCCTTTTTTGATTGTGACTATAGATGGCTAAATCATTTTGGATTTGATCCAATAGATGTCCCAACAAACTATAGGGGCTTAAGCCGATGAAAATTACAACAGCATGGCTTAAAGATCATCTAGACACCAAGCTTAATGAAAATCAGATTATTGATAAGCTTACAGATATTGGTTTAGAAGTAGAAGGTGTTGATAGTCAATCAGGAGAGCTTGATGAATTTTTAATTGCCAAAATTTTGAAGGCTGAAAAGCATCCTGATGCAGATAGGCTTAGAGTATGTGATGTTGATATAGGCTCAGGCGAACCAGTAAAAGTTGTTTGTGGAGCTCCAAATGCTAAAGAGGGTTTATTAACAATTTATGCTCCCCCTGGTGCTGTAGTACCAAAAAGCCAAATGAAATTGGTGGTAAGCAAAATAAGAGGTGTAACCTCATATGGAATGCTTTGTTCAGAATCTGAACTTAATCTATCAAATGAAAGTGATGGCATAACAGAGCTTTTGCCAGAAAAATATAACAAAAAAGTAGGAGAAAATTATTTTCCGAAAAAAAATTTAAATGTAATTGATATTTCCATTACACCAAATAGAGCAGATTGCTTAGGTGTAAGAGGGATAGCAAGAGATTTAGCTGCGGCTGGTGTGGGAATATTAATAAATCAAAAAGAAAAAAAACTTGATAAAAAAAATAAACAAACAATTAGTGTAAAAATTAAAAATGAAAAAAATCAAGCATGTATATCCTTTGGTAGTTGTTTAATTAAAGGGGTAAAAAATACTGAAAGTCCAGAGTGGTTAAAAGACAAGATAATTTCTTTAGGCCAAAAACCCATTTCAGCAATAGTTGATATTACAAATTATGTAATGTTTGACTTGAATAGACCACTTCATGCATACGATGTTGATAAAATAGATAAAGGAATAGTTGTAAGAAATTCTAAAAAAGGTGAAACATTCGAAGCATTAGATAATAAGGAGTATGAATTAGAGGATGAGATGTGTGTCATATCAGATGCGTCAGGTGTATTAGGTCTTGGTGGTATAATAGGAGGCACAAAAACTGGAACTGAGTTGGATACAAAAAATGTGTTAATTGAGTCTGCTTACTTTAGCCCACGATCAATCAGAAAATCATCTAAAATATTGAATATAGACACAGATGCAAAATTTAGATTTGAAAGAGGTATTGACCCATTATCAATTGATCAGGGACTTGAAAGAGCAGCCAACTTAATACAAGAAATATGTGGTGGTGAAGTTAGTGAATTTGATATTCAAAAAATTGAGGATGTTAAAAAAAAATCATTAAAGTTTGATCCTTCTTTGTTTGAAAAAATTACTGGGTTTAATATTAATACAAAAGAAATGATCACAATCTTAGATAACCTAGGATTTGAAATAAAAGAAAACAAAGGATTGCTAGATCTAGTTATACCATCTTGGAGACCTGATATTTCACAAGAAGTTGATGTGGTAGAAGAGCTTGTAAGAATTAAGGGTTATGATCAAATTAAAATTATTGAACCTGAAAAAGTTAGAAAAAAACAAACGTTAAATTTAGAACAAAAGTTATTTCATTTTTTACAAAGATCTATTGCTTCTAAGGGATATTTTGAGGCTATCACATGGTCTTTTACTGATAGTAAAATTAATCAGTTATTCATTGAAAATAACAAAGAAATTAAAATAATTAATCCTATAAGTTCTGATTTGAACGTTTTGCGAAGTTCAATTTTTTCTAATTTAATTATTCATTTGAATAAGAATTTAGGAAGAGGATTTAAAGATTTATCATTATTCGAAATAGGTCCAATTTTTCTAGGATCTGAGCCAGGTGAACAACAGACTGTAGTTTGCGGGTTAAGATCAGGAAAATTGGCTAGGCAGAGTTGGCTGGAAAAAGAAAGACTGATTGACTTATTTGACGTTAAAAGTGATGTTATTAAAAGTTTAGCTGAGGCAGGCTATAATAAAGACAAACTCTACATTGATGATGAAACACCAAATTATTATCACCCTGGAAAATCAGGAAGAATATTTCTAAATAAAGCTAAAGAAAAAGTAGTGGCTTATTTTGGTGACATTCATCCAAGTATATTAAAAAAATTAGATATTAAAACTGAAGCATTAGTGGGCTTTGAAATATTTTTAGATAATTTAAAACATCCAAAAAAATCATTAAAAGATCAAAAAACCCAATATAAATATTCAGATTTTCAAAAATCAGAAAGAGATTTTGCTTTTGTTTTAGATAAAAGTTTTAAAGTTCAGGAATTAATTGAAACCATCTCTAACGTAGATAAAGAATTAATAAAATCTGTCAAAGTATTTGATGTTTATGAAGGAACTAACATTCCTGAAGATAAAAAATCAGTTGCATTAAATGTAACTATTCAATCTTTAGAAAAAACATTAACCGAAGATGATTTAAAAAAAATTAATCAACTTATTATTTCTGCTGTTGAATCTAAAACTGGTGCAAAGATTAGATCATAATCATGACAAAAATTGATCACATCAGAAACTTTGCAATCATTGCGCATATTGATCATGGTAAATCAACAATTGCAGATAGAATAATTCACACATGTGGTGGCCTTACAGAAAGAGAGATGAAGGCACAAGTTCTAGATTCAATGGATATTGAGAGAGAAAGAGGAATAACTATTAAAGCTCAAACTGTTAAACTTAATTATAAAGCAAAAGATGGCAAAGAATACATTCTAAACATTATTGATACTCCAGGACACGTAGATTTTAGCTATGAAGTAAGTAGATCTCTGTATGCATGTGAGGGATCTATTTTAATTGTTGATAGTACCCAAGGTGTAGAGGCTCAAACATTGGCCAATGTTTATCAAGCTTTAGACACCAAACATGAGATAGTACCTGTACTAAATAAAGTTGATTTACCAGCATCAGACTTAGAAAAAACAAAACAAGAAATAGAAGAAGTTATAGGTATTGATACTGAAAATGCCATACCTTGCTCTGGAAAAACAGGTGAGGGTATAGAAGATATTCTAGAACAAATTATAGTGTCACTACCAGCTCCAGAAGGAGAAAAAGATGCTGATTTAAAATGCTTATTAGTTGACAGTTGGTATGACACTTATTTAGGGGTGGTTATTCTAGTTAGAGTTATTAACGGAAAAATTTCAAAAAATATGAAGATCAAAATGATGTCTACTAACCAAGAATATGTAATTGAAAAAGTAGGTGTGTTTACTCCAAAAGCAACTGATGTTAATGAATTAAATGCAGGAGAAATTGGTTTTATAACGACAGGAATAAAAATTTTATCAGAAACAAAAGTGGGTGATACTATTTGCGATGCAACCAAACCACTTCAAGAGGCGCTTCCAGGATTTAAACCAAGTAAGCCGGTTGTATTTTGTGGATTGTTTCCTGTAGATAGTTCTGAATACCAAAAATTAAAAGATGGTTTAGGCAAACTCCAATTAAATGATGCTAGCTTTTCATATGAGGCAGAATCTTCATCTGCGTTAGGTCTTGGCTTTAGATGTGGTTTTTTAGGTCTCTTACATTTAGAAATTATAACTGAAAGATTAGAAAGAGAATTTGATATAAATTTATTAACCACAACACCTGGGGTAGTTTATAAAGTTCATATGAACAAAGGGGAAATAATAGAGTTACAAAACCCTTCAAGCTTACCAGAGCCTACGCTAATTAAATTTATTGAAGAGCCTTGGATTAAAGCAACAATTATTACACCAGATCAATATCTAGGAGCAATTATAAAGGTTTGTCAGGATAAAAGAGGAGTACAAACAAACTTAAGTTATTCAGGTAATAGAGCGGTTTTAAATTATGAAATTCCTCTAAACGAAGTTGTTTTTGATTTTAATGATAGGCTTAAATCAATGACTAGCGGTTATGCAAGTTTTGACTATGAAATTATAGGTCATAGAGAAGGAGATTTAGTAAAATTAGGAATACTTGTTAATGCCGAGCCAGTAGATGCCCTATCAATGATGGTTCATAAAGATTTTGCTCAAACAGTTGGAAGAGAAGTTTGTGAAAAATTAAGAGATCTGATTCCACGACATAATTTTATGATTCCAGTTCAGGCAGCAATCGGAGGAAAGATTATAGCAAGAGAAACTATTAAAGGTTTTAAAAAGGATGTTCTAACAAAAATTCATGGAGGTGGTGCTAGAGATAGAAAAAGAAAATTGCTAGATAAACAAAAAAAAGGTAAAGCCAGAGGTAAACAGTTTGGAAAAGTTGAGATACCTCAGGAGGCATTTATTGGTGTTTTAAAAATTAATAAAGACTCCTAAGCAATATAATCTGAGAGTTTGTCAATATTTTTTAAAATATATTCAGGAAAAG
Organism: uncultured Candidatus Pelagibacter sp.; assembly: GCA_905616395.1. GTDB lineage: Bacteria > Pseudomonadota > Alphaproteobacteria > Pelagibacterales > Pelagibacteraceae > Pelagibacter. The sequence continues at coordinate 69,828 of CAJQSQ010000007.1, read as the reverse complement.
TATTATCAATCTTTACTTTTTTTAATTTAACATGAGATCTATCATAGGGATCTTTAAAATCTAGAATTCTTTTCTCTATTTTTTTTTCATCAAGAAGATTATTCATATCATAATCTTTATTTTTTAATAAATGATCTATTTCATGACTAAATCTACTAAGTTTTTTACTAATATCATTTGTGCTCATTAAAAAAGTAAAATGCCATCCGCCATCAGACTCAACATATCTTTTTATTTTTCTGTCAAATCTCCACCAAGGAATATTCTTAACTCTAAATTTTTTTATTTTATCAGCAGTTTCAAAGTATTTGAATCTACAACTCTTTGTTCCTGGCCACTTATTGTCCCATTTGAGGCCTTTTGACCAATGAATATTAAATTTATAATAATACATATTTTGTAAAAAAACAGCACTGTCATAATTTAAAAATTTTTTATTTCTTAGATTAGGTATTTCATCAACATCAGACAAAAGAATCAAATCTTCTGCATCTAATCCATCAAAACCTCTTTTTATTTGGTTTCTTTGATAATCTTCATATTCATAATTATTTCCTGTATGTATTGGAAAATCTTCAATGAAATAATATTTAATTTTATCCTTATATTTTTCAAATTTTTGTAAATTAAATAACTGAGATTTTTTTTCACCATTAAAATGTTTATTACCCTCAACAATTACAAATTTATCTACATCCTGATAAAGAGTTTCAAATCTTATCTTAAGTAATAGATCTTCTCCACAATAGGGTAAACAATCATAAATTTTCATACACAATAATTTATATTAGATTATAATTATTTAAATACAAAGGAGAGATGGCTGAGCGGTTTAAAGCGCACGCTTGGAAAGTGTGTGTACTGTTAAAGGTACCCAGGGTTCGAATCCCTGTCTCTCCGCCAAAAAATTAAAAAACCATTTAAAAAAGCGACTTATTGATCCATTTTTTGTGGATTAGTCTAATTAATTTCCCTCTTTTTTTTATAAAAATGTTATAAATATCTAATTTTCCATTACAAAAATATGAAAAACAACTCAACATATCAAGCAGACTCCATCAAAGTTTTAAAAGGTCTTGAAGCTGTTAGAAAAAGACCTGGAATGTATATTGGTGATACCGATGATGGAACGGGTTTACATCATATGGTCTATGAAGTTGTTGATAACTCAATAGATGAAGCTTTAGCAGGACATTGTAAAAATATAGATGTTAAAATAAACTCTGATGGAACCATTACAGTTAGAGATGATGGTAGAGGAATACCTGTGGATATGCATAAAGGTGAAAAAATGTCTGCAGCTGAAGTTATTATGACCCAGCTTCATGCTGGAGGAAAATTTGATCACGACTCATACAAAGTATCAGGTGGTTTGCATGGTGTAGGAGTTTCAGTGGTAAATGCATTATCAGAAAAATTAAAATTAGAAATAGATAGAGACGGACAAACATATTTTATGGAATTTCAAGATGGGGCTTCAAAAGCACCTCTTAAAGTTATAGGAAAATCAAAAGAAACTGGAACACAAATAACATTTTTACCATCAAAAGAAATTTTCTCTTCAATAAAATTTACTCCAAATATAATTATTAAAAGAATGCGTGAACTTGCATTTTTGAACAAAGGAATAAAGATAACTGTTAATGATTTAAATCAAAAAAAAGAAAAAATAATTGTATTTAAGTTTGATGGTGGAGTTTTAGAATTTGTTGATTTTTTAGACGAAAAAAGAGAAAAACTTGTAAATAAAATAGGAAATGATTTATTTAAAAAACCAATTTATATTGAAGGAAAAAAAGATAATATAGAAATTGAATGCTCTTTGAAATGGAATGCAAGTTATGGAGAAGATATCTATCCATACACAAATAATATTTATCAAAAAGATGGTGGTACCCATTTATTAGGATTTAGAAGTGCCCTTACTAGAGTAATTAATAAATATGCTACAGAACATAATTTATTAAAAAAAAACAAATTAACTATTTCAGGAGATGATATTAAAGAAGGTCTTACATGTGTAATTTCAGCAAAGATACCTGATCCTAAATTTTCTTCCCAAACAAAAGATAAGCTTGTTTCATCTGAAGTCAGAATGATTGTGGAAAGTATTGTTAGTGAAAAACTTTCAATATGGTTTGATCAAAACCCAACTTTATCAAAGATTATTTTAGCTAAAGTAATGCAGGCAGCTCTGGCAAGAGATGTTGCTAGAAAAGCTAGGGAAAATGTTAGACGTAAGGGTGCTTTAGAATTAAGTGGGTTGCCTGGAAAATTAGCAGATTGTCAAATAGGCAAACAAGAAGGAACAGAATTATTTATCGTTGAGGGAGATTCTGCTGGTGGTTCTGCTAAACAAGGAAGAAATAGGTCAAATCAAGCCGTTTTACCACTTAGAGGTAAAATTCTTAATACTTATGTGGAAGAGATTGCTCTTAAAAAAAATAGCAATAGAGATGGTAGCGAACATAGAACAAAATCTTTAGCAAAAATGATGTCGTCTAATGAGGTTGTAACCTTAATTAATGCACTTGGTCTTGATCCAAAAGTTGAAGATATTGATTTGAAAGATTTAAGATATGGAAAAATTATTATCATGACCGATGCCGATGTTGATGGTTCTCATATACGAGCATTATTGCTAACATTCTTTAACAACAAACCATTTAATAAACTAATTGAAAATGGACATGTTTATCTTGCTCAGCCACCTTTATTCAAAATCAATAAGGGAACAAAAGGCATTTATATAAAAGATGAAAAAGAGTTGGAAGATTATATTTTAAAGAATAACAAAGAATTGCAAAAAATTAAAAAAGGAACGAAAGAATTTACCAGGGCTTATGAAGATGAAAAATCTAGAATGAGCATTCAAAGATTTAAGGGATTAGGAGAGATGAATCCAGAAGAGCTATGGAATACTACGTTAGACCCTGAAACAAGAAATTTATTACAAGTACAATACTCAAAAGATATAAAAAAAGATCAAGATTTAATACATACACTAATGGGCAATGATGTTGCATTAAGAAAAGATTTTATCGTCTCAAATGCAATTAATGTTCAAAACCTAGATATCTAATAATGAAGTTTTTCGAAACTTCAAAATATTTTTCATTAAAAAAATCGACCTATATCAATTTAAGATGGATTGCTATTATTGGACAACTTATAACAATTAATCTTATTTATTTTTTTTTTGATTTTAAATTCAATTTAATTTTAGAAAATTCAGTAATTTTAGTTGGAGTGCTAAGTAATCTTTATTTAATCTATATTAATAAGAACACTCAGCTATTAGATAAAACTGCATTTCTTTTTTTATTTATTGATATTTTGCAGTTGAGTTGTTTGATTTATTTAACAGGTGGAATTATAAATCCTTTTTCAATTTTTTTGATTATTCCGGCTATATTTTCATCATCTAATTTAGGTTTCAGAAGCAATTTATTGTTAGTCAGCTTTACAGTTTTAATGATTATTTTTCTTACATTTTTTAACCAACCTTTACCCTATCCAGTTAATGAACATTTTCACGTAGACAGTTATTATTATTATTCAATACCAACAGCATTAATCATTGCTTTAATTTTTTTAAATTACTTTGCCTTAACTTTTGGATCAGAATCTAGAATAAGGAAAGAGGCTCTAAATAAAATGGAAGAAATTATGTCAAAAGAACATGAGTTATTGTCATTAGGTGGACAAGCTGCTGCTGCTGCACATTCATTAGGTACACCGTTTTCAACAATGAAGATTATTTCTACTGATTTACTGAAACAATTTAAAGATAATGAAGATGTTAAAAAGGATATCGAGTTATTATCCAGTCAAATAGAGAGATGTAGCGAGATTTTAAAAAAATTAACATTAAACCCAGTTATAGAAGATGATTTTATTGATGGTGATTTAACAATTGCAGACTATGTGAGTGAAATAGTTAAATCATTTCAACAAACAAGTAAAAAAAATTTTATTGTTAATTATGATCAAAATTCAAATCCACTAAATATAACCAAATCAATAGAAATTGTTTATGGACTAAGAAATTTTATTGGTAATGCAAATAAGTTTTCTGCAAATAAAATTTTTATTAATATAAAAAGTGATAGTGATTTAACAGAAGTTATGATTGAAGATGATGGAGAGGGATATCCAAAAGATGTTTTAAGTAAAATTGGTGAGCCTTATATTAAATCTGTTAAGTCTTCGATAAAATCAAAATCTGGATTAGGTCTTGGAATTTTTATAGGCAAAACTCTACTTGAAAAAAATTATGCAAATATTTTATGCAGAAATTCCCAAACAAGAGGTGGAGCTGAAGTCAATATTAAATGGAAAAATGAAGATCTTTTAAAACTTTAGTGTAGTTTCTTTTTATTTTCAAATAAGCCACTTAATTGAGAAACCATTACATCTCCAAGCTCATGTACATCTGTTATCTTAATAGCTTTATCATAATATCGAGAAACATCATGTCCAATACCGATAGCTAAAATTTCAACATCACTCTTGGTTTCTATAAATCTAACCATCTTTTTTAAATGTTTTTCTAAAAAATCCCCAGAGTTAACTGATAAAGTTGAGTCATCAACTGGGGCTCCATCTGAAATAACCATGAGTATTTTTCTTTCTTCTTTTCTTTTTTTAATTCTATTATAGGCCCACGAAATAGCTTCCCCATCAATATTTTCTTTCAATAATCCTTCTTTAAGCATTAAACCTATATTATTTTTAGCCTGCCTCCACTGTGTGTCTGCACCTTTATAAATTATATGTCTTAAATCATTTAATCTTCCAGGATTTTTTGGTTTATCATTTTTAGTCCAAGCCTCTCTGCTCTTACCACCTTTCCAATTTTTTGTGGTAAAACCTAAAACCTCTACTTTTACTGAGCATCTTTCTAACGTTCTAGACAATATATCTGCACAAAGTGCTGCAATTGTTATTGGTCGACCTCTCATAGACCCAGAATTGTCTATTAATAGGGTTACTATTGTGTCTTTAAAATCAAGGTCTTTTTCTTTCATAAAAGATAAAGAATTATAAGGATCCATAATTATTCTAGTTAATTTTGAACTATCCAATAAACCTTCTTCTAAATCAAATTCCCATGCTCTATTTTGTTTTGCAAGCAGTTGTCTTTGTAGTTTATTAGCAAGCTTGGTAATAAGATCTTGAAATCCTACAAGTTGCTGGTCCAAATTTTTTCTTAACTTTTGAGTTTCTTTTATGTCTTCTAATATTTCAGCTTTTGCAATTTCATCAAATTCTGTGGTGAATACCTTATAATCTTGATCGATATTATTGATATTTATTTTTTGTAAAATATTTTCTGTACTTTCTTTTAAAGAATCTGAATCCTCTAATTGTTCTTCCATCTGCTGATCACTAAGATCAAAACCAGCATCTAAACTAGTCTGACTATCACCCTGTTTGTTTTCTTCTTCTTTATCATCAGACTGACTATCATTATCGTTCTCAGATTTATTGTCTTGCTCATTTTCTTGTTTATCATTTTCTTCATTATTCTCCTCATTATTTGAAGCAAAGACATCCATGTTCTCTAAGATTTCTGAAAATTTCAAACTATAATTATTTTGATCTTCTAAATTTTTATTTAAAAAATGAAAATGTTTGTCAATTGATTCATCAAACTCTTTTTTCCAAAAATCTAGCATTTTTTCAGACACATCATTAAGCTTTAATTTAAAGAACTTATTTAACATATATAGTTCAAAAGCTTCAGTCACAGGAACATCTTCTTTATTTTTCAATTGTTCTTTACGATTAGAGAATATTTTTTGACTATAGTTTTCACTTAAATTTTTTCCAACTCCCTTGAGCATTTTGCCACCTAGAAGTTCATATCTAATTTTTTCAGCAATATTATATAAAGATTTGCAAGAAGGATTATTAGGTAGGTTTTTGTTAAATATTTCCTTATTTGAAAATTTTTTCTTCAATGCACCAGAATCAGTTTCTGCTCTTAGTCTAACAAAATCACTCTTATTTGATAAATTAGTTACATCAAAAAAACCAGTTTTCTTATTACTTAAATCTTTATCTAATTTTTTAACATCTAATTTATAATCCTCAGAAATTACCTTAGCAGTAGAAATTAATGCTTGTTTAAATTGCTCTTTAAAATTATCTTCTTTTGAGCTCATTTAGATCTGAATATTAACCATCGACTCTGGCAACTCTTCCCCAAAACATCTCTGATAATATTCAGCTATTGTGTTTTTCTCTATATCGTCACACTTATTTAAAAAAGTAACTCTAAAAGCATAACCTGTGTCTTTAAAAATTTCAGCATTTTCAGCCCAGTGAAGAACGGTTCTTGGACTCATTACTGTTGATATATCTCCTGCTATAAAGCCTTTTCTAGTTAAGGATGCAACTTTAATCATGTTGGATACTTTTTCTTTACCTTTTGGGTTGTTTAAATTTTTATTCTTGGCAAGAACGATTTCCATTTCCCTATCTAGACTAAGATAGTTTAGAGATGTTACAATATTCCATCTATCCATTTGTCCTTGATTTATTTGTTGAGTACCATGATATAATCCAGTTGTATCTCCTAAACCAACCGTATTTGAAGTTGCAAATAATCTAAAAAATTTATTTTGTTTTATAACTTTATTTTTATCTAAAAGAGTAAAATTTCCTTCAGCCTCCAGCACCCTTTGAATAACAAACATCACATCTGGTCTTCCTGCATCATATTCATCAAAAACAAGGGCCACTGGGTTTTGGATAGACCAAGGTAAAATACCTTCTTTAAACTCAGTAATTTGTTTGCCTTCTTTTACAACGATTGCATCTTTTCCAATAAGATCAATCCTGCTTACATGACTATCTAAGTTAACCCTAATACAAGGCCAGTTTAACCTAGCAGCAATTTGTTCAATATGTGTAGATTTTCCTGTACCATGATAGCCCTGAACCAGGACACGTTTATTAAAAGCAAAACCTGATATGATAGCAAGAGTAGTGTCTCTATCAAATTTATAATTTTTATCTATTTCAGGAACGTATTCGCTTCTCTTAGAGAAAGCATCAACTTCCATATCTGAGTCAATTCCAAAACTTTGTTTTAAAGACATCTTAATGTCTGGCTGGATGTTTAAATTAGGTGTCAATTTTTTCCTTATAAGTATTTTTTAGCTGAGTATAAGCCAAAGTAATTAATTTAAGTTTTTCTTCGTATTCTTTATTTCCCAGATTAATATCAGGGTGAAATTTTTTGACAAGAGTTTTGAACTTATCCTGTATTTGCTCCCATTTTTGGCCAACCGAAACACCCAGAATACTAAAAGCTTTAATGTCATTAGCATCAAATTTGAATTGATTCATGTGATTATATTCACCTCTAAGTTTAGTTTTATCAAACTCATCTTTTAAAGTATTGTTCCATAAAACTTTAAAAAAGTTATCAGAAGAGCTAAAGCTTTGAGTGGGTTTGTGCCAGGTCATATCTGACTTTAAAAAATCAAACACTTGTTCATCATCCATTCCCTTAAAATAATTCCAATTTTTATTGAATTCTTTAACATGAGCTAAGCAAAGCAACCTGTAGCGTTTGCTATTATCTTTCTCAACTGGTGCCTTATATTCACCAGTATCGAAGCAATTATTCCAGTCACAAATATTTTTCATGCTATATAGTAATAAATTATTATTTATGAATATAAACGAATTAATTGAAATTGTTAAAAGTAAAATTGAAGCAGAAATTGTTATGCAAGATTTTAAAATAGAAGATAAAAGTTTTTTACATAAAAATCACAAGGGAAACCAAGAAGGAATGTTTCATTTAAAATTAATTATTAAATCTGAAGAGCTGAAAAAATTAAATAAAATAGAATCAACCAAGAAAATATATAATATTTTAGATCATGAGCTGAAAGAACACATACATTCCATTCAAATACTACTTAGTTAATTCCTTTTTTAAAAAAAGATTAATAGTTTTTTCATTAAACTGTAATTTGTAAATTGGAAAACCTATTTTTTTAAGCAAAACTAGATTAACTTTCTTTGTATTATTTTTTTTATCTTTTTTCATAAAAGATAAAATTGTATTTAAATCTTTTATTGAAAAGAATTTATTAATATCTCTTGGAAGATTTAGACTATTTAAATGGTTATTAATTAACTCAAAATCTTTTTTATTCAAAATTTTATTTAATAAGCTAAATTTTGCGGCAGTTTTAACGCCGAGGATAACAGCTTCACCATGATTTAATCTTGCCGAATAACCTAGAGTTGCCTCAAAAGCATGTGCAAAGGTATGTCCAAAATTCAATATTTTTCTTATACCTAATTCTTTTTCATCAGTCTCAACCACTTTTTTTTTAATAAGACAGCTTTGTTGTATTGCCTTTTGTATAAAAGGACTTTTCAATTCTAAAATTTTTTCTCCATTCTTATTTAAAAAATCAAAGAACTTTTTTCCATTAATAAGGGAGTGTTTTAAAATTTCACCGTATCCACATATAACTTCTCTTTTTGGTAAAGAGTTTAAAAAAATAATATCTGATATAACAAGACTAGGTTGGTAAAATGAACCAATTAAATTCTTACCATGCTTGGTGTTTATACCGGTTTTACCGCCGATAGATGAGTCAACCTGTGAAAGCAGTGTTGTTGGTATATTAACAAACCTTAAGCCTCGCTTATACATGCTTGCTGCAAAGCCCGATACATCCCCAGTAATACCTCCACCAATGGAAATTAAACAATCATTTCTATTGAAATTTTTTTTTAAAAGAATTGATGTGATGTCATTGACACTTTTTTGACTTTTATTTTTTTCGCTAGCATTAAAATAATGAATGGAAGTAGATCTTTTTGGTAAAGATTTTAAAGTACTTTTTACCAAATTTTTTGGAACATTTTTATCAATTACAAGAAGACATTGATTAAAATTAATAGAACTTTCCTCTAAAAATTTATTTATTTTGCTTAAGATATTATTTCCAATAATAATTGAATATTTTTGATAGCTGGTACTAACTTTTAATTTAATTAAGCTCATATTTTTTAATTATTATTTTAACTATTTCATTTTTTGTTAATTTATTACAGTTTATTTTAAAATCAGCTTTAGAGTATATTTTTTTTCTTTTATTAATAATTGTCTTAATTTCTTGCTCAGTTGATTTTGAGGCTAACGGTCTTTTTTTACTACCTTTAATTCTTTTAATTAAAACTAAATCATCCCAATTAAGCCAAAATGAAAAATGATTTGTTAAAACATCTTTTCTAATTTTGTCATTAATAAAACCACCTCCACCCAAGGAAACAACAACATTATTGTATTTTAAAGATTTAATTGTTATTTTTTCCTCCAAACCCCTAAAATAGTCTTCCCCATTTACCTTAAATATTTCTGAGACGGTCATTCCAGCACGCTCTTCGATTAAATTATCTATATCAATGAATGGAATGTTTAATTTTTTTGAAACCATTGCTCCAATAGAGGATTTACCTGACCCCATCATACCTAAAAAAACAAGGTTTTTATTTGAATTCATAAGCTTTCTTTATTGAAAAAACACAAATATGTCTTAATTTGAAATTAATAAAGAATATATGCAATTTTCAAAAAACACAAGCAGTGGTAGTAGTAAAAGTCTATTAATCAAAATAGCATTGGTAATAATTATTTTTATCGGGGCCATTGTGCTACTTGGGAAAATTGAATTTCCATCTCCAAATAAAGATATCGAAAAAATTATCCCTAATGAAAAACTTAAAATTGTTAAGTAAGAACTATTTTTTAGTAATATTATTTTCTTTATTTTTTGGTTTTGCAGCCAACTCACAAGAGCCTGTTGATATCTGGGCGGTAGGTGAAAAAAAAACTGAAGAAAACACAAACTCAATTGAAGAGGAAGCTGAAAAAAATATTCCACAGAATAGCATTTATGAAATGCAGTCCAAAAAAGAAGGGGAATTAAGTATAGAGGAAACACAAACTTTAATTTCAAAAGAAACAAAGTTAGTTGGAATATATGACCCCGCAGAAAATGGCTTAGATATTGATATGTGGTCCAATTCTAATGGAGACCAAATTTTGAATATTTTTAAAAGAATAGATAAATTAAAACTTTCAAGAGATGCCGCTGAGATTTTGGATATTTTATTATTAACAAATGCACATTATCCAGAAATGAATATGTCAAAAGAGCAGTTTTTAGAAATTAAATCAAAGTGGCTTATTAAAAGTTCAAACTTTGACTTAATCGAAAAATATTTATTAAATAATCAGATTATTAATGAGCACCCAAAACTTACTAAGCATTTAGTAGATCATTATCTATCTCAATCAGATGTTAAAAAAGCTTGTGAGATTTTCTCTGAAATTAAAGAACCGATACAAGATCTATATTTATCTAAATTTAATATTTATTGTTTAATTAATAATAATAAAAGAGATGAAGCTCAATTGCTTATCGATCTTCAATCAGAACTAGGTACTGCTGATAATTTTTTTAACAAAAAAACTGATTATTTGATGGGGTATAATACAGAACCAGCAATAGAAGTTTCAGAAAAAACAATTTTAGATTTTCACTTATCTCATAGAACAAATCCAGAATTTAAATTTGAACCAAAAAATACCACATCCAGACAAATATGGAAATATTTATCAACTTCAAATCTATTAGATAATATTAGTGATATTGAGCTTACAGATATAAAGAAAATCACCAGTATTGAGAAAGCAACACATGAGGGAAATTATACAGAAAAAGAATTATTTGAACTTTATAAAAGATTTCAATTTAATATTAATCAATTATTAAATATTAAGGAATCAACTAAAGTACTCTCAACAATAGAGACAAGAGCACTAATTTACCAAGGAATTTTAATTACTACTAAAATTGAGAATAAATTACAGTTAATGAATGCTCTTAAAAATTCTTTCAAGAGCGAGGGAATTGAGAACGCATTTAACATAGAATTAAGTGCTTTTTTAAAAGGTATAGAGGAAGATAAAATTCCTGCAAATTTTACAACATTTTATCTAAATAATTCAGACGATGAAGAAACGAAACAAACAAATATTAAAATAAATAATAAGATTTTACATCAATCCAAATTGATAAATTATTTAAAACTAGAAAAATCTAAAAAAGATCCTACAAAAGATATAAACGATTTCTTAAAAAAGGTTAAAAAAAACAAAAAATATTTCTTTTCTAAAAAAGATGTAATTTTAGTTGAAGCTTTTAAGTCTGACGGTATCAAGATTTTAGAGAAGTATAATGATTTATACCAAATAGATGATTCGGAAATACCATCTGACATTCAAATATTTGTTAACAGCGGTGATATGGCTGCTGCATTGCTTCGAATTGTTGAGGTTATAGGGCAGGACAATTTAAACAATATTGATGAGGACACGTTATACTTTATTATAAGCATACTTAATCAGTTAAATGCGGATCCACTAAGAAATAGGATACTCTTTAAAGTTCTTCCTTTAAAAGTTTAAAATTTATACTAAAATAATCAGTGATTATGTCAGTTAAAAAAATTTTAACAGAACCAAACAAGCTATTAAGACAGGTTTCTAAACCAGTTGAAAGTGTTAGTGACGAAGAAAGAAAGCTTATGGATGATATGCTGGATACCATGTATGCGGCTCCTGGAATAGGTCTTGCAGCAATTCAAGTAGGTATACCAAAAAGAATTATAGTGATGGATATTAGTAGAGATGAAGACAAAAAAGAACCTAGATATTTTGTTAACCCCGTTATTAAGAATAAAAATAAAGAAAAAGCAAAATATGAAGAAGGTTGCTTATCTGTACCTGATCAATTTGCAGAAATAGAAAGACCCAATGCATGTGAGGTTGAATATTTGGACTATAATGGAAAAAAACTACTACTAAAAGCAGATGGTTTATTGGCAACTTGTATTCAGCATGAAATGGACCATCTAGAAGGAATTTTATTTATTGACTATTTATCAAAATTAAAAAGATCAATGATTATAAAAAAACTTTCTAAAAATAAAGTTAACAGAGAAATTTTTTAGATAATGTTAAAAAAAATTGTCTTTATGGGAACACCATTCTTTGCTGTACCGATACTAACATCGTTATATCAAAATGGTTACCCGGTATCAGTAGTATACACACAGCCACCTCAAAAATCACAAAGAGGACAAAAGATTAATAAATCACCTATACAAGGAATTTCAGAAACCTTAAAAATAGAATACAGAACACCAGGATCATTAAAAAATAATAAGGAAGAATATGACTACTTAAAACAGCTAGATGCAGATATAGCAATAGTTGTTGCCTATGGACAGATTATTCCTAAAGAATATTTAAGTTTAGTTAAAAAGGGTTTTATAAATATTCATGCCTCACTTCTTCCTAAATGGAGAGGAGCAGCGCCCATTCAAAGATCAATTATGAATTTAGAAAAAGAAACAGGTGTTAGTATTATGAGAATAGGAGAAAAATTAGATACAGGACCTGTTTGTAATTCTTATAAGATAGAGATTATGTCTGATGATAATTCAGAAACGATAGCTGAAAAACTTTCTACATTAGCAGCAGAAAAAATATTAGATAACATTGATGAGATCTTAGAGGACAAAATAGAATTTAAAGAACAAAATCATAACAATGCAAGCTATGCAACTAAAATTGAAAAAACAGAAGGCCAAATAGAATGGGGGGAAACTGCTGAAAATATAATTGGTAAAATAAATGGTCTATATCCAAGTCCTGGGGCTTTTTTTATATACAATGGAGAAAGATACAAAATTTTAAAGGCAAGTTTATCACTTGGTAATGGTGAAATCGGAGAGGTATTAGACAACTATTTGGAGATTGGTTGTGGAAATAAAAAATCAATTAAAGTTTTAGAAATTCAAAGACAAGGAAAAAGACCTCAAAATATTAGTGAATTTATGCTTGGATCACAGATTAAAAAAGGTTCAAACTTGAGTAATGCATAGATATCAAATTCTAATTGAATATGTAGGAACTAATTTTATTGGTTGGCAAATTCAGTCTAAAGGAAAATCAATCCAAAAATTAATTCAAACAAAACTATCTAAACTTCTAAAAGAAAAAATATTATTAATTGGGTCTGGCAGAACAGATGCAGGGGTTCATGCAACTGAACAATCAGCACATTTTGAATGTAAAAAAGAAATACAAAACTTAGATAAATTTATAAAGTCGGTAAATCACTTTGTAAATAATATGAATATATCAATTATAAACATTAAAAAGAGAAGTATAAATTTTCATGCAAGGTTTTCTGCAAAACAGAGGATTTATAAATATGTAATTTTTAATCGATTAAGTAGACCCTCTATAGATAGAGAAAGAGGGTGGCACATAATTAAAGAGTTAGATGTTACATTAATGAAAAAAGGTGCAAAAAAACTTTTAGGTACTAAGGATTTTTCAACGTTTAGATCTTCAAGTTGTAATGCTAAAAGTCCAATTAGAACTATTAAATCAATTAAAATAAAATCGATTAAAGGAAGAATTGAAATACAATTTAAATCTCAATCATTTTTACAACAGCAAGTTAGATCAATGGTTGGTTGCTTAAAATATCTAGCAGAAAAAAAATGGAATCTAAAAAAATTTGATTTTGTTCTAAAGTCAAAAAAAAGAATACTTTGCGCGCCACCCGCACCAGCTGAAGGGTTATTTTTAGAAAAAGTTATTTACTAGATTTTTGCTGTCCAATACTGAATTTTTTGTTAATTCTCCATCTTGACTCAGCTCGAACAATGTAGCCACAACAGTTTTTAGAACGGCATTTACATGGGAATTGTTTATAGTCTTCATCATACCCAAATCCATAATCAGCAGTTATTTCTTCACCTTTTTTAATGTCTTTTATAGCAATCAACCATAATTTTAAGCCGGTTCCATTATAGTCACAGTTATTAGAACAAGAGTGATTTATTAAACGTGCGGGGTTCCATGACACATCTCCATCCATGTCATATTTCTTATTTAAATTAAATAGGTAAATAGGTTTTGCGTTATCAAATCTTTCAGTCGCTTCTGTTTGTTTTTTAGTAATAATTTTTCCAACATAATCAACAATTCTAGTACCTTCTTTAATATCTCTTGCAGCATAAAGGCCACGTCCCTTTTTATCGATGTCAGATTTTTGAATCTTATAAAGTTTCATTGTGAGTTCTTTAATGTCTATTGAGAAATTATCAATCAAATTCTAGTAAGGCTTTAACATGCATCTCAGTACTCTCTTGTAGGGCTAAGAGATCGTAGCCACCCTCTAGGATAGAGACCACTTTTCCATCACAATATAATTTAGATAACTCTAAAGTTCTTTTAGTGATTTCGTAAAAGTCCTTACTTTCTAGTTGAAATTGAGCTAATGGATCATCTTTGTGAGCATCAAAACCTGCAGAAAGCAGTATAAACTCAGGTTTAAATTCGTCTATTTTTTTCAAAACATATTCATATGCATTTAAATATTCTTCAGAGGTTGTGCCAGCGGGTAGTGGAATATTGAATATATTATTATATTTACCTTTTTCTTGCTCTGTACCAGACCCAGGGTAGAAGGGATATTGATGAGTTGAAATATATAAAATTTTCTCATTATCATAGAAAATGTCTTGAGTTCCATTTCCATGATGAACATCAAAATCAATAATTGCAACTTTTTTAAGTTTGTGTTCATTTATAAGATAATTGGCTCCAACAGCCACATTGTTATAGATACAGAATCCCATAGCTTTATTTTTTTCTGCATGATGTCCTGGAGGCCTGACTGCACAAAATGCATTTCTAAAATTTTTATTTTGAACACCATCAATAGCTGTAATGATTGAACCTACAGCATCTAATGTAGCATCCTTACTTCCTGGGGAGACAATTGTATCTCCATCTAAAAAAGATAATCCTTTTTCAGGAAAAGATTTTTCTACGAAATTTATATAATCAGAATTGTGAGTTATTTCTAAAAGTGATCGGTCAAATTTAGAGGGTTTTTTCCAAACTAAATCTTTATTATCTAACTTCTTAAAATTATCAATAACCACTGTAACTCTATCAATTTTCTCTGGATGACCGTCACCTGTATTATGATTTTGATAAGTATCGGAGGTTATTAACCCAGTTTTCATTTAAAATAATTTTCTAAAATATTATAATATATTTTAGTCAATTTTTTTAGATCTGAAATAGATACTGCTTCATCTACTTTGTGCATTGTTTTACCTACTAAACCAAATTCTAAGCATGGAGCAATTTTTCTAATAAATCTTGCGTCTGAAGTTCCACCTGTTGTAGAAAACTGAGGTTTAATTTTTGTAATTTTTTTTATTACATCTTGAATCATATAAGTTGTTTTATTGGGCTTAGTTAGAAAAGCTTCGCCTGATATACGATATTCCACTTTAAAATTAGATTTATCTTTTTTAGTAATTTTTTTGAAAATTTTATTTAATTTATTCTTTAAGCTAGAAGATGAGTGTTTATTATTAAATCTTATATTAAATGTAGCTCTTGCAAGCCCTGGAATAACATTATCTGCTATATTATCGATATTAATTTTAGTTACTTCTAAATTTGTTGGCTGAAAATCTTTTGTTCCCTTATCAAATATTATTTCTTTTATTTCATTTAGTATTTTAATCAATGTAGTCGATGGGTTTTTAGCACGATGAGGATATGCAACATGACCTTGAGTTCCAATTATAGTTAATTCAGCATTGACACTTCCTCTTCTACCAATTTTAATCATTTCACCAAGTTTATTGGGGTTTGTTGGCTCTCCAACCAAGCAAAAATCTACTTTTTCTTTTTTCTTTTTTAAGTAATCGACTACTTTTTTAGTACCATTAATTGCAACACCTTCTTCATCGCCAGTAATTAATAAGCTAATCGATCCGTTAATTTTTTTATTATTTGATACAAAAGCATTTGCAGCAACAACCCAGCTTGCAATTGCACTTTTCATATCATTTGCACCTCTTCCAATTAGGTGGTTTTTTTTAATAGTAGGATTAAATGGTTTTATAGTCCAATCTTTCAAATTTCCTGGGGGTACTACATCTAGGTGACCAGCAAACATAAAATTTGGCTGAGAATTACCCAATCTTGCATATAGGTTTTTAACTGGTTTAGAGTTTTTATCTTTAAACTCTAAAATCTTACATTTAAATCCAATAGCCGTTAGTTTATCTGCTAAGAATTTCATTACACCCGCATCAATAGGTGTGATGCTTGGAAATCTTATTAGCTCCTTTGCTAATGTAATTTCATTATAAGTTGACATTTAGTCTCTTAATAGATCGTTAATAGAAGTTTTTGATCTAGTTTTTTCATCAACTTGTTTAATTATCACTGCACAATATAAAGCAGGACCTTTGCCATCTTTACTTGGAAGGCTGCCTGGAACTATTACTGAATAGGGTGGAATTTTTCCGTAGATCACTTCACCAGTTTCTCGGTAAACAATTTTCGTAGATTGACCAATAAATACACCCATAGATAATACAGATCCTTCTCCAACAATTACTCCTTCAACTACTTCTGAACGAGCTCCTACAAAACAGTTATCCTCAACAATCGTTGGATTAGCTTGCATTGGCTCTAATACTCCACCAATCCCCGCACCACCAGATATGTGGCAGTTCTTTCCTATTTGTGCACAAGACCCAACAGAAGCCCAAGTATCCACCATAGTTCCTTCATCCACATAAGCTCCAATATTAACAAATGAAGGCATTAAAACAACATTTTTTCCAATGAAAGATCCGTGTCTAACTACTCCATTAGGCACCATTCTAAACCCAGCTTTTTTATGCTCTTCTCTCCCCCAGCCTGCAGTTTTTCCTCTAACTTTATCCCACCACGTAGCATAGGGACCTGCAAGAGTTTGCATTTCGTTAGTTTTAAAACTTAAAAGGATTGCTTTTTTAATCCACTGATGAACTACCCACTCATTATCTTTTTTTTCAGCAACCCTTAAAACACCTTTATCAACAAGTTCAATTGTTTCTTTAATTACATCTAATATTTTTTGGTCAGATTGGCCACTAATTGAATCCTTGTTGTCCCAAGCTGTATTGATAATGTTTTCAAATTCTTTCATAGTTTTATTTTATCGTTAGTAGGTTAGTTTTATTGTGTTTTTAATATATTAATTTCTTGAAGAAAAGAAGGCAAGTTCTTAATCTTATAATCAATATAGGGTTTATCTGCATCTTTTTTTGCAAATACCTCATCATTCTCAAGCCAGCAAGTTTTCATACCTAGATTTTTAGCTTGTTCTAAATTATGGGCAATATCTTCGATCAATATTGATTTTGTTGGATCAAGATCAAATTTTTCTACTATTTTTTTATAAGGTTCAACTTTTGGTTTTGGAATAAAATTAGCATCAACAATATCAAACGCTCCATCAAACAAACCATCTATACCTAGTTGTTTAGTTACGTTTTCAACATGAGCATGAGAACCATTGGTAAAAATATATTTCTTTTCTTTAATTTTAATTAATTCTTCTCGTAATAACTCATCTTTAGGAAGCCAGCTGATATCAATATCATGAACAAATTCTAAAAATTCATGTGGATCAATTTTATCATGATTCATTAATCCCGATAATGTTGTTCCATACTCATAGAAGTATTCCTTTTGAATTTCCCTTGCTTTAATTAAATCCACATTAAATTTCTTTGAAATAAAAGAAGACATCTTTTTATCAACTTCAGAAAAAACCTTTGTTTGTCCAGAATACAAAGTATTATCTAAGTCGAATAGCCAGTATTTAGTATCAATTAAATTTTTCATTCTCTAATTAAAGTTCCTGAACCTTTATCAGATAATAGTTCAAAAAGGAGTGAGTGATTTTTTCTTCCATCAATTATTACAACGGCCTTGACGCCATTACTTGCAACATCTAGACAATTCTTAATTTTAGGTATCATTCCACCAGAAATTACATCTTGATCAATTAATTCATTAGCTTTTTTAGAATTAATTTCAGGGATTAGTTTTTTTTCACTGTCTAATACGCCCTTAACATCACTAATAATCATTAACCTTCTAGCTTTTAGCTCAATTGCGATCGATCCTGCGGCGGTATCGGCATTTATATTAAAAGTCTGATTATCTTTATCTGAACCTAAGGGTGCAATGACAGGTACTTCATTCGCTTTTATTGTTTCAGTTAATAGTTCTTTATTAATTTCAGTAGGTGTTCCCACAAATCCAAGGTCTTTATTTTCTTGTACGACAGTAATTATATTGTTTTCTTTTGAAGTAATTCTTTTTGCTTTACAGGCCAACTCATTTAAAGCTTCAACAATCTCCTTATTAAATTCAATTAATACATCCTCAACTATACTGATGGTATCTTTATCAGTAACTCTTAATCCATTAATAAAATTACTTTTAATATTAACTTCAGAAAGTTTACTGTTAATTCTTTTTCCACCTCCATGAACAATTATAGGATTGAAACCAAGTTTGTTTAAAACGACCACATCTTCAATAAAAATTTTAAATAATTTTGGATCAACTAAAATACTGCCACCACACTTAATGATAATAAATTCATCATTATATTTTTCTAAGTATTTTTTTACTTCCTGAACTGTTGGGCCGTCTTTAGGTAAGATGTTTATTAATTCTTCTTCTTTTAACGATGACATTTAGGTTGTTTTGATAGTCATTTTTCTTTGAACAATATATTGTTGAATCATTGTGAAGATGTTGTTGAAACTCCAGTAGATAACAAGACCTGCAGGAAATGGTGCAAGAATTACAGTTAAAAATACTGGAAAGAACATAAATATTTTAGCCTGTATAGGATCTGGCGGAGTAGGGTTAAGCTTTTGTTGTATGAACATCGTGATACCCATAATGATCGGCCATGCCCCTATTAATAAGAAAGAAGGTGGATCCCAAGGAAGTAAACCAAAAACATTAAATAAAGACGTTGGATCTCTATCGCTTAGGTCATGTATCCATCCATAAAATGGCATGTGCCTCATTTCAATGGTTACAAATAATACCTTATATAACGCAAAGAAAACTGGAATTTGAACCAGGATAGGTAGACAACCACTCATAGGATTAACTTTTTCTTTTTTATAAAGAGCCATCATTGATTGTTGTAATTTCATTTTATCATCTTTATGAATCTCTTTTAATCTTGCCATTTCTGGAGCTAATAACTTCATCTTTCCCATCGACTTAAAGCTAAAGTTGGCAAGAGGAAAGAAAGCCAATCTAATACAAACTGTGACAGCAATAATTGCTAAACCATAATTTCCAAGCAATTTAAAGAAGTAGTCCAATACAAAAAATAAAGGCTTAGTTATAAAATACATAAAACCCCAATCAATCGCTAGATCAAATTTATTAATATTTAGACTTTCAGCATAACCATCAATGACATTTACTCTTTTAGCTGCAACTATAATTTGAATTTTTTCTTCGATAGAACTGTTTGCTTTAACCTCCATACCTTTTGTAGATATGTAATTAGCTCTGAACTTATTTTTATAGTCAAAAGTTGTTTTAAATTCTTTACCTTTAGGAGGTATAACCGATGTAACCCAAAATTTATCTGAAATTGCAACAAACCCTTCTTGTGCAGTTTGAGTAAACTTTTTTTCCTGAATATCGTCGTAATCTTCTTCAATTAACTGATCGTCAAGTACAGATAGAAATCCCTCATGTAAAATATAAAAACCAGATATTTCTGGCAATTTATTTCTAATTATTTGCCCGTATGAATAAAAATTATAAGATTTATCTGATGCATTAATTATTTTTTCTTTTACAGTAAATAAGAATTGATCATCTAAGCTTATATATTTTTCAAATGTAATGCCTTGAGAGTTGCTCCATGTTAGTTTTACAGGACTATTATTAGTTAATCTTTTGTTTCCGGAAACTTTCCAAACTGTAGAAGCATCAGGTATATCTATATTTTTGTTAGTGCTTACAAAGCCACTTTCGATTAAATAACCATCTTCAACATTTCTTGGGCTCAATAAAGTTATTTTATCACTTCCATTAAGTTCAACATTATATTCTTTGAAAGTTAAATCGTCTATTGCCGCACCTTTTAAAGAAATAGATCCAACAACACTAGCATTTTCAAATTGAATTCTATCATTTTCTTTTAAAGCATCTGTTCTTGAAAGTTTTGCAAAGTTTTCATTTTTATCTAAGCTAGGAGTATCAGTAGTATTTTCAATTTTTTTTTGTTCAGCTAAATTTTGCTTTATAATTGCAGGATCGGGCTGAAAAAAAAGAGAGTATAAAATAATTACAGCTGCTGATAAGGAAATTGCTGCGATTACGTTTCTAGTATCCATTATTTCTTAACTTTTAATTCTTTATTTACTGGATCAAATCCTTCACCACCACCCAACATTTTAATGGGGTGACATGAAAATATTCTTTTAGTGCTTTTTGAGATCCCTCTAATGAGCCCATATGTTCTTAAACATTCAATTGTATATTCTGAGCAGGTTGGAAGATATCTACACGAAGGAGTTAAGTAGGGGCTAATAACCATTTTATAAAGTTTGATCAGGCTAATTAAAATGTTTGATATAATGTTCATTACTTAATCTTTTTTATGTCTTGGAATAAAGTATCTTTTATTATCGCATATTCATTGTTTAGCATAGTTATTTTCGCAATCACAAGGTAAGAATAATTAAAGTTTATTGACATTTTATTTACAGCTTCATTCATTATATTTCTTAATCTTCTTTTAATTTTATTTCTTTTTACAGCACCACGGATTAATTTTTTTTTAGCCACAAAGCTAATGTTTAGTTTTTTATTATCTTTACCTTCAAGAGGACCAAAAAAGAGAGTGATATATTTATTTGAGACTTTTTTCTTTTTAAGTAAGTTTTTGAAATCTTCGTTTTTAGAAAGAGCAACAATTTTGCTTTTCATTTAGTTTGGTTTATTTACCTTGCGGCTTTTTTTGAGTGGATGACACTGTAAGGTTTTTACGTCCCTTATCACGTCTTCTCTTAATAAGTTTTTTTCCACCTTTAGTTGCCATCTTTGATCTGAAGCCATGCTTCTTAAGACGTTTTCCAACTTTGGGCTGATATGTTCTTTTCATAGGATTTATTTAAGTTTTTTTAAATTTCGCTCTTTATAGTAATTATATGTATAAATAGCAAATAGAAGATTTTATAATACGACCAGTAAATTATGGAAAAATCAAAAAAAGTTAAGATAACTTTAGGTTTATTTTATCTTCTAGTTGTTTCATCATTTTTATACTTTTTTTTATCAAAATTCACCCTTGAAGAATTAACCAGCTATGAATTTATTAAAAATAACAGAGATTATTTTTTTAGTTTAAAGCAAACTAATTTATTTTTAATTTCTCTAATATTTTTAATAGCCACAATTGTCTGGGTTGTTATGGCTGGGTTTGGTTTACCAGTTGCACTTCTAGCAGGGTTTATTTTTGGTAAGTGGCTTGGAATTTTTATTCTAATAATTGGAATGACTATTGGAGCAACAATTTTATACATCATTGGAAATTATTTTTTTAAAGAAGTTATTAAAGAAAAGTTTTTAAATAGATTTAAAAATTTAGAAGTTAAATTTAAAAAATCAGAATTTATTTACCTTTTAGTTTATAGGTTTATTGGAGGCATTCCTTTTGCATTATCAAATGTATTGCCCTGTATTTTTAATGTCAGAGTAAGTAATTTTTTTTGGGCAACATTAATAGGATTAACTCCACCACTATTTTTAGTTGTCTCAATTGGAAGTGGACTTGAAAAAATCATAGAACAAAATTTAGAAGCTCCTAGAATCATTGATTTGATATATTCACCAGATATCTACATCCCAATGATTGCTTTTGGAGCTTTATTAGTAGCTGCAATTATTGCTAGAAAAATATTTTATAAAAAATAATCTGGTGCCCTCATCGGGAATCAAACCCGAAACTGACCCTTACCAAGGGCCTGTTTTATCATTAAAACTACAAGGGCATTTAGTAATAGTAATAATTGTTCTTCCAACTATTGCCATAATATAAATGTAGATTATATTGTATTATCAAATTTCAATATTAAAAAATTATGAAAATTTATACAAAAATTGTTTTAGATACCGACAATAATTTAATTGAAGAGGAACATTATTATTATACGGGTCCTATCGCGTTTGCTGGAATACACTATGATTTCAAGAGCACCAAAGGTAATAAGCTGATGGAAAAACAAGCAAAGCGTGAAAAGAAACTTGCCGAAAGAAAAGCAAAACGTGAAGCTAAAGAAGGTCCAAAGGCACAAGAGGAACCGGAGAAAACTTTAGATACATCAAAGCCCATCACTTTAGATTTTTTAACAAATCCGGATAAATAATGAGTGATAAAGAAAAAAATGAGAAGTTAAGTCTGGCTCTTAAAAAAAATTTAAAAAAAAGAAAAATTTTTCAAAAAAAAAATAAGAAGAAAAGCAAATAATGTCAGTACTTTCTGATAAATCTATAAGGAAGTTGGCAGTTGAGGAATCAATGATTTCTCCTTTTATAGATAAGCAAGTCAGAGATGGTAAAATTTCTTACGGACTTAGTTCATTTGGCTATGATGCAAGAGTAGGAGATGAATTTAAGATATTTCATAATGTTAATTCTTCTATCGTTGACCCTAAGGAGTTTAGCTCAGATAATTTTGTAACTAAAAAAAGCTCTGAATATATTATTATTCCTCCTAATTCTTTCGCCCTTGGGACTACTATCGAGGTCTTTAAAATACCAAGAGATATTATGTGTATCGTTGTTGGTAAGAGTACATATGCAAGAACAGGGATTATAGTGAACGTAACTCCAATCGAATCTGAATTCTTTGGAACGGTTACTCTTGAATTTTCTAATACCACACCGCTACCTGCAAAAATTTATGCAAACGAAGGTGTTGCTCAATTTTTATTTCTAAAAGGAGATCAGTCTCCTGAAACTTCATACGCTGACCGTAAAGGAAAATATATGGGTCAAACTGGAGTAACTTTACCAAAAGTATAATCATGAAAAAATTGGAAGTCTTTGGGGCAGCAAAGCTCAAGGGACACATTAGAATTTCAGGTTCTAAAAATGCATCTCTTCCTATTCTAGCTGCTACATTACTATCAAATAAAAAAATATCTTTAGCAAACCTTCCAAGAGTAAAAGATATTGAGACAATGATACTTTTATTAAAGTCATTAGGTTCAATTATTGATGACAATAAAAAAGAATTAATTATCAAAAATACTAGGCAAACAAAAACTTTCGCAGCTTATAGTTTGGTTAAAACTATGAGGGCAGGAATATTAGTTTTAGGACCATTGCTTGCTAAATTTGGTAAAGCAAAAGTTTCATTACCTGGCGGCTGCGCGATAGGAACAAGACCTGTCGATATTCATTTGCAAGCTTTATCAAAACTTGGAGTTAAATATAAAATTATTCAGGGATACGTTCACGCTAATGCACCTAAAGGATTAATAGGAGCGAATATAAAATTTCCTAAAGTTTCAGTTGGTGCTACAGAAAATTTAATTATAGCCTCATGTTTAGCTAAAGGAAAAACAACTTTATCAAATTGTGCTATTGAACCTGAGATTAAAGATCTAGTTAATTTTTTAATTAATATGGGTTGTAATATTAAGTGGACTGCAAAGAGAACAGTTAAGATTGAAGGAGTAAATAATCTTAAAAAATTAAATTATTCAGTAATGCCAGATAGAATAGAAGCTGGAACTTATTTAATAGCCGCAGCATTAACAGAAGGAAATTTGAAGATTACTGGAATTGCTCCCAAGATAATAAGTACAGAAATTAATATATTAAAAAAAGTAGGATCAAAAATTACTTTAAGAAAAAATGAAATACTTATTCAGGGAAGCAAAAAAATTAAAAGTATAAATATTAAAACATCCCCTTATCCTGGCTTTCCAACAGATTTACAGGCACAAATGATGGTATTATTGTGTAAGGCTAATAAAAAATCTCATATTAAAGAAGAAATATTTGAAAATAGATTTATGCACGTTGCGGAGTTAAATAGAATGGGAGCTAATATTTCTATTAATGGAAATAAAGCAACCATAGAAGGAAATATCAAATTTGAAGCAGCAGAATTAATGGCTACAGATTTAAGAGCTTCTGTATCTTTAATCCTTGCAGCACTTACTGCTAAAGGTAAATCAGTAATTAATAGAATATATCACCTTGATAGAGGATATGAGGATATAGAGAAGAAATTAAAAAAAGTAGGGGCTAAAATTAAGAGAATTAACTAATGAATAAAAAATATTTATCAAAAATTATAGCTACAGACAATGAGGGATTAGAAGTGATCTCAGCATGTTGCTCCGGAGCTGAAGTTAAAGTTGATGAAATTAAATATCTTCAGTCAAACAAAGTTTTTTTATTATCCTTAAATAGATCAAAAGTAGAAACTGATGAGAAAGATAAAAAAGTTACTAGTATTTGCAAATTCGAATTTGTAGATAAAGTTAAATCTAAAAATATTAGACAAAATGACCCTGATGAAAAATTACAGTTAATTGGGATGGATTATTTAAAGAATAATGACAACTATGAGATAAACTTAATGTTTACAAACAACGCATACATTACATTATCAACAGAAATAATAGAAGTAACCTTAGATGACCAAAACAAAGCTGATTAATGATTAAGATATTAGATAGTAAAAATAAAAACTTTGACAAAACTTTAGAAGCATTACTGTCTAAACGAAAAGTTAAAGTCCAGCTTAATTCAGTTTCAGTTATTAAAATTATTAAAGATGTTAAGAAAAATGGAGATAAAGCCATCTTAAAGTATGAAAAAAGATTTAATAAAAATAGTATTATTGCCCCAAGTATAAAACAAATAAATAGAACTATTCAGTCTTTAGATCCAAAGGTTAAAAAAGCAATCGATCTTGCTTATGATAGAATTTATAAATTCCACTCGTTACAAAAATTCAAAAACATTTCTTATACAGATAAATTAAAAAATAAATTAGAGTATAAATACGTGCCTATCGAATCGGTTGCAATTTATGTGCCTGGCTCAACAGCCTCATACCCTTCCAGTGTTTTAATGAATGCGGTACCTGCAATTATTGCTGGGGTGAAAAGACTAGTTATGGTTAATCCAGGTCAAAAAGGTAAACAAAATCCTGCTGTATTATACGCTGCAAAGAAATGTAAAATTAAAGAGATTTATTCAATTGGAGGACCATCTGCTATTGCAGCCGTTGCATATGGTACTAAGAAAATTAAAAAAGTTGATAAAATTGTTGGCCCTGGAAATTCTTACGTAGCGGCAGCAAAAAAAGAAGTTTTTGGAGATGTTGGAATTGAAGGAATGATTGCAGGCCCCTCTGAAGTGACAATAGTTTGTGATAAGTTTTCAAATCCTGAATGGATAGCAAGTGATCTAATAGGTCAAGCAGAACACGATAATCTTGCTCAATGTATTTTAATTTCAAAAGATAAATCAATTATTAAAAAAGTTAATGATGAAATTATTAATCAATTAAAAGAAATACCTAGAGCCGAAATTGCAAAAAATAGTTTACTCAATAATGGAATTTTAATTCATATGCAGTCTGACCAAAAAATTATTAATACAGTAAATAAAATTGCTCCCGAGCACTTAGAACTTAATACCAAGAACTATAAAAAAGTAGTGGGTAAGATTAAAAATGCAGGATCTATCTGTTTAGGAAAATATGCTGTAATGGCTATGACAGATTATAATGTTGGCTCTAATCACGTATTACCAACTAATTCTTCAGCAAGATATTCAAGTGGAGTTAGTGTTAGTGAATTTTATAAAAGAATTTCATATATAAACCTATCAAAAAAAGGGATTGAAACCCTTGGTCCATCAGTTATAACACTTGCAAACTACGAGGGTTTAGTGGGACACGCTAAGTCGGTAGAAAAAAGAATTAGGAGAAAATAAATTTGTCAAAACAAGATATGCTGTCATTCTCAGGAATTGTTGAGGATTTATTACCGAATGCAATGTTCAGAGTTAAATTAGAAAATGGCCATATTGTTACAGCGCATGCTGCGGGCAAATTACGTAAGAACAGAATTAGAGTACTCCAAGGTGATAAGGTTCAAGTAGAAATGACACCTTACGATTTGACCAAAGGTCGTATCACTTTCAGAGGTTAACATGGGGCCCTGTAGCTCAGTTGGTAGAGCATCGGATTGAAAATCCGTGTGTCACTGGTTCGAGTCCAGTTGGGGCCACCACCACTCATAAAAAACTCCTTTTTATTTAAATATTGAATATTGTTATGAATTGTTTAAAAGACTGACAATGATTATAAATATTACTTACAGAGCAACTTCAAGAAATACTCACAGAGTTTGTTTGCATAGCCTTTAGGCTATTTATTTATAATATAATTTTAAATCCACACAAAAATAATATAAAAACAAGGAATGCCTGCGTAGTATAACGGTTAGTACGATAGTTTGTGGAACTATAGGATTTGGTTCGATTCCAAGCGCGGGTACCAAAAAAAGATGAATAAAGAAAATAAATTAATTCCTGGGTTACCCTCAGGGTTTGAAGATAGATGGAATAAGAAATTAATTCTCAAGAAAAAGTTAATTGATATTATTGAGAATAATTTTGTAAAGTTTGGTTTTGAACCACTTGAAACTCCATCTTTTGAAATTAGTGAAAATATAGGATCATTTCTGGCAGATGATGACAGCAATCCTATGTCAGATGTATTCTCATTTAAGGATGGTGAAAAAAGTATTACTCTTCGATATGATTTATCAAGTCCATTAGCTAGATTTGTTGCACAAAATAATCAAGAATTACCATTACCTTATAAAAGGTATGCAATTCAAAATGTATTTAGAAATGAAAAAGCAGGTAATGCAAGGTATCGTGAGTTCACTCAAGCAGATTGTGATATTGTAGGTAACGTTAACCCAGCACAGGCAAATGCAGAACTATGTAATTTAATTGCAAGCACACTCCTTTCTTGTGGATTAAAAAAAGATCAGTTTGTAATTAACATTAGTAACAGAAAAATTGTTCAAGGGTTAATTGAAGATCTTAAAATATCTGATGACAAAAAATTAAAAGTTATGAGAGCTATTGATAAGCTAGATAAACCTGGTTTTGGATTAAGAGGAGTTGAAGATTTATTAAAAAAAGAAAGAGTAGACGTTAGTGGGGCGGTTACTAAAGGTGCTGACTTAACTGATGATGAAGCTTCACAGATTATTAATTTTTTAAAAGTAAAAGATTTAAAAGAATTAAAAGACAATTTAAAAAATCCACTATCTCAAGAAGGAATTAAAGAGTTAGAGAATTTATTAGAAGTTGCAAGTTATGGTGATTATCTAGATCAGATAAAGACTAATTTTACTATTGTTAGAGGCCTTGCTTATTATGATGGGTTTTGTGTTGAAACAAATTTGAACTTCAAAGCAACAAACAACAAAGGTAAAGAGGTTGATATTGGAAGTATCTGTTCAGGTGGACAATATAACAAATTAATCTCAAGATTTAAGGGAGTTGATATACCAGGAACTGGAATGAGCATTGGAGTTGATCGATTATTATTTGCAATGTTACAATTAGATCAAATAAAAGTAGACGAGAAAAAACCAGTAATTATCTGCGTAATGGATGAAAAATACTTAAAAGATTATTATGAAATTTTAAAAGTTTTACGAGATAACAATATTAATTCTGAAATATTTTTAGATAGTAAAAAAAATCTTGGAAAACAATTAACCTATGCTAATAAAAAACAGTGTCCTATTGCAGTGATTTGTGGTGAGAATGAATTTAAAGATAATACGATTACTTTAAAAAACCTTTTAGGGGTTAAGGGTGAAAATAATCAAGTTACATTTCCAAAAGAGAACTTAATTGATGAAATCAAAAAATTTACCTGAAAAAATTCTTAGATCGGTAAAATCTAAAGGGTTTAAGTACATTGATTTACCTTCGGTAATTGAGGCTAATCATATTGTACAAAGGTCAGGAGAAAGTTTTAGGAAGTATATCTTCTCATTTATTGATCAAAATGGCAGTGAATTATGTCTTAGACCCGATCTAACCATTGCATCTTGCCTTAGGTACTTAGAGAACAACCTAAAGGGCAAAGAGAAGATATTTTATAGTGGTCAGGCATACAGAAAATCAAATAACAAAAAAGATTCTATTATTAGAAATCAAGTTGGTTTTGAAATAATTGGCTCTAAAGATGAAAAAAATGATGACAAAGAAATTATCAATACTGCTTTAAAATCTTTATCAAATTTAAACTATTCAAAAGGAACTTTGAAGATTGGGAATGTTGAAATTTTTAACTTACTGATTTCAAAGTTGGATATTCCAAAACGATGGAAACTTAGACTTTCAAGACATTTTTGGAGAGAAGATTATTTTAATGATTTATTAAAAAGATTAGAGACTAATTCTGATGTTGATCCAACAATCGTTGAAGTGGATAAAAAAAGATATTTAAAAATGCTGAAAGATAATCAGCAAACAATAGTTGCAGGCCGATCGATTGAAGAGATTTTAACGAGATTTAATAATAAAATTAAAGATCCAAGAAGAGCAAGTAGAGGTAAAAATGTTTCAAAAATTATTAAAGAGTTTTTAAAAATTAATTGCCCAATAAATCAAGCAGCTGAGAAATTAAATGTCTTCTTTAAAAAAAATAAGATCAACTTAGTTGTGGATCAAAAATATTTTCCAACTTCATTAAATAAAATTCAAAAATTAAATGTAGAGTTTTCAGCCTCTTTTGGACGTCAGTTAGAATATTACACAGGCATGGTGTTTAAAATTGATATCAAGTCTAAATCTAAAAATATTAATATAATTAATGGTGGACGATATGACAAATTAATTTCTGATCTTGGATCAAAAAAACAAGTTCCAGCAGTAGGAGCTGCTTTAAATTTAAATTCATAATGATGAAAAATATAATTAATATTGGAATTCCAAGTAAAGGAAGACTTAGAAAAGATATATTAAAAATCTTTAAAAAGAATAAATTAAATTTAGTATCTGAAAGAGGAGAAAGAGATTTATTAGGATCTATTAAAAACTTATCTAATGTTAAAATATTATATTTACATGCAAGAGAGATAGTCGAGAGACTTGGAGATGGGTCTTTGGATCTTGGTTTTTCTGGCTATGATTTATTAAAAGAAAGTGAAATTAATATTCAAAATAAAATTAATGTAGTTAAGAAGTATGGATTTGGCAAGGCAACTTTAGTTGTGGCTATTCCAGATCCTTGGATTGATGTTCAAACAGTTGCTGATTTAGAAGAAATTGCTTTTGAATTTAAAGATAAAAAGAAAAAAAGATTAAGAGTTGCAACAAAATATCCAAATTTAACAAGAGAGTTTTTATTTTCTAAAGGCGTTACTCAATTTAAACTTGTTGGTAGCCTTGGTGCAACTGAAGCTTATCCATTTACAGGATCGTCTGAATTTGTAACTGATATTACTTCAACTGGGGAAACTTTAAGGGCTAATAATCTTCGAATACTTAAAGATGGTGAAATATTAAAATCAGAAGCTTGTATGATGGCCTCAAAATCTTCTCTAAAGAATAGTCTGGTTAAAAAATTAGTTAAGCTACTTTCTAAGTAAAGTATCTTTTACGTAAATTAAAATAATCCTAATAATATCAAGGTTTCTAAGCACTGCATAAGCCGTAACTATAGCTCCAATAATAAGTAGTATTTTTAGTATTAAGATTAATTCCATAAGTTTTTAATACTTGTTTATAATCAATCTTGATACTTTAATGAACCTTTAAATATATTCAATTTATCCATTATTTTATTACGATTGTTTGTTTTTTTCGATTATAAGTTTTTTTATTTGGCACAACTTTTTGTTGATATAGTTTTTGTTGTAGGCTTTTTGCTAAAAAATTTTTCTTCTTCAATTTCTTCTTCAATTTCTTCTTCAATTTCTTCTTCAATTTTTGCACAGTATTACTTTATATAGCCTGATTCTGCATCACAAGTATAATGCTCTAGAAAAACCTTATTTTTATAATCATATTTAGACATGGTTATTGTTGGTCCTTTACTGTCCTCAAATAATATTAATTGAAAACCTAATTCATAGTCTGCAAATCTTGCAGTAAAAAAATTTTCACCTATGTCTAATTTATTAGCTTTAATCATTAAAAATTTATCATGCGTTTTATCAAAATAATGAAAACCCATTGTTTCTAATTTAAATTGCAGAGGCTCATATTTTCTTCCTAAGATTGATTTCATATTAAGACAAGTAATATTCAATCCTTGATCAGCATGTGATGGACTAGATATAAAGATTATGAATAATAGAAAAAGACGAAACATTATTAACTATCTAAATTATCTATCTGTTTACATAGCTTATAAGCCTCTAAAACAGATGGAACAAGTTTATCTAGTTTCCAACTATTTCTAGATATATCAAAATACTTTTTCGCCTTAAAGCCTATGCCATCAACTATTTCAATTTCATATTTTTTTTCTTCAATATAAAATTTATTTAATTCATAAATATATTCTTTGAGAGGATAAATACCCAAAGTAAACATAACTCTATAACCCATTAAAAATGGGCTGACAGCATCAACTTCGGCTGTAAAATCTTCGCCATTAATCTTTATTGGAATATGTTTATCTAAAAGTTGTTTTATGTCTCCAGGGTTTTCATATGTATAAAATGTAAAGTTATTCCACACTTTTTCGCAATCTGTTCTTGATTGAATGAAAAAATTTAAATTATCACCATGGATAACTTCACCTGATACCCTTGCGTAAGCCAGAGTTTCGTATTTATCTATAATCCACTCTTCTTCTGCACCAAGCTTGTTAGTCAAAGATAGTATAAAAAATGAACTAACAATTAATGAAATAAAAATTAAAAAAAACCTCATCTTTTTTTAAAATTTGAGAAATTAATAATGTTGTTTTCTTTGCTATTTTTTATCAATTTATAGTTAATAATTTTATTTGGTGTTTTATTTAAGGCCCTTGCTAGGCTAAATTTTGAATATATTTCTTCTGCAACATTTAAAAATTGAGGTGAAAGAGGATCGTCATAACCATAGGTTACACTATTTAAAATAGCATATATAGTTGAGGTTGCTTGATTATATTCAGCATCATTAAATTTTTTTGACATATTTGTTAATAAGATATTGAGATTATTTTTTTTCATTTATATTTTTTACTAGTTTTAAATAGGGTTTTCTTATTCGGCTAAGAATAAGAGTGCCACTTTCAAAAGAAAAAGTGATAGAAATTTTAACCTCATATTTATCATCTGTGTCTTTTTTAAATTTTTTAATAACATTATTAAGATCTTTTAACTGAATACTTTTATCCAGCTCGATACTTAAACTTTTTATTTTATGATTAATTTTTTTCATCGTTTACATTATTTTCAATTTCTCTAAGTTCTTTAATGTCATTCATGCTATTGGCTAAAATATCTTTTAGAGTTTCGGTAGATCGATTAACTAAAATACCAGAATGAAATGTAAAACGAGTATATGGTTTATTGTTAGTGCGTATCATTAAGACTGTTTGTTCTTTGTCTTTTTTTCTTAACCTAATATAAATGCACCATTTACAAGAATGATTTGGGTTTTGTTTTTCAAATTCTATTTCGACATCATCAACTGTTAATACTTTAGTCATTATTGTAATGTGACTCCTTCTGGCTCATAGAGCTCTTTGTTATATTTTGGTGAGCAAAACTTGCACTCTTCGGTGATTTCTTTACCAAGGTGATATTTGCCTATTTGAGCAATATTTTTAATTACTTTAGCTTTCTTAGTGCCATCACAGACAGGGCAATCATGAGATTTATTATTTTGAATCGATTTCCTCATTGATCCTTTCTTTAAATTTTTGATGCTTGGTTAAAATGGTATGAGTTAACAGTAGAACCAATATTCCAATGATAAACAGTCCTCCTCTGATTAATTGGTAATTATTCAAAAAAAGACCAATAGCTAGGAATAAACAGCCCCCTAGGCTAAATGACCAAACAAAATGCATAGCATGTCTGGGGATTTTTCCATATTTTCCTAGAGTATAGAAAACTAACATTCCATACAAAAGCGTTGTTGCTTTCATCATTGTAAAAATAAAGCTTAGTGTGAAGGGTGTAATAATCAATTTGCCTTCCTTTTATCAATTGAAGAAATATTAGAAAAGTCTTCTGCAAATTTTTTTCTTCGTTTAACAGAATCTTTTTCATTCCAGTTTTCAACTGCTGTAATAAAATTTTCATTACCAATGTCATCATTGATTAATTCTTCATCAAATTTTATTTGTACAGGTAGAGAGAAATTAACCACTTGGCCACTTATGATGCCCTGGCCATTAGCAAGATTTGGTAACTGTTTAGAGTCATCAACACTTAAAGTTTCAGAGTCTCTTGTTGTTGCTCTTTGGTCTTTTTGGTTGACCATTCTAAAGATGATTTGACTATTACATTGTGATGCTATTGTCTCATCTAACCTAGAGGGCCTTTGAGAAACAATCATTACACCTGTTCCAAATTTTCTTCCTTCAGTTATGACTTTTCTAATAGTCTCAACTGATGGAATATTATCCTTGTTTTCAGACCTTGAAGGAATGAAGTTGTGAGCTTCTTCAATTATAGTTAAGAAAGGTGGAATTTCTTCTTCAACTTCTTGTCTGTGTCTAAATAGATTCTCTAATAGAATAGAAACGATGGCACTTGCTGGTAAATTTTCATATCCTTTTAAATACAAGATACTCAATTGACCTTTTGCTATAATTTTTTCAGGTTCTGTAGCTGGATCTGGTAATTCCTCAAATTTTAGATTACCCATTTTTTGTCTGTGCCTAAAGTTTGTTTGTTCCATATTTTTTAATTTTTTAGCAACCTGGCCTAAACTTCTTGCAGTAACGTACATAGAGGCAGGTCTAATATTTTTAAAGGCTGTTGAAGATTCTGATGCAAACTCTCTTGCTTTATAAGCTAGTATTTCTATATATTTTAATAGACTACCACCTTCATATTTTACTTTCTCTAATAGAGAGCTTAAGAAATCTTTTTGGGGATCTGTAAGGGAATTTCCAAGCTTTTCTATTAGAGTATAAATAATTTCTTTATCTTCAGAACTCACTGAAAGGTTAGGGTAGAATAGTTTAACTTCGTTATTGGGGTATAATTTTTTTTGTTTTTGAATAAAGCCTAAGTAGTCACCATGAATATCAAGCACCACCATTGGATATTGCTTCTTTAAAAGCTCATCCATTATTCGTCTAACCATTACAGTTTTTCCAGAACCAGACATGCCAAAGATAGAGACATGACGGGATACTAAATTATCCGCATCTATCCTTATTTTCACAGCGTCTCTAGCTAATAAACTGCCAATAAATAGAGGGTGTTTTGAGCCTAAATCTGAGATTAATAAGGCCTCAACATCTTCACTAGATGGATAGCTTACAGTAGCGGCGGGTCTTACGGGGTAGTTAAGAGGCATTAATTTTAGGTTGTTCTTGAAAGTAAAACCAAGAATGATGACTTTGCATATAAGCTCATCTCTTGTCATTGGTAAAATAGTGTCTCTAATGTCTATATTCTCATTAGTTAATTCTTGAGCAGCTTCAGTTGGAAAGAAAGCATTTGAACTTTCTATGGAAGATATTTTTCCCCAAACAGTCACAGGAATAACATTTCCTTCACTTGAGGGAATTTTAGATTCTGTGGTGATGATATCACCTTTTTTAGCTTTATAGTTTTTTAAGCTAAAGTAGAAGTGATCTATATTAGTTTCACCTAGAACGGTACCGATTGATTGCCATTTTTTTGTATCCATCATCTTGCCATGCCTCCTAAAGGTCTATTTCTCCAAGATCTAACCTTTCGTGAAAGAATTTTTACAGCTAGACTGATTGTATTTTGATCTTTGCTCTTGATTGCTTGTTTTAATAAGTGGGTTGCATAATATCTTCTTGAGGCCTTGCTCATCCAATTAGGAATTTTTGCAAACTTGTCTACAATATTTAGACCAACGGGAAATCCATAGTTAGGTAATAATCTTGCAGTTGCTAAAATATATTCAAAATCTTTTTGAAAATCTGTTGGAGATTTAAGAGATTCAATTCTTATAGGAGATGAGTGATCAGTTGTTTTTATATAACCAATAAAAACACTAGGAAAAGATTCCATTTTATCTTCCCATGCAGAACCAGAAGTTACACTAAAGCCTTTAATTTGTTTTTTAACTTCTAGTGGTTTTAAGGCCTGACCGTTTTTTAATATTATCTCAAGTAAATGTGAGTCTGTTATTTTATATTTTTTAATAGTTGATAGAGTATTTCTAAAGTCTTTATCTGAGATGATACCCTTAGATTTATAAGTGTATAAAAGATTTTTTATATAAGGAGCTGAATTTGATGTTTCAACAATACCATAAACTGGAAACTTACTTTGTTTAATATATTTAAGTGCTTCAAGATAAACATTAATGAAATGTCTAGCTTCTGCATTTAATTTATTTTTATTATAGAAGGGTAGCATGTTCTCTACTGCAAATTTTGTAAATGTTGGAAAGCCCATTACAGTAAAAGGCATTACTGTTGCTTCAATAGGGCCGTGTAAGAAACAATAATCAAATTTTCTATTAAGCAATATGTGCTTAACGATAGTTACAGCTTCAAAAATTATTCTTGCACCATCCTTTTTCTTATTCAGCATTTGGTCTTCATCAAAATCATCGTCTGATAAATCATAAAGTTCGTTCTTTGGGTCGTATAGATCACCAAGGAAGACCATACTTTCTTCAAAGAACTCTCTATTTTTGTCTTCAGCATCTGGTTTAACGATATAGCTACCAGTTCTAATGCTTAATGGGGCGCTACTGATGATTGATGTTCTATCAACACCTCCATCGATAAAACATGAAGTTTTGCAACGGTTTTTTAACCAAAAATCATTCCCTTTATAATCAAGATCTACAACTAAGTTAGCATCATCAATTATTTTTTGGATAGTTAAGGCCACTTGAGCCGTTACATCTAGAAAATTGTTTTGAACTGTAGGAGAAGCGGTAACCGCACTCTTCACAAATTTGATAAACAAAGATGAGTTAGCTTTTATTTTATTTTTAATATCTATTTCATCACTCATATTTTTGCTCCACAGAAGTATTGAATTTTTGTTCCTCTAATATTAGTTCGAATGGTTAATTTTTTATTTGAAAGAATATTAAATTTTGCTTTTAATTCTTGTTTGAAATCCCAACACGATCTTCTACTTGTAAAACTTCTAAAATGAACTTTTGTTAAAGCATTTTTAGCCTTGGTAGAGCAGCTGGAGAAAGACCCCTGGTTATGTATGAAAGGGATAGGAAGGGAACCAAGAGTACGAGGCGTTACCGCTACTCGACAGCTACTTTTACCAAGACCATAAATGTTATTTGAACGTGACCTCCTTTGTTTATGTTTGTTGTTAAAGTTAAATTGCATATCTATTTAATGTCCGTATTTTTTTTATTTTCAACACTATAAAAATCTTTTAATTTTTTTTTAATATTTTTTTCTATAGTACCTACCCTTTGTAGCGAGATAGATAAAAGTTTTGCTAAGTCTTTTAATTTAAGAGGGTTTTCAGAAACACAGTATAATCTTTTAACAAAAATTATTTTTTCGTTAATTTTATTTAAAGTTTTACTAAAATTATTTAATATAATTTTATTATTATCTAATTCTCTTTGATTTTCAATTTCATCAAATATAATAGCAGGATCATTAAAATCATTTTGAAAATTATTGTCATAGAGGTTAATTTGTTTTTTGTCAGCTATGCAAATCTCTTCTTCATTTCCATCTTCATTTGTTACTTTTTGCCAAAGAGAAATTTTATCAAAATGAAGAGCCTCTAATCTCCATATTTTTTTATATCCATTTTTTTCACATAAATTATAGCATTTAGCTAAATGTTTGGCCTGATCATAACTTAAGCGACAGTTATCAGTTTTTTTCTTAATTATTTTTATTGCTGTGTGTATTAAATTATTTTGATCTGAGCTATTTAAGCCATTTGCTTTACTTAGATAGCCTTTTATACTTTCTCTGATATGAATAGTCGCAAATTGTTCAAAGTTAATTGCTCTAGTTTCTTCAAAAAATTTTAAAGAAGCTTCTTTAAGTAAAAATAATGCCTCCGATACAACATCTTCCGTGTTTTCTTTATTATTGTAATAATGAGAGATTTTTAATAAGTGCTTTATAGCTCTATAAATTAGGGATTTTTTACGATTATCTGGTGAAAGAGTACAGTAAGCCAGCGCTAGATTAGCGTTGTTTTTAACAAGCTCTAGCTCTTTATCTACTAAAGCCTCTGAAGCTTCAGTAAAATTTATCAGTGTTATTAGAGCTTTTTGGCCCGCCACCTGGCCTAATCTTGTTTCCATAAGATTTGGTGGCTGCTCTTACTATTTATATAACCGCTAAATTTAATTTTTCAACAGTAACAAAAATATTATCTTTTTGTAGCAGGTGAAAGTGTTTATTTTATGAATTATTAATACTAGTTTAGCTGAAAATACTTGATTTTCTGATTAAATTCAGAGAATCGCGTTTGAATTGTATAAGTTTTTTTTTCATTGGGATTATCAATTAATTTAAGTCGATAATTACGTTCTTTTCTTAATTTTGCTGGTTTTTTTTTGTGTATTTCATAGAAATTCAAACCTTTACCAACACATACAACACTCCTAATCATGTCTCCTTCTATTAAAATACCCCTTCTATAAAATTGTTCTGAATTTTCATTCCAATCATTTTTAATTTTTAGATTAATTTGATATTTTTTCCATCTAGCATCACTAAAGCACTTAGATAAAATATCTTGATAATTATAATTAATAGTACCTTCTAAAGAGTCTTTAGAAAAAAAATGGGTTTTGATACCATCTAATAATATTTCAATTTTTTTTTTAATTAATGGATTTTTTTCATCATGATATTTTTTTATTATGCTGTTAATCAACAAATTAAATTTTTTTTGAATATCATCTTTTATAGATGTGTGTATTTCAAATTGTAAACCATCTCTTTTTTTATTAGATAAAACAATTTCCAGAATATTTCTAATGGATGTTTTAAAGCAAGCTTGATAATTATAATTATAGTTAAAGTTAATATCTATAATCTTAGGCTTAAAATTTTCAAAATCTTTATCATTATAAATTTTTTCTAGATTATCTTTTATAGATATTATTCCTTTTTGAGAAAAATTTGTAACATGATCTAAAAAATTTGGATCAAATAAAGTGATCTTTTTTGCAAACTTTGTTAAAGATTTTAATTCATTTATAAATTTATCTTCTGTAATAGGAAATTCTACATATGGGATATTTAACTTAATTGGTTTTTCAATATCCTTTGCGTCATCAAGAATAATATCTATAGAGTCTCTATATTCATTTAAATTTACATTTTCAAAATTTAATTTTAAAAGAAAATCGTCTATTAAAGTTCCTACTCTTATATTTG
This sequence comes from uncultured Candidatus Pelagibacter sp., assembly GCA_905616395.1. Taxonomy (GTDB): domain Bacteria; phylum Pseudomonadota; class Alphaproteobacteria; order Pelagibacterales; family Pelagibacteraceae; genus Pelagibacter. Next base: position 32,236 of record CAJQSQ010000007.1, on the reverse strand, counting down.
TATCCTTAAACTTTTTACAAATACTTACATATTCATCTTTCACACTTTTTTCATTATCATTTATTAAAAAAATAACTTCTTTAGCTATCTTTTTATTTTCTAAATAAAAATTTTCATAAAATTTATCAAATAATATTTCATTGTTGCAAATTGTATTGAGAAACTTAGAAGTGATTAAACATGATTTGATCATGAATCTATATTAAATCTAATCTTTCTGTAAAAAAGCCATGTCTCCAATTAGTTTCAAAATTTCCTTTTTCATCTATTGAAAGCTCATCTATTTTAGTCTGTCCTTTTTCAATATATACATAGGATACTTGAACATCTTTATGACTAATTTTACCATCTCGAATGTTTTTTAGTATTCCTAAAAGTAGATTTTCACTATGAGTCTCAATTATGAACTGATTATGTTTACTAGTTTGTACAAATAAATCTGCTAGTTTAACTTGCAACCCAGGATGGGCTCTTCTTTCAGGCTCTTCAAATATAATAACTTTATTTTTTGCTGCTACAGATTGAGCAATTACAGGAAGGACATTTTCTGCACCTAAACCACCATACTTATAGTTTATTTTAAAATTTTCTTTTTTGTGTTGAATTAAAGTTACATTTGTAGGCCCTCCAGTTTCAGTTTCAATTTTAAAATCATAACCAAAATGTTTAAGCCATTTGTTTATGCCCAATTTATTATTTTCGATTACTTTGTGTAAGAATTCATAATTGTAACCTACAAAATCCTCTTCAACTGAAATATTTTCATATTGGTGTGGTAAAGCTTTCTGACCCTGGAATATATAAATAGAATTTAACAAATTAGATATTGTGCTACTGCAATAAGAGATCATTTTTTTTGGATTAAGAGTTTTTCTTACATCTTTCTCCCCAGTACCTTTAAAATCCATTTTTGAAGGAAGCTCATCACCATTAATCTCCGCAACAACAAAACATAAAAAATCAACTAATGACGAATGGCTTCTTGCGCTTTCATTTAATAATTTTGCTTCGTCCTGACTTAAAGTTCTTGGAATCTTGTCTTGAATCTTGCCAGCAGTAAATATTTCATTATTCTTGAATAAAAATTTTTTACATGTTTGTATATCTTTAGATATATAATTTAAAAAACTTTCATAATCATTTTTCATATTTTCAATAAATTTTTTATGCTCATCTAATCTACTTGCTATTTTCTTTTTAGTAAGTTGTTTAAAGGGGAATTGAAATGAAGCAGGATTAAATCTACTTACAGATCCAGCAGATAATTCATTTTTAGAAAATAGTTTATCTAGCTCAGCACTATTTTTTTTTCTTTGTTCATCACTATTATTAGAATACTTTTTCATTACAAGTTTATAGAAATCATCTCTAAATTCTTGAGTTCTTTCTAAATAAGAAATAACTTTTTTTCTATTTTTAAATGTTTCGATAAATAATTCTTTATATGCATATTTATTTTCCATGAAAGAAATCTTGGATTTAAAATAAATCTTTTCTCCACTAAGCCCTTTTAAGTAAAAAGGTTCATTTTTAAGTGAAATAAATTTTTCCGTGTCATCTGTGGGAGAGTAGAAATCAACTTCACTACAAATAACTTCATTATTTTTTAAATTAAATTTTTTAATTATAGTTTTTTTATTGTCCCCTTTTTGCTGGACATCCGGTACTCTTGAGTCTCCATAAGTATCGTTTTCATTTGCTGTTATTCCTAATGTTATTGATTTATTAGTATCTTTTTTTGAAACCAATTCTTTAAATGAAGGAAAATAAAAACCACCAGGGTAACTTTGTTTTGGATTAAGTTCTAAATCATTGTCATTATCTAAACTTTGTTGAATTAGTTTAATTGCTTGTAATATTGAGCTTTTTCCAGCACTATTTTTTCCAAATAATAGAGTTATTTTTGGTGCAAATTTTATTGGTTTTTCATTATCTTCAATTCCTTTAAAATTGTTAACATAAAGCTCTTCCAAAAAAATTCGGCTTAAATCTTTTTGTCTTTCTAGAGTTATCTTAACTTTTTTATCTTTTTTTTTTTTCTTAGGAATTTTTTTCTTAACTTTATTACTCATATTATAAATAATAACCGCATTAGTTGATTTTTTAAATAAAATATATGTCTGTTTAATTTATAAATAATGCGGTTATAAAGGTAATATGAACATTGAAACTTCAATCTTATTATTAATTCTTGCAGGTGTTGCGGTAGCAATCTTTTTAATCATCAAACAGAAAACAAACAAAGATGAGACAGGTGAAAATAAAAGCGTTGAAGAGATAGCTAATTTAAAGACAGAAATTACTTCATTAAAAGATACCTTAAATACCACTATTAATACCTCACTAGGTTCAATGTCGACTTCATTTAATAACCTATCAACTGGGGTTACTAAAGACATGACAGAAGCCTTAACAAAGGTTGATGAAAAAGTAGGAAACTTCAATAGCCAGGTCGAATTATTAAATAAAAGCCAAGAGGGCATAACTAAAATTTTAGCGGGTGTTAAAAAATATGGAACTCTTGCAGAGTTTTCATTAGATGCTCTAATCAAAGACTTATTACCAGCTTCACAATTTCAGACCAACGTTAAGATGAAAGAAGATACGGGTGAAAATGTAGAATTTGCAATCAAACTTCAGGGTGATGTAATGGTGCCCGTAGACTCACACTTTCCAGTGGAAAAATTTAAAGCAATTACCGATGGCTATGATGCTGATGACAAAAAAGCTGTTGCAGATGCAAGAGCAAAATTAGCTGCTGCATTTAAAGCTAAAGCTAAAAGTGTTAATGAAAAATACATAGTGCCACCAAAAACTACAGATTTTGCAATTGTTTATGCGCCAACTGAAAGTTTATATAAAGAATTAACTGAATACCAGGATCCAACTACTAAAGAGTTATTAACTCAAGAATTGATGAAAAAATATAAGATTGTAATCTGTGGCCCTAATACTCTTTCAGCTTACTTGCAATCTTTACACATGGGCTTTCAATCATTAAAAGTTCAAAAGGGTGCTACAGAAATCTATGATCATTTAAAAACAATTAGCTCAAGATTTGGAAAACACTTTGATAATATAATTTCTCTTAGAAAAAAATTAGAAGAAGCAATGATTGTTGTCGATAAGTTTGGAACAGATGCAAGATCGATCAGCAGAAGCCTAGAAAATATTAAAGATCCCGAACAAGTTGATAAGGCTGTTCAAACAGAAAATGTAGAAAAATTTGTTGACCATTCAAAACAAGCAAAAAATTAATTTCTTTTTCCCCTCAATACCGCTTATAACAAACTATATGCAGTGGAATAATAAATTTACTTATCCAAAATCAATGAGATCAATGGTTAGTGGTTCAAGAATGTACGCTGTTAACCAGCAAAAGCTTCCATCAGTTACATCGATTTTACAAGCAACACAAAGTGAAGAAAAAAAAGCATCCCTTGCAAACTGGAAAGCACGAGTGGGAGCTGCTGAAGCAAATAGAATTAAAAATGATGCCTCAAGTAGAGGAACATCGATGCACAGCTTTCTAGAAAAATATTTATTAGGTCAATTAAATCTAGAATTATTAGAAATAGAAAATAAATCTAAAAAAATGGCCGATGAAATTATTGAACAAGGAATTAAAGGAAAGTTGTCAGAAATTTGGGGAACAGAAGCAACATTATATTACCCTGGAAAGTATGCTGGCACGTGTGATGCGGTAGGTGTTTATGAAGAGCAAGAAACTATTATAGATTTTAAACAATCAAATAAACCTAAAAAAGAAGAATGGATTGAGGATTATTACCTTCAATTAGGGGCTTATTCATTAGCTCATAACGTTGTTCATAATTCAAAAATAACCCAAGGAATCGTTTTACTTTGTACCGTAGATAATTTATTCCAAGACTTTAGAATTCAAGGCGCAAAATTAGAAGAATATCAAAACAAGTTTTTAGAAAAAGTTGAACAATTTTATCACCAAAGGAATGTAAACTAATATGAATTTAGCAATATGGGATATAGAATCCAGCAGTGCAAACACTTCATGGGGAAGTATTATTGAAGTAGGTGGTGTTTTAGTTGATGCAAACTTTAAAGAATTAGACAGATTTAATTTTAGATGTAGGTTGCCAGAAGGAGAGGTGCCTCAAGCAATGGCCTTAATAGTTAATAAAACTAGTGTTGATTTATTAACCAAAGGGAACTTAAGCCACTATCAAATGTTATCTCAGCTGGAAGCAGTATTTAAAAAGTGGAGCCCAGCAATATTCATGGGTTGGTCAAATATTGGTTTTGATGACGAAATGATAAGAAACGAATTTTTTAGAGGAATTAGATACCCTTATATTACAAATGCTACTCCAAATAAAAGACATGATGGATTAAATATAGCAAGAGGTGCACATGCTGTTGATGAAAGTGTTGTAAAAACAGAAATAAATGCAAAAGGTAATGCAGTAATGAAACTAGAATCGTTAGCTAGAATGAATGGCTTCGAATCTTCTGGTGCTCACTCAGCTTTATTTGATGCGGAACTAACTGTTAAGGTTTTAGGTTTAATTAAAAAAAATCAACCTCAAACCTGGGATACATTTTTAAGAACAGCCAACAAGAGCGATACAGAAACAATCTTTAAAACAGAGAAGATGTTTACTTTAGCTGAATACCATTTTGGTAAAAATTATAGATTTGTAGTTGCACCGCTTCATCCTAAACACTGTATTCATCCAATCTATCAATGGGGCCAAGCATTTGATCTTAAAATTGATCCAATCCCATTATTTGATATGTCAATTTCAGAACTTAAAAGTGCTATTAAAAAATTAAAATTTTTAAGAACTATAAGATCAAACAAAGCTCCTATAATTTTAGATGCGAGTTATGGCTTACAAACTGAACCATATTGTAACCTTGATCCTGATTTGATTAAAGAACGTGCGAAATTAGTAAACAGTAATGAAAAATTCTCTCAAAATGTTTTAACAGCATTAAGAGAAACTGCCGAAGATAAAGCACAATTTGATTCACAGGTTGATCTTCTTGCTGAAGAGACAATTTATAAAAAATTTACACCGCAAAAAGATACTGCTTTGTTTCCAAAATGGCATGCAGCGTCTTGGAAGGATAAGTTAATTTTGTTAGATAAATTTGAAGATGAAAGAATGGTAAGCTTTGGTAAAAAAATAATATATCAAGAATCACCAGAAACATTGCCTACTGACATGTTTAAGACTATTAAACGTGGAATAGCCGAAAGAATATTGAGCGACGAGAAGGAAAAATGGTGGACATGCAAAGAATTTTATTTTGAGTGTGATAATTTAAGAGAAAGATACACCAACGATAAAGATGAGAAAAAGCTTAAGTTTTTAGACGAAATTAACGAGTTTGTTGAAGGTATTCAGAAAAAATACGAGCAGGCATAATTGACCTTTGTTAATTAATTAAAAAAACCTCTTTTTACATATTGAATAAATAGAATAAAAATTTATATAAGAAGCATGCTTATAGATTTTAAAGACGAAGAATTTGAAACAAAAATTAAGAATGAAGATATCTCTGTAGTTCAATTTTCTGCAGAATGGTGTGCTCCTTGTAAGAGTCTTAAACCCATCATGGATAAGTTTTCAGATAGCTACAAAGATAAAGCTAGCTTTTATTATGCTGACATTGAAAATGGTGGAATTAACACTGGTTCAGCTGCTGGTGTAAGAGGTGTACCAACTGTTATTGTTTACAAAAAAGGTGTTGAAGTAGACAGAAAAGTTGGTGGAGTTGTCGAGAGCCAAATGAAAGAATTTCTAGATAAGAATATCTAGTTTAAGTTTAAAACTTCTCCTGCAAGATACAAAGACCCTGTAATTAAAATAATATCATTTTCTTGAAGATCAATTGATCTAATCGCTTCTTCAACTGAATTTCTATAATTAATATTTCCAAAATTTTTAATTTTCTCCTTAAGTTCACTTCCCCTAATAGCATTGGGTTGATTGGGAATATCAATTGTTGTTAATGACTTAATATTCTTAAAGTAGCTCATATATTCATTGTGGTCTTTGTTAGCCATCATTCCTAAAATAATATGTTTGTTACAATTTAAACTTTGAAGATATTCATTTAATACTTTTGCACCAAGCGGATTATGAGACCCATCTACAAATAACAAATTATTACTAGTTAAACCTTTTAATTTCCCAGATTTTAACTCTTGAAGCCGTGCGATACTTTCTATTTTAGTAATACCACTCTTAATATGTTCATCCGTTATTTTATAATCTGTTAATTGTCTAGCAGTCGCAATTGCAGTAGAGATATTTTCTAATTGAAATTCTCCAGGTAGATTAGGTTTTGGAAGTTTAAGAGCACCAAATTCATCTTCAAAATAAAAAAAATCATTTTCTTTTAATGTAAAATTATAATTTTTATTAAAGATTATTTTTTTAGAAGAATTATCTTTAATTGTGTCTTCAATACTTTTGCTAATTTCATTTGTACTTTGTTTTGCAACAATGATTTTAGAGTTTAATAAAGTGGATGTTTTTTCAAATATTATTTTGTCAACTGTTTGCTCTTCTTTTGGAAGCCAGTCTAAGTGATCAAGACCAATAGCTGTTACAATGCTAGCCAAGTTTTTTTTTAAAATATTGGTCGCATCAAATCTATGAAATAGACCTGACTCAATTAAGTTAATGTTTTCAGGGTATTTCTTTGCATAATGAAGATAGGCAACAGTTAAAATTTCAAAGAAAGTAATTTGTATTTGATTATTGGCTTCTTCTATTTCAGAAAAAAGATTCGCCAACTCATCATCTGTTAATGGCTTATTGTTAAAGACAAATCTCTCGTTAATCTTTTGAATATGAGGGCTGGTATAAATATTACATTTATAATTTGCTTCTTTTAAAATTGCATAAAGTGCTTGGATTGTTGAAAACTTTCCGTTTGTCCCAACAACAGAAATGCAATTAATTTGGTCTTGAGGATTACCTAATTTTTCTAAAAGATTTCTAGTTCGATCTAGGCTTAGATCAATTTCTTTAGGATGCAGCTTTTGTAAGCGTTCTACTATCTTCTGAAGTTTCATTTTCTAATGAATCTATAGCAGAATTTTTATTTAACAATATTGATAATAATGAGCCAATTTTTTCTCTTAGGTCTTTTCTCTCGACAATTAAATCTATAAATCCTGATTTCTGAACGTACTCACTTCTTTGAAAGCCTTCTGGCAACTCTTCTCTTACAGTTCCTTGGATGACTCTAGCTCCTGCAAAGGCTATAAGAGCCCCTGGTTCTGCTAAGTGTAGATCACCTAACATTGCGTATGAGGCTGTAATACCACCGGCGGTCGGATCAGTTAGTACAACAATATAGGGTAAATTATTTTTCTTTAGTTCGTTAATTGCTAGTGTTGTTCTTGTCATTTGGCTTAATGATATAAGACTTTCCATCATTCTCATTCCACCACCAGAAGTAAACACTATAAAAGGCTGTTCATTTTCTATCGCATGTTGAATTCCGTATAAAAAAGCTTCACCTTCTGCAGCACCAATTGAGCCACCCACAAAATCAAAATCAGATGCAATCGCTGTAATTTTTAAATTTAAGATATTAGTGTTAACAACCATCATTCCACAATCCATACCAGTTTTTTTTCTAGCAGCTTTTAATCTGTCTTTATAAGGCTTTGCATCATTCCAATTTAAAGGATCATCCTGAGGAATAGGAGTTTTTAAAACTTCATAATTGTTTTTGCCAAATATAATATCAAATCTTTGACGTGGGTTTATTCTGTGGTGTTTATTACAAGATGGGCAAACCCATAAGTTTTCTTCTAAATCTTTTTTTAAGATAGGCCCCTTACAACATGAGGTCCAGTCACTATTAGCTATTTCAGTTTTGGTTGCACGTTCTTTAATGATGGTTTTTATCTTCTCACCAAATCTTAAAGTTTTTTTAATCCAATTCATGCTATTTTTTTTCTCAACTTTAGCACAATATTAGTTACATTTGTGACAGGATTTTGGCGTTTTTTAATAGAATTTGATATTTCTTTACATAAAGCACTACCAACCACTAATCCATCAGCTTTTCTTAAAGATGCTATGGTTTTTTCAGTGATCCCAAAACCTATTACAATATTCTTATTCTTATTAAGGTTTTTAATCTTACTGTAACGCTCTAAAATTTTTTTAGGTGAAACCTTTAGCTTACCCCCAGTTGTTGAGAGCATACTTATATAATAAACCATATCATGAGAGTCTTTAATAATTTTTTTCATTCTACTTGGAGAGGTAGTGGGAGATACTAATTGAATAAAACTAATACCTTTTTTCTTACATTTTTTTGCAAATTCTTTATTTTCTGGATAAGGAAGATCAACAACAATTAAACCATCTACTCCTACTTTTTTACAAATATTTATAAAGTTATTATCTCCATATTGATAAATCATATTATAATAACCCATCAATATTACAGGCTTTGATTGTTTTGATTTTTTAAAATTTTTAACTATTGAAAAAACATCTTTAATTTTAATACCATTTTTTAAAGCTCTATAAGCACTTGATTGAATCTGGCCACCATCTGCAATTGGAGTATTATGAGGAAAGCCTATTTCACAAATATCTGCATATTTTGCAATTGATTTTAATATCTCAAGAGATTTTTTTTTACTATTATCTCCAGCTACTGTGTAAGTTAGTAATGCAGGTCTCTTTTCAGTTTTTACTTTTTTAAACGCTAAATTAATTAAAGACATCTTAGTTAATTTTTCCCAATCTTTCTTTTAAGATATCTCTATCTTTTTTAGCATCACCACAAGAGTTTACTATAATGATAGTTTCTTTGCTTAATTTTGGAGCAATTTTTATAGCTTCTGCAAAAGCATGACATGGCTCAAGACTTGGTTTTATTTTTTCAAGTTTTGTAACTAGTTTGTATGCATTTAAAGCACCTTCATCAGTTGCAGATGTATATCTTGCTCTCTTAGTATCTTTTAGGAAACAGTGAATAGGTGACACGCCAGGATAATCCAATCCAGCAGAAATAGAAGCGGTATCATTAATTTGTCCTTCACTATTTTGACAAACATAAGCTGCAGCTCCATGCAATATTCCAAGTTTAGCACCAGTAGTTAGAGGTGCTGCATGTAGCCTTGAATTTTTTGGACCCCCAGCTTCAACACCGATTAATTCAATCTGTTTTTTATCATAATCAATAAATTCACTCCAAAAACCATAAGCTGAACTTCCACCACCCACACAATTAATAAGTTTAATTTTTTTAGGTATCTTTTTAAACTCAGACTGTATTTGAGTTTTTAACTCTCTTGAAATTTGAGCTGTACTCCAGCCACAAATTTTAACAAATATATTAGGACCAACTGTTGATCCAACACACATATGGGTGTTATCACAATTTGAAACCCAGTAACGCATGCACTCACTAACAGCATCTACCAATGTTTGACTTCCTGAATAAACAGGTACAACTTCTGCACCATTCTTTTTCATCGCGTCTACATTAGGCTTTTGCCTTTTTATATCTTTTGCACCCATAAATATTTTACATTTAAGGCCAAACTTTTTAGCAGCCATACTCAGCATCTTTCCAGCATAGCCTGCGCCCGTATCACCAACGACATATTTTTTTCCAGCTTTTTTAGCAATCAGGCAATGAACTGTTGCATTATAGATTTTATGAGCTCCTCCGTTCGCCTCTGACACCATTTTGGCATATATTTGGGCTCCACCTAGGTGATCCGATAGGTTTTGAAGTTTAATAAATGAAGTAGGAGAGCCTATGTAGTTTTTAAAATAATAGTCTCTTTCTTTAAGGAATTTCTTATCGTATCTAAGTTTTTCAAAAAGTTCAGTTAAATCCTCAATAGGTTTTTTTAAAGTTTCAGGTATAAAATTACCACCAAATTTACCACCCCAAAATCCATTCTTATTGTGCTGATCAATTAAAGGAATTTTTTTTTTAAGTTTCATTATTAATTAGTTTAATTTTGTTTAAAAAAATATTTATTTTTGAAATATCTTTTAATCCAGATTTTTCTAGACCTCCAGAAATATCTATGATGTCTGCTATTTCTTTATAATTTTCAAGGTTATCTTCAATTTGAATGTTTCCAGCTAGCATCAATTCTTTATTAATTTTAATATTCTTAATTAATTGATGATCGAAGGACATACTTTTTTCATAACCTTTGCTATCAAATAGTATTATATCTGCAAGTTCATTGTACTCTAAATATCTAACCGTATCGTTTTGATCCTTCACCGTTATCGCAACAATGATTTTTTTATTATATTTTTCTTTAATTGATTTAACTTCAGCAGGTGTACAATCATAAAGTTGATAATAGTCGAATGGTAAATCCTTTATTTTTTCTAAAATATTTTCAGTAGGCTTAACTAATACAGCAACATATTCTGATTTTCTTTTATCAACTTTTAATAGTTCTTTAAGCTTATCGTATTCAACAAATCTTATTGATTTAGGCCAATTACAAATAAACCCTATCATCTTAGGTGGAGTAGGATGGGAAGTTAAAAATTCTAAAGTTTTAGAGTCAGAGACCCCACAAATCTTGCAGGGTTGGATCATTGATTTAAATGATCAATTAATCTTTTAATATTATTTTTGATATTACCCTTTACTAATGATCTTCCCATTACAATCCCAGAAACCTTACTTTTAAAAGCATCATTGGGAGTCATTACTCTAGACTGATCATTTGAATCATCTCCAGGTAGCCTTATTCCTGGTGTAACAATAAATAAGTTTTTATATTTTTTCCTAACTATTTTTGCCTCTTGTGCAGAGCACACAATTCCAGCTGCGCCTGATTTTTTTATAAGACCAGCTTGTTTTAATACTAATTGTGCTACAGTTTTAGTATGTCCAATTTCTTTAAGAGATTTGTTGTTAAGGCTTGTTAAGATTGTAACTCCTAAAACTTTTAAATTTTTGTTAATTATTTTAGCTTTTTTTGTAATAGCCTTAAGCATTTCAAGACCACCACTTGCATGAACGGTGATGTATTTACATTTTTTTAAATCTTTTAAACTATCTATTGCAGATAGAGCAGTTTGTGGAATATCGTTTATTTTTAAATCTAACCAATAATCTCCTTTAAAATTTTGAAGAAAAGCTCTCCCATTTTTTGAGTAAAAAAACTGCAAGCCAAATTTTGGAATTATTTGAAGTTTATCAGTTTTTGTGTCATTAATTATTTTTTTTATTTCTTTTAAGCTTGATGTATCGCAAGCAACAAAGATATTTTTATTCATCATTGTTTAATTTTTTAAACATTTCCTTAGACATTTTAAAGTGAATTGTTTTTTTTTGAGGTGTATTAACTTTCTCTCCTGTTTTTGGATTTCTTGATATTCTTGCTTTTTGAATATTAGTAGAAAACATGCCAAAACCTCTTAATTCAACACGATCTCCACGTTTAAGCGCCTGCTTTATTTCAGTGAGAATAATATCAGTGAACTTTTCTAGGTCTTTTTTTAAAAAATTTGGGTAGTTATTAGCGAGTTGTTTTAGAAGCTTTGATTTTACAATAGCCAATTTTTATTCGTCTTCTTTTTTCTTTTTCTCTAAATCATCAGATAATGATGAGAAAGGTAAGTTTTTACCACTTGCTTCAGAACCATAAGTATCCAACGCAACTTTACGATCAATTTCTTCTAAAAGTTTAATACTAAGTGTTGCTTTTCTCTTATCTAAATCTAACTCTTGAATAGCACAGTCAATCCTTTCTCCACCTGTAAATCTGGCAGGTCTCGCGTCAGCTGCGTTAATAGCTATTGCAGATTTTTTAATCATGAAATCCATTTCACAACCTTCAGGTCTTACAACAAGGCCTTTATTGTCTGTAGAGATGATTTTAACAGTAATAGTTTGTTTAGCTTTTTTATCATTAAACCAGTCAAAAGGATCAGGTTGAGTTTGACGTAAGCCAACTCTAACTTTTTGTTCAGCAGCTTTTACTTCTAAAACTTTAACTTTTAACTTATCGCCAATTTTATATTTAGCTAATTCTTCTTCACCATTATTTAAGTAAGTTAAATCATTACAATGCAAGAAAGCATCAATATCTAAACCATCAACTTTTAAGAAAATAGAATATTCATTTTTGCTAGCAACTTCACCTTCAACTTCAGATCCAATTGGGTAAGTTTTTTCAAAAGTTTCAAAAGGGTTATCAGTTGTTAAACGGTGAGATATTGCCACCCTTCTTTTTTCTTTATCAATTTCAGTGATCACACAATCAATTTCATCTCCAACCTTAAACATTTTTTTTGAGGAAATATTTTTTTTAGTCCAGCTTAATTCACTTGAGTGCAATAAAGTGGATAATCCTTTTTCAAGCTCACAAAAAGCTCCAAAGTCCATAAGCTTAACTACTTTTACTTTATAGATTTTGTTTAGTTCGTAATTTGAAATATTTTCAAAAGGGTCTGGTGTAAGCTGTTTTACTGAACAACCAACCTGAAGCTTTTCAAGATCAACACTGATTACCTTAAGGTCATGTTTCTCACCGATTGTAAAAACTTCATCAGGGTGATTAACTCTTGAATAAGAAATCTCTTGTAAGTGAACTAAAACATCAAGCTCACCATTAACACTAAAGAAACAACCAAATGAACTGTAGCCTTTTACTTCAGCATCTTTAATTAAATCTCCAACTTTGAATTTTTCAACGATTTTAATTTTATCTTCTTTTTTAAATGAAGAAATTATTTCTCTTCTAGAAACGCATGCGTTTCCTCTAACTTTATCTAATTTTATTAATGCAAATTTTTGAGGCTCATTCATTAAATGACTGATATCTTTTAATGGCTTATCTGAAATTTGAGATCCAGGTAAAAACATTAAAGAACCAGTATCGATGTGCTCAACTATACATCCACCTTTAACACGTCCAGTAATTTTACCCATGATAGGTTCATTTTTTTCATAAGCTTCAACAAGCTTATCCCAACCTTGAATTTTTTGAGCTTTTGAAGCTGATACTAGTACTTCACCTTTTTTATCTTCTAATCTTTCAAGTAGAACAGAAATTTTTTCACCTACTTTTGCTTTATCAAGCATGCCCATGCTTTTTAATTCATTGATATCTAAGATAGGCTCTGATTTTAAACCAGGTACTTCAAGAAACACGAAGTTATCAGTAACTTTATTTACTACACCAGTAATGATTTTTCCTTCTTCAAGATTTGCTGTTTTAGTAAACTGTGAATTTAGTAGTTGCTCGAACTCTTTAGAGGCGGGGTTTGAAAGGTCTTTATAAATTTCCATTAAGCTTTTAGTTTCCTATCTATAATTTGTTTAATTTTTAAAAAGCATGATCTTTTAGTTAAATTTGTAGTATTAATCAAGATCGAATCTCGAGTTCTCATAAGGGGTGAAACTTTTCTATTATAGTCACTTTTGTCACGGTTTTTGATGCTTTTTAGCACTTCATTAAAAGATATTTTCTTATTTAGTCCTTTTAACTCTTTATATCTTCTTAAAGCTCTAGTCTTAGTATTTGCCGTTATAAAAAATTTAAAATCAGCATCGGGAATTATCTTATAAGTTATGTCTCTTCCATCTAAACAAGATCCATTGTACTTCTTGGGAGGGTGATAAGCACTTTTAATTTGAAACGCATGAACAAGTTTTCTTATTTTTTTATCTTTTGATATAATTGATGCCATTGTTCCAACTTCATCAGATAATAATTTTTTATTTTGTAAATCTTTCATAGTTAATTTGAGCATCTTTTTTTTTATCAAGCCATGACTATATTTATTTGGTTGAGCAAGTTTGATATTTGCAATTAATCTATAAATTTTTCCTGTATCCAAATAGAATAAGTTAAAATGTTTAGAAATTAACTTTGCTTGAGTGCCAGCACCAGCAGCAGCAGGGGAGTCTATAGCAATTTTAATTTTTTTTTTTAATTTCATAGTGGTGAATGGCTTATATCTTTAACTATTTTCAAAAAAGATGGAAAGGAGGTATTTATAGAATCTTTATCGTGAATTTTCCATTTTCCACCAAGGGTCAAGGCAGCAATTGTACTCATCATAAAAACTCTGTGATCCTTTAGGTAGTTTTTAATGGTTATTGGTTTTTTTATTTCTAAATTAGGTTGCCCGTAAATCTTAATAGAATCTTTTGTTAAATCTGTTTTTACACCCATCATGTTTAAAATTTTAGAACCCCATATTAACCTTGGACTCTCTTTTTGATTTAATTCTGAAAGGTCTTTAAAATAAGAAACACCCCTTGCTTTTGCAGCAATTAAAAAAATAACTAAAAATTCATCTATGGCGCTACTATTTAATTCAGTTGGACAATTAATAGCTTTAAGTTTTTTTGAACTTTTTATTAAAATATCAGAAATTTTTTCTCCTTTATAATTTCTTTGGTTTTTAAGTTTTATCTGAGCTCCCATTTTTTTTAAGATTGTAATAACTCCCACTCTAGAAGGGTTGATGTTTACATTTTTAATTAAAAGTTTTGAATCATTGGCAAGCGTTGTTAGTACCATAAAAAAAGCACTTGAACTTATATCTCCTGGAATTTGATAATTGAAAGCATGGATTTTTTTTGGTTTTTTAATATCTATAAAATCAAATTTTTTAGTCTTTCTTATTTTGATTGGAATTTTTAAATATTTAAAAAGTAGTTCTGAGTGATTTCTTGATTTTTTTGCTTTAATAGAAGTTGTTCCTGATGCATTTAGTGCTGCAAGCATTATGCTACTTTTGCATTGGGCTGAGCCCTTGCTCTCCAAATACTTAATACCCTCTGCTGATTGTGTGCCGAGAATTGTTAAAGGTAGTTTATTTTTTATCTTATAAGAAAATTTAACCCCAAATTTCCCCAAAGGTATGGTTACTCTTGAAAAGTCTCTTTTAGATAAACTTTTATCACCAATTACTCTTATTTTTTTAGGTGATTTAATTAAAAGACCCAGAATTAATCTACCAAGTGTTCCAGAATTTTTAGCATCTATTGTTAGGTTTTTTTTATATTTAAAACCATTAATTCCATTGCCAAATATTTCACAGTAATTTTTTTGTATCCTCACTTTTATGCCAAGTTTTTTTATACTATCAATTGCAGCTAGTACATCTTCTGACATTAAAAGATTGTAACCTTTTGATTTCCCAAATGCTTGAGATGCTAAAAGAACCCATCTTATACTTAAACTCTTGTCTCCACTAACTTGTATCTGTTTATTAAATTTTTTAATTTTATTTTTAATTATGAGTGTTTTCCGCATACTTTAATTGAATTTAAAAGAATCGCCGAAATAAGCATTTTTAGCCTCAGTGTTATTAACCAATTCATTAGGAGATCCTTGTGCTATAATCTTGCAGTTTGATAAAATCACTGCAACATCTACACAAGAAAGTAAATCACGTGCTTGGTGATCGCAAATACAAATAGTTATATTACTTTCTGTTTGTAAATTAACAATAATTTCTTGAAGCATTTTTATTGTTAGAACATCTAGTGCTGCAAAACACTCATCAAGCAAAAGTACTTTTGGATCACTTAATAAAGCAAGAGCAATTACCAGTTTTTTTTTTTGTCCACCGGATAGAAACTTTGCTTTTATATCTCTGATAGCATCTAATTCAAATTTAGCTATAAGCTGATCAATTTTATGGTGAATTAAATTTTTATCCTCAATTACAATTTCTGCTATTGCTTTTAAATTTTCTAATAAAGTAAGATCACTAAAATAACCTCCATATTGAGGAACATACCCAATTTTAAATTTTGCTGTTCTCAAATATATTGGGTAATTAGCAACATCTATCCCTTCAAATTTTATTTTGCCATAATCAGGCTTAATTAGACCTGTGATCAAATTAAAAATTGTTGATTTCCCAACTCCATTTGGCCCCAACATTCCTAAAATTTGTCCATGATTAATCTTAAAGCTTACGTTATCTAAAATTTTTCTCTGGCCAAATGATAATGATATATTTTCTAGAGAGATCAAGGACTGAGGGTTTTTAAAAGATTTAATTCTAAATTTTTTAATCACACCCATATTATTTAGTTCCTTCGATTAACACTTTTTTTTCAGCATCATTCATAAAAATTTTGGTATCTTTAGTAGTAAGATTCATTTCAATTTTATCAGCAAATAAATTTGTTTTGTCTCCAGTATAAATAACGTTTGTAGTAAAAACCCCAAGGTTAGTTAAAAAAGAAAAATCTAATTTTTCTCCAGTTATTTTATGTCCTGGGTAAGTAACTATTACATTTTCAGAAAAAATAGTATCATAATTTTTTGAATTATATTTCCCAAAATTAGAAGTAATTTTGACCACGTCTTTATCTTTTATAAAAATAAAAGCTATAACATCACTTAAGAACATTATATCAGAATTTTTATCTTTAATTTCAGCTTGTTTTGCAGTGATTTTATATTTATTGCCACTAGCGTCAGTAGAAACATAATTAATATTATCAATATAAGTTGAGGCACTATTTTGATTATCATCGATTTTTTCTATAACTGGGGCTTCTTTTGTATCTTCAAAATTCTTAGTGAAGTATTTTAAGTAAAACCACAATGAAATGATGATAATAACAAGAACCATTGCACCTTGTAGTCCTGTCTTTTTATTCATTTAATGAATGTTTGACTGAAGTATGTTGTGAATATGTAAAATTCCAACAGTCTTTTTTTTGTTCTTATCCTTATGAACACATAGAGAGGTAATCTTCTTTGCATTCATTATGGATAAAGCTTTTTCAGCAAGAGTATCTTGATTGACGCTGACTGGGTTTCTGGTCATAACTTTTTTGACAGATAAATCTTGGAGATTATTACTCATTCCATTGAATCTTCTAATTTGACCATCTGTAATTATTCCTGTGGTAATTTTTTTATTATTTTGAACAATTAAAGCACCAAGTTTTTTGTTTGAAAGAATTTGTAGAGCTTTTTTCATATTTAAGTTTTCATTTACAAATGGAATTTTATTTCCTGTGATCATTAATTCTTCAACAGTTTTAAGTTGTGCACCAAGATTTCCAGAGGGATGAAACTTTTTAAAATCTTTTTTATTAATATTTTTCTTATTCAATACAGCAACTGCCAATGCATCGCCTATACTCAATTGATTAATTGTGCTTGAAGTTGGAACAATACCAAGACCCGCCTCAGTTACCTCTGGAATAAGCAGCTTAATATCAGAAGCTTTATATAATATTGAATTTTTTTTAGACATTATTCCTATTAGAGTAATTTTATTTCGATTTGCATATTTTATAATATTTTTTAGCTCTTCTGTGGAACCAGAATAACTTATTAAAATTAAAATATCTTTTTTTGAAATACTACCAAGATCACCATGAGAACAGTCGTTTGCAGATAACGAAAATGAAGGTGTTCCAACAGAAGAAAGTGTTGCTGAAATTTTTGCTGCTATTAATCCACTTTTGCCAACTCCACATAATATAACTTTAGATTGACAGTTTGCTAATGATTCTACCGCTTCATTAAAAGAGTTATTAATTGAATTTTTTAATTTTTTTAGAGCTTTGATTTCAAGATCAATTACACTTTTAGCAATTTTTTTATAATTTCTTTTTTTCATTTAATGAGACCATATATCGTCTTTAAATAAAGCCAAATCAAGATCAACTCTAGTTTTTAAAAATGTTAAACAGCTCTTATATAAATCATCTCGTTTTTCCCTTACGAGAATTTTATTTAATTCTTCATGAATTTTATGCAAATAAATAACATCATTGGCGCAATATTTTAATTGTGCTGGAGATAGCTCCCCTCCAAAATCTGAACTTTGAAATTGTTTACTTACATCTACGTTCATAAATTCTTTAATTAACGTTTTTAGGGAGTGACTATCTGAATAGGATCTAGCTAACTTTGAAGCAATTTTTGTATCAAGAATATTATTAGTTTCTGTCTTCAAGTAATGTTTTATGTGAGCCATGTCTGCCCTCCCATAATGAAATATTTTGGTGATCGACTCGTCAGAAAGAACTTTATTTAAGTTCGGAGCATCATATTTTTCCCTATCAAGCTGGACAATATGAGCATCAGAATTACCAGTCGATATTTGAATAAGACATAAAGGATCACGCTCAACATTGAGACCCATAAATTCTCCATCAACTGCTATAACATTGCCTAAATCTAAATCTTCTGGTAGATCACTCTTGTGAAGTTTAATATCAATATTCATTTTTAATTATATATATATGAAAGCAAAAAATTGTCTAATTTTTGGCGGTAGCGGTCAAATAGGTCGTCATTTAATAAGAAAGCTTACTAAAAATAATTATAAAGTAACTGTGGTTACTAGAAACCTTCATCAAAAGGGATATGTAATAAAGACCCAAGCTAATGCAGGCTATATAGATATTGTTGAAGCCAACATTTTTGACGAAAAAAAAATTAGAAAGCTTTTCTCTAAAACTGATATTTGTATTAATTTAATTGGTGTTTTGTACGAAAGTGGCAAGGGTAGTACTTTCAAAAACATTCACTCTATTTTTCCGTCTATTTTAGCTAAACTTTGTAAAGAATATAAAGTTCAGCAATTTATTCATTTGTCAGCATTAGGGATAAATAATGCAATAGATTCAGAATATGCAAAAAGTAAATTAGATGGTGAACTTAGTATTCAAAAAAACTTTCCTTTAGCAACAATATTAAGGCCTTCTGTAGTTTATTCAGTCGATGATAATTTTACCACATCTTTTATGACCTTACTAAGTAGGCTTCCATTTTTCCCACTTTATTATAATGGATCAACTAAATTTGCTCCAATACATTGTTCGGACTTAACTGATACTATTTATCATGTTGTCTCTAAAAATATTTACTCTAAAATTGTAGAGTGTGTTGGGCCTGATGTCTTATCTTTAAAAGAAATTTTAAAGAAATTATTATATTTAATAGGTAAAAAGAGATTATTAATACCATTACCTCTTTTTGCAGCAACTATGTCTGCTAAAGTATTTCAATTATTTCCAAAACCACTTCTAACAATAGATCAGCTTACGCTTTTAAAATATGATAATGTTCCTTCAGGCAAATATCAAACGAATGCTGATATTGGAGTTCCAAGTACCAGAGTATTTGATAATGAAGTAGAAAAATATAGCTATATGTGGAGAGAAGGTGGACAATTTTCTACTAAAAGATATAACCCTGCTAATTCTTAATAGAATTCCTTATACTAAAATTGTATGATTATTTATGATAATTAATATTATTTATTTTTTAATATTCTCAATTTTCTCTTTCTTAATTTATCTAATCATAAAATCTCTGATCAGAGGTTTTAATGGAAAGAATAAAAAATAAGATTAATTAAATCTAAAAATTATTAAGCAGTATTAATTTTTTTATCAATATACTGAGGTGTCTCATCATCTTTATCAGCTACAGGCTCTTCTTTTCTTCCTTTTGGCTGATAGGCGTATAGCAAATGAAGTTTGCAATATGAAAAATCTTTCAGAGATGATCGTCCACAAAAATAAAATGACTGTTCTTCAGGATGTCCTACAGGCCATTTACAAGAGCTCTCATCTAGCTCCTCTAATTTTTTTGGATTTTCTGGTTCAAAATCTTTTTCAATAATTAAGGACTGAAACTTGCTTTTTTTGCCTCTTCTTTGTTTAGAAGAATTTTCTTCTGAACTATTATCAAAATTTTGACTTGAAGATGCATTTCTAGTTTTAATTTTCGATGATAAATTTAACCTATGAGCTTTGCCAATTACTGCATTTCTACTAATACCACCAATTATTTCAGCTATTTGGCTTGCAGTACTTCCTTTGCCCCAAAGGTTTTTTAACTTTTCTACTTTTTCTTCGTTCCAGCTCATATTCTATATTTAGTATGTTAATTAATTTTTATAACTATATACAGATCACACAGGATTAAATAAAAGACAATGGATTTTTCTGTTTTATACACATCTTTTCTTAAAATTTATATATGATTACTTATGGTTGAATTGAATAAAAAATATCATATCAGAGTTAAAAAGTTTGGCTTTTTAAATTGGATTGGCTTCAAAAGCCTATGGCTTAAAGAGTGCAACAGGTTTATGGCAGTTTGGCAACAAACTTTGCTATCTCCGCTTGTTTCAAGTTTATTATTTTTATCAGTTTTATCCCTAGCTTTAGGCAATAATAGAGGGGATGTGCTTGGTTATTCTTTTATAAATTTTTTAGCACCTGGCTTAATTGCGATGAGTATTTTAACACAATCATTTAGTCATTCAGTTTCTTCACTAATGATAGGAAAAATTCAAGGAAACATTGTTGACATGCTTTACGCACCGCTTTCTGCCCTTGAAGTGTCGATGGCAATAATACTAGCAGCCTTAACAAGGGGTTTTTTAATAGCTATAATTTCAATAGCTGTTTTTTCATTAATTGTTGATATCACAATTTATAATATTTTTTATATTTTTGTATTTGGTTTTTTGGGTGCATTTATACTTGGAAGCCTTGGCTTTATAACTGGCCTCTGGGCTGAAAAATTTGATCATACAGCAACTGTAACAAATTTTATAATAACTCCATTAAGTTTTTTATCAGGTGTATTTTATTCCATAGATAAACTACCAGAGTTATTTCAAAAGATTAGTTACATAAATCCATTTTTTTATATGATCGATGGATTTAGATATGGTTTCTTAGGAAAAGCAGATGGATCAATAACAGTAGGCTTAATCTACTTGATCATATTAAGTATTGTTATGTGGTGCATTGCTTTTTTTCTTTACAAGAAAGGTTATAAAATTAAATCTTAGTTAATGAGCGCTTTAGCAAAAAATTATAATAGAAGAAAAATTTCTTTTAAATATGGCAAGGGAAGTTTTTTATATTCTACTAATGGAAAAAAATATTTAGATTTTGTTCAGGGAATAGCGGTTAATTCCTTAGGACATGCAAATCCATATTTAGTAAAAGCAGTTAACAAACAATCTAAAAAACTTTGGCACGTCTCTAATGCGTTTATTATTCCAGAGGGAGAAAAATTAGCTAAAAGATTAGCAAAAAAAACTTTTGCAGATTTTATTATTTTTCAAAACAGTGGAGCAGAGGCTACAGAGGCTGCAATTAAAGTCGCTAGAAGATATTTTTATTCGATAGGGCAACCTTCAAAAAATAGAATTCTATGTGTTAAAAATTCATTTCATGGAAGAACGTTAGCTACAATTTATGCCAGTGGATCCAAGAAGATGACAGAAGGCTTTGGACCAAAAGTTGACGGATTTGATCATTTTGAATTTGGAAACCATAAGGATTTTAAAAAAAAAATAACAAAAAAAACAGCTGCTATTATGGTTGAAACTGTAATGGGAGAAGGGGGAATTAAAACTATTCCCAATTGGTGTTTAAAAGAATTAAGAAAAATTTGTGATAAGAAAAAAATTTTATTAATTTTAGATGAGGTTCAGTGTGGAATTGGTAGAAGTGGAAACTTTTTTGCATTTGAAAATGCAAAGATTAAGCCTGATATTGTACCAATAGCAAAAGGTATAGGAGGTGGGTTTCCACTGGGTGCAGTCTTAATGAATAAAAAAGTAGCATCAGGAATGATAGCTGGAACTCATGGGTCAACATTTGGCGGTAATCCACTGGCTATGTCTGTTGGAAATGCTGTATTAGATCAAATATTAAAAAAAGGGTTTCTTTCAAATGTTAAAAAATTATCAAAATACTTTCATTCAGAATTAAATAAATTGAGAAAAGAGTTTCCTAAAGTAATCAAAGAAGTAAGAGGTGTAGGTTTACTAATAGGACTACAACTCCATAATGATCAAACAAAATTTATACAGAAACTAATGGATAATAAATTATTAACGATTAGAGCAGCTGAAAATGTTATTAGAATACTGCCTCCTCTAAATGTCAAAAAAGAAGAAATCAATATAGCAATAAATATTATTAAAAAAGCGTGTTCTACTTATAAATAAAAATGAAACATTTTATCAACCTTAAAGACATACCTTCAGCAGATCTTAAAAAGATCATCACCGATGCAAAAAAAAGAAAACAAAAAAGAAAAAATTATAACACTCTAGAAGTAGATAAAGATAAACCTTTAAAAGGTAAATTACTTATTCAAATGTTTGAAAAGGCAAGTTTGAGAACACGATTAAGTTTTTATCTCGCAATAAAACAATTAGGTGGAGGAACTATAACTCTTAGAGCTAACGAATTGCACCTAGGAAAAGGTGGAGAAAGTCTAGCAGATACGGCCAAAATCTTATCGACTTATGGAGATGGTTTTATGCTGAGAACTGATAGTGATGAAAAAATAGCAGAATTTAGTAAATATTTAAAGATACCTGTAATAAATGGTTTAAGCCCATCATCTCATCCAACGCAAGTGCTATCAGATATTTTTACAGTTGAAGAAATTAAAAAGAAATCTATTTCTAAATTAAATATTTGTTGGATTGGAGATTCAAATAATGTTCTGAATAGCTTGATTGCTGCTTCAGTTAAATTTTCTTTCAACTTAAACATTGGTTGTCCCAAGAATTATGAGCCTAAAAAATTTGTATTAGATTGGGTTAAAAAAAATAAAAGAAAAATTAATATTTTTAATGATGCTAAAAAAGCAGTTAAAAATGCTGATGTAATTTTTTCAGATAAAGTGATTTCATTGAATGATAAAGTTAATAAAAATAAAAAAATTAAAGATTTTAAAAACTTCCAAATTAATTCAAAATTGATGAGTTTTGCTAAAAAAAACACAACTTTTTTACACTGTCTTCCAAGGGGAGAGGAGGTTACTAGAGATGTTTTCTTGGGAAAAAATTCTGAAGTATGGTTACAGGCTCTGAATAGAGTACATGTTCAAAAAAGTATCTTGTTATATTGTTTTGGTAAATTAAGGTAGTAACTTGGGACGGTCACTTCTTTGATTTAAATATTTAATTACAGAAGCTCTGTCTTTTTCTTTTCTTAAACCAGCATATGACATTTTAGTGCCTTTCAAATAAGATGAAGGCTTTGTCAGGAAACCATTAAGCTCTTCAAACGTCCACTCTTTACCATATGAAGCCAAAGCTTTAGAGTATTTATAATCATCTACTCCACCAACAGCTCTACCAACAACATTGTATAATGCAGGGCCAATCTTATTTTTTCCACCTTTATTTATTGAGTGACATGCTGCACATTTTTTAAAAATTTTTTTACCAGAAGCAACATCTCCTAGTGCCATTATAGCTGCAATATCTACTTTTTGTTCAACTTCAGCAACTTGAGATGTTATAGAGGCTAGTTGCCCTTCTACCTCAACTTTATATCCAGGGTTTTCTGGTTTATTTACATGAAAGACACCATCTGCAATCTTTCCTAAACCGATTACAAGTAGTGCAACCATTAAAATTGCTGCAATAATTTTATTAAGCTCGAACGAATCCATATAATTATTATTATTTTGCAGATATAACATGATAATTAAAAAAATACTTAATTTTTAATATTTTATTTTGCGTCTGTTAGACGCATAAATTGGTAAATTTATAATGGCTAAAACGTTAATATTAATTCCATCAAGAATGTCGGCAACTAGATTACCGGGTAAACCACTTTTAAAAATAAATAATTTATCAATAATTTCTCATGTTTTTAAAAGAGCAGAAGAAGCAAAAATTGGTGAAGTCGTAGTAGCAACAGAAGATAAAGAAATACTTGATGATGTTGAAAAAAATGGAGGTAGAGCCATTTTAACTGGTAGCACTCACAAGACTGGTACAGATAGAATTTTTGAGGCTTATGAAAAACTCAACATTAAGGACATTGATTTTATACTAAACTTACAAGGAGATGAGCCAAATATCGACAAAAATGATATTATAAATTTAAATAACCTCATGATTAATAATAATTCTGAAATTGGAACATTAGCAGCAGAAATTAAAAGTGATAAAATGTTAAATGATCAAAATGTAGTAAAGGTTATTACGGAGTCAAAACTAAAAAAAGATAATTTTCCAATAGCATTAAATTTTACTAGAGATAGTTTTTCAGAAAATAATCAAAATATTTATCATCATATTGGAATCTATTCATACAAAACATGTATATTGAAAAAATTTGTTAGTCTGAATCAAACATCAAGTGAAAAGCAAAATAGATTAGAGCAACTAAGAGCATTAGATAATAATTTGAAAATCAGTGTTGCTTTGGCAAATTTTTCTCCTATAGGCGTAGATACAAAAGAAGATTATCTGGCTATAAAAAAAATTATGGAATATAAATCATAAAAATGAGCAAAATTTATTTTCAAGGTACATTTGGTGCATATTCACATCTAGCAGCGTTAGAAATAGATCCTAAAGCAGAGGTAATTCCTTGTAAAACATTTGACGAATGTTTTTTAAAAACATCTCAAGATAAAAATTCGAGAATGGTAATTCCAGAATCAAATCGAATTACAGGAAATATCGGAATCGAATATCTTATTTTCAAATATAGGCTGAATATTTATGCTGAACATTTTCATAAAATTGAACATAATTTATTAGGACAACCAGATAGTAATTTAAGTGATATAAAAGATGTCTATTCTCACTCTCAAGGCTTATCACAATGCTCTAAATTTATTAAAAAAAATAATTTAGTTGAGCATATTCGTGCCGATACTGCTGGTTCAGCTGAGACAATTTCAAAAACTAAAATTAAAACTGAAGCAGCAATTGCCTCTTCTTTGAGTGCAGAAATTTATGATCTAAAAATACTTTCAAAAAATATTGAGAATGAAGAGGGTAATGCCACAAGGTTTTTGGTAATGGGAAATGAGGTTTTACAGCCTGATTTTGGTGACAAGAAATATATAACTTCTTTTCTATTTAAACTAAAAAGTAAGCCTGCAGCCCTATATCAATCATTAGGTGGCTTTGCAATAAATGGAATTAATCTTACAAAGCTTCAAAGTTATCCAGAACAAAATTCATTCGAGTCATACTTTTTCTTATGTGATTTAGAAGGCCATATTGAAAATCTAAAAGTGCAAAAATCTTTAGAAGAATTGGGACTTCATTGTCAAGATTTTCACGTACTAGGTGTTTTTGAAGCTGATAAGTTTAGAGAAAAATAACTTAGAAACTTTTCTTGTAGAATAGAAAACATTACTGTTATAATAGTTTTGGAGGCTAGAGGTGGATACTGCTTGAACCCGACCAGATCTTAACGGAAGCAGTCGTAGAGACAGTTATTCAGGTTCTAGTCTCCTTTATATAAAATGAATAAAAATACAAAAGTTTTAGCTTTAAAGTACAGACCTCAGACATTTAATGATCTTATAGGACAAGATGTTGTTGCAGAAACAATTTCTAATTCTATTAAGGCTAATAAAGTGCCTAATGCCTATCTTTTTACTGGAATTAGAGGAATAGGAAAAACTACTACAGCGAGGATTGTTGCAAAATCTTTAAATTGTTCAAATGGAATAGATAATTTGTGTATAGAAGAACTTTGTGAAAATTGTAATAGCATTTCTAACTCAAATCATATTGATGTTTTAGAAATGGATGCAGCAAGCAAAACAGGAGTAGACGATATAAGAGACCTTATTGAATTTTCTAGATATGGCCCAACTACTGCTAAATATAAGATATTTATAATTGATGAAGTGCACATGCTTAGCAAGCAAGCATTTAATGCATTGTTAAAAACTTTAGAGGAGCCACCAGAATATTTAAAATTTATCTTTGCAACAACAGAAATAAAAAAAATTCCAATTACAGTGGTCTCGCGTTGTCAAAGATTTGATTTATCTAGAATTAAATCTTTAGAATTGTTTGATTTTATCAAGAAGATTAAAGAAAAAGAAAATGGTAATGCATCAGATGATGCTCTTAAATTAATTGTTAAAATCTCCGAAGGTTCAGTTAGAGATGCACTATCGTTACTTGATAGGGCTCTGCTTACTTTAGATAAAGATAAAGAATTAGATCTCACAGCAGCACAAAAAATATTTGGTTATTTTGATAAGTCCCAATTAATTGATTTGTTTGAATTAATATTTGAAGGTAAAGAAGCTGAAGTTCTCAACACTTATAGAGAAATATATAACCAGGGTGTTGAACCAAAAATTTTTATTAATGATTTTTTAGAACTCTTGTATTATTTTAAAAATATCGACTCACTAAATCTAGATGGTAATAATTTTTTATTAAATGATGAAGAATTTAATAGAATTAAAGATCTTTCAGAAAAAGTTAGTGATGAAACTTTAATATTATTTTGGCAATTTACTATTAAAACGCTTGAAGAGCTTGATATTGTTTCTAATCAACATTTATCAATGGAAATGTTCTTAATTAGATTAATTCATTTAAAAGGCATTAAACAAGACAGTGACGAATATAGCAAAGACAGTAGACCGCTAGCTGAAAGTGAAAACCAAACATCTTTTTTACAAAAAAAAAAAAACGAAGATATGTTTGGAATAAAAGATAAAGCAGAAACAATAGGTCAAATAAAAAATATTGTACAAGAAAAAGATATCAAAGAAAAAGAAAATAATAGCATTGAAATAAATGCTAGTCTTATAAATTCATTTGATGATCTGTTAGAAACATGTTCTTCTAAAAAAGAAATTAAATTAAAATATGAATTAGAAAAAAATGTTAATCTTGTAAGTTTTGAAAATAAAAGAATTGAAATTTCATTTAATGAAGATTTAGACAAAGATTTTATTAAAGACCTTTCAGCAAAACTTTTTGAATGGACTAATGAAAGATGGATTATAAGTCTCAGCAAAACCAAAGGACAGCCATCTAAAAAAGAAGAAGAAATTAACCAAAAAAAAGAACTAATAGAAAGTGTAAAAAATTCTTCAACTTATAAAGATATTTTAAAAAATTTTCCTGATGCAGAACTTGTTGACGTTAAACCTAGGAAAGAAGATTAAAAAATGACTGATTTTACAAAAATTTTAGATAAAGCAAAAGAATTAGAGTCCAAAATGAAAGAAAGCCAAGAAAAAATAAAAAACATTCAAGTAGAAGGAACGTCTGGCTCAAATTCTGTAAAGGTTACTTTAAATGGTGAAAATGAAATGATTAAAATTGATCTTTCGGATGAGATATTGAAGGAAGATAAGATTATAATTGAAGATTTGATAGTGGCTGCTCATAACAATGCAAAATCAGAATTAAAATCCAAGACATCTGAAGAAATTTCTAAGTCTACAAGTGGATTTGGTATTCCTGGTTTTAAATGGCCACTTTAAGAATATGCAAAATATTAATGAGATAGAAGAGTTAATCAAATTGATTTCTAAACTTCCTGGCTTAGGTCCTAAATCTGCAAAAAGAATTGTATTAAAACTTATTAATAACAGGGATGAACTTGTAAAGCCAATGGCAAACACTCTAGCACAAGTTTATAAAAATGTTATTAGATGTCAATCTTGTGGTACTTTAAAATCTAATTCATTAGGCTGTGACAACTGTGAAAATTCAAAAGAAAAATATAATAAAATATGTGTAGTTGAAGACATTGCGGATCAATGGTCAATTGAAAATTCAAATATTTATAAAGGTTACTTCCATATTCTTGGTGGAACCATTTCATCTGCTGGTCAGAGAAAAGAAGATCTTTTAATTAACTCATTAGTAGAAAGAGTTTCAAGAGAAAATATTGAAGAAGTTATACTGGCAACAAGTGCAACGGTTGAAGGTCAAACTACAGCCTATTACATAGAGGATAGTTTAAAAAAAACTGGTACTAAAGTTACAAAACTTGCTCAAGGACTTCCTGTTGGTGGTGAAATAGAAAGCCTTGATGACGGAACTTTATATTCTGCTTTTAAAAATCGAACTGGAATAAAAACTAGTTCAGACTAGATTTTTTTAATAATCTATTAAGATGTAATAATGGCTCTGTATAACCAGAAGGTTGTTCTTTACCTTTAAAAATCAAATCACAAGCTGTTTTGAAAGCAATAGAACTATCAAAATTATTAAACATTTTTTCATATTTAGAATCAGCTTTATTTTGATTATCAACAATCTTTGACATTTTTTCCATTATTTCCATTACTTGAGATTTTGTGCAAATATCATGATGAATCCAGTTAGCAATATGTTGTGATGAAATTCTCAAAGTTGCTCTATCTTCCATTA
This sequence comes from uncultured Candidatus Pelagibacter sp., assembly GCA_905616395.1. GTDB lineage: Bacteria > Pseudomonadota > Alphaproteobacteria > Pelagibacterales > Pelagibacteraceae > Pelagibacter. The sequence continues at coordinate 4,076 of CAJQSQ010000007.1, read as the reverse complement.
ATCCTATATTGTTAATATCAGGAACTTTTGAACAACCAACTCCCTGATCTATCCATCTTACAACGTACCCTAAAAGAGTTTGTGCAGAATTTGAAATTTCAGAATTAATTTCCTCCATTGACCAGTTTGGTCTATTTGCTACTGGCACTGTTAATAAATCATCAAGTTTTGCAGATGCTCTTTTTTGAATTTCTTTTTGTTTATCAAAAATATTTATTTCATGATAATGCAAAGCATGTAGAGCTGCTGCTGTAGGTGAGGGAACCCAGGCACAATTTGCACCAGCATTTAGATGACCAGTTTTTTGCTCCATCATCTCTTTCATTTTATCGGGCATAGCCCACATTCCTTTACCAATTTGAGCCTTACCAGAAAGACCACACTGAAGACCTATGTCGACGTTATTATTTTCATATGCCCCTATCCATTTAGAAGATTTCATATCTCCTTTTTTAACCATAGGACCAGCTTCCATCGAAGTATGCATTTCATCACCAGTACGATCTAAAAAACCAGTATTAATAAAAAATACTCTATTCTGAAGTGTTCTAATGCACTCTTTTAAGTTAGAAGAGGTTCTTCTTTCTTCATCCATAATTCCAACTTTGCATGTATATTTTTCCAATTCTAAAACTTCTTCAACTTTAGTAAAAATTAAATCTGTAAATGAAGTTTCATCAGGACCATGCATTTTTGGTTTAACAATATAAATAGAACCACTTCTAGAATTACCTCTTCTTTTAATATCATGAAGACACGCTGCTGAAGTTATAAAAGCATCCATAATACCTTCTGGTATTTCAGAACCATCTTTTAAAGTGATTGCTGGGTTAGTCATGAGGTGCCCAACATTTCTTACCAATAACAAACTTCTTCCATGTAGTTTTAGTCCTTTTCCATCTTTAGAAATATAACTTCTATCAGGATTTAATTTACGTTCATAAGTCTTTCCATTTTTTTCAAAAGTTGATTTCAAATCACCCTTCATAAGTCCAAGCCAATTACGATAACAAATAACTTTGTCATCAGCATCAACTGCAGCAACACTATCTTCGTTATCACAGATAGTTGAAACTGCTGCTTCAACAATAATATCGCTAATTTTAGCAGAATCTTGTTGAGCACTAAAAGCATTTGGATCTATAATTATTTCTATATGAAGATTATTATTTTTTAGAATTATAGCTGAAGGTGCATTGGCATCACCTCTATGACCAACAAATTTATCTTTATTTTTTAGAGATGTTTCAGCGTTATCTTTTAATACAATTAAAGAACCGTTATCTATTTTAAATTGTGTAATACTATGCCATTCAAAATCTTCTAGAGGAAAATATTTTTTTAAAAAGTCTCTCCCATATTTTATAACCATTTCCCCTCTTAAAGGATCATATCTCTGAGAAACACTATCTTCAGATTGTTCAATTATATCTGTGCCATACAAACTATCATATAAACTCATCCATCTAGCATTAGCAGCATTTAATGCATACCTATCATTCATAATGGGAACAACTAATTGTGGTCCAGCAATACTAGTTATTTCTTCATCAACATTATTTGTTTTGATCTTAAAATCAGGACCTACTTCTTTTAAATAATCAATTTCTTTTAAAAATTTTTTATATTTCTCCAGGTTTATTTCATTGCCCTTATTTGCAATGTGCCAATCGTCTATTTTTTGTTGTAAATCTTCTCTTACTTTTAATAGGTCTTTATTTTTTGGAGCTAATTCATGAACTACTCTATCAAAGCCTTCCCAGAATTTTTCTGAAGAAATATTCGTATCTTTAAGTAGCTCTTCATTAACGAAGTTAAGTAATTTATTAGAAACTGACAGATTGTGTATTTTTGTATATTGTTCTTTCATAGCACCCATTTTACCCCATCTGTATTTTTGCCTGAGAGTTTTGCTCCATCGGCGAGATAAATCTCTTTCCAGAGTGTTATGTTTATTATCGGTCCTTTTGCCTGAGAGTTTCCGGGGTGGTTGCTCCTTCGGCGCTATTATTTAATAGTCTCTCCCGATATTTATTAAGAATATCTCTTAATAGAATTATGTCAAATATAAATTATTTAAAACATTTTATTGCCTTTTTTCATAATTAATTAATAATTGAAAAATCATATGAAAAATTATTTAAATTTTGAAACAGATATTAAAAATTTAGAGATAGAAATAGACAAACTTAAAGACCCTTATAATCAAGATGGTCTTTCGGAAGTAGACACAAAAAAAATTTCTGAATCTCAAAAAGAAATAGATAATAAACTTAAGGAAATTTACTCCAACCTAGATCCCTGGCAAACCACTTTAGTCGCAAGACATGAAGATAGACCCAAGGCAAAATTTTTTATTGATAATTTATTTGAGGATTTTATTCCATTGTCAGGAGATAGATTTTATGGAGAAGATAAATCAGTAATAGCAGGATTTGCAAAATTTAATGAGAAATCGGTTTTAGTTATTGGCCAAGAAAAAGGAGATAGCCTTGAAAGTAGAATTGAAAGAAATTTTGGAATGATGAGGCCTGAGGGTTATAGAAAAACAATTAGATTAATGAAATTAGCTAACAAATTTAATATTCCAATAATTTCTTTTATAGATACACCTGGAGCATATCCTGGCGTAGGCGCAGAAGAGAGAGGCCAAGCAGAGGCAATTGCTAAGTCAATTGAGTGCTGCATGTCGTTAAATGTTCCGACTCTTGCAATTGTTATTGGAGAAGGTGGATCAGGAGGTGCAATAGCACTTGCTTCGTCTAACAAAGTAATCATGTTAGAAAATGCAATTTACTCAGTAATATCTCCAGAGGGCTGTGCTACTATTTTATGGAGAGATCCCAAAAGAACTTTAGAGGCAGCAAAAGCCATGAAATTATCCTCAAAAGACCTTTTAGAACTAAAAGTAATTGATGAAATTATTCCAGAGCCAATTGGTGGCGCTCATAGAGATAAAGACCTAATATTAGATAACGTAAGAAAATCAATTGAAAAAAATTTGAGTGAATTTTTTAATATGAGTGGAGAAGAAATTTTTAATCATAGAAAAAATAAATTTTTAGTTATTGGGAGATCTAAAGGATTCGTAAACCAATTAGATGATTTAAGCACACTTAGCATGAAAGAAAACAAGGTTAATATATTTGTTAAAAATTTCTTTCGATCCAAGTTAAATTTAGTAGCTGCAATTGGAGTAATAGTTTTATTGGGCTATTTAGTATTTTCTTTATAAGGCACCACAGCATTTTTTATATTTTTTACCAGACCCACATGGACAAGGTTCATTTCTACTTATTTTTTCTCTAGTATATCTTGGATCAATTTTATTTGTTTCAGGAGTCTCTTTTTCTTGAGTAGATTTTTGAACTACTTTTAAATTGATTAAAATCGTAACAAAATCCATTTTTAATTTATTCAATAAGTTTTCAAAAAGAAAAAAAGCTTCTTTTTTATACTCAACTAATGGATCTCTTTGACCATAAGATCTCAGGCCAATAACCTGTCTCAGTTGTTCGAGATATTGAATATGTGACTTCCAGTTTAAATCTATGCACTGGAGAAAAATTCTTTTTTCAACTTCTTTTGCTTTTTCTTCATCCAACATTTTAATTCTTTCATTTCTTGCTTCTAAAAATTTAGAATTAATTTTATTTTTGAATTCTTCGTCTCTTAATTCAGTAACATTTTTAAATTCATTATCGTTAACACTTTTTCCTAGTAAAGTTTTTAGCTGATTGTTAAATTCATTATTTTTAGCTGTTGATAGTTTTTGTGTTTTTAAGGTCATCAAATGACTAATAATTTCAGATAGGAATTCATCTGAATAATCAAAAACTTTTTCACTATTCATTACGCCATTTCTTTGAGAGAATATTACATGTCTTTGGTCATTTAAAACGTCATCAAATTTTAATAAATTTTTTCTTATATCAAAGTTTCTGGCCTCAACTTTCTGTTGTGCTCTCTCAAGTGCTTTATTAATCCAGGGGTGATCAATACTTTCCCCATCTTTTAGACCTAGTTTTTGAAGAATATTATTCATAGACTCGGAACCAAAAATTCTCATTAGATCA